>NZ_JBFAGG010000002.1:0-704120 GCF_040653595.1 Sphaerisporangium sp. NPDC051011 | reverse complement strand
TCAGATCCTCCACCACGACCACGCCGAAGGTGCCGGCGAGTTCGGTGGTGGTCTTGTGCTGCCAGTCGACGGCTCGGCGCTTGGCTGTCGCGCGGAGCCTGGCGATCTGGTCGTAGGTGCGGGTCAGCCGTTTGGACGTGGGCCGGCCGGGAGTGCGGGTGCGGCGCTGGCGGGCGGATTTCTTCTCCAGGCGGCGCAGGTGTTCTTTCTCGCCGCCGGTGAGCCAGGGCCCGTGCTCACGCGGGGTGCCGTCCGACAGGGCCAGGGCGACGTTGATGCCCCGGTCGATCCCCACGGCCGGGCCGGGATGGGTGTCCATGACCGCAGCGGCCATGGTCTCGGTGCGGAACACGATGTGCCAGGCGTCGGCGTCTTTGACCAGGCGGGCTCCGGTGATCCGCCCGGCCGGGCCGCCCTTGGTGGCGCCGGGCAGGTTCTTGGTCCACCGGAACCGGACCCGCCCGGCCTTGGGCAGATTGACCGCGCCCCACCGCCGGTTGACCCGCTTGATCTGCAGATCGCGGGCCTGGGGCACATCGACAGCGGGCCGGGATCGCAACCGGGTCTTGAACCTCGGGCGCCCGGCGGGGTGATCGGGGTCGAAGAAGTTCACCCATGCCTGCCGGTAGGTCTTCAGCACGGCTTGGGCGGCCTGGGCGGGCAGCCGGCCCATCCAGTCGATCTCACGGCGGGCCGCCCGGATCGCCTCGTCGCACTGCTTCAACGTCGCCAACCGGCCCTGCCGGAAGGTGGCGTACTCGTGCAGCAGGTTCCACAGCGCGCGAGCGGTATGCGCCTGACCGTCCAGCACCGCCGCCTGGGCCACGCTCAACTCCAGGCGGGCCACATGCGCCCGCGCCTGCTTCACCTTCTCCACGCCGTGATCGTATCGTTTCGTTGCGTCACCGGGAGGGAACCGGACCCTGATGTGCGCACCGGACGGCGTGTCGTGCACGGTCTCCACGCCCACGCCGATTTGGTGTTCGTCACGAAGTATCGGCGTGGGGCCTTCACCGGCCCGATGCCGGTCCGATGCGAACAGATCATGCGGGAGGTCTGTGCCGTCCTCGAGGTCGAACATCGTGAGTTCAACGGCGAGGACGGCCACGTCCACCTGCTGGTCCGCTATCCGCCCAAGGTCGCCTTGTCCAGGCTGGTCAACTCGTTGAAGGGGGTTTCGGCTCGGATGCTGCGCAAGGAGTTCGGCGCCCACGCCCGCGAGCACCTGCAGGGTGATCATTTCTGGTCCGGCTCCTACTTCGCCGGGCCGGTTGGCCGGGGCCCCGCCGGCCGTGCTCAAGCAGTACATCAAGCAGCAGAAACGACCGGTCTGATCGGGGTGGACGCCGGTTCACCTGACGGTGAACCGGCTGTTCTTGCCCCGCTACGCGGGACGGCCCGCTTCACCCCCGGCCGGAAGGCCGGAGCACTACGGACGAAACCGGTAGATGCTGCTGCCGTCAGCCGCGAGCCGGTATGCCGACAGATGCCCGCGCTCCCGTAGGTCATCGCGAAGCGTGTCCTGAGCCCGCCGGATCTTCTGCAACGAAGCGTCTTTGCGGAGCCTGACACAGATGCGAAGCGCCACGACATCTCTGAACGAATAAAGGATCGGCGGGTGGGGGTCAGGCGTCTCCCCCACCGTCTGCGGACAGCAGGAACCAGAGGACGCAGCGGGGTCTCTCCTCGGTGAACCCCCAGCGGGAGGACAGCGCGCGGATCAGGCGGATGCCTCGCCCGGAGATGGCCGGCTCTTCGCCGGTGTCCGAGGGGATGCTCGGCACGGTGCGCCCGCCCTGGTCGCCGACCTCGATCCGGACGTCGTCACCCTCCTCGACCACCACCGCGACGGCGATCACCGAGGTATCGGTGTGCACCAGGGAGTTGGTGACCGCCTCCGACAGCAGCAACACGGCGTCGTCGTGGCGGGGATGGTCGCTAAGGATCTTGCTCAGCCAGCGCCGGGCCTCGCCCGCGGAGGCCTCGGTGGCGGGGAAGACGGCGCTCTCCGTTCGCCGGGTGCGGGTGCTCATCTGGTCAGTCGTCCTTCATAGGGGGAGGTCGAGGTCATGCGGGTCACGCGGCCGGCCTGGACGCGGTGTGCGTACGGCCGGTCATTAAGACGTCCCGCTCCGCCTGGCGCATCTGCTCGGTGAGCTCCTGCGCGGTGGATTCCTCCACGATCAGCGGATACGGGGTGGGGAACATCGCCACGGCGTAGAAGCGGCGGCTCCATGGTCCATAAAGGATCGTCCAGGCCGGTTCGAGCCGGTCGAGCAGTACGGCGGTGGCGCGGGCGCGCGGGTCGGGATCGCCGGGCTCGACCGGTACGTAGGGCCGTCCGAGGGTGTGGCGGCCGGTCGGCTCGGCATTACGGCGCCCGTACAGGCGCCACCGGCGTTTAGGCTGCGTCACGGGTCAGGACCACCTTCCTGATCAGGGACCCGTACGGCGCTCTCATCGCCTACGGGTCCCGGCTTTCGGGAGCGCTACGGGCTGTAGCAGTGCAATCATGGAAAGTGATCGACGATGGTGTAAGGACAACGGTGTGGTCGGGTGCGGCCGCGCCGGACCACTATCCCGAGGGGTGTCATGGCCGCAGACCCGATCGACCCGCACGCCTCCGCATGGCATCTGTTCGGCGCGGTCATGCGCCGCTGCAGGGAGAGCGAACCCAAGATCGCCCTGCGCCGCGTGGCGGCCGATCTCTACATCGACCATTCCAACCTGGCCAAATGGGAGCGCGGTGAGCGCACGCCCCCGCCTGAGATGGTCCCCCGCCTGGACGAGGTGTACGGTGCGCGCGGCATTCTGACCGCGCTCTACGGCACGCTGGTGCGTCTCAACGCCGCCGCCGAGTCAGACCGGCTAGGCGCGGGTAGATATATGGAAAACCCCGCATATCGCAATGGAGATGACGATATGGAACGTCGGGCCGCCCTCCAGTTCCTCGCCGGATTCACCGGACTCGGCGTGCTCGACACCCTCGGTATCTCGGGTGAACCTCTCCGCCGGCTCCTGGAGCTGTCCCCTGACCAGGCCCACCGCGCCATCGAAGACTGGGAGCTGACCTGCGCCGACCACCTGCACGCGCTGCGCACCCGACCCCCCGCACAGGTCGCCACCGACCTCCTCATCGACCTGCTCGCGGTACAGCGCCAGTTGGACGCCTCCACCCCCGAAGACGTGATCGAACTCCAGCGGGTCATGGCGGCGCTCTCGACTCTCCATGCCAACGTGCTGACCCGCCTGGGCGATCACGGTGCCGCCATCCGCTGGTGGCGCACCGCACGCCAGGCCGCCGACGCCTCAGGAGACCTCGAACTACAGCTCAGCGTGCGCGCCACCGAGACCGGACACGGCCTCTTCGGACAACGCGATCCGGCGACCGTCCTGAGACTCACCCAAAATGCCCAGCAGATCGCAGGAGATCGCCCATCCCTGGGGCTCGCGCTCGTCCTCTGCTCTGAGGCCAAGGCGCTCATGCTCCTCGGAAGGCACGCGGAAGCCCAGCAGACTTTGAACACCTTCCGCGACCTTGTCACGGCCGATCCGCCAGCTGTGAGCATCATGACCGGCTACTGGAAATACGGGCAACTACCCAACGCCGAGAACACGATCTACGCGGGTGTAGGCAATGAGGCCGAAGCGAACAGCGCGGGCGAGCGCCTGCTCGCCGTCAACAGCGATTACGCGACGGCGGCCACTGTTCGCCTGAAGGGAGCCCTCTGTACCGTCGTCAACGGGGGCATCGATCAAGGGATGCAACTGGCGGCCTCGGTGATCGATGCCCTGCCACAGGTCTACAACGACAAGATGGTGCTCCAAACCGGACGGATGGTGCTCAGCGCCGTACCCAGGCACCAGCGCGACCGCCCCTCTGTTGCCGAGTTCCGCGAGATGCTGGCCCTCGAATCCGCCAAAAGCGCCTGACGACAGCCCTTCTCCAGACCGACCAGCGCGTGGCCGTGCAGGCGAATATCACGATCTGGGCGCCAACCCGCTATTGTGTTCCTCCCCCCCAGCGGTACCAGACCAGGAGCGGCGACCTCGCCGATCATCTGGCGCAGTGCCGCGCCAGCCATGGCGTCGGACAGCAGTGCGCTCCCCTCGATCCGGCCACCTCCGAGCGGAGCGCTCTCCGTGGTCAGGGCGGTGACCTGGCAGATACCGAGCGCGTCCCACCTCACGACTACCGTGATGCTCGGGACACAGACCTCCTGCGGAGGCACCCGGACCAGGACGACCCAGGTGCGTCGCAGCCGCGCATTATTCTGCATGGCTGCTACCCCTTCCAGGATCGCGCACGTCAAGGTGCCCCTCGATGTCGTCGCTCGGCGCTTCGGGAGTATCACTCTAAGTGCGGAAACGATCACTGAGGGTCGAGTGGCCGACTAGACGATCACGCACTATCTCGGGGGAGAAACACGATCATGCCTGGGCGGGGCGGCCCGGCCGGGATCGGCACCTTCGATGACGGTGGCGCGGGTGTGCCCGTCGGGCAGCCCATCCCAGTGGGACTCATCGACCATCCATGACCCGCGGCGCGCAGCGCGGGGTGCACCGCCAGCACGCCGCCCCCGTCGGCCTACAACGCGTGGATGGCGATTGGGACGGTAGGCGGCCAGCGGGTCGGCCTCGAAGCCGTAGTGCGCGGCGAACGCCGCGGCTTCGGGGTGCAGCGGCACTGCCGCTCCCGGCGCGACGTGCCGTTTGACCACCGTCTTGGTACGGTCGTGGACGATCGATCCGGGCACCCCTCTAATATGCGGGTCTCGTTGTCAAGCCACCGGTCGTGCTGGGGGCGGTTCTGTCGGCGTCCTTCGTCACCGAGTGCGGAACGTGCCCAGCGCAGGAAACGGTCAGGACTCTCCTTGACCTTCTAGCGTGTCCTCCAGTTGATCACTAGGCGACGGGAGAAGGCGCTCATGATTCTCGTGACAGGAGCCACCGGGAACATAGGAAGTGCTTTGCTGCAGGAGCTACATGTGTGCGGTGCCGGACCCTTGCGGGGTCTCACTCGTGACGCTGCGCGAGCTTCATTCCCCAAGGGAGTCGAGGCGGTTGAGGGTGACTTCGCCGACATGGCTTCACTGGAACCTGCACTGGAGGGGGTTCGCTCGCTATTTCTCGTGTCGCGTATGGGTTCGGATGCTGACATCCTCGGCGCCGCCCGGCAGGCGGGGGTGGAGCACGTGGTGCTGGTGTCGTCCATTACCGTCCAGACCCATCCGCACCTCGGCCCCGCCGATGAGAACCTCGCTGTCGAGCGACTCCTCAAGGGCAGCGGCATGGCCTGGACGATTCTGCGGCCGACGCAGTTCGCCTCGAACGCCCTGTGGTGGGCAGCGTCAATCCGCGAGCATCAACCGGTCCGGGTGCCGTATGCGGACATCGGGCTCCCCACGATCCACCCCGCGGACATCGCGTCAGTGGCGCGAGTGGCGCTGACGAAGTCCGGTCACCAAGGCCGGACGTATGCCCTGACCGGCCCGGAGCGGGTGACGGCCCGGCAGCAGGTTGCGGCGATAGCCGTAGCCCTGGAGCGGGAGGTGCCGTTCGCCGAGATCAGCCGGGAGGAGGCCCACCGCGACATGGCTGTGTTCTTGGGAGACGAGGCCGCGGATGCGGTGCTCGATGTGACAGGCGGAGACGTCAACGACGAGCTTCTGAAGGTGCGCGACACAGTCTCGCGGGTCACCGACTCCCCTGCCAGGCGATTCCGCCAGTGGGTTTCGGAGAATACCGCCGCCTTCCGTTGAGACGCCCGGTCCTCATGTTCATGCGTGTGTGTACTGGGCTGGGCACTTTGCCGCTTCACGTATGTGCCGACAGGGTCAGGAGGCTTCGTCGTCGAGTCGGCTGAGGAGTCCGTCGAAGATCCGCTCGCGTGCGACCTGTCCGGATGCCCGTTAGGGCGAAGGGGCGAAGCCCCCTGGGCGATACAGTCCGAGCCGGAGGCGAGGCCCATTTCCCGGTGGGGCGGGTCAGTCCTACGCCACCTCCGCCCGCGAGCCGCGTCTCCCGGGTATGGGGGCGGCTCGCGGGCGGGGGCTGCGGTCAGTCGGGGTCGTAGGCGAGGTTGGGGCGGAGCCAGCGTTCGATCTCGGCGAGGTCGACGCCGCGCCGCTTGGCGTAGTCCTCGGCCTGGTCGCGGCCGATGCGGCCCACGGTGAAGTACCGCGAGGCGGGGTGCGCGAAGATCAGCCCGCTGACGCTGGCGGCCGGGGTCATCGCGTAGGACTCGGTCAGGTTCATGCCGAGCCGCTCGGCGTCGAGCAGTTCGAACAGGTCGCGCTTCTCGCTGTGGTCCGGGCTCGCCGGGTAGCCGAAGGCGGGGCGGATGCCACGGAACCGCTCGGCGTGCAGTTCCTCGTACCGGGGGGCGGCGTCCGGCTCGAACCAGTCGCGCCGCGCCTGGAGGTGGACGTACTCGGCGAACGCCTCGGCGAAGCGGTCGGCCAGTGCCTTGACCATGATCGCGTGGTAGTCGTCCTGCCGGTCCTCGAAGGTGCGGGCGAGTTCCTCGGCGCCGTGGACGGCCACGGCGAACCCGCCGAGGTGGTCTCCGGCCGGGGCCACGTAGTCGGCGAGGGACCGGTTGGGACGGCCCTCCGGCTTGGAGGTCTGCTGGCGCAGCATCGGCAGCCGCAGGTCGTCCTGGTCGCCCACGCGGACCACGATGTCGTCGCCCTCGGAGTGGGCGGGCCAGAACGCGTACACCCCCTGGGCGCGGAAGGACCCGTCCGCGATGATCTGGTCGAGCAGGACGTTCGCCTCGTCGTAGAGCTCGCGGGCCTCCGGCTGCTCCAGGATCGCCGGGTACTTGCCCTTGAGCTGCCAGGCGAGGAAGAAGAACTGCCAGTCGATGAACTCGCGGAGGGTGGCGAGGTCGGGCTCGACGAGGCGGGCGCCGGTGAAGGCGGGAACGGGCAGCTCGTCGAACGGCACCTGCTCACGGTTCGCGCGTGCCTGCTCGAGGGTGAGCAGGGGACGCTGCTCGCGGTTCGCGTACTGCTCGCGCAGGCGCTCCTGCTCCGCACGGTTGCTCTTGGCCAGTTCCTCGGCCCGGTCGGCGTCGAGCAGGTCCGAGACCACGCCGACGACGCGGGACGCGTCCAGCACGTGGACGGTGGTGCCGTCGTAGGCGGGGGCGATGCGCACCGCCGTGTGCTGGCGGGAGGTGGTGGCGCCGCCGATCAGCAGGGGCAGTTTCAGGCCGCGCCGCTTCATCTCGGTGGCGACGGAGACCATCTCGTCCAGGGACGGGGTGATCAGCCCGGACAGGCCGACGGCGTCGGCGCCCTCGGCGATCGCGGTGTCGAGGATCGTGTTGGCGGGGACCATGACGCCGAGGTCGATGACCTCGTAGTTGTTGCAGCCGAGCACGACGCCGACGATGTTCTTGCCGATGTCGTGGACGTCGCCCTTGACCGTGGCGAGGACGACCTTGCCGTTGCCGCGGATGACGTCGGTGCGGCCCTCCAGACGCGCCTGCTCCTTCTCGGCCTCCATGTACGGCTCCAGGTAGGCGACCGCGCGCTTCATCACGCGCGCGCTCTTCACCACCTGCGGCAGGAACATCTTCCCCGCGCCGAACAGGTCGCCGACGACCTTCATGCCGTCCATCAGCGCGCCCTCGATCACGTCGAGCGGGCGCGCGGCCCTCTGCCGGGCCTCCTCGGTGTCGTCCTCGATGAAGTCCACGATGCCGTGCACGAGCGCGTGGGACAGGCGCTTCTCCACCGGGGCCTCGCGCCAGGACAGGTCCACCGTGCGGCGGGTGCCCGTCCCGCTGACCGTCTCGGCGAAGGAGACGAGCCGGTCGGTGGCGTCGGGGCGGCGGTCGAACAGAACGTCCTCGACGAGTTCGAGCAGGTCGGCGGGGATGTCCTGGTAGACCGCGAGCTGACCGGCGTTGACGATGCCCATGTCCAGCCCGGCGCGGACGGCGTGGAGGAGGAACGCCGAGTGCATCGCCTCGCGGACGACGTCGTTGCCGCGGAAGGAGAACGACAGGTTGGAGATGCCGCCGCTGGTACGCGCGCCGGGGCAGCGCTGCTTGATCAGCGGGAGCGCGTCGATGAACGCCTTGGCGTAGCCGTTGTGCTCGACGATGCCGGTGGCGACGGCGAGCACGTTGGGGTCGAAGACGATGTCCTCGGCGGGGAAGCCGGCCTCCTGGGTGAGCAGGTCGTAGGCGCGGCCGCAGATCTCCACCTTGCGCTCGGTGGTGTCGGCCTGGCCCTGCTCGTCGAAGGCCATGACGACCACGCCGGCGCCGTAGTCGCGGATGCGCCGGGCCTGCTCCAGGAACGGGCCCTCGCCCTCCTTGAGGCTGATGGAGTTGACCACGCCCTTGCCCTGCACGCACTTGAGGCCGGCCTCCAGCACGCTCCACCGCGAACTGTCGATCATGATGGGGGTGCGGGCGACCTCGGGCTCGGTCGCGATCAGGTTGAGGAAGGTGGTCATGGCCTGCTCGCTGTCGAGCAGGTCGGCGTCCATGTTGACATCGAGCAGGTTGGCCCCGCCGCGCACCTGCTCCAACGCGACGTCCACGGCGGCCTGGTGGTCGTTCGCCTCGATCAGGCGCCGGAACCGGGCGGACCCGGTGACGTTGGTGCGCTCGCCGATCATGACGAACCCGGTGTCGGGGCCGATCTCGAACGGCTCCAGGCCGCTGAAGCGGGTGCTCGCCGCGGGCGCGGGAACCGGGCGGGGCTGCGCGTCCGCCACGGTGGCGGCGATCCGCGCGATGTGCCCGGGCGTGGTCCCGCAGCACCCGCCGACGATGTTCACCATGCCGGACGCGACGAACTCGCTGAGCAGCCCGGCGGTCTCCTCCGGCGTCTCGTCGTAGCCGCCGAACGCGTTCGGCAGGCCGGCGTTGGGGTGGCACGCGGTGTACACGCCGGCCAGCCGCGACAACTCGGCGATGTGCGGGCGCATCTCGGCGGCGCCCAGCGAGCAGTTCACGCCGACGACCAGCGGGTGGGCGTGCTCGATCGCGTTCCAGAACGCCTCGACCGTCTGCCCGGACAGCGTGCGCCCGCTCAGGTCGACGATGGTCACCGAGATCCACAGCGGCAGGTGGGGGGCGACGTCGCGCGCGGCGGCGATGGCGGCCTTCGCGTTCAGCGTGTCGAAGATCGTCTCGATCAGCAGCAGGTCGACGCCGCCGTCCGCCAGCGCCTGGATCTGCTCGGCGTACGTGGCGCGCACGTCGTCGAACGTCACCGCGCGGTACGCGGGGTCCTCCACGCGGGGGGACAGCGAAAGCGTCACGTTCAGCGGGCCGATCGAGCCCGCGACGAAACGCCCGCCCGCCTCGTCCGCGGCCTGCCGCGCGAGCTGGGCTCCGCGCAGGTTCATCTCGCGCACGTACGCCTGGAGCCCGTAGTCGGCCTGGCCGATGCTCGTCGCCGTGAACGTGTTCGTGGTGGTGATGTCCGCGCCGGCCGCGAGGTACTGGCGGTGGACGTCGAGCACGAGATCCGGGCGCGTCAGGTTGAGCAGGTCAGGGTCACCGGTCACGTCGTACGGGTGGTCGTCGAAACGGCCCCCGCCGCGATAGTCGGCCGGCGTCAGGCCCGCGGCCTGCAACATGGTGCCCCAGGCTCCGTCGAGCACCACCACCCGCCGGTCCAAAAGCTCCCGTAGAGCCTCGGTTCCCACCGGACCACCTCCCCATACGGAAGGCGCCCGAGGAGCGGTTCCGGCTGAGCTCCATCACAGCGCCTCTGAGCTTGAAACCCCAAGATACAAGAGCGCATGGCGAGCCCAGAACGGCCCGCGACCCAGGGGCGGGTCATTACGGGGGCCCTCTGGGGTGCGGCCACCCCGCCGCCGGCACGGGCCTGGAGAAAGGCCACGTCATTTGGGACGCCGAATGCCCCGCCGCGGTGCGTCACATCGGGCGCGAATGGACGTCATGAAGAATCGAAAGCGTTCCGCCGTTTTCCACGTCCCGGTGAGAGGGCTCCGCCGGCGTGAAAAGTGCGCATCATCAAAGGAAAGCGCAAATGAATTCATACGCGCTCCTGCACGTCCATGTACGGAGCGGGGCGTGGGCACACGGGCTCGGCGCCTGGGCGAGCGGGCGATACGGAACGGCCCGCCACGGTTCCGCTCGAATCGTGACGGGCCGGGAGCCGTGCTCAGGCGGGGGAACCGGAGATCACGCCGCCGTATCCGGCCTCGATGATCATCTTGGCGATCGGGACGTACTCCTCCTGGCCGGTCAGGGGGGTGGTGCCGAGGCCGTCGACGTACCGGTTGAACATGCAGAACGCGGCGGCGATGAGCACCGTGTCGTGGATCTCCAGGTCGCCGGCTCCCGCCTGGTGCGCGGCGGCGATCGCCTCGGCGGTCACGGCCTTCCCGCCCTCGCGCACCTGGGCGGCGACGTCGAGCAGGGCGCGCATCTTCGGCGACACGTCGGCCGTGTGCGGGTTCGCGCAGGCCGCCGCCACCTGCTCCTGACCGCCGGGAAGCTGCTCGGCGGCCATCGCCCCGTGGATGGAGCCACAGAAGTCGCAGTCGTTGAGCCGGGACACGTAGGCGGCGATCAGCTCGCGCTCGCCGCGGCTCAGCGTGTTGTCGGCCCGCAGGAGCACGTCGACGAGGTCGTTCAGGGGTTTGGCCGTCTCCGGCCGATAGAGCATGGGCCCCACGATGCCGGGGGCGTCGTTTCCTAGCGAGATATGCGGCATGCCGCCGATTCAATGGGACGGGATGCCACCGTCACCAGATCTCTCGCCGGCTCAAAGGGTCGCCTAGGGGGGACCGAAAACACTTCCCCCGCGACGGCGACGCGCCGCGTCCGGCGAGTGCAGGCGAGCGCCTCCCGGTTCGGGGCCGACAGATCCCGTTGAGGACCCCCGCGGTCGGCCAGACGATGGGTCAGACGATGGGTCAGACCCCACCGGGAGGCGATCACCTACATCCTCACCGTCAAACGAAGGCGTAGCACTCGACCTCGGCGCGGCGGCTGGAGAGGCCGGCCTTCACCAGATAGACCACGCAGCGGCGCTCCCGCTTGTTGAGCTTGAGCGTGCCGCAGACGGTGATGCCGGAGTACGTCCGGCAGTCGAGGTTCTCGTTGAACGCCCCGATGCGGTACGTCACCCGCACATCGTGGCGGCACTGCCGGCGCGCCCTGCGGGTGTCGGCGTAACGGCACTGGTTGTAGAGGATCTTGTATTGGGTCGCGCTCACGGTGATCTTGGCCGCTCGCGGCTTGCCTGCCGCCGGAGGCGCCCCCTTACCTCCCGGTGGAGGCGTCCCGCCTCCGCCTCCCCCGGTCGCCACGGACGCGGGCGGGGCGGAGATCCCCTCCGGGGCGAGCGCCGAGGCGGATACCTGGGTCGCGGCGAGCGCCGAGGCGGTGAAGACGAGCAGCGCGGTCGCGGCGAGTGTGCGATTCATAGTGCTCTCCCCTGATCACGCGCCGCGTTCACGGCCGGGCTAGGGGGGTCAAAATGACAGATACCCGGACGTGCCGGAAAAAACGCATCTGAGACCAGGCGTCACCTGCGAGGATCCGGACCGGCCAGCGCCGAGAGCACCGTCTCGGCGATGAGCCGGTGCCCCGCGGCGCCGGGATGATCGCCGTCGGCGGCCAGCAGCGCGGTGTCGTCGCGCGTCCCGTCCTCCCCCTTGAACGCCGTGTAAAGGTCCGCGAACAGGACGCCGGACGCGGCGGCCGAGGCGGCGAGCGCCGCGTTGACGGCCATGGTGAGCCGGTCGCTGCCCGCGGCGTACTTCGGGCCCCGGGCGCGTCCGGCGGCGCCGTCCAGGAAGACGTTCCAGTACCCGGTCACCACCACGCGCCCGCCGGGCCCCCGCAGGGCGTGGATCCTGCTCAGGAGGGTGTCCATGTTGGCCCGCAGCCGGGCCAGTTCCGTCCCGTAGCAGGCGAGGTCCACGCCGCAGGAGTCGTCCTCGACGCCCTCCTCCGCGAAGTCGTTCGCCCCGATGGTGATCACCGTCAGATCCGCCCCCGCCACCCCAGCCCGCACGGTGTCGTCGTCCAACATGTCCAGCAGGCCCTGGGTGGTCAGGCCCGCGGCGGCGAGGTTCGACCCGGCGACCGGCGTGCCCTGGCGGGCCGACAGGGCCTCGGCGACGAGCGCCACATAGGAGACGCAGTCGCAGCCCGACCCGGCGGGCACCGAGTCGCCGAGACCGAGGACGGACTCCACCGCCCGGCGCCCCTCGCTCGCCGGCGAACCGGCGGCCTCCGGCGGACCGGCCGTCCACGGCGCCGCGAGGGCAGTGTGCGCGCGCGGCGCTCCGGACGCGGAGGCGACGTCCGGCGCCCCAGCGGCCGTGACGGACGTCAGTGCCGTGGCGAGGATCGTCACGGCCGTCCCGAACCGGCGGGACCGGGACCTCTGATGCGCGTACCCAGAGAACATGCTGAGAGAAGCTACTCCTGTCGGTGGCCGCCGCTCACGCTTTGCGCATGATTCGCCACGTCGCGTCGAGGATCGGCGCGTCTGGACCGTCACGAGCATCGGCGAAGGATCCGGCGGAAGGCGGAAGGTCCGGTGAAGGGGTCGGTGAGGGCTTCGGCGGAGGAGCCGGGCGCGGGTGTCAGCCCGCCTTGCCGAGCAGGCGGGCTAGGACGGCGGCGTTGCTGATCCGCACGTCCTTCGTGGCGGTGAGCAGGGTCACGGGCGGCTCACGGAGCAGTTCGCGCAGCCGCTCCAGGGCTGGACGGTGGCGGGAGTCCTCCAGTTCGGCGAGGTAGCGGCCCTCGAACTCCGGGAACCTGCCCGGGTCGTGGCCGTACCAGGCCCGCAGCTCGTCGGACGGCGCGATGTCCTTGAGCCACAGATCCACGTGCGCGGCCTCCTTGGACAGGCCCCTCGGCCAGAGACGGTCCACCAGGACGCGGGTCCCGTCCTTCGGGGAAGGGTCGTCGTAGATCCGGCGCACCTGTACAGGCGACATGTCCCCCCGTCCGACGCGGGCGCCCGCCGATCTCTTCGGCGGGACGCCGGTCTCGATGACTGAAGGAAGTATGCCCGGGTATGGGGGTTTTCATCCCATCACCGCGGCAGGCCGGGCGGGCGCCCCAGAGCCGGGTCAGGCCGGAGGGGCGTCCGGCGCGGAGTCGAGGGCTCCGTCGAGGCGGCCGTCGAAGGCGGCGAGCAGGAGACGGGCCTCGCCGGCGTCGAGGCGGCGGGCGATCATCACGACGGCCGTCTTGACCTCGTGCCCGGCGGCGGCCAGGGCGCCACGGGCGGCGGCGAGGTCCGCGCCGGTGATGTCGGCGACGATGCGCGCGGCCCGGTCGACGAGCTTGGCGTTGCTCGCGGACACCTCGATCATGTAGTTCCCGAACGTGCGCCCGCACTTGATCATCGAGATCGTCGAGATCATGTTCAGGACGAGCTTCTGCGCCGTCCCGGCCTTCAGCCGGGTCGAGCCGGTGACCACCTCCGGGCCGACGATGACCTCGATCGCGTGCTCGGCGGCCTCCGACAGCGGCCCCCCGCCGTTGCAGGACAGCCCGGCGGTGAGCGCGCCGAGCCGGCGGGCCTGCGCGACGGCGGCCACCACGAACGGCGCCCGTCCGCTCGCGGAGATGCCCACCACCGAGTCCAGGGGGCCCACCCGCTGCTCGCGGATCGCGGCGGCGCCCGCGCCGGCGTCGTCCTCGGCGCCCTCCACGGACCGGGTCAGCGCGCCCTCGCCACCGGCGATGATGCCGCGCACGACCTCGGGGTCGGTACCGAAGGTCGGCGGGCACTCCGAGGCGTCCAGCACCGCGAGCCGCCCGGAGGTGCCCGCGCCGACGTACAGCAGCCGGCCGCCGTCACGCATGCGGGCGGCGATGTCCTCGATCGCGGCCGAGATCGCCGGGACGGCGCGGGCCACGGCGGCCGGGACGGTGGAGTCGGCGGCGTTCATCAGCCGGGCGATCTCCTCGGTGGGCAGCCGGTCGATCCTGCGGTAGCGGGGATCGCTCTGCTCGGTCGTGGCAAGCGCTGCTGGTGGTCGGGTCATCAGTCCTCATTCCGAAATATCCCGAAATCGGAGGGCGCAGGCGGGCGTCCGCCGACGTCAGGCGAGAGATCGGTTGTACAGCCAGAACGCGCGCTCCACCCACGCGCCGGCGGTCCTGGCGTAGAACGCCAGCGGCCCCACCCAGCCGATCTGGGCGGTGCGCTGCCCGGTCGCCGCCAGCTCGCGCAGGCAGCACCGCAGCAGCACGCTGCCGACCCCGAGCCCGCGCGCCGACTCGGCGGTCCCCATCGGGCCGAACCACAGGGGCCGGGCGCCCCAGGCCGCGAAGCCGAGGATCTCCCCGCCCCGGACGGCGTAGTGGCAGCCGGTCGCGTGCTCGGCCTCCCACGCCCACGCGTCGTTCCAGTTCTCGCGGGCGAACGCGACCACCGCGTCCCGCTGCCCCGCGGGCGCCGCGCGGACGGTCGCCCCCGCCGCGGCGAGCCGGGCGAGGTCGTCCTCCTCCGAGGGCGCCCGGGCGTAGCCCGTCCCGGTGGCGGGCGGCTCGGCGGAGGCGTCCCGGGGGCCGTATCCGGCCAGGTCGACGGTCATGTTCCAGGCGACGCGGTACCGCTCGTACCCCATGCTCTCGGCCAGCAGGACGGCGGGCGTGTAGCGGACGTCGATGCCCGGCCAGGCGTAGCACGGCGGGTTGGCGGCGAGCCGCACCTCCCGCACCCCGTGATCGCGCAGCCAGCCCTCGGCCGCGACGACCAGGGCCCGGCCGAGTCCCCGGCCCCGGGCCTCGGGGCGCACGGCGAACAGGTCCACGTGGCCGAGGCCCGGGACGGCCGAGGTGGAGGCGAACACCACGCCTTCCAGGCCGGAGGTGACCAGCGCCGTCCAGGTGCGGCCCTCGGGCGGATCGGCCAGCCGGGCGACGAGCTGCGGCGCCTCGGGGGCGTCCAGCGTCAGCGCCTCGCGTGCCAGCCCGCCGACGGCGGGCATGTCGTCGGCGGAGGCGATCCGGATGCCGATCACGCCGCCTCCGGGCGAACGGGACTCCTCACGCCGCCTCCTCGGGGATCACGTTGCGCCGCGCCGGGTGGAAGCAGGCGTGCTCGTGCGGTGCCGCGCCAGGCGCGGGGACGTGCCCGCCGATCGGCGGTTCCTCCACACGCATCAGTTCGGGAAGCTCGGCCGTGCAGCGCTCGGTGCGGAACGGGCATCTGCGGGCGAACAGGCAGCCCGAGTCCGGGTGGCGCTCGTCCAGGGCCTCGGTCGGCACCACGCGGTCCCGCCCCGGACGCTCCAGCCCGTGCAGGACCGGGATCGCCGACAGCAGCGACTGCGTGTACGGGTGGACGGGTCCGGAGATCACGGACTCGGTGAGCCCCCGTTCCACCACCTGCCCCCGGTACAGGACGTACAGCTCGCCCTCGTCGCCGATGTACCGCGCGGTGGCGATGTCGTGGGTGATGAACAGCACGCTCACCCCGAGCCGCTCGCGCAGGTCCTTCAGCAGGGCGAGGACGCTGAGCCGCATCGACACGTCGATCATCGAGACCGACTCGTCGGCCACGAGCATCTCCGGGTCCACGGTGAGCGCCCGGGCGATGACCACGCGCTGGCGCATGCCGCCGGAGAGCTGGTGGGGGTAGCGGCCGAGCACGTACCCGGGGTCGATGCCGACCAGGGACAGCAGTTCCTCGGCGCGGTCGTCCACCCAGGCCGACGACCGCCCGGTACGGCGGGCGCGCAGGGCGAGCGGCGCCTCCAGGGTCTGGTGGATCGTGCGCGTCGGGTTGAGCGCGGAGTACGGGTCCTGGTGGATGAGCTGGATCTTGCGGAACTCCGCCTCCCGCCGCTTGTGCCGCAGCGAGGACATCGGCGTGCCGTCGATGACGATCTCGCCGGAGTCGTAGGTCTCCAGGCCCGCGATGATGCGCCCGAGCGTGGTCTTGCCGCAGCCGGACTCGCCGATGAACGAGACCGCCCCGCCCTTGGGGATGCTGAAGTCGACCCCGCGCAGCGCCCGCACCTCGCGTCCGCCGAGCACGTTCCCGCGCTGCCTGTAGGTCTTGGTGATCCCGGTGCCGCTGATCACGCGTGCTCCCCCCGTCCGGCGGCGGACACCTGCGACTCCCGGGCGTGGCAGGCGACGGTCCGCTCCTCGTGTCGCACGGGCGAGGGCGCGGTCGTCTCGCAGACCTCCATGCGCAGCGGGCAGCGCTCGCGGAACACGCACCCCTGCTTGGGCAGCGTGCCCAGCGTGGGGGGCCGTCCGGGCAGGGCACAGGCCTCGGCGGGGTCGCCGGACAGGCGCGGGATGGCCCGGATCAGGCCCTGGGTGTACGGGTGGCTGGGCGCGCCGAGGACGTCCATGGTGGGCCCGTGCTCGACCACCCGGCCGCCGTACATCACGGCGAGCCGGTCGGTGACCTCGGCCGCCACGCCGATGTCGTGGGTGACCATGAGCGTGGTGAGCCCGCGCTCCTTGTGGACCTCCCGGATGATCCGCAGGATCGTCGCCTGCGTGATCATGTCGAGGGCGGTGGTGGGCTCGTCCAGGATCGCCAGGCGGGCGTTCAGCACGAGGGCCAGCATGATGCCGACCCGCTGGCGCATCCCGCCCGACAGCTCGTGCTGGTGGGAGTCCAGGACGCGGGCGCCGTCCAGGCCCATGCGCTCCAGCAGCGCCCGGGCGTCCCGGACCAGCGCGGCCAGGTCGTCCACGCCGTGCGAGCGGCCGAGGTCGAGCAATTGCTTGCCGACCGTCTTCAGCGGGTTGAGGGAGTTCTGCGCGGCCTGGAAGACGTACCCGAGGTGACGTCCCCGCGCGCCGCGCAGCTCGTCGCCCGTGAGCCGGAGCACGTCGCCGAGGCCGTCGACCTCCACGCTGCCGCTGGCGATGCGGCCGGGCGGCTGAACGGCGTTGAGCAGCGACAGCGCCAGCGTCGACTTGCCCGAGCCGGACTCGCCGACGATGCCGGTGATCGTGCCCGGGTCGATGGTGAGGGAGACGCCGCCGAGGGCGGGCAGCTCGCCGAGCGGGGTCTTGTAGACGACCGTGAGGTCGCGCACGCGGACGCCCGGCGGCGGCCCCGCGTCGGGACGGGGGGCGCCGGTACTGCCCGGAACAGTACTGCCCGGAACGGTGCTGCCCGAGGCGGGCCCGGCGGGGCGGGAACGCCTCAGGAGCCGTGACGCGTTCATGGTCACCGGGTTACTCCTCACGCAGCCGTGGGTTGAAGATCTCGTCCATCGCGTCCACGACGAGGACGATGCCGAGGGTCAGCAGCAGGATGGCCAGCAGCGGCGCCAGCAGGTACGGCAGCGCGGCCGCGCTGGTCAGCGCGCCGCCGCCGAAGACGGCCAGGTTCAGCATCACGCCCCAGTTGTTGGAGTCGAAGGGCAGGACGCCGAGGAAGAACAGGCCGACCTGGGCGTAGATCGCGCCGGTCACGGCGATCAGCATGTTCATCGCGATGTACGGCGCCATGCCCGGCAGCAGCTCGCGCAGGATGATGTGCCGGGTGGGCAGGCCGAGCCCCCGGGCGGCCTCGATGAAACCGCGCTCACGCAGCGACAGCGTCTGCGAGCGGACGGCCCGCGCGATGCCGCCCCAGCCGAGCAGGCCGAGGACCAGACCCATCTCCAGCGGGCCCTCGAACTTCCAGACCGTCGACAGCACCAGCAGCAGCGGAAGCCCCGGGATGGTGAGCTGAAGGTCGGTGAAGCGCATGAGCACGGTGTCCCAGCGTCCCCTATGGAACCCGGCGAGCAGCCCGAGCGCCGTGCCCACCGCGACCGTGATGACCGCCGTGGCCAGGCCGGTGAGGATGACGTACCGGGACCCGGTGACGACCAGCGCGAGGACGTCGGTGCCCTCGAAGTCGGTGCCGAAGGGGTGGGCCAGGCTCGGCGCGGCGTACAGGGCGTTGTCGTCGCGCGGGAGGTGGGCCGGGTACAGCATCGGGCCGAACACGGCCATCAGCGCGAACAGGGCGATGATGGCCACCCCGGCGATGCGGCTCGGCTTACGGCGCAGCACGCGGGCCACGCCCCGCCAGAAGTTGCGGCGCAGGGTGGCGCGGGCGCTTCCCTGGCCTCCGGGGAGCATCGCGGTGACGGTCATGCCGCGCCTCCCGTCCGCACGCGCGGGTCGATCACGGCGTACAGCAGGTCGGCCGCGATGTTGGCGACGATGACCGCGACCGTGGTCACCAGGAAGGTGCCGCCCATGAGCGCGTAGTCGCGGGCGCCGATGCTGTTGACGAGCAGGAGCCCGAGCCCGGGATAGTTGAAGATCCGCTCGATGAAGATGGCGCCACCGAACAGCATGCCCAGCGACAACGCGAGGATCGTGAACAGCGGCAGGATCGCGTTGCGGGCGATGTACCGGAACAGCACCCAGCGCGACATCCCGCGCAGCTCGGCGGCGAGGATGAAGTCATCGCCGAGGACCGTCGCCACGCTGGACTTCATCGCCAGCACCCAGCCGCCGTAGCTGGCCAGGGCGTACGTCAGCACGGGCAGCGTGGCGTGCTGGATCAGCGAGGCCAGGTACGGACCGTTCAAACCGGGCGTGAACTCGACGTCCACCGGCCCGCCGGCCGGGAGGATCGGCCACAGCGTCGTGAAGATCGCCAGGACCAGCAGGCCGAGCACGTACTGCGGCACGCCGTGCAGCAGCGAGCCGGAGATCGCCAGCGCGTCGCCCAGCTTGCCCGACCGCTTGATGCCCGCGTAGACGCCGAGCGTCACCCCGAGCAGGAAGCTCAGCAGCGTGCCGCCGAGCACGGGAAGGATGGTCCACGAGGCGGCGTGCCCGATCAGCGTGGTGACCTCGGCGCCGGGCGTGCTGAGCGACTGGCCGAGGTCCAGGTGCAGCAGCGCCTTCATGTAGTCGACGTACTGCTGCCACAGCGAGCCCGTGGGCAGGAAACCGTACAGGGCGGCGGTCGCGCGCTGCGCCTGGTCCGGGGACATGCCGCGCTCGATCAGCTTCTCGTACTGGCCGAGGACCGGATTTCCGGGGATGTTGCGGATGATCACGAAGCTGATCGTGGTGACCACCCAGATCATGGCGAGCCCGCGCACCAGATGGCCCGCGAAGCGCCGCCGGACCGCGCGGCCCGCGGCCTTCCTGCCGGCCGGGTCGGGGGCGATCGGCGTGTCCGCCGTGCCCGCCGCGCCGGTCGAGCCTGCATGGCCCGTTCTGTCCCCCTGGTCCGCCCGGGAGGCGTCACGGGTCGCGAAAAGCTTCATAGGTTACTTCTTCTCGATCATGCCGAGCTGCATCCACACGCCCGCGGGCAGCCGCAGCGCCTCGCTGCCGGCCGGAGGCCAGCCGGTGTAGCGGGTCGTGTTGACGAACTGGGTGTTGACGTAGTCGTAGAGCTGGATCACCGGGAGCTGCTGGTTCGTCAGCCCCGCGAGCGTGCCGACGATGCGCTGCTGCTCGTCCGGCATGGCCAGGTTCAGGCGGTTGGTGAGCTCGCCGGGGTTCACCCCGCCGACGACCTCGGGGCCGCCCATCCAGTTGCCGTCCTTGCCGGGCGGCGAGTGGCGCAGCCGCCCCGCGAGCAGCGACCAGCCGTTGGCCGAGCCGTAGAGGCGCTGGAAGATGTTGTACGGCGACGGGCCGAGCGCCATCAGCCAGAACCCGATGTCGAGCTTGCCCGACGCCAGCTCGTCCAGGTAGAGCGTGTAGTCGGCCGAGGTGGTCACGGTCGCGTCGATGCCGTGGTCGTTGAGCTGGCTCGCGATCGACTTGGCCGCCGCCACCCAGTCGGAGAACTCGGCGGGCACGGTGAGGCGCACCTTCCAGGGCTTGCCGTCCGGCATCGCCCACAGGCCGTTCCTCTTGACCATGCCGGCCGCCTTCAGCTCCTTCGTGGCCTTGGCCGGGTCCATCTTGTACGGGTTCAGCTTCGCGAGCCCGTCGCCGAGCCACGCCTTGGCCGCGGTGCCGTGGATGCCGGTGGTCGTGACGGACGGCGTGCCCGCCTCGGGCGAGGCGATCTTGGTGAGCTGGGCGCGGTCGATCAGGTAGGCCAGCGCGCGGCGGACGTGCACGTTGTCGTACGGCTTGTGCGCCTGGTTGAACGCCAGCGACGCCGCCACCGGGGAGTAGCCCTTGCGGATCTCGTTGCCCTTGGTGGCCTTGATGCGGGCCATGACGGCGGCCGGCACGGCGGTGAACGGCGCGTTGTCCAGCTTGCCGGAGACCAGGTAGTTCCAGATCTGCTCGTTGCCGGTGTAGTTGAGCACCTTCACCTTGTCGGGCACGATCTTGTGGGCGTCGTAGAAGTGGGGATTCTTCTTCAGCAGCGCGGCCCCGGGGTTGATCCGCTCCAGCACGAACGGGCCCGCCGAGACGTCCTCCGGCGGCGAGAAGCCGATGACCTTCTGCGACAGGCCGGTGATCTGGGCCTTGGCCTTGTCGGCGGCCGGGCCGGTGCCCCGGGCGGCCTTGAGCGTGGCCCAGAAGCCGGCGGGCAGCAGCGGGCCGTAGACGTGGTCGGGCACGATGACCGTCGACAGGACGTTCCTGAGGAACGCGTTGCTGCGGTTGGCGCCCTGGGTGATCTTGACGGTCTTGGCGTCGACCACCGTGATGTCGGCCGCGGCCCCGGCGGCGCCCGCGTTCACGGTGTACGCGCTGCCGCCCTGTGTGTAGGCGAGGCCGATCGACGTGCGGACGTCCGCGCTGGTCACGGGCTTGCCGTCCGACCAGCGGGCCTGCGGGCGCAGGTGGATGACGACCTCTCCCTGGCCGGGCGTGACCGACCAGCTTCCGGCGAGGCCGGGGTAGAACAGGTCAGGGTTCATCAGATCGTTCTTGGGCCAGCCCAGCGACATCGCGTCGTAGCCCATGAACGTGCTGCCCTGCGGGTTGAAGGGGTTGATCGGCGCGCTGGCGTCGATCTGCTTCGAACCGTCGATCGTCGTGTATATGCCTCCAGGCCCGCTGGAGGAGTTCCCCGTGGTGCCGCAGGCGGTGGCTGTCGCGACCACCGCCAGGGCGGCGATCGCTGTGAGTCGCTTCATCAAAAGTGCTCCAGGTCCCCGATTGCCAGGACCATACGGGCGCCAGGACAGGGTGGTCAATTTTTTCGTTCACACAGCTTAGCATGAAGCTATCTTTTATCTAGTCCTCTACCTGCGACGATGCCCTCGGACGGCGGGCGACGGCGGGCGACGGCGGGCATGGCGGCACCGAGACGGGAGCCGCGCGTGACATCGGCCACACCGGCCGTGACGGGTCGAGGCGTGCCCTGAAGCCCGTGCGCATGCCCGGGGACGCGAAAAGGCCCCGGCCGGAGACCGGGGCCCGTCGAGAATGTACGGGGAGCCGGAGGGGTCAGACCGCGCGGCCGAGGCCGCCGACCGCGCCCGCCTCACCTGGCCTGACGAGCGAGAGATGCACGTCCGGACGCCAGTCCTGGAGCTCCACGACGCCGGGCTCGATCATCTCCAGGCCGTCGAAGAAGGCGCGCACCTGCTCGGCCGACCGGGACTTCGTCCCCGGCACGGTCGTCCGGCTGAACACCTGGTGGCCCTGGCGCTCCTTCTCGGGGCTCAGGGCGCGGACCGAGCCGTGGGAGATCACCAGGTGGCCACCGGGCCCGAGCGCGCCCTTCATGGCCGTGACGATGCGCGCGGCCTCGTCGTCGTCCGGGACGAAGTGCAGCACGCCGACCAGCAGGATCGCCACGGGTCGCGAGAAGTCCAGGTGGGAGCGGATCTCCTTGTGGCCGAGCAGGGCCTCCGGGTCGCGCATGTCGGCGCCCACGGCGACCACGCGCTCGTTCTCGGCCAGCAGTGCGCGGGCGTGCGACAGGACGATGGGGTCGTTGTCGACGTAGACGATGCGGGAGTCGGGGGCGAGCTCCTGGGCGACCTGGTGGACGTTGCGCTGCGTCGGCAGCCCGGCACCGATGTCCAGGAACTGGCGGATGCCCAGGCGGCTGAGGTACGTCACGGCGCGGACGAGGAACTCGCGGTTCTCGCGGGCGATGTCGCGGATGTTCGGGAGGATCTCGATGATCTTCTCGGCCGCCTCGCGGTCGGACGCGAAGTTGTCCTTGCCACCGAGGTAGTAGTCGTACATTCTCGCGACGCTCGGCGTGAACGGATCGACTCCCGCTGGTGCCTTCGGCTCGCTCACGCCACTCCTCGCACGATGACTTAGTACATCAAGGATCTTAGGGGATTCGGCGGTGGATGCGGATTTCCGACCCCAAACCCGGGATATGTGACGACCGATGGGCGAGACACGACAGAGCGCCCAGTCGCTCCTCGGAGAGGGGGACGGCGTGTGAAAAGCCGGGCATGACCCGCGGTGATTCCGAGCACCATACGAGGGAAATCGGGATAAGAGACGAAAGGACCGCCCCGGGAACGTCCCGGAACGGCCCCTCGCGGGCGAACTCAGCCGCCGAGCAGCTCGCGCACGCGGTCGGCGCCGGCCGCCAGCAGCAGCGTCGGCAGGCGCGGGCCGGTGTCCCGCCCGACCAGCAGCGTGTAGAGCAGCGCGAAGAACTCGCGCTGCGCGACCTTGAGCTCGGGCGTCGGCTTGGCGTCGGGCGTGAGCCCGGCCTGGACCTTCGGCACGCCGTACACCAGCGTCGTCAGTCCGTCCAGCGACCAGTGCTCGTCCAGGCCGTCCAGCAGCAGGCGCAGCGACTCGCGCTCGCGGTCGCCGAGGGACGCCAGCAGCGCGACGTCCGGCTCCTCGCGCACGCGGGTGCGCTGCTCGGCGGGGACCTGCGTGGTGACCCACCGCTCGGCGCGGTCGAGCCGGGGCCGGGTCTCGTCCAGGGACGTGATCGGGTGCTCCGGGTCGAGATCGCGCAGGATGCGCAGCGTCTGCTCGGTGTGGCCGGTGGTCACGTCGACGATCGAGGCCAGCGTGCGGTAGGGCAGCGGCCTCGGCGTCGTGGGCAGCGGGCCCGCGGCGGTGGCCGCCGCCCGGCCGTACGCGGACAGGTCGGCCGGCAGGGCCGTGCCCTCGTCGACCTTGCGCCGCAGCGTGTCCCACTCGTCGTAGGTGCGCTGGATCTCCTGGTCGAAGGCGATCTTGAACGACTGGTTCGGCTTGCGCCGCGCGTACAGCCAGCGCAGCAGCGGCGCCTCCATGATGGCCAGGGCGTCGGCCGGGGTCGGCACGGCGCCCTTGGAGCTGCTCATCTTGGCCATGCCGCTGATGCCGACGAACGCGTACATCGGCCCGATCGGCTGCTCGGCGCCGAAGATCTCCTTGACGATGTGCCCGCCGACGACGAAGGACGACCCCGGCGAGCTGTGGTCGACGCCGGAGGGCTCGAACACCACGCCCTCGTACGCCCAGCGCATCGGCCAGTCGACCTTCCACACCAGCTTGCCCCGGTCGAACTCCGAGAGCCGGACGGTCTCGGAGTGGCCGCACACGCAGGTGTAGGACAGCTCGGTGGTCTCGTCGTCGTAGGAGGTGACCGTGGTCATGTCGCGGTCGCACACCGAGCAGTACGGCTTGTACGGGAAGTAGCCCGCCGCGGCCGTCCCGTCGTCCTCGCTCGCCGCGCCGGAGCCCTCGGCCGCCGCCTCGGCCGCGGCGGCGTCGGCCTCGTCCAGCCCCTGTTGGGGGGCCTTCTTGGCCTGCTTGCCCTTGGTGCGGTAGCGGTCGAGGATCGCGTCGATGCGCGCGCGCTCGCGCATGGCGAGCAAGATCTGCGAGCGGTAGGCACCCGAGGTGTACTGCGCGGTCTGGCTGATGCCGCGGTACTCGACGCCGAGTTCGGCCAACGCGGCGATCATCGGCGCCTTGAAGTGCTCGGCCCAGTTCGGGTACTCGCTGCCGGGCGGGGCGGGCACGGAGCTCAGCGGCTTGCCGATGTGCTCCGACCACGAGGAGTCGACCCCGGCGGGCACCTTGCGGAACCGGTCGAAATCATCCCACGAGATGATGTGCACGACCTCGTGGCCCCGGCGGCGGATCTCGTCGGCGACCAGGTGAGGCGTCATGACCTCGCGCAGGTTGCCGAGGTGGATCGGGCCCGACGGGCTGAGGCCCGACGCGCAGACGATCGGTTTGCCGGGAGCGCGGCGCTCCGCCTCGGCAATGACCTCGTCCGCGAATCGTGAGACCCAATCGGCCTCAGGGCTCATAGCCACGATGGGCACATCCTTCCTAGAGAGCGTCTCTGATTGGCTTAGCGATCCTGTGTGTTACACAGAATCAAGGCACAACGAGCTGCCCAGTATTCACCAATCGTCTTCGTGCCCTGGTGCCGGCAACTGGAGCGCCGGCCCGTCGAGCACGTCCCTCCGGACGCTGACCGGTCAGGCGTGCACGGCCTGACCGGGGAGGGTGCCCGACGTCGCCTGGGCGCCGGGCGTGCCGGTAACAGCATGCCACGACCTAACTACGATTCGCTAATCGAATCAGAAAGCCTGTCGCCTCTATTGTCCCGGACCGCCGCAGTGGACCGTGCACCCGCGCCGGACACGCCGACGTCCCGGGCGCCTCAGGCGGCGACGGAGCCGGGGGCGTAAGAGACGCCGGTGAGGGTCTCGGCCGTCTGCCACAGGCGCGCGGCCACGGCGTCGTCGTGCGCCCGGCGCGGCATCTTGGCCAGGCCCGGCCTGCCGACAATGCCGAACAGCCCGCGCGGCCCGTAGTACTGGCCGCCGCGCACGTCCGGGCCGGTGGCCGCGAGGATCGTGGCGAGCGCGCCCTCGGCGGGCGCCATGTTCATGCCGAAGCGCTCGCCGAGCCTGTTGGCGCCCGGCCCCCGGTTCGTGTCCCGCCCGAGGTTCGGGCCGCTGGCCTGCAGGTTCGTCCTGGTGGAGCCGGGGTGGGAGGCGATGCTGGTCACTCCCCACCCTTCGCGCGCGCTCCGCCGCTCCAGTTCCAGGGCGAACAGCAGGTTGGCCAGCTTGGACTGCGCGTACGCCCGCGTGGGACGGTAGTGCCGGTCGCCGTTCAGGTCCCCGAAATCGATCTTGCCGATGTTGGCCAGGGCGCTGCTGACGTGCACGACCCGGGACGACCCGGCCTTGACCAGCAGCGGGAGCAGCCTGCCGGTGAGCGCGAAGTGGCCGAGGTAGTTGGTCGCGAACTGCAGCTCGAAGCCGTCGGGGGTCGCGGTGCGCCCGGGCACGGCCATGACGCCCGCGTTGTTGACGAGAATGTCGATCGGCCGCCCGCCGTCGATCATCGCCTGGGCGAAGGCGGCGACCGCGTCGAGGCTGGAGACGTCGAGCCGCTCGGCCGTGACCTCGCCCTTCGGCCCTCCGGCGCGGATGTCCGCCACCGCGTTCGCGCCCTTGGCGAGGTCTCGCACGGCGAGCACGACGTCGGCACCCGCGAGGGCGAGGCGGCGGGCCGTCTCCAGCCCGATGCCGCTGTTCGCGCCGGTGACCACGGCCAGCTTCCCCGCCTGGCCCGGAACTTCGATGTCGTACGAAGCGCTGCCCATCTTGGCTCCTCGTCAGCATAAAAGACCATTGGTCCGCTATATCCGTCAAGCTATCAGACCGATGGCCTCTTACCAAGCACCCGGTACCCCTCCAAGGACCTGAGGCCCCGCCGGACCGGACTCGGCGAGTGGCGGATTTCTGTCGGTGCGGGCTGGCAAGATCATGCCGCAGGGCCGAAACCGTCGAAGGGATCGCGCGATGGCCGACGCGACGGCAGCCGATTACGCATGGTTCGAAGAGAAATACGGCGACAGCTTATGGACGTCCGGTTTCTGCCTGACGTTCGTCCGCGACCTCACCCCGGAGGACGCCTTCCGCCGCCTCGCGGTGGCGGGCCGGCCCGCGGACGACCCCGGGAAGACGTCGGACGCCCACCCGATCACCGCGTACGCCGCGATCGGCGGCGCCGTCCTGCTGGAGGACGAAGGCCGCGCGGGCACCCTGGCCGAGGTCACCCGGCGCCTCTCGGCGGGCACGGTGACGGCGACCGTGTACCTCGACGCCGAGGACGGGCCGCAGTTCCTCTTCGCCGCCGACGGCCACCTCGTCACCGGGTTCGAGCCCGGCCTCCCGGACGGACGCTGGGGCCCGTCCCCCGACCGGCTCCTCCCCCAGATGCGCGCCGTGGGCCTGCCCACCGGCCACGACGCCGCCGATCCTCCTGGTCAGGGCATGTCCGTCGGCACAACGGCTGACATGGACGACGACGGCACGGCGACCGGCGCGGGCCCGGACACCGCCGTCCTCGCCGCGATGGCCCTCGCCGAGCGCGTCACGGGCGTGCGGCCGACCTGGCGTCACCTCGCGCGGCCCGCCCTCGCAGGCTCGGCCGCGCACCTCTACTGAGCGACGGTTCCAGGCCTCCCCTGGGCCAAGCCCCCCGGCCACCAAACCCTCACCATCGGGCCACATCGACCGGCCACGAGCCCTCGTCAGCACGTCCCGGGGCCGCGTCAGGCGTCCCAGAGCGCTGTCAGGGGGTCTCGGCGATCTCGATCAGCGCGATGCCGGCGAAGGCCGCCGCCAGGACCTCGTTCCACGAACGGCCGGAGGCGGCGAGCAGGTCCACGATCAGCAGCGGCGCGTGCCGCGCGACCTCCGCGCCGTCCAGGGTGAACCCCTCGGCCTCGGACTGGTGCAGGCCCAGCGCCCCGGCCACCAGGATCACCACGACATCGGCCTCGACGCCGGGGAACCACGTCGCCGACCGCACGGAATGCGCGACAAGATTCCGCACGTCGTCCGCCGTCAGCCCGTCGGGGTGCAGTTCTTCGAGCAGAGACCGCACCACCGCGCCCAGCACGTTGCCGACCTGCTCGGAGTCGAGCGCGGCGAGCCGTGCCGCCTCGATCGGGAACGCCTCGGCGTCAC
Organism: Sphaerisporangium sp. NPDC051011; assembly: GCF_040653595.1. Taxonomy (NCBI): domain Bacteria; kingdom Bacillati; phylum Actinomycetota; class Actinomycetes; order Streptosporangiales; family Streptosporangiaceae; genus Sphaerisporangium; species Sphaerisporangium sp. NPDC051011. The sequence continues at coordinate 677,321 of NZ_JBFAGG010000002.1, read as the reverse complement.
GAGACCGGGCGGCCTCGACCGCGCCGGTCGCGGCCTCGGCGATGGCCCGCGCGGGCTTGGGCAGGTGACGCCAGGTAACGCTCATGGCCTCGTTCTCCGGGTGCGGCGACGGGACGACGGACGCCAGCATGCCACGCCCGCGCCGCCGCCACGCCCGCCACGACACACGGCCCGCGCCGCCTTCGCGACCGGGCCCGCGCCGTTCAACCAGGGAACGTGGAGCAACCCCTACGCGTTGGTAGTGTTCATAAACGCGGCGGTGTTCGCGGCCGGTGATCGTCACGATGTGGGAGGGCTCAGCATGACGTCACAATCGGCCCAGACCACGCCCAAGCTCGACCGTCCCCCGACCCGGGGCACCCGGGTCAGGGGAACCCGGCAGGCTGAGGCGCTGGTGTCGGTGCTGGGCACGTTGTCCGGGTTCCACAGCGCTCAGGAGATCCACGCCGAGCTGCGCCGCCAAGGCGAGCAGGTCGGCCTGACCACCGTCTACCGGCATCTTCAGGTGCTGAGCGAGAACGACATGGTCGACGCGATCCGCGACGAGAGCGGGGAGACGCTGTACCGCCGCTGCGCGACCGGCCGCCATCACCACCACGTGACCTGCCGCTCGTGCGGGCGCAGCGTCGAGGTCGAGGGCAAGGCCGTCGAGCGGTGGGCCGACCGCGTCGCGGCCGAGGCCGGTTTCGTCGACGTCGACCACACGGTGGAGATCTTCGGCGTCTGCCCCGACTGCGCCCCAACCGGCTGACCGGCCGCCGGCGAGCTACGGTCCGAGTGGCGGGCCTGGTCAGTAGGCGCGCATTCCCCCGCGCTCGGCGGCCCGGACTGTGAGGCCGGTGATGTAGGTGGTCAGACCGTCACGGAGGTTGGTCGGGAAGGCCTCCTCGGCCGGGGGAAGCCCCAGCTCAGCGGCGACGCGCGCGACGGCCTCCGTGGGGTGCGCGTAGGGCCACAGCCCGGACAACACGATGATCACCGCTCCCGCGAAGTGCTCGGCGACGGCGCCCTCCAGGGCGGGCAGGTGGCGGCCGACCAGTTCGCCCAGGCGGCGGACGTTCCCCATCGCCCGTTCCTTGAACCGGCGGGCGAAGTCGACCGATATCTTCCGCTCCAGCACGCCCGCCATGGCGCTGAGCAGTTCGCACAGCATCGGACGCGCGATGAGCGTATCGGCCACGGCACGCGCCACGGCCTCCTCCCGCGCGTACGGCCCCGCGCCGGCCGTCGCCTGAGCCGCGGTGCCCCCCGTCGCGGCGGCCTCGCTTCCCCCTGCTTCGGTTCCCGCGGTTTCCGACCCCGCTGACTCCGTACCCGCGGATTCGGTTTTGACGGACTCGGTTCCGGCGGCGAGGGCGGCGTCCAGGGCGTCGAGCCATTCCTGCCACAGCTCGTCGAGGATCTCCAGGAAGATCGCCTCGCGGCTCTCGAAGTAGCGGAGCACGTTCGACTTGGCCAGCCCGACCCGGCTCGCGAGCTCGTTCAGGCTCAGCTCCGCCAGTGGCCGCTGGCGGAGCATCTCCCGCGCCATCGCCAGGATGACCCCCTTGCGGATCTCGACCTGCTCGGGACGGCGTGCGCGCTGGAAGTCGGCGTGGATCACCCTGCCACGTTAGCAAACCAGTGGTCTGTTCAGCCGGTCCCGGACGGACGCCGGCCCGCTTCGCCGCAGCTCACACCGGACGTCCAGCAATAAGAGACCGCCCGGTCGCTTGTTAGAGGAGCTGTGAGCGTCAGAGCCGGACGGAGGTGACGTCCAGGGAGCCGAACAGGGTCGAGTGGACGTTGGAGAGCCGGTCCGAGTACCCGGCCACGTTGCGGTAGAAGAAGAGCGGGACGGCCGGCAGGTCGCGGACGAGGATCTTCTCGGCGCGGCGGTAGAGCGCGCCGGCCTTGGACGGCGACGGGGTGCGGTCGGCGGCGGCCAGCAGGGCGTCGAATCCCTTGTCGCTGTAGCCGGTGTGGTTACTGGAGTCCTCGGTGCGGTAGGTCGCCAGGACGTCGGACACGTGAGGGCTGTCCAGGAGCCACGCCCAGCGGTACGCGCCCTGGAGCGTGCCCTGCTCGGCCCGGCTCAGCAGGTCCGCGAAGGTCGGCACGCTCGCGGCCACCACTTTCACCTGCCCGCCCAGCGCCTTGGTGGCGGCCGTGGCGGCGAGCTTGGCCCACCGGGAGTGCTGCGCGTCCCCGTTGTAGTAGATGGTGAAGGTCTTGGGCGGGACGAACCCCGCGGCGCGGGCCCTGGCCAGGGCGGCGCGCGCGCCGGCCGGGTCGTACGCGCAGGCCTCGCCGCACGTCCCGCGCCGGGCGCCGAGGGAGGGCGGCGGTACGAAGGAGTCGGCGGGCACGCGGCTCGCGCCGAACTCCTTGCCGATGGTCTCGCGCGGGATCGCCATGGAGATGGCCCGGCGGAAGTCGGCGTTCCCGGAGATCTTGGGCTGCCTCATGGGGAAGTTGAGCACATGGATGCCGCCGGACGGCGTGTTCACGACGCGCCCGCCGAGCCCGGTGGCGCGCGGGATGTCCGGCGCGAAGTCGACCTGGCCGTCCAGCAGCGCCTTGTACGCGGCGTCCCAGTCGGCGTAGGTGCGGTAGACGATCCGGCCGACGGCGGGCAGGGCGGGGCCGCCGTAGTCGTCGTACCGCTCGACGGTGACGTCCTCGCCGGTGCGGGAGACGAAGCGGTACGGCCCGTTGCCGATCGGGGACTTGTGGTACTCGGAGCGGCTGGTGAAGAAGGAGTCGGGCAGCGGCGCGAACGCCAGCCGTCCGAGCATGGGGACGAACCCCCCGAACGGCTCGTTCAGCGTGATCGTGAACGCGTGGTCGTCGATCACCTTCAGGCCGGAGAGCACCCCCGAACGCGCGGGCTTCTGGAAGCCGGCGATGTGCTGGAAGTAGTAGGAGCCGTTCGCGCTCTCGCGGGCGCCGTGGCTCCAGGCCTTGACGAAGTTGCGGGCCTTCACCTCGGTGCCGTCGTGGAAACGCCAGCCCTTCTTCAGCCGTACGGTGAAGACCTTGTTGTCCTTGGTGGTGATCGAGGACGCGACGGCGTACCGGGTGGCGGCCCTGCCGGGAAGGTACTCGACGAGGCCGGTGAACATCGCGCCGAGCGCCTCGCCGCCGCACGCCTCGTCCAGCTCGGCCGGTTCCATGGTGCCCGGCGGGCAGGCGGCGACCGTGATCTCGTCGCCCTCGGCGGCGGACGCCCCGGGGGCGAAGGCGGCCAGGGCGAGCAGGGACGCGGTGGCGGCCACGGTGGCGCGTCGCGTAGCGGGCATTCTCGACCTCCACGAAGGCGGGAAAGATCACCCTAGTGGAGACGCCGTCCCCCTGCCCGCGAACGCCGTACCCGGAGCGCCAAGCCGACGCCGCGCCCTCCAGGTCCCCGGCCCTACAGGCTGACCCGCGCCCGGTAGCGTTCGAGCCAGCCGTTGAACTGCAGGAACCCCTCCAGCGCGGCGCGCACGTCGTGGCGGCTCACCGCGTCCTGCGGCAGGTCCAGCAGGGCGCGCACCTTGGCGATGTCCACCAGCGGCTCCGCGGCGACGTGCCCGGACAGGACCCGGGCGGCCCGCTCGCGCAGGGCCTTCTCGTACCCGGGGTCCTGTGTCGAGGGGTACGGGCTCTTGCGCCGTTCCAGCACCGACCGCGGCAGCAGGTCGCCGGTCGCCGCGCGCAGCAGGCTCTTCTCCCGCCCGTCGAAGGTCTTCAGCGACCACGGTGCGTTGAACACGTATTCGACGAGCCGGTGGTCGCAGAACGGGACGCGGACCTCCAGGCCGGTGGCCATGCTCATGCGGTCCTTGCGGTCCAGCAGGATCTGCACGAACCGGGTGAGGTGCAGGTAGCTGATCTCCCGCATGCGCGCCTCCAGCCCGGTCTCCCCGGGCAGGCGCGGCACCTCGTCCAGCGCCTGGCGGTAGCGCGCCGCGCGGTAGCCGGGGATGTCCAGCTTGTCGGCGAGGTCCTCGTTGAGGACCTTTTCCAGGGCGGTGAACTGCGTGCCGTGCAAGGCCAGCCACGGGAAGGTGCCGGAGTTGACGGCCTCGGGGTCGTGGAACCACTTGTACCCGCCGAACACCTCGTCGGCCGACTCTCCGGACAGCGCGACGGTCGAGTGGCCGCGGATGGCCTTGAACAGCAGGTAGAGCGAGGTGTCCATGTCGCCGATGCCGGTGGGCATGTCGCGGGCCCGCAGGACGCCCGAGCGCACGGCCGGGTCCATGAGGTCGCTGGAGTCCAGGACGATGTCGGTGTGCTCGACGCCGAGGCTCCTGAGGTGGCCGACGAGGTCGTGGACGAACGGCGTGTCGGGTGTGTCGCGCATCTCATCAGGGCTGAAGTGCTCGGTGTAGCCGACGAAGTCGACCGAGAACGAGCGCAGCTTGCCCTCTCCGTGCTCGTGCAGGGCCTTGGCGGCGAGCGCGGTGACCGCGCTGGAGTCGAGCCCGCCGGACAGCAGCGTGCACAGCGGCACGTCGGAGATCAGCTGACGTTCGACGATGTCATCGAGCAGTCCCCTCACGGTGCGGACGGTCGCGTGCACGTCGTCGGTGTGCTCGTGCGATTCGAGCTGCCAGTACCGCTCCTTGGCGATGCCGTGGCGGTTCACGACGACGACGGAGCCGGGGCGCACCTCGTACATACCCTGGTAGATCGCGCATTCCGGGGTCTTGACGAACGAGATCAGCTCGCGCATGCCCTCGGCGTCGACGACCGGATGGCACAGGGGGTTCGCCAGGATGGCCTTGGGCTCGGAGCCGAACAGCACGCCGCACGGGGTCGGGTAGTAGTACAGGGGCTTGATGCCGAGGCGGTCCCGGACGAGCAGGAGTTCCTCGGTGCGGGTGTCCCAGATGCCAAGGGCGTACATGCCGTTGAGGCGGGTGGCGAAGCCGATGCCCCATTCCATGTAGGCGCGCAGGACGACCTCGGTGTCGCTGCGGGTGCGGAATCGATGGCCCTTCGCGGCCAGCTCGGAGCGCAGTTCGAGGAAGTTGTAGACCTCGCCGCTGTAGGTCAGGACGGCCTCGACCTCCTCGTCCTCCTCGGCGATCATCGGCTGGCGGCCGCCCTCGAGGTCGATGATCGCCAGGCGCCGGTGCCCCACGGCACCGTGCGGGGAGATCCACATGCCTTCGTCGTCCGGCCCCCGGCATGCCATCTGCTCGGTCATGTCGTGAAGCGTGTCCCTCGACTCCTGGAGATCTCTGCCGTAGTCCACCCATCCGCAGATTCCGCACATCTCGACGACCCCACGTCCCGTCGGAAGAAAAGCGTCTTACCAGGTCAAACAGCCACGGAGGTATCGGGTATGCCCACCGGCGCGCCAAGAGCACCCCCTGCGCGGCCCCCGGCTCGGTAGGGACGGACGAGGCCGGGACGGACGAGCGAGATCGGGACGGGACGGACAAGACGGGCGGGCGAGATCGGGGCCGCACCAACGCGCGGGCGGGGTCGCCGTCAGCGCTCGATGATCGCCGGGTGCCGGGGGTCGTCCACGCGGACGACCACGTCGGCGAGGTCCCGCGGCGCGGCCTCGTCCTCGTACCGGGCGTAGGCGGGCAGGGTCCAGCGCTGCTCCTCGGGCGTGCGCCTGGCCAGCGCGCCCGGCGAGAGCCACAGGTGGACGGTGAGGTCGAACGCCAGCCAGCGCCCGAGCATGAGCGCGCCGTCCATGATCAGAACGGTTCCGGGCGGGACGGTGACGTACGGGGCGCGGGTGGCGCGGTCGATCGCGCTGTCCCACAGGGTCGGGATGACCTTGCCCGAGCCGCCCGGCTCCAGCGGGTCGAGCACCTCGCGGGCGAGCGCGCCGACGTCGAGCCAGCCGTCGTAGAAGGCGTCGGGGTCGGTGCGGCCGTACTCGAAGCGCAGCGAGGCCGGGCGCAGGAAGTCGGAGGCGGAGACGCGCATGACCTCGCGGCCGCGCAGGCGCAGCGGGCCGATCAGCGCGTTCCCGAGGTCCCCCGGACGGGCCGGCGGCGCGCCGTCCAGGGCCACCCGCACGCGGGCCGGGGCGGGCGTCGCGGCGATGCGGTCGGCGAGCTCCTCGACCAGCGCGCCGGGCGAGATGGGGCGTACGTGCACCTCCCCATCCTGGCCGATCATCGGCCCGCGCCGTTCCCCGCCGGCCCCTCCGCGCGTGGGTCCCGGACGATGACACCAAGACCGGCGACGCGAAACTTTCACGACATTTCATGAAACTATCACCGTCCGCAACCCCGTCCCGCGTCCCTCACCTGCGGCGAAGCCCGCGCCCCCGCCCCCGCCCCGGCCGCCCGCCCCGACGCCGATTCACACCACAACGACGTCGACCTAGAGTGCGAGACGCGTGAGCGCTTTCGCATGACGGCTCCTGCCCCACGGCGGCGACCTGTTACCTCAGCAGGCCCCCGGTGACTCATTGACGTGCCTAGGCGTCCGTGCTCGGAGACGCGGCGGACGCGGCGCCGCCATGCGTCCCCGCGTCCCCGGGGTCCTGCGTCGTGACCTCCGAAAGGTGTTCCATGAGAAAGCGACGAAAGATCGGCTTCACGGGCGCGGCGACCATGCTCGCCGCCCTGCTCCTCGTCGTGCTGCTGCCCGGCCAGGCGTCGGCGCACGGCGCCATGATGATCCCCGGCGGCCGTACCTATCTGTGCTGGAAGGACGGCCTGACCCAGTCGGGCGAGATCCGGCCCAACAACCCGGCCTGCGCGGCGGCGGTGGCGCAGAACGGCCCGAACTCCCTCTACAACTGGTTCGCCGTCCTGCGCTCGGACGGCGGCGGCCGTGTGGACGGGTTCATCCCGGACGGGAAGCTGTGCAGCGGCGGCGCGGTCGTGTACGACTTCAGCGGCTTCGACCTCGCCCGCAACGACTGGCCGCTGACCCACCTGACCGCCGGGCGGAACATCCAGTTCCGGTACAACAAGTGGGCCGCGCACCCGGGCGCGTTCCGCACCTACATCACCAAGGACAGCTGGAGCCCGACCCGCCCGCTGGCCTGGAGCGACCTGGAGAGCACGCCGTTCTACACCGCCCAGGACCCGCCGAGCGTCGGCAACCCCGGCAGCGCGGACTCGTACTACTACTGGAACGCGACCCTGCCCTCCGGCAAGAGCGGCCGGCACCTCATCTACTCGGTGTGGCAGCGTTCCGACAGCCAGGAGACCTTCTACAACTGCTCGGACGTCGTCTTCGACGGCGGCAACGGCGAAGTGACGGGGGTCGGCCCCGGCGGCGGTGGCCCCGGCCCGACGCCCACGCCCACCCCGACCGTGACGCCCACGCCGACGCCGACCCCCACGGGCGGCACCGGCGGGTGCTCGGCGACGTTCAAGACGGCCAGCACCTGGTCGGGCGGCTACCAGGCCGAGGTGACGGTCACGAACAACGGCAGCGCGGCCCTCAACGGCTGGACGACCGCCTGGACGCTGCAGTCCGGCACCACGATCAACAGCTTGTGGAACGGCGTCCATACGGTGAGCGGCAGCAACATCACCGTCAAGAACGCCGACTACAACCGGACCATCCCGGGAGGCGGCACCACGACCTTCGGATACGTGGCCGCCGGCACTCCCGGAACGCCCACCCTCACCTGTACGAGCCCTTAACGGCTCCCTCAAAACGGCACTGAGACGGCGCCGCCCGCGCGGGCGGCGCCGTCGCCGGGGCGCGGGTGAACAACCGGTTAATGCCCGGCCGGACCACGCGCGCCTGGACCGGGAGTCGTGTTGGCTTCTGTCCATGAACCCCGCCCCCGCCGCGCGCCCCTCCCGGTCATGGCCCGACGCCGACGTCGTGGGAACGGCGGTCGGCAGGCCCGTCACCGTGTACAGATCGGTCGACACGACCACCGGCGGCGAGCTGGCGCACGAGGGGAACCGCGTCCCCGACATCGTGGCGCTCGACGCGCGCACGCTGGTCGTCGGCTGGCGCGCGGGCGTCCGGGACAGCCGCGACCCCTCCCCCACCGACCAGGGCTCCATCCTTTTCGCGCGCTCCACGGACGGCGGCGCCACCTGGACGTCCGGCACGCTGGCCGCGGCGACGTCCACCCACCGCTACCACTTCGTGATCTTCCTGAACGACGCCGGGACGCTGTACGCGCTGCTCGGCCGGATCACCATCGCCGACGACCGCGACGCGCAGGGCGAGGTCGACGGCTTTCCCGTGCAGATGGTCGCCAAGCGCAGCACGGACGCGGGCCGGACGTGGGCGGACTTCCCGATCACGGTCCAGGTGCCGGGCAACAAGCGGGGCGTCGTGGTCGCGGGCAAGCCGCTGAGGCACGAAGGGGTGTGGCTGCTGCCGTTCTGGCGCGAGGCGGGCGGCCAGACCCGCGCGGGCGTGCTGCGCTCGACGGACCTGGTCACCTGGACGCCGGGCGGGCTGGCGGCGAACCCTCCCGACATCGGCATCGAGGAGCCGCAGGTCATCGCCTCGCACGACGAGCCCGGCACGCTGATCATGATGGCGCGCACGCTCGACAAGCGGGGCGGCACCTCGCCCGCGCAGCGGGACGCGTACTACCGCACCCACGCGGTGCAGGCGGCCACGTGCACGAGCCGGGACGGCGGCCTGACCTGGTCCCCGATGGCGCTGGACCCGGACATCCCGAACTACTACGTCAAGGGGTTCCTCACCCGGGACGCCGGCGGCCGGTACCTCACGATCTACAACACCCTCGCCGGCCCGTTCACGGGGCCGGGCGCGAGCAAGCCGGACCAGTACCGCGAGGTCCTCTGCTACAAGATCAAGCGCCCGCGCGCGCCCTGGGGCCCCGGCCGGCTCTTCGCCGACGGCGCCCGCCTCACCACCGGCGCCGCCCGCGGCTGGGACGTGTACGCCAGCGCCGACGAGTACGCGCCGGGCCGCTTCCTCGTCGTCTGGGAGCACAACCAGACCGACATCATGGTCGCGCCGCTCGACATCACCACGTCGTTCACCGGCGTCGGCGGCGGCTTCGGCGACCTGTCGGCGTGGACGGTCGCGCCCGGCGGCGGCACGGCGGCCCTCGACTCCGGCCGCCTCCACCTGGCCAACGCCGAGGCCGGGACCACGACCGGCTTCTCGGGCGTCACCCAGATGTACGGCCCGGCGAGCGGATTCGTCGCGTCGATCCGGGGGCGCGTCGTCTCCCATTCCCGGCTGACCCCCGCCACGGGCGCGGGCGCGGGGCTCGCGCTGAAGGTCGCCACGGGTTCCAAGAGGCTGATGCTCGCGCTCCAGGCCGACGGGGTGTACTCGTTCGTCCAGGGGACCTCTGGCTGGAGCCGCGTGCACGCCGTCCAGATCGACACCTCCGCGTCCCACACGTGGCAGGTCGCGGTCGGCGCGCGCGGCGACGCCGTCCTATACCGCGACGGCGCCGAGACGGGGGCGCGGTGGGTCGTCGCCGACTCGCGGGAGACGCCCCGCGTGTCGGTGTGGTGCTCGGGCACGGCCGCCGCGCCGTCGGAGGCGCTGGTGGACGCGGTGGAGGTCGTGGACAACGTCGCGAGCAGCGCTTGGGACGCCTCGGGCGACTGGACGCTGGACGGGGCCGGGGGCTCCGCAGAGGTCGCGGACGGCATGCTGCGCCTGCGCAGCACCGGGCGCAGGGCGTCCAGCGCGTCGATCGGCCTGGACGTCGCCGACGGCTGTGACTTCACGCTGGAGTTCCGCGGGCGGGTGGACGACGACAGCGCGCTGAACCCCGCGGGCGGGGAGGGCGTCAGCCTGGGTACCAAGGTGTCCAACGGCTACCGGCGGCTCATGCTGACGGTCCAGAAGAACGGGGTGTGGACGATGCGCAAGGGTTCGGACGTGTGGGAGAGGGTCCACGCCTCGAACACGGCCGCCGCGCCGTCCACCTGGCGGGTCACGGTGGGGTCCTCGGGCGTGGCCAGGCTCTACCGCGACGGCGCCGACACCGGGGCGACCTGGGTGATCCAGGACAGCCGAGAGAGGCCGCAGGTGACGCACTGGGTGACGGGAACGGCGGGCGGCAACGCGGCACAGGCCCGCGTCGAGTGGACCCGGGTCACCGCGACGCCGCCTGGGGCCTGAGCCGGGGAACCCCTGCCCCGCCTGGGCCGGGACTCACCGGCCGGCGCCTGTGCCGGGGACCCGGCGGGCCGGCACCTTGTGGGTGCGTCCGGCCCGGCCGGGTGGTCTGCCGGTCGCGACCCGCGTGGACGGGAGTCGTGACCTCAGTGGCCTCAGTGACCGGCCTCAGTGACCGGCCTCAGGGACCTCAGGTGGCCTCCGTGACCTCAGTACCTCAGTGGCCTGAGTGGCCTCAGTGGTCTTCGCGACCGGAGAGGTCGGCGTCGAGGTCGCGGGTCAGCCGGATGGTGATGAACTCGTTGTTGTCCGGCTTGCCCGGAGTGCGGCCGGCGGAGAACGGGAAGTTGTTGTCGTTCAGCAGGGCGAGGGTGCGGTCGTCGAGGATCACGATGTCCTCGATCGTCTGGAACGGGAAGCGGAAGGTCGGGCCGAAGCCGCCGAGGCCGCGCGGGTTGGCCAGGTCGAGCAGGTCGGCGACCTGCGTCTTGTCGACCTTGCCGTCCTTGTCGCGGTCGCGGAAGTCGACCATGAAGACCTTCTTGAACTTGGCGGCGTCGCCCTGCCCGTTGTCCCGCTCGATGACGAGGAAGCGGTTGCGGTCGACCGTGATGAAGTCGCCGATGGCGTTGGCCGGGTCCTCGAGCTGGTATGCCCAGCGCTTGCCGGTGTAGGCGCGCTTGCGGACGTCGAACTCGTAGATGCGCAGCGTGCCCGCGGGGTCGCCGGCGACGGTGCCCTCCAGCATCGGGTACAGGGTGCGGCCGTCGGCGGAGCGCGCCATGCCCTCGAAGCCCTTGCTGCTGCCCAGGTTCGGCTGGCCGCCGTTCAGGTACGGGTTCTCCGGGGCCTTGACGCCGGGCAGCGAGATCGGGGCCTCCAGCAGCACGCCCTTGGACGAGAAGTGCAGCAGGAACGGACCGAACTCCTCGCCGATCCAGTACGTGCCGTCGTCGGCGCCGACGATCGACTCGACGTCGAAGTCGGAGCCGGTGAGCTTGCGGTCCGCGCGGGTGAGCGCGAAGGGGACGCGGCCGTTGGGGTCGGTCAGGTTGATGCCACCGACCACGCGGACCTTGCCGGTGCGGAAGTCCGGCGCGAGTTGGTGGATGCGCAGCAGGAAGTCACCGCTGTTGGCCTTGTTGCCGTAGCCGTTGTCGGACAGCACGTCGTAGGTGCCGTCCTTGCGGCGCAGCACGCCGCTGAAGCCCTGGACGGGCTGGCCAGGAAGGGGCGGGGTGATGCCGTTGATCGGGGCGGTGCCGATCTTGAAGCCCGAGGGCTCGCTTCCGGGCACGTAGGTCTCGGCGGGGAGGGAGGCGAAGCCGGTCAGCGTCGCGCGGCCGAACGTGTCGCCGCCGTGACCGCGGCCGTCGTTCCCGTGGTCGGCGAAGGCAGGAGCGGACATGCTCAGCGCCATCGCGACGGCGCCCAGCCCGATCATGGTTTTTCTCATGGCCGACACGCTAGAGACGCCTGGTGACGGCGAGCACAACACAGGATGACCCCGTGGTGCCGCGTCGAGATCGGAAAGCCACATTGACGGAAAGATCGGACATGCGGGATTTCTCTACCGCCGATCTCCCAAAACCATAGCGCGACCAGCACCTTTGCCAAACAGCCAATGTACGTGACACGACCCTTCGACTACTATTCGTAATCAACTGCATGCTATAAGTAGTGGAGCGATGCGTTGACGGAGACACGAACGGCGATGACGGCGGTCCTCCGCGCCTTCCCGGCCGTGGCCACCGCCCTGCTGCTCGTCCTCGGCATCGTCCCCATCGGCCACCCCCCCTTCCCGACGCCCCAGGCCGTCGCGTCCGCGTTCGCCGCGGGGCAACCTGAGGCGGCCCCCGTACCGGCCCCCGCGCCCATTCCCGAGGACAACCACGACGGGTGCCCGAAGCCCTGGGAACAGCCCTGCTCGGCCGGTTGCTTCAAACCTCCCCCGCCGCCGTCACGCAACGGCGGACCCCCACCGCAGAGATCGAGGCCCGTCGAGGAGACGGCGCGTCTGGCGGGGATGTCCGGAGCGGGCGCCTCCGCCCTGCGGTGGGCGCGGCCGACAGGGCCGCGGCTGCCCGTCTTCCGCTGCTGATTCAGAGGGATCTCCCGCGCCGTGACGCGGGGATCGGACACGCCCGAAGGCGGTCCGATCGGTCATCCATCCCCCGTCTCGATCAACGGGGGCCCGATCATCAGCACGAAGGAGTCCTTCCATGCAGTCGTTGATCGACCATGCCCGCACGTTCCACCAGAAGGTCAGCGGAGGGCGAGAACAGGCGGCGACCCTCGAAGAAGGCATCTCGCCGCAGGCGATGTTCATCACCTGCTCCGACGCGCAGGTAATCCCGTCCCTGATCACCGGGGCGCGGCCCGGCGAGCTGTTCGAGCTGCGCACGGCGGGGAACATCATCCCGCCCTACCGGCTCGGCCGCCTCACGGCCGAGGCCGCCACCATCGAGTACGCCGTCAACATCCTCGGCGTGCAGGACCTGATCGTCTGCGGTCACACCCGCTGCGGCGCCGTCCAGGGCAGGGTCCGCTCGTGGACGCTGCGCTCGGCGCCCACCACCCGCTGGTGGCTGCTGCAGACGCACCGCTGGCGCGAGGCGCGCGTCGACGAGAGCGAGGAGCCCGGCCGGGCCCACCTCATCGCGCAGCTCGACAAGCTCCACCGCTACCCGCGGGTGGCGCGGCGCGTAGCGAGCGGCCGTCTGCGCCTGCACGGCTGGTTCTACGAGGTGGACACCGGCGTCGTGTCCAACTACCGCCGTGACACGGGGGTGTTCACGCCCTTGTAGGGGGTCGGCAGGGCGCCCCGCCAGGACAGGCCGTGCCGTGCCGTGGGAGGCGGTGCGGCACGGCCGTTCCGTCCGGTTTCATCCAGCGGCGCGGCTTTCCGGTCTCGACAAGCGACGCGCCGGTTCTTACACTTCAATATATGAAAGATCGTTCAACCGTCGTAGTGATGGACCCCGACGCCTGCACGACGCCCGTCGTCGACGCCGAACGCGTCTCGTCCGTCCGCCAGGCCCTCCCCTCCGAGGAGACGGTGCAGGACCTGGCCCAGGTGTTCGGTCTGCTCGCCGACCCCGGCCGGCTGCGCATGATGGCCGCCCTTCTGGAGGGCGGCGAGATGTGCGTGTGCGACCTCGCCGCGGCCACCGGCCAGAGCATGTCCGGCGCCTCGCACGCGCTGCGGCTGCTGCGCATGCGCCGCGTGGTCAAGGTGCGCAGGTCGGGGCGCATGGCGTACTACCAGCTCGCCGACTCCCACGTGCGCATGCTGTTCGACCTGGCGATCACCCATGCGCGGCACACGGAGGGGGAGCCCGGCGATGGCTGACAGGGCCGCCCGGCGGCGCACCACGGAACCCGCGGCGGCCCAGGGGCACGGACACGGGCACGGCGGGCACGGGCATGGGCACGGTCACGGGTTCGGCGCCGACACCGACCGGCGTTACCTGAGCGGCGCGCTCGCGCTCATCGTCGCCTTCATGGTCGTCGAGGTGGTCATCGGCTTCGTCTCGGGCTCGCTGGCGCTGATCACCGACGCCGGCCACATGCTGACCGACGCGATCTCCATCGTGTTCGCGCTGGTCGCGATGCGCATCGCCCAGCGTCCCCCGCAGGGCGGCTTCACCTACGGGCTCAAACGCGCCGAGATCGTGTCCGCGCAGATCAACGGCATCACGCTGCTGCTGCTGAGCGCCTATTTCGTGTACGAGGGTATCGTCAGGCTCATCGCGCCGCCGCGCGTCGAGGGCGCGTACGTCGTCTTCACGGGCCTGGCCGGCATCGCCGTGAACGTGGCCGCGACGCTGCTGCTGAGCCGGGCGAACCGCTCCAGCCTCAACGTCGAGGGCGCCTTCCAGCACATCCTCAACGACCTGTACGCGTTCATCGCCACCACCGTCGCGGGCCTGGTGATCTGGACGACCGGCTGGGCTCGGGCCGACGCCGTCGCCGCCCTGGTGGTCGCCGCGCTGATGCTGAAGGCGGGCTGGGGGCTGGTGCGCGAGTCGGGACGGGTCTTCATGGAGGCCGCTCCGGCGGGGATGAACCCGGCCGAGATCGGCAGGAAGGCGGCGGCGCTGGAGCACGTCGTGGAGGTCCACGACCTGCACATCTGGGAGGTCACCTCCGGCTACGCCGCGCTGTCGGCGCACATCCTGGTCGAGCCGGGGGCCGACTGCCACGGCGTGCGGGTGGCCGCCGAGCGGCTGGTCCACGACCAGTACGGCATCGGCCACACGGCGCTCCAGGTGGACCACGCGACGCCCGAGCTGCTCACCATCGGCCGCGACCGCGCCCACTGCGCCGACCCCCACGGGCCCACGCACCACGGCGGCTTCACCACGCCGGCGGACGGCACCTGACGTACTGCGTGACCATCAGCGAAATGGCGGGTGGAACCGACCCGCCATGTTGGCAGATTTCTCCTTCCGCGATGAAATAGTGGACATTTACTATTAATTTCCGTCAAGCTTATGCGGGTCCAGTGCGGCGTACCCCGGCGAGGAAAGGCGGACCATGACCGACGCACGCCACCCGTTAGAAGCGGATGAACCCGCCTTTTATCTCACGCACAGCGTTTTCAGCGACCCCGGCGACCTGACCAGGCTGGACGGAATCCCCACCGCGCCCGCCGAACTGGCGCGGCTGGTCCGCGACCTTCTCGTGAACCGGGAAGAATGCCCGCTTTTCGGCTTCACGCTGCCGGAACACCGCAAGAACGAGGCCGAGACGCGCTACGTCTCCGCGATCCTGCGGATCGTCACCGAAATGGACGACCGGCCGCTCACGGTCGCCCGCGCACCCGGAAAACGGTTCGCCGGAACGTGCCGCGACTTCGCGCTCGTCCTGTGCTCCCTGCTGCGCAGCACCGGCACGCCCGCGCGCATCCGCTGCGGATTCGCGACGTATTTCATCCCCGGGCGCAACGAGGACCACTGGGTCACCGAATACTGGGATCGCGACAAGGGCTGGACGCTGATCGACGCCCAGCTCCCCACGCCGCGGATCATGGAGGAGTTCAAGATCTCCTTCGACCCGATGGACGTGCCGCGCGACCGCTTCCTGGTCGCGGGCGACGCCTGGCGGGCCTGCCGCCAGGAGGGAGCCGACCCCGCGACGTTCGGCGTGTCGCTCATCGACGTGAGCGGTCTCGACTTCGTCCAGGGCAACGTCGTGCGCGACCTGGCGGCGCTGAACAAGGTCGAGGTCCTGCCCTGGGACGGCTGGAACCTGTCCGAGCGGGTCCACCTCGACGAGACCGACGCCCGGCTGCTCGACGACGTGGCCGAGGCCGAGAGCCGTGGCGGGCCGTTCTCGCGCCTGCGGCACCTGTTCCTCGGCAACCCCGGCCTGCGCACGCCACGGACGATCACGTCCTACACCACCTACTCGGGCATCCGGACCGTCGACATCGGCGTGTGAACCGGGAGGCGCCCGCCACCTCACCCACGCAGGCGCGCGTTCCAGGGATGGTCGCCGCCGTAGGCCAGGGCCGCAGGCCGCTCGGCGGGTCGTCTCAGGCGGGGTCGGGGCCGGCCTCGATGTCGCCCTCCACCTTGAGGTAGACCTCCTGGAGGTCGCGCAGGACGTCCGGATCGGGGTGCTCCCACATGCCCCGCGACGCCGCCTCCAGCAGCCGTTCGGCGATGCCGTGCAGGGCCCACGGGTTGGACTCGGCGAGGAAACGCCGGTTCTCCGGGTCCAGCACGTACGTCGCCGCGAGCTTGTCGTACATCCAGTCGGCGACCACGCCCGTCGTCGCGTCGTACCCGAACAGGTAGTCGACCGTGGCCGCGAGCTCGAACGCCCCCTTGTACCCGTGCCGCCGCATCGCCGCGACCCAGCGCGGGTTGACCACACGGGCGCGGAACACCCGGGAGGTCTCCTCCGAGAGGGTGCGGGTGCGCACGGCGTCCGGGCGGGTGCTGTCGCCGACGTACGCGGCCGGCGCGCGGCCGGTCAGCGCGCGGACGGTGGCGATCATGCCGCCGTGGTACTGGAAGTAGTCGTCGGAGTCGGCGATGTCGTGCTCGCGCGTGTCGACGTTCTTGGCCGCCACCGCGATGCGCCGGTAGGCCGCCTCCATGTCCCCGCGCGCCGGCACTCCGTCCATGTCCCTGCCGTACGCGAACCCGCCCCACACGGCGTACACCTCGGCCAGGTCGGCGTCGTCGCGCCAGTTGCGGCTGTCGATCAGCGGCAGCAGCCCCGCGCCGTACGCGCCCGGGCGCGAGCCGAAGACGCGGGTGGTGGCCCGCCGCTCGTCCCCGTGATCCCGCGTGTCGGCGAGGACGTGCGCGCGGACATAGTTCTCGTCCTCCGGCTCGTCCAGAGACGCGACCAGGCGGACGGCGTCGTCCAGCATCACCACGACATGCGGGAACGCGTCGCGGAAGAACCCGCTGATGCGGACCGTGACGTCCACCCGGGGGCGGCCCAGCTCGGCCGGGCTCATCGGTTCCAGTCCGGTCACCCGCCGCGACGCCTCGTCCCACACCGGGCGGACGCCGAGCAGCGCCAGCACCTCGGCCACGTCGTCGCCCGCCGTGCGCATGGCGCTGGTGCCCCAGATCGACAGACCGACCGAACGGGGCCACTCACCGGTGTCGGCGCGGTAGCGGGCGAGCAGCGAGTCGGCCATGGCCTGCCCGGTCTCCCAGGCGAGACGGCTCGGCACCGCCTTCGGGTCCACCGAGTAGAAGTTCCGCCCGGTCGGCAGCACGTTGATCAGACCACGCAGCGGCGACCCGCTGGGCCCCGCCGGCACGTACCCCCCGTCCAGGGCGTGCAGCACGGCGTCGATCTCGTCGGACGTCCGCGCCAGCCGGGGCACGACCTCCGTCGCCGCGAACTCCAGAACCCGCACCACCTGGCCCGCGTCCCCGGCCGAGCCGTCCAGGACGGCCGCGCACACCTCGGCCACCGCGCCCGGATCCCAGGCGCGCTCCTCCATGCCCTCGACCAGGGCCTCCGCCAGCGCCTCGGCCTCGTCCACGCCCGCGCGGCCGGCGGTGCCGTCCTCGGACAGGCCGAGCGCCTCCCTCAGGCCGGGAAGCGCGGCGTTGCCCGCCCACATCTGCCGGGCGCGCAGCATGGCCAGCACGAGATCCACCCGGACGCGGCCCTGCGGCGCCTCGCCGAGGACGTGCAGCCCGTCGCGGATCTGCACGTCCTTCACCTCGCACAGCCAGCCGTCGACGTGCAGCAGGAAGTCGTCGAACTCCGCGTCGTGCGGACGGTCGGCCACCCCGAGGTCGTGGTCCAGCCGCGCGGCCTGGATCAGCGTCCAGATCTGGGCGCGGATCGCGGGCAGCTTCGCCGGATCCATCGCCGCGATCGAGGCGTGCTCGTCCAGGAGCTGCTCCAGCCGCGCCATGTCGCCGTAGCTGTCCGCGCGGGCCATCGGCGGCACGAGGTGGTCGACCAGGGTGGCGTGCGCGCGCCGCTTGGCCTGCGTGCCCTCGCCCGGGTCGTTGACCAGGAACGGGTAGACGAGCGGCAGGTCGCCGAGCGCCGCGTCCGTGCCGCAGGACGCCGACATCCCCGCCGACTTGCCCGGCAGCCACTCCAGGTTGCCGTGCTTGCCGACGTGGACGACCGCGTGCGCGCCGAAGCCGTCCGCCAGCCAGCGGTACGCGGCCAGGTAGTGGTGGCTCGGCGGCAGGTCGGGGTCGTGGTAGATCGCGATCGGGTTCTCGCCGAACCCGCGCGGCGGCTGCACCATGACCACGAGGTTCCCGGCGCGCAGCGCGGCCAGCACGATCTCGCCGTCCGGGTCGCGGGAGCGGTCGACGAACAACTCGCCCGGCGGCGGGCCCCAGTGGCGCTCCATGCCTTCCCGCAGGTCCCCGGGCAGGGTGGCGTACCACTCGCGGTAGCGGGCGGCCGAGATGCGGACCGGGTTGCCCTCCAACTGCGCCTCGGTCAGCCAGTCCTGGTCCTGGCCGCCGGCGGCGATGAGCGCGTGGATCAGCGCGTCGCCGTCCTGCCGGTCGACGCCCGGGATCTCCCCGCCTGTACCTATGTCGTACCCCCGGTCGCGCATCGCCGCCAGCAGGCGCACCACGCTCGCGGGCGTGTCGAGGCCCACGGCGTTGCCGATGCGGGCGTGCTTGGTGGGGTACGCCGACAGCATCACGGCGATCCGCCGGTCGGCGGGCGGCACGTGCCGCAGCGCCGCGTGCCGGACCGCGATGCCCGCGACCCGCGCCGCGCGCTCGGGGTCCGCCACGTACACCGGGAGCCCGTCGGCGTCGACCTCCTTGAACGAGAACGGGACCGTGATGATGCGCCCGTCGAACTCCGGGATCGCCACCTGCGAGGCCGCGTCCAGCGGAGACAGCCCGTCGTCGCTGCTCTCCCACGTCTCGCGGTCCCCCGTGAGGCACAGGCCCTGCAGGATCGGCACGTCCAGCCGTGCCAGCGCCCCCACGTCCCACGCCTCGTCGTCGCCGCCCGCCGACGCCGTGGCGGGACGGGTGCCGCCCGCGGCCAGCACGGTGACGACCAGCGCGTCCACCTGGCCGAGCACATCCATAAGCGCGGGTTCGGCCGTGCGCAGCGACGCGCAGTACACCGGCAACGCCCGGCCGCCCGCGTCCTCGATGGCGTCGCACAGCACCTGGACGAACCGGGTGTTCCCCGCCACGTGGTGCGCGCGGTAGTACAACACCCCGACGACGGGCCGCACGGCCACCCCGGCCTCCACGGGCCGGGCGTCCGGACGGTCCAGGATGCCCCAGTTCGGGGTCGGCGCGGGCGGCGCGAAGCCGTGGCCGGTCAGCAGGACCGTGTCGGACAGGAAGCGGTGCAGCTCGGCCAGGTTCGCCGACCCCCCGTGGGCGAGGTACGCGTGCGCCTCGGCGCACACCCCGCCCGGGACGGTGGACAGCTCCATCAACTCGGCGTCCGGAGCCTGCTCACCACCCAGCACGACCACCGGCAGCGGGCCCGCCAGTACGGCGTCCAGCCCTTCCTCCCAGACCCGCCGCCCGCCGAGCAGACGGACGACGACCAGCCCGGCGTCCTCCAGCAGGGCGGGAACGTCGGCGGCGGCGAGCCTCGCGGGGTTGCCCAGACGGTACGGCAGGCCGCTCGCGCGTGCGCTGAGCAGGTCGGTGTCGGAGGTCGACAGCAGCAGAACAGGGAGAACTGGCAGATCGCGCACGGCACGTCCTCACTCGGGATCCGCGCCCCGGGTAGTAGGTCCACACGGCCTGGAGTCTCCTGGCTCCCGGATCGACGCTCACCCCGGCCTTCCCGCCCGTTGCCGGGCCGTGGCCTGTGGTGGGGTTGACTCCCCGGTGACAGTGGCGGGACCGCGCCGGAATCACACCGGCTTCCTCCGTATTGCCGTCGCCTCTATGAGACCACGCCCCCCGCCGGAATGCGACCCCGCCCACCCCGTCCGCGCCGGGTGCGAGGAGCCGGCCCGGAGGACCGCGGCGGTTTCACGACGGATGGCGGGTTACGATCCTCGACGTGGCAGATGCGGAGTTCGGGGAGCGGTCCCGGGCGGACGCCTGCCCCGGGGCGTTGCAGACGCATCCGGCGGCGGACGGAGCCGTCGCCCGGGTCCGGGTGCCCGGGGGGCTGCTCACCGGGGAGCGGCTCGCGGAACTCGGCGCGGCCTGCGCGGCGCTCGGTTCGGGGGTCGTCGAGCTGACCTCACGGGCGAACGTGCAGGTGCGCGGGCTGGACGGGCCGGGCGCGGAGCTGTTCGCCGAAAGGATGGCCGCCATCGGGCTTCTGCCGTCGGCCACGCACGAACGCGTGCGCAACATCCTGGCGTCCCCCTTGGCCGGGCTGGACGGTCGCGGGCTGATCGAGGTGGCGCCGCTGGTCCGCGAGCTGGACGAGGCCCTCGTCTCGCACCCGGCCCTGGCGGACCTGCCCGGCCGGTTCCTGTTCGCCGTGGACGACGGACGGGGCGACGTCGCGCTCCCCGCCGCAGACGTCGCCTACCTCCCCCTTCCCTCCGCCGCGCACCTCCCCCGTCCGGCCACCGAAAGCACACGGCCACCCGCCGCGGACGTCCGGGGGGCGTTGCTGCTGGCCGGGCGGGACACGGGACTGCGCGCCGCGCCCTCCGACGTCGTCCCCCTGATGATCGCCGCGGGCGAGGCGTTCCTGGCCGAACGCGCCGCCCAGGGCTCGGCCGCGTGGCGCGTCGCCGAGCTGGCCGACGGCCCCGCGAACATCACCGCCCGTGTGTCCGCACGGGCGCCGGGAGCCGGCCGCGTGGCCGGCCCCGGATCGGCGGACGGGCCCGCGTCACCGCCCCTCCAGGAGCAGTCCGGACGGCCGTCCGGTGGACTCGGCGGCAGCCGGCCCGCCCCGTCCATCGGTCTGGGCGATCGGCCCGCGCCCCGGCTGGGGCCCCTCGCCCAGACCGATGGACGGGTGGCGCTCGTCGTCATGCCGCCGCTCGGACGGTTGACGGCCGCGCAGGCGTCCGTGCTGGCCGAGGCGGCGCGGGCGGGCGCGGGTGAGGTACGGCTCACTCCCTGGCGGAGCGTGATCGTCCCGGGTATGAGGCCGGAAACCGCCGAATCGTGGCTCGCGAGGCTGGGCGAGGCCGGTCTGGTCACCGACCCGGCCTCTCCGTGGACCGGGGTCACGTCCTGCACGGGACGTCCGGGCTGCGCCAAGTCCCTGGCCGACGTCCAGGCCGACGCCACCCACGCGACCGGCCGGTCCGGCACCGGGCGCGCGACGGTTCAGGCGGCCACGGCGGACGTCAACGGCGAGACCCCGGGACGGAGGTTGCCCGTGCACTGGGCGGGGTGCGAGCGTCAATGCGGGCGCCCCCGAGGGCCGGCCGTGCTCGTGGTCGCGACCGGGGACGGCTACCGCGTCGAATCCGACGGCGAAAGCATGCGCCACCTGGGCATCGCGGAGACCGCGGCCGCAGTGGCGACGGCCAGGGCCGCACACCATGCCCACTGAGCCCGCTGAGCGCTGCTCACCCCGCGCGGCCGACGATGGTGCCCGCGCGGTCGATGACGACGACGTCGACCTCGACGGGGGCGCCGCGCAGCACTCCAAGGGCGGTGGTGCGGGCTCCGGTGGCGACCAGGTCTCCGAGCGGCAGGCCCGCCTCCTGGCAGATGGTGAGCGCCTGGAGGGCGGTGTTCGCGCGCAGGACGCGTGCGGCGAGGTCCTCGTCCCCGCCCGCGTCGCGCACCATCGCGGCGAGGGCGTCCGTACTGACCTGGGAGCGGCCCGAGTGCAGGTCGAGATGCCCGTCGGCGAGCTTGGACAGCTTGCCGATGCCACCGGCCACCGTAAGCCGGGGCACGGGATGCCGCCGCAGGTACTTCAGGACGGCCCCGGCGAAGTCGCCCATGTCGAGCAGCGCGTCCTCCGGCAGGCCATACAGCTCGGTCGCGACCTTCTCCGACGTGCTGCCGGTGCAGGCGGCGACGTGGACGTGCCCGGCGGCGCGGGCGACGTCGATGCCGCGCCGGATGCTGTCGATCCACGCCGAGCAGGAGTACGGCACCACGATGCCGGTCGTGCCGAGGATGGACAGGCCGCCCAGGATGCCCAGCCGGGGGTTCCAGGTGCGCCGCGCGAGCTCTTCACCGTTCTCGACCGATATCTCCACGACCACGTCGCCCTCATCGCGGTACGCGGCGGCGACCCGGGCGATGTGGTCGCGGATCATCTGACGGGGGACCGGGTTGATGGCCGGTTCTCCCACGGCCAGCGGCAGCCCCGGTTTGGTGACCGTGCCGACGCCCGGTCCGGCGCGGAACGTCACCCCCGTCCCCGGTGCTCCGTGCCGTACGGCGGCGGTGATCAGCGCGCCGTGGGTGACGTCCGGGTCGTCGCCCGCGTCCTTGACCACCCCGGCCCGCGCCCGGTCCTCGCCCGGCGGGCCCTCCACCAGTTCCTCGACGGCGAGCGCGAACACCGGCCGCTGCCCCCGGGGCAGGAGGATCTCCACCGGGTCGGGGAAGGAGCCGGTGAGCAGCGCGGTGTAGGCGGCCGTGGTGGCCGCCGTGGCGCACGCGCCGGTCGTCCACCCGTACCGCAGCCCTGTGGTCATGGGCCAAGGATGTACCACGTGAAAAGAGGCGGCAGATGAGGGGCGGCGTCCTGGTACTCGGCGGCACCGGGGAGGCGCGGCGGCTCGCGTCCGAGCTGGTCCGTGACCCGGGCGTCCGCGTGGTGTCATCGCTGGCGGGACGGGTGACCGACCCCCGTCTGCCCGAGGGCGAGGTGCGGGTCGGCGGGTTCGGCGGCCCGGACCGGATGGCGGCGTGGCTGCGCGAGCACGGGATCCGCGCGGTGGTCGACGCCACGCACCCCTTCGCCGAGCGCATCACCGCCTCGGCCGTCCGTGCGACGGCGGAGGCGAGGGTTCCGCTGCTGGTGCTCCGGCGTCCGGGGTGGCGGCAGGACGCCGGGGACGACTGGCGCTGGGTGGCGTCCCTGGACGAGGCCGCCGCCGTCCTGCCCGCGCTCGGGCGCAGGGTCTTCCTCACGACCGGCCGCCAGGGGCTCGCCGCGTTCGCCGGCGCGGACGGCCTGTGGTTCCTGATCCGTACGGTCGACCCGCCCGAACCGCCGATGCCCGCCCACCACCACCTCGTGCTCGACCGGGGTCCGTACACGGTCGACGGCGAGCGGGCGCTCATGCGCGAGCACCGCGTCGACGTGCTGGTCACCAAGGACAGCGGCGGGACGATGACGCGGGCGAAGCTCACGGCCGCGCGCGACCTCGCCCTGCCCGTGGTGGTCGTACGCCGCCCACCCCTCCCCGAGACCGCCGCCCTGGAAACCGTGGACACTGTGGACACCGTGGACACCGTGGAGGCCGCACTGACCTGGCTACGCGCCCTACCGGGAACCCTCTGAACCACCGCGGAGCACCGGGCACGCGCCGATCCGCCGGAGCGGAATGCACTAGCCGGCGAGCAGGCGTCGGACGGAGTCGGCGACGACGTCCTCGCGCCGGACGCCCTCCATGTCGATGGCGGCGCTGAACTCGGGGTTGACCGCCGTCCACACGGCCGCGAGCTGCAGCACCAAGGTGAGCAGGACCCCGGGCGGATAGTGCCGGGGCAGCACGCCCTCGTCCTGGGCGCGCGCGATGGCGTCGACCTTGTCGCGGACGCTCTTCACGGCGAGCGGCACGGGCGCGTCGGCGGCGCGTTCCAGGCGCTGCCAGGTCGCCAGCCGCATGACCTGCGGGTGCTCCTCGTAGCGGCGAGCCAGCCTGGCCGCGTACCCGGGCAGGTCGTGGACGTCGATCGGGGTGTCGGCCACCGTGTCGCGCACGATGGTCTCGAAGGCGGCGTCGAAGAGCTGATCTTTGCTGCCGAAGTAGTGGTAGATCTGCGCCTTGTTCGAGCCGGCCGCCTCGGCGATGCGGTCGACGCGTGCCCCGGCGATGCCGAACTCGGCGAACTCCCGCAGAGCGGCGTCCAGCAGGCGGCGTCGTGTGGCTTCGGCATCTCTCGGCGGCATGCCCCCAGACTAGTCTCCTAACCATTTAGTTGACAACTCCGCGAGGGGTGACCTAGCTTCCAACTAACCGGTTAGAAGTTAGCTCGACCGGCAGACGCCCGTAGACGAAAGAGGCCCCCCATGCTCGGCACCGACCCCGCCATCCACTGGCGCGACGCGCTGTCCGCCCGGCTGATGCAGGCGATGTTCCCCGCCATGTTCCGCCTGCAGTACTCCTCGCCGGACGTCCAGTTCGCGACCAAGAAGATCGCCAAGCCGTCGCGCATCACGATCCCGACCCGGCACGGGAAGGTGCGGGCGCTGCTCTACGCGCCCACCCCCGAGGACGTCACGGCGGCCCTCGCCTCGGGCAGGCGGCCCCCGGTGCACCTCATCACCCACGGCGGCGCCTTCATCATCCGCGTGCCCCGCCAGGAGGACAACATCGCCCGCTACCTCGCCTCCGAGATCGGCTGCCACGTCGTGATCCCCGACTACGACACCGCCCCCAAGGTCCGCTTCCCGATCTCCGAGCAGCAGACCTACGACGTCTTCCGCTGGATCCACGAGAACGGCCACGTCCACGGCTGGGACGGCGAGCGCGTCTCGGTGGGCGGCCCGAGCGCCGGAGGCAAGTTCGCGCTGAACGTCGCACAGCAGGCCATCGACGACGGCGGCTACCGGCCGGTGGCGGTGTCGTCCGAGTTCGGGGCCGCCGACCTCGTGCGGGACGACTCGCTGCGCATGTCCGCGAAGCCGAACCCGGTGGTGCCGCCCGCCATGATGGGCCTGGTACGCCGCACGTACTTCAAGGGCGTCGACCCGAGCGACCCCCTCGCCTCCCCGGCCCGTTACGCCCGGCTGGCCGAACTCCCCCCGACGCTGATCATGACCGCCGAGTACGACACCCTGCGCCACGAGATGAACGACCTGGCCGCCGACCTCGCGTCCAAGGGCGTGGCGGTCACCCATCGCGAGTTCGCCGGCGTCGACCACGGCTTCACCCACACCAAGCCGGTGGAAGTGGCGCGCGAGGCGATCACCCTGCTCGGCGAGCACCTCCAGAAGGCCTACGCCTGAGCCCGCTCACCCTTGACCGTCTTCCCTGGTCTCTCCAGTCTCCCTCGGTCTCCCCTGGACAGCCGTGGTTTCCCCTGGCCCCTCGGCCGTCCCCGCCCTCTGTTGAACTGCTCTCGAAAGGTGAACACTGAAATGTCGGACAAAGTTTGGTTCGTTACTGGCAGCTCCCGCGGCCTCGGACGGGAGATCGTCCTGGCCGCTCTTGACCAGGGCGACCGCGTCGTGGCCACCGCCCGCCGCCCTGAGCAACTCGCCGACCTGACCGCGACCCATGCGGGCAAGCTGCTCGCCCTCCCCCTCGACGTCACCGACCCCGGCGCGGTCGACGCCGCCCTCGAAGCGGCCGTGCGGGAGTTCGGCCGGCTGGACGTGGTGGTGAACAACGCCGGGTACGCCGACCTCGTGTCGGTCGAGGACTCCACGCCGGAGGGGTTCCGCGCGCAGGTGGAGACGAACCTGTTCGGCGTCGTCCACGTCAGCAAGGCCGTCGTTCCGATCCTGCGCCGGCAGGGCGGCGGTCACATCATCACGGTGTCGTCCGTCGGCGGGCGCGTCGCGACCCCGGGGCTGGCCGCATACCAGGCGGCGAAGTGGGGCGTCAACGGGTTCACCGAGGTACTGGCCACCGAGGTCGGCCCGCTCGGCGTCAAGGTGACGACGATCGAGCCCGGCGGCATGCGCACGGACTGGGCGGGCTCCTCGATGACGGTCCCCACCCCCTCGACTCCGTACGCGGGTACGGTCGGCATGCTGGCGAGCCTGTTCACCGGTGCCGCCGACGCCGCGCTCGGCGACCCGCGCAAGGTCGCCCACGTCGTGACCCTGCTCGCCGCGATGGACGAGCCGCCGACCCGGCTGCTGCTCGGCTCCGACGCCCTGACCGGGGCCCGCGCCGCCGCCAAGGCGCTCGCCGAGCGCGACGCCGCCTGGGAGGAGCTCAGCCGCTCGACCGACCGGGACGACGCCACGCCCGAGCAGCGCGACCCCCTCGGCCAGGCGTCCGGCGACCCCGTGACGGTCGTCCGGCGGTTCCTGGACGAGGTCGTCAACGGGGGCGATCTGGCCGCGATCGATGAGTTGTGGAGCGAGGACCTGCGGTGGCACGGCGGCAGCTTGGGCGAGGTCACCGGGCTGAGCGCCTTCAAGGAGCACCTGGCCGCCAGTGCCGCCGGCGCCTTCACGGGCATGCGCCTGCGCGTGGACGAGATCATCGCCGTGGGCGACAAGGTGGTCGTGCGGTTCACCAACAGCGGCACCCACACTGGGACGTTCATGGGCGCACCGGCCACCGGCAGGCACGCGCAGTGGCTCGGCATCGGCATCTACACCGTCACGACCGGGAAGATCAGCGAGGCGTGGTTCGGCGAGGACGCCCTTGGCATCCTCCTCCAACTCGGCGCGGTATCCCTGCCCAGCAGGTGAACCCGGCCTCGACCTCAGCCCGTGCCCCGCAGAAAGGCCAGGTCCCCCTCTCACCACGCGTCCAGTACGGGACCGTGGCCGGCGGCGCGGGCCCGCAGCGGGACGCCGTTGCCGTCGATCAGTGCCATACCCCTCACAAGACCTTCACGCGGGAACGCAAGGGGGTGCTCGGGCCCGGGGCCTTGGCGCCGTCGAGGAGTTTCCGGCCCAGCGGGGTGAGGTCGTGCAGGACGGCGGGTCCGTGGCGGGTGCTGGTGATCAGCCCAGCCTGCCGGAGGGTCTTGGTATGGCGGCTCATCGACGCGAGCGAGGTGTGCAGTTTCGTGGCGAGCTGTGTGGTGGAGGCGCTGTGCGCCAGTGCGGCGAGCACGGCGGCGCGGGTCGTACCCATGAGGTCGGCCAGCGATTCCCCCGGGTCGACGCAGGTGATCGTCTCCCAGCGGTGTTCCTGCGCGATCGGGTAGACCAGGACCGGCGGCAGGTCCTGGTCGGCGAGCGACACGGGCGACCCGCAGCAGAAGAACGACGGCACGAGCCGCAGGCCCCGGCCCTGTAGGTACAGGTCCCGCTCGACGGCGTAGCGCACCTCCAGCACCGGCCGGCGCCAGTGCATCAACGGCTCGAAGCCGCGGAACAGCGCCTCGACGCCACCGGCGAGCAGCGCGCTGACCCGCACCGCGACGTCGGCCTCGACGCTCGCGCGGATCAGGTCGTCGTGGGCACCTACCGCGGCGTGATGGTACTCGCCCAGCGCGGTCGCCAGGCAGGTCGGCGTGCCGCTCCGCGAGTCGGTGAGACCGGCGAGCCGGCTCGGGGTGACCCGGCCGCGGCGCCGGTTGGCCTGGTGCAGCAGATCCAGCTCGTGCCGCAGCCGTCGCCGGCCCGTGGCACGCACGGCGTCGAGGCCGGCGTCGAGCCCGGCCGCCGACTCGGCGGGGGTGAGGAAGTCGGGGAAGTAGGGGCCGAGGGGGGCGAGGTCGGCGAGGAGCGTCGCGGCGGGCCGCATCATGGCCAGCAGGTCGGGGCGGCTACGGAGCCGCGCTGTCCACGGCTGGAGGAAAACCGGTTTGTCGGCGTCGCCCAGCCGGAAGTGGCTCAGCAGGACTTCCCACAGCGGGTCGACGACGGTGGTCAGGCGGGTTCGCGCGATGTCCTCGGCGGTGAAGTGTATTCGCAGCATGCCTCGTCCCCAGGCGTCAGACGTAGGGGTTGTTCGATGTGGATGGCCTGACTTGTTTCTGTCGGGCCTCGACCTCGCGCCACCGCCGGGCCGGGCGGTGTCGCGGTGCCGGGGAGAGCATCGCGAGCGCGGCTTGACATGGGCTTGCCGCCGATGGCGGTGTGCGGGGGCCATCGGCGGGGACGGGAGGTCGTCGCGGGC
This sequence comes from Sphaerisporangium sp. NPDC051011, assembly GCF_040653595.1. Classification (NCBI taxonomy): domain Bacteria; kingdom Bacillati; phylum Actinomycetota; class Actinomycetes; order Streptosporangiales; family Streptosporangiaceae; genus Sphaerisporangium; species Sphaerisporangium sp. NPDC051011. Next base: position 649,924 of record NZ_JBFAGG010000002.1, on the reverse strand, counting down.
GGGCGCGTCAGGGGGACGGGCGTTCGCCGGGCGGGCGCGTCAAGGACACGTCAAGCCGCGGGCCGGATACTCCTGATCGGCGAGGCGTGGTTCGGCGAGGACGTCCTACGCGCTGCCGGCCGCGCCCGGCGAACGTGAAGACCCCCGCTGGCCGGGCTTCGCCGCGCGCTACGGATTCGACCCCCAGGACACCGTGCAGTGCAGCGCGGGGTGGCCGTCCAGGCGGATCTCCTCCACCCGATGCCCGGCGCTCCCCACCCATCGCGTCATGGCGGCAGGATAAGAAAATGCGCGCCAAGGAGAAGCCGGGTCTTGACGGCGTGCGACCCGTAGGTATCTTTCGGTTAAGAAACTTTCCTAAGAAAACGGCCGGTCGGCGCCTCCGGCCCCCCTTCTCCGCCGGAGGAAAGCACACGTGACATCCAGGAAGTGGGCGGCCGCCCTCTCCTTCGCCGCGCTACTCGCCGTCGCCCTGCCGGGCGGCACGGCCTACGCGCTCCCCGCCGACTGCACCACCTGGGTGTCGAACGGATACGTCTCCAGCCTCTGCACGAGCGGCACCGGGGAACACCAGGTCTACCTGGTCGCCCGCCATGTGAACCCGCAGGTCGGCGTCATCACCAACGAGGGGCCGTGGGTCCCGGTGGGCTCGGTGTCGACGGCCCGCATCCCGGCGACGGGAAGCCTGCAGAACTACTGGGTCAACAAACGCTGACCCGCGGCCACACCACCTCCCGCGGGTCCGGCCCGCGGGATGCACCGGCAACCACTCACATAAAAGGAGCGGATCGTGAACACCAAGAAGTGCGCCTCCCTCGTCGGCGCGGCGCTCGTCTCCGCCGCGATCGTCGCCGGCACGGCCACGCCCGCGCAGGCCATCCCCGACACCTGCTCGACGAGCTTCTCCGCAGACGGCTACCTCAGCAGTTACTGCGCGACCGGCACCGGCTACCACGCGATCTACGTGGTGTACCGGTTCGTCAACCCGCAGCTGGGTGGCTACACCGAATCGGCCTGGGGGCCCTGGGTCGCCGTCGGCTCCACCTCGAGCGTCCGTGTGCCCGGCGGCGCGAGCATCCTCAGCAGCTCCGTCCAAAAGCGCGACTGAGCCGTCCCGCGAGCACTTCCTGATCAAGGAACCGGCGTCCTCCTTCCGGATCAGGAGGCGGGCGACGCGCGCCCGGCCGTGACCAGGTGACGGGGAGCAGGGCCCGGCCGGTGAGCTCGGCCGCCGCGGTCCCGGCGTCCTCAGACTCCACCGGCCGGGCCCCGGTGTTGTTGTAGAACACCACCAGCCGGGGCCTCTTCGGCCTCCCCGGAGGTCGAAGCCTGGATCCGGCCGAACTGCGCCGCCTGGTGCTGGACGCCGTCGACCCCTACCTCGACCGGCCCGTGTCGGCCGCCGTGCTCGCCGAGGAGGAGTGGCAGCGCCAGGCGATGCGCACCTTTCTGGGACGCCGGCCAAGACAGTAGGGCGCGAGCCTGCGGGCCAAGCCTTGTCCGTGGACGCGGTCAACACGGGCCGACGTTCACCTTGTACGGCTCGATCCGTTCCTCGGCATGCTGCTCCAACTCGGCGCGGTGACCCTCCCCGTCCGGTGAACGCCCTCACCGACACCCCGGCAGGCTTTTAGCGTCGTGAGCTCAGGCGGGGTAGCGGCGGGGCGTGTAGACGGTGGGGTGGCCGTTTCTCGTGGTGTGGCGGGTGGTGGAGGAACCGATCAGGAGCAGGCAGCGCATGTCGATCTCCGCCGCGTCCAGCTTGTCCAGGGTCGTGACGCGGACGGACTCGGACGGGCCGCCGACGTCCCGTCCGATGACGACGGGCGTGTCCGGCGCGCGGTGCTCCAGGAGCAGGTCGCGCGCCGCCTCGACCTGCCATCGGCGTGCGCGGGACGCCGGGTTGTAGATCGCGAGGACCAGGTCGGCCCGCGCGGCGGCCGTGACACGGGCGGCGATGATGTCCCACGACTTAAGCCGGTCGGACAGGGAGATCACGCAGTAGTCGTGGCCGAGAGGCGCGCCGGCCCGCGCCGCGACCGCCTGCGCCGCCGTCACGCCCGGCAGCACGCGCACCGGCACGTGCGCGAACCGCTCCTCGGACGCGACCTCCAGCAGCGCACTGGCCATCGCGAACACGCCCGGGTCGCCCGACGAGACGACGGCGACCCGCGCGCCCGCGAGGGCCAGTTCCAGCGCGTGCGCCGCCCGCTCGGCCTCGACCCGATTGTCGGACGCGTGCCGCCGCTGCCGCGGATTCGGCGGCAGCCTGTCCAGGTAAGGACCGTAACCGACGAGTTCGTCCGCACTCGCCAGCGCGTCCTGCGCCTCGGGCGTCAGCCAATACCGTCCCCCCGGCCCCAGGCCGACCACGACGACCTCGCCGAGGCCCTTCCCCTCTCCGGGAACGGGTCCGGGGACAGCGCCGGGGACGACGTGCCCTCGGTCCGCCTCGATGTTCTGGCTCGGAGTGTGCGCGGAGACGGGCGCCGGCCCGGAGGCGGCGGCAACGTCCTCTCCCCGGCCCGCATCGGCGTCGTGACGCGTACCGGGCGCGGTGGCGCGTCGGGGCGTGCCCGCGCGGCTGGGGATGATGGCGACCGAGAAGTACGGGACCTCGCTCGGGTCCACGTCGGCGAGGGGGGCGATCCGCTGGCGATCGGTGGTGGCCCGCTCGACGTACCACGCCTCGTCCAGGCGGCCCGCGCTCTTCAGGGCGTCGCGGACGGCGGGGAACGTGCGGCCCAGCTTGAGCACCGCCGCCGAGTCGGCCACCGCCAGCCGCGCCGCCAGCGTCTCCGGCGCCAGCGTGCCCGGCAGGACGGTGAGCGTCTCCTCGCGCTCCACCAGCGGGCGGCCCAGCACGGCCGACGCCGCGCTCACCGACGTGACCCCCGGCACGACCTCGGCCGGGTAGCGGTGCGCCAGCCGCTTGTGGATGTGCATGTACGAGCCGTAGAACAACGGATCGCCCTCGCACAGGACGACCACGTCGCGCCCGGCGTCCAGGTGCGCGGACAGGCGGCGGGCGCAGGACTCGTAGAACTCGTCGATCGCGCCCTGGTACCCGCCCGGGTGGTCGGTGGTCTCGGTCGTGACGGGGTAGATGAGCGCCTCCTCGATCTGCCCCTCGCGCAGGTAGGACGCGGCGACCGTCCGGGCGATGCTGCGCCCGTGCCGCGCGCTGTGGTACGCGATCACATCCGCCTCACCGATGAGCCGCGCCGCCTTCACGGTCACCAGCTCAGGATCCCCCGGCCCAAGCCCGACCCCCCGCAACCACCCCCGCCCAGGGCGGTCTTGTTCGAGGGGGGTGGGGGTGGTGGAGGGGTCCATGGTGTCGTTCACTCTTTCTCGCTCGCGATGGCGTTGACGGCCGCCGCCGCCAGTGCGCTTCCGCCCCGGCGGCCGTGCACCACCAGGTACGGCAGGCCGTCGCCGTTGCCGGCCAGGGCCTGCTTGGACTCGGCCGCGCCGATGAAGCCCACCGGTACGCCGAGCACGGCGGCGGGCCGTCCCGCACCTTCTCTCACCAGCTCCAGTAGGCGGAACAGCGCCGTGGGGGCGTTGCCGACGGCGACGACGGAGCCGTCCAGGCGGTCGCGCCACAGCTCCAGCGCGGCGGCGCTGCGGGTGGTGCCGAGCCGGCGCGCCAGGTCCGGCACCCGGGGATCGCCCAGCATGCACAGCACCTCGTTGGCGGCGGGCAGGCGGGCCCGGGTCACGCCCGAGGCGACCATCGTGGCGTCGCACAGGATGGGCGCCCCGGCCAGCAGCGCGGCCCGCGCGGCGGCGACCACTCCTGGGGACCAGGCGAGGTCCGCGACGAGGTCCACCATGCCGCAGGCGTGGATCATCCGTACGGCCACCCGGGCGAGGTCGTCGGGCATGCCGGCGAGGTCGGCCTCGGCGCGGATGGTCGCGAACGAACGCCGGTAGATCTCCGCGCCGTCCCGGACGTAGTCGTCCACGGCCTGCCCCTCGCCGCTCATAGCGCGCGGTCGCGGGTGGCGGAGTACAGGTGGCTGTCGGTGAACTCCGACGCCGTGAGCACGCCACCGACGATGATCACGGCGGTGCGCCTCACTCCGGCGGCCTTCACCTGGGCGGCGATGTCGGCCAGCGTGCCGCGCAGGATCACCTCGTCGTCGCGGCTCGCGCGGGCGACGACGGCCACCGGGCAGTCGGCTCCGTAGTCCGGTGTCAGTTCCTCCACCACGGAGTCGATGCGCTGGACGGCGAGGTGGAGGACCATCGTCGAACGGCTCCGCCCGAGTGTGCGCAGGTCCTCGCCCGGCGGCATCGGCGTCGCGCGGGCCGAGATCCGGGTCAGCACCACCGTCTGGCCCACCCCGGGCACGGTCAGCTCACGCCCCAGCGAGGCGGCCGCCGCCGCGAACGCGGGGACGCCCGGCGTCACGTCGTAAGGAACCCCGGCGGCGTCCAGCCTGCGCATCTGCTCGGCCATCGCGCTGTAGATCGAGGGGTCGCCGGAGTGCAGGCGCGCGACGTCGAGGCCCCGCGCGTGGGCGGCCACCATCTCGGCGACGATCTCGTCGAGGTTCAACTCGGCGGTGTCCACGAGCCTGGCCCCCTCCGGCGCGTGGCCGAGCAGTTCCTTGGGCACGAGCGACCCCGCGTACAGGCACACCGGCGATGCGGCGATCAGGTCGCGCCCGCGCACGGTGATGAGATCGGCCGCCCCGGGGCCCGCCCCGATGAAGTGCACGGTCACGACTGACTTCTCCTTGCTCTCATCCGGCGCCCTTGTGCGGCGCGGAGGTGGTCACGGGCGTACCGCCGTCCAGATGGTCACCGGCATCGCGGGGCGCCAGGCGGTGAAGCCGCCGACCGGGCCCGCGCGGTGGACGGACAGGCGCAGCAGGTCGCCGCCGTGCCGGGCGTGCCAGGTGGCGAGGACGGCCTCGGACTCGACCGTCACCGCGTTGACGACCAGCCGCCCGCCGCTGCCCAGCACGTCCCAGCACGTTTCGAGGACGCCCGGCACGGTGCCGCCGCCGCCGACGAACACCGCGTCCGGCGTCTCCAGCCCCGCGAGGGCCTCGGGGGCCGCGCCGGTCACGACCCGCAGGGTGGGCACGCCGAGCGTGTCCGCGTTCCGTGTGATCCGCGCGGCGCGGTCGGGGCGGGCCTCCACGGCGATGGCGCGGCACGCGGGATCGACCCGCATCCACTCGATGGCGACGCTGCCCGCGCCCGCGCCCACGTCCCAGAGCACCTGTCCCGGCAGCGGGGCGAGCCGGGACAGCGTCACCGCGCGCACCTCGCGCTTGGTGAGCTGCCCGTCGTGCTCGAACGCCTCGTCCGGCAGGCCCGGAACGCCCGGGATCGGAGTCACGTCCGGGTCGGCGCGGCACTCCAGGGCCACGACGTTGAGCGGGTCCACGACGGCGTCCCACTTCCCGGCCGTCCCGGTGACCACGCGCTCCGCGGAGCCTCCGAGCCGTTCGAGGACGGTCATCGCGCTCGCGCCGTACCCCTGGGCCGTCACGAGCCGGGCGACCTGGGCCGGGGAGTCCGCGCCCGCGCTCAGCACGAGCACGCGGGCCGCCGGGTACAGCACCCGGTTCACCAGCTCGACCGGACGCCCGACCAGGCTCACCACGCGCGTGTCCTCGACCGGCCACCCCATGCGGGCGCAGGCCAGCGACACCGACGACGGATGCGGCAGCACGCGCACGCGCTCGGGGCCGAGCATCCGCGCCAGCGTGGTCCCGACCCCGTGCAGCATGGGATCGCCGCTGGCCAGCACGCACACGGCGCGGTCCTCGCGCTCGGCCAGCAGGCGGCGGACGGCGGGGAGCATCGGCGAGGGCCAGACGACCCGCTCGGCTCCGGTGTCCGGTACCAGCGCGAGCTGCCGGGCGCTTCCCATGAGCACCTCGCACCGCTGGATCTCCCGGCGCGCGGGATCGGGCAGCCCGTCCCAGCCGTCCGCGCCGATCCCGACCACGACCACCGGGCTGCTCATGCCGTCCCACTCGCCGCGGAAAGGGCGTCGCCGGCCGCGGGGTCGTTCCGCACCGCCGAGCCGCTGCCCGCCGCGGAGGCGTTCTTCCCTGCCGAGCCGGTGCCGGCCACCGGGGCGTTCCGTGCGGCGCTCTCCACCAGCCGCGTCGCCAGGTACGGGCTGCCCGCCCAGTGCAGGTGCAGGTAGGACGCGGCCAGGTGCGGCCCGCCGAACCCGTCCGCGCCGCCCCGCCACCGGTAGAGCGGCACGTCGCCGGACGGCGGGGTGACGCGCGTGCGGTGGAACTCGTGCCCGTGGTACCGCTCGCCCTCGCGGGTCAGCACCGAGTCGCGCACGCAGACGGCGTCGCGGTAGCCGAGCGTCAGCCCGCCGGTCATGGCCGCGGTCGCGTCGACGACGCCGCACATGGGACGCCCGTCCAGCTCACGGCAGAGGTACAGCAGGCCCGCGCATTCGGCGGCGATGGGCCCGCCGAACGCGGCCACCGCGCGCCGCAGCGGCTCGTTGGCCGACAGCTCGCCCGCGTACACCTCGGGGAAGCCTCCGGGCAGGACGAGCGCGCCGGTTCCCTCGGGAAGCCGCTCGTCGGTGAGCGGATCGAAGACGGCGACGGTCGCGCCCGCGGCGGCGATCAGCTCGGCCTGCTCGGCGTACCCGAACGTGAACGCCTTCCCCCCTGCCACCGCGACCACGACCTCGCGCGCCGGCCCACCACCGGCCACGTCCTCGCGCCGCGCGGAGCGCACGGCCGTCTCGGGATCCCAGGCGGGGCCGGGCAGGGCGGGCGCGCTTTCGGCGAGGCGGACGAGCCCTTCCAGGTCGCACGTGCCCGCGACCAGCTCACCCACCTCGGCGACCGCGCGCACGGCCTCGGCGCTGCGCTCGGCGGGCGGCACCAGGCCCAGGTGGCGCGACGGAGTGGCGGCGATGCCGGTGCGCGGGATCGCGCCGAACACCGTGATGCCGGTCTCGGCCAGCGCGTCCCGGCAGATCTCCGCGTGACGCGGCGAGCCGACGTTGTTGAGGATCACCCCGCCGATCCGGACGCCGGTGTCGTAGGACATGAAGCCGTGGACCAGCGCGGCGACGGACCTGGCCTGTCCCGCGACGTCCACGACGAGGACGACCGGCGCGTTCAGCAGCTTGGCGACGTGCGCGGTGGAGGCGAAGTCCGCGCCGGTCCTTCCCGCGCCGCCGGTGGACGTACCGGCGACGCCGATGGGGAAGGACGCGCCGTCGAACAGGCCCATCACGCCCTCGACGACGGCGATGCCCGTCCCCGCCGCGCCGTGCAGGAAGAGCGGGACGATCAGCTCCTCGCCGGTCAGCCACGGGTCGAGGTTGCGCCCGCGGCGGCCGGAGGCGAGCGCGTGGTAGCCGGGGTCGATGTAGTCGGGGCCGACCTTGTGCGGCGAGACCACCGTCCCCTTGGCGGTGAGCGCGGCCATCAGCCCGGTGGCCACCGTCGTCTTGCCCGCTCCCGAGGAAGGCGCGGCGATCACCAGGCGCGGCACCTCAGCCACGGGCCGCACCCCCCGCACGCCGTCCACCGCCACGCCCCGCGCGCTCGCGCCCGCCGCCGCACCGTCCACCGTCAGGCGCCGCGTCCCGCTCACGCCCGCCGCCGCGCCGTTCGCCGCGGTGTCGCGGGCAGGCCGGGGTCACCATTCGATGCCCTTCTGGCCCTTCTGGCCGGTGTCCATCGGGTGCCTGACCTTGGCCATCTCGGTGACCAGGTCGGCGGTCTCGAGCAGGCGCGGGTGGGCGTCCCTGCCGGTGATGACGACGTGCTGCGTGCCGGGCCGCGCCGCCAGGGCGGCGACCACGTCCTCGACGTCGATCCACCCCCATTTGATGGGGTAGGTGAACTCGTCCAGCACGTACAGCCGGTACGTCTCCGCCGCCAGGTCCCGCTTGATCTGTTCCCAGCCCTCGCGCGCGTCGGCGGCGTGGTCCTCATCGGTGCCGGCCTTCTTGATCCAGGACCAGCCCTCGCCCATCTTGTGCCAGGCCACGGTGCCGCCCGCGCCGGACTCGCCGAGGACGGTGAGCGCCCGCTCCTCCCCCACCCGCCACTTGGCGGACTTGACGAACTGGAACACGCCGATCGGCCAGCCCTGGTTCCACGCGCGCAGCGCCAGCCCGAACGCCGCCGTCGACTTGCCCTTGCCGGGCCCGGTGTGGAGGAACACGAGCGGCCGGGTGCGCCGCTGCCGGGTGGTCAGGCCGTCGTCCGGCACCTCGGCCGGTTTCCCCTGGGGCATGTCAGGCCGCCTTCCTGTGTTCGCGGACGAGATCGCGCAGCCCGCCCGCGGCGAGCCGTTCGAGCCGGACGGCCTCCCCGCCGAGCAGCACGGCGAGCCCCGTGGCCAGGCCGAGCCGCACCGGGCCGCTCTCGCAGTCCACCACCACCGCGGCGACGTCCCTGAGCAGCGACGCCGCCCTGCGCACGTCGGCGTCCGTCCCCGAGGTGGCCCGCCCGTCGGTGACGACGACCAGCAGCGGCCTGCGCGCGGGGTCGCGGAGCCGTTCGACGCGCACGACCTCGGCGGCCCGGCGCAGCCCCGCGGCGAGGGGGGTGCGTCCGCCCGTGGGCAGCTCGCGCAGGCGGGCGGCTCCGGCCTCCACCGACGAGGTCGGCGGGAGCACCAGCTCGGCGCCGGACCCGCGGAACGTCACCAGGCCGACCTTGTCGCGGCGCTGGTAGGCGTCCAGCAGCAGGCTGAGCACGGCGCCCTTGACCGCGCCCATGCGCCGGCGCGCGGCCATCGAACCGCTGGCGTCCACGACGAACAGCACGAGGTTGCCCTCGCGTCCCTCGCGCACGGCCTCGCGCAGGTCGCCGCGCCGCACGACCAGCCCGGGACCGGTCCGGCCGCGCTCGCGCTGGTACGGCGCGGCGGCGCGCAGGGTGGCCGTGAGGTGCGGCGACAGGAGGCGTCCTTCGGGGACGCGCGAGCCGGAGACGCGGCCGTAGGACGTCCTGGCCCGCGACCGGCGTCCGGGGGCGCCCGTGCCGAGGCCGGGGACGGTCAGCGCGCGCACGCGGTAGGTGCCGCCGGGCTGGGCCGCCGGTCGCGTCCGGGTACCGGCTGTTTCGCCCGCCGGGGCGTCGTGGGTCTGAACGCCTTGGCCGTTCGCGGGCGGCGGCTCCGGGGCCCCGCCGTTCCCTCCGGGGCCGGGCGGCGGGCCGGGGTCGGGGTCTTCGTCGGGCCCGGGGCCGGGGGGCGGGCCGGGGTCTTCGTCCGGGCCGGGGCCGGGGTCCTCCCGCTCGGACGCGGGGCCGGTGTCCGTGCCGGGACCGTCCTCCGATGCGGGCCCGTCCACTCCGGCCCCCTCCGGGCCCGACTCCCCTTCCGTGTCGTCCAGGTCCGCGTCGTCGAGCAGGGCGTCGAGCTCGGACTCGTCCAGGCCGGGCGCGTCGAACGGGTCGCGCCTGCGGCGGTGCGGCAGGGCGAGGCGGGCGGCCTGGCGGATGTCCTCGGCCGTGACGCGCGTGCCGCCCCGCCAGGCGGCGTGGGCGACGGCGGCGTGGGCGGTGATGAGGTCGGCGCGCATGCCGTCCACGTCGAACGCCGCGCAGATCGTGGAGATCCGCGTGAGCGCGGCGTCGGACAGCGTCACCTCGCGCAGCCGCTCGCGGGCGGCGGCGATGCTCGCGGCGAGGTCGTCCTCCGCGTCCGCCCACCGGGCCGCGAACGCCTCGGCGTCGTCCTCGAACGCCAGCCTGCGGCGCACGACCTCCGCCCGCTCCTCCGGGTCGCGGGACGCGGTGACCTCGACGGTCAGGCCGAAGCGGTCGAGCAACTGGGGCCGCAGCTCGCCCTCCTCGGGGTTCATGGTGCCGACCAGCATGAACCGGGCGGCGTGCCGGACGGACACGGCGTCGCGCTCGACGTAGCACGTGCCTAGCGCGGCGGCGTCGAGCAACAGGTCCACGAGGTGGTCGTGCAGCAGGTTGACCTCGTCCACGTAGAGGACGCCCCGGTGGGCGGCGGCGAGCAGGCCGGGCTCGAACGCCTTGACCCCCTCGGTGAGCGCGCGTTCCAGGTCCAGCGAGCCGACCAGGCGGTCCTCAGACGCGCCGACGGGCAGTTCGGCGAGCCGCGCGGGACGTACGGAGGCCGGCGCGCCGTCGTCGTGCGGGCCGTCGGGGCACGCGGGGTCGGGGGCGGCAGGGTCGCAGGAGAAGCGGCACCCGGCCACGACCCCGACCGGCGGCAGCAGGGCCGCCAGCGCGCGGACGATCGTGGACTTGGCGGTGCCCTTCTCGCCGCGGATCAGCACGCCTCCGGTGCGCGGGGAGATCGCGTTGAGGACGAGCGCCAGCTTGAGGGTGTCGAGCCCCACCACCGCGGTGAAGGGGTAGTGGTGGCGTACGGCCGCCGGGGGCCGGGCAAGCATGTCGAGGAAGTCCTTCCGAGCGCTGCGTCGCCGCAGGTGGGCAGGGGCGAGTGGCGGTCGGTCCCGCCCCTGCCGGGAGTGAGGGTCAGGCGGCGGGCGAGGGGACGAGCGCGCGGCGCGGCGTGAGGGCGCGTTCGGCGAGGGCGCCGAAGACGAGCCCGATGCCGCCCCACATGATCGCCTGGGTGCCGAGCGAGGCGATCCGGAAGCGCCACAGCAAGGACGCGGGGAAGTCGGCGGCGACCTCGTCCACGGTGGGCATGAGCACGTACACGACGGCCACGACCACGATGTAGGCGAGGGCGGCGAGCAGCGTGGCGTTCCAGGCGCCGTGGCGGGGGGCCAGTTGCCGGCCGAGCCGGACGGCGGCGACCGCGAGGAGCACCGAGATCACCAGGATGGCCAGGTAGAGGACCGTCCGGCGGGAGATCGTGGCGGGGTCGCCCACGGCCGGCGGGTTGGCGGGATATTTCAGGAAAGGTACGAGCTCGACGACGACGAACGCGCCGAGCGCGAGCAGCCCCGCCGTGGCCCGGGCCCCGAGCGAGCCCAGCCGCCCGTAGGCGAACGCGAACACGAGCGCGAAGATGCCGCCGACCGCGACGCCGAACACGCCGAGACCCGTGGCCAGGCCCAGTGTGGACTGCACGTCACGGCTGACGGGCCCTTCCTCCGCGTGCTCGTGCCCGGACTCCGACGCCGCCGCGCCGGACTCGCCCGGCACGGCGGGGGCGTGGGCCGCGTGCGCGTCCCCGCGTTCTTCGACGGCGATGGCACCCGACACCTGGGGCTCACCGAAGACCCAGGCGAACACCAGGGCGAGGGCAGCAGCGGCCAGGCCCGCGAGCATGCCGCGGACCAGGAGATTTCTCACCATTCTTGCTCTGACCGCCTCAGTGACAGGGGAAGCCGAGAAGGTGGCGCGCGTCGTGCACGAACTCGTGCACGGTGTTGCCGGAGATCAGAGAGGTGGCACCCTGCTCCGCACCGACGAAGTAGATGAGGGCGAGGGCGAGGACACCGGCGAAGATCGTCCACGGCAGCAACTCCCTGACGGGAATGCGGACGGGAACAGGCCGGGACTGGGGAAGGGCGGTGTGGGCCATGAAAGTGCCTCCTCGGGATCACGCGTCCCATAGGACATGGCGCGACGACGGAGGGTCTGACTCCCGGCCCCCGAAGGAGCAGGTCACAGTGGCGCGGCCGTACCAGAGTCTCGCTGGCTTCCCCACACCGTCACAATGTCGTTTGCACGCTACGGTGTGAACCATTAGCGCGTCAACTGGCGTCAATGGGAGACAATCACCTCCACCTGCGCCCTGGAGGGATACACGTGACCGCGAGGATTGTCCTGATTTCCCACGCCGCCACCACCGCCCTCCAGCGAGCGGCCTTCCCCATGGACGAACCCCTCACCGACCAGGCCCTCCGCCGGCTGACCACCGCCCGCCCCCTGTTCTCCCCTCCCGCCGCGACGACCACCCCGAGAACCCCGACGACCGCCGGCCGACCCCCCAGAACGGCCGACGAGGGGACGGTCACGACGAACGGCGAGCAAGGGGCGTCCAAGAGCGACGGCAGGGAGGCGCCCGCCCTTGAGGAGGCCGCGGCCCTCGGACCCTCCGCGCGAAAGGTCCTGTGCGGACCTTCCCAGCGCTGCCTGCAGACCGCCGCGGGTCTCGGGCTGGAAGCCGAACCCGTCGAGGCGCTACGAGACTGGGACGCCGGCCGCTGGGCGGGCCGCACGCTGGCGGACGTCCAGGCCGAGCACCCCGAGGACGTCCTCGCCTGGCTCACCGACCCCGCGTCCGCTCCCCATGGCGGCGAGTCCCTCCTCGCGCTCCTCGACCGCGTCACCGCCTGGCTCGCGACCTTGCACGACGCGGGCAGGACGCTCGCCGTCACCCACCCCGCCGTGATCAGAGCCGCCGTGGTCCACGCCCTCGACGCCCCGCCCCAGGCGTTCTGGAAGATCGACGTTCCCCCGCTCGCCCAGGTGACCCTGACCTCCAACGGCCGCCGCTGGCACCTGCGCCTCTCGGCGCCCTGACATCACCCCGCGTCGTGGCCCCGGCGGCGGTCAGGTGTCGAAGTCGACGGTTACCGTCGGGGTGGTCGGCGTGGACTGGCAGGTGAGGACGTAGCCGGCTTCGACCTCGGACGGTTCGAGGGCGAAGTTGCGGCGCATCCGCACATGGCCGTGCGTCACGCGGGCGCGACAGGTGCCGCAGACGCCGCCCTTGCAGGCGAACGGAAGGTCGGGGCGGACCCGCTGCGCGCCCTCCAGCACGGTGACGTCGCGGGCCAGGGCGGTGGTGGTGGCGCGGCCGTCGAGGATCACCGTGACCTCGGCGGCGGCCTCCTCGGTGCCCTCGGCCGGACGGACGGGGACGGGAGGCGGCTCGTCCACGTAGAACAGCTCGTGGTGGACGCGTTCCGCCGGCACGCCGAGCCCGCCCAGCACGCGCCGCGCCCCGACCACCATCTCGTACGGCCCGCACAGCCACCAGTGCCCGACGTCGGGGACGGCGACGAGGGCGGGGATCAGGACGCCGAGCTTGTCCGCGTCCAGGCGGCCGGTGAACAGCTCGGGCTCGCGAGGCTCCCGGGACAGCACGTGGACGAGTTCGACGCGGGCGGGTGCGGAGTCCTTCAGGTCGGCGAGCTCCTCGGCGAACATGACGGTCCGCGTGGTGCGGTTGCCGTAGAACAGCGTCGCCCGTGAACCGGGCACGGCCAGCGCGGACGCGGCGATGGACAGGACGGGCGTGATGCCCGACCCGGCCGCGATGAACACGTGGTGGGCGGGCCGCGTGAGGTCGGCGGTGAAGCCGCCGGTGGGGGGCTGGACGGCCACCTGGTCCCCCGGCCTCAGGCGGCGGACCAGCCAGGTGGAGAACAGCCCGCCGGGGATCTCGCGCACGCCGATGCGCAGCGGCCCGCCCGCCGGGGAGCAGATCGAGTACGAGCGGCGCTCGTCGCGGCCGTCCACGATGGCCCGCAGGGTGAGCGACTGGCCGGGCCGGAAGGCGAAGTCGCCGGCGAGTTCGTCCGGAACGTCGAAGGTGATCGCGGTGGCGTCCTCGCACAGCCGGTCGACCCGCGCGACGCGCAGCGCCACGAACCCGGCCCGCCGCCGCGCCCGCTCCAGAACCCCCACCGGCGCCGCCCTGCTCTCCGGCCGCACCGGCCCGCGCTGGTTCTCGGGCATCTCAGATCTCCTTGACATGCTCGAACGGTTCCCAGCACGTGTCGCAGCGCCACAGGGCCTTGCAGGCGGTGGCGCCGAAGCGGGAAATTTCCCGGGTGTCGTCCGAGCCGCAGTTCGGGCAGGTCACGCGCCTGCGTGGCGGCCCCAGCGTCACCGGCACCGGACCGTCCGCCCGTTCCCGTACGGGGCCAGGTGGCGCGATGCCCGCCTCCGCGAGCTTGAGCCGGCCGTTCTCGCCGATCCAGTCGGTGGTCCAGGCGGGCGACAGCCGCGTGCGGATCTCGACGTCGGCGTACCCGGCGGCGCGCAGGGCCGCGCACAGGTCCGCCCGGATCGCCTCCATCGCCGTGCACCCGCTGTAGGTGGGAGTGATGGTGACGACCACGGCGCCGTCCTCGCCCTCCCTCACGTCGCGCAGAATGCCCAGGTCGGCGAGGGTGAGCATGGGCAGCTCGGGATCGGCCACGGTCTCGGCGACCTCACGCGCGCTCGCCACGCCGCCTCCGGACACGCGCGACCGGCCTCCAGGCGCACCCGCCACCCCACCCCGGGCACGCGCGCTCACCACGTCGCTCCCGGGTGGGCGCGGGCGACGGACTGCATCTCCTTCAGCAGGGCGGTCAGGGCGTCGGTGTGCGCGCCCGCCCGGCCGAGGGCCTCGGCCGGTCCCGCCTCCAGCGGGCGGGTGAGGGTCGCGGTGGTCAGGACCTGGGCGAGCACGGCGTCGAACTCCTCTCGGACGGCGGCCGGGTCGGCGGCCACGCCCGTACCGGCGAGGCGGGACTCCACCTCGTGCGGGACGAACAACTCCGGCACGTACCGCCACACCGCCGCGATCCCCTCGCCCATCCGCTCCCGCGAGTACGCGGTGCCGTCGCCGAGCCGGATCACCCATCCGGCGGCGTAGTCCCGGTGGTAGGTCAATTCCTTCTCGCCCTTGGCGGCGACGGCCGCGAGGACGGGGTCGCGTGAGCCGGTCAGGCGGCCGAGCAGCGCGAGCCGCCAGGTGGAGAAGACCAGCAGCCGGGCCATGGCATGCGCGAAGTCGCCGTTCCCGGCCTCGGCCAGCCATACGTTGCGGAACTCGCCCGGGTCCCGCAGGAACGCCAGCGCGTCCTCGTCCCGGCCCGACCCGTCGGCCGCGCCCGCGCGGGACAGCAGGAGCCGCGCCTGGCCGAGCAGGTCGAGCGCGATGTTGGCCAGGGCGACCTCCTCCTCCAGCTCGGGCGCGTGGGCGCACCATTCCTGGAGACGGTGGGACATGACCAGGGCGTCGTCGCCGAGCATGAGGCAGTACGCGGCGAGATCGGCGGCGTCCACGCCGTCGGGCACGCGGGTGTCCACCCCGGCCAGCGGGTCGGCGAACCCCGTCCCGAACGCCCAGCGCGGGTCGTCGCCCTGGTTGAGCGCCTCGTACGCATTGCCCGGGGAGGCGTCCGTGACGCTGGGCGGCCGCGTCGCGTGTGGGTCGAAGGTCGTCATGACGCCTCACACCTCACATATGGGGAACGTCATCGGGGATCGTGTAGAAGGTCGGGTGCCGGTACACCTTGTCGCCGCTGGGCGCGAAGAACGGGTCCTTCTCGTCCGGACTGGTGGCGGCGATGTGCTCGGACCGGACGACCCAGATGCTCACGCCCTCGTTCCTGCGCGTGTACAGGTCGCGGGCGTGGCGCAGCGCGGTCTCGTCGTCGGCGGCGTGCAGCGAGCCGACGTGCACGTGGTTGAGCCCGCGCTTGCTGCGCACGAACACCTCGTACAGCGGCCAGTCGCTCACACGCCCGCCTCCTGCCTCGATGACGCCTTGCGCGCGTGCGCGGCGGCGGCCTCGCGCACCCAGGCGCCGTCCTCGTGCGCGGCGCGCCGGACGGCCACCCGCTCGGCGTTGCACGGACCGTGCCCGCTGATCACCCGCTGGAGCTCCGACCAGTCGATCGCGCCGAAGTCGTGGCGCCCCCGCTCAGGGTTCCAGCGCAGCTCCGGGTCGGGCAGCGTGACGCCGAGCGCCTCGGCCTGCGGGACGGTCATGTCCACGAACCGCTGCCGCAGCTCGTCGTTCGTGTGCCGCTTGATCTTCCAGGCCATCGACCGCGCGGTGTTGGGCGAGGCGTCGTCGGGCGGGCCGAACATCATGAGGGACGGCCACCACCAGCGGTCGACCGCGTCCCGCACCATGGCGCGCTGCGCCTCGGTGCCTCGCTTCATCATGGTCATCAGCAGTTCATAGCCCTGCCTCTGATGGAACGACTCCTCCTTGCAGATGCGGATCATCGCCCGCGCGTACGGCCCGTAGGAGCTGCGGCAGAGCGGGACCTGGTTGCAGATCGCCGCGCCGTCGACCAGCCAGCCGATCACCCCGACGTCGGCGTACGTCAGCGTGGGGTAGTTGAAGATCGACGAGTATTTCTGCCGTCCCTCGATGAGCATCTCGGTGAGCTCGGTGCGGTCGGCGCCCAGCGTCTCTGCGGCGCAGTACAGGTAGAGCCCGTGCCCGGCCTCGTCCTGCACCTTGGCGAGCAGGATCGCCTTGCGGCGCAGGGACGGCGCCCGGGTGATCCACGCCCCTTCCGGCTGCATCCCGATGATCTCGGAATGGGCGTGCTGCGCGATCTGCCGGATCATGGTCCTGCGGTAGCCGTCCGGCATCCAGTCGCGGGGCTCGACGCGCTGGTCGCGCTCGATCGTACGGTCGAAGTGCTCCTGGAGGTCAGCCATACACGACACCTCTATTACCGAACATTCGGTCAGTTATCAGTCTCGCTCACCCCCGGGCCACGTGCAACTCCCGGAGGTCGCGCGATCACCCCCCGCGCTTGGCGACCAGCGTCAGCACGTCGTACTTGGCCACCGACGACCCGTCCTGCTGGGTCACGTCGGCGTCCCAGCGGACCTCCCCGTACTCGGCCCCCTCGCGCGGGTCGATCCCCTTCGCGGTCAGCGTGACCGTCAGCTCGTCGCCGGGGTAGACCGGCGTGAGGAAACGCAGGTTCTCCAGGCCGTAGTTGGCGAGCACCGGCCCGGGGTCGGGGTCCACGAACAGGCCCGCCGCCAGCGACACGATCAGGTATCCGTGCGCCACCCGCCCGTCGAAGAACGGGTTGGCCCTGGCCGCCTCCTCGTCCATGTGCGCGTAGAACGTGTCCCCGGTGAACTCGGCGAAGTGCTCGATGTCCTCCAGCGACACCCGGCGCGGCCCCGCCACGACGGTGTCGCCCACCCGCAGGTCCTCCAGGTGCTTGCGGAACGGGTGGACCTCGGTCTCGGCGCGCCCGGCCCCGGCGACCCAGCGGCCGGTGATCGCCGTCAGCATGTCCGGGCTCCCCTGGACGGCCGTGCGGTTCATGTGGTGCAGGATGCCCCGGACGCCGCCCATCTCCTCGCCGCCGCCGGCCCGTCCGGGGCCGCCGTGCACGAGCATCGGCAGCGGCGAGCCGTGCCCGGTCGACTCCTTGGCGGCCTCGGCGTCCAGCACGAGCAGCCGGCCGTGCCAGGGCGCGGTCCCGAGCACGACCTGGCGGGCGAACGCGGCGTCCCCGGTGACGACGGACCCGGCGAGGCTCCCCTGGCCCCGCGCGGCCAGCTCGATCACCTGCTCGGCCGAGGTGTACGGCATGAGCGTGCTGACCGGCCCGAAGGCCTCCACCTCGTGCGGCTCGGCCCGGCCGGCCTCGTCCACGCGCAGCAGAATCGGCGAGATGAACGCGCCGCGCTCGGCGTCGGCGCCCGCCACGTCCACGTGGTCGGGGTCCCCGTAGACGACCGGCCCCGCGGCCATGAGGGCCTTCAGCGCGCGCCGGACCTC
This sequence comes from Sphaerisporangium sp. NPDC051011, assembly GCF_040653595.1. Classification (NCBI taxonomy): domain Bacteria; kingdom Bacillati; phylum Actinomycetota; class Actinomycetes; order Streptosporangiales; family Streptosporangiaceae; genus Sphaerisporangium; species Sphaerisporangium sp. NPDC051011. The sequence continues at coordinate 632,515 of NZ_JBFAGG010000002.1, read as the reverse complement.
CTCGCGCTGGCCGAGGCTCGCGAGCGCCCCCATGCCCACGGCCGGGTCCGCCGGATTCCCGACCGTGATCGCGGCGAGCCGGGCGGCCGTGGCCTCGGCGACGTCGCCGAGCAGGGCCCGGGGGACGAACGCGCGGCGGATCGCCGTGCATTTCTGCCCGGCCTTGACCGTCATCTCGGTCACGAGCTGCTCGACGAACAGCTCGAACTCGCGGCCGCCCGGCACGGCGTCCGGGCCGAGGATCGAGCAGTTCAGCGAGTCGGCCTCGGCGTTGAACCGCACCGAGCGGGCCGCGACGACCGGGTGGGTGCGCAGCTTCTGGGCCGTGGACGCCGAGCCGGTGAAGGCGACCAGGTCCTGCTCGGTGAGGTGCTCGAACAGGTCGCCCGCGCTGCCGCAGACGAGTTGCAGCGCCCCCTCGGGCAGCAGCCCGGACTCGACGATCATCTCCACCAGCCGCGCGGTGACGTACGCCGTCTGACCGGCCGGCTTGATCAGCGAGGGCATGCCGGCGATGAAGGCGGGCGCGAGCTTCTCCAGCGGCCCCCAGACGGGGAAGTTGAAGGCGTTGATCTGCACGGCGACCCCGCGCAGCGGTGTGCACAGGTGCCACGCCGCGAACGAGCCGCCCTTGCCGATCGGCTCGGCCGGGCCGTCGAGGTAGACGGTGTTGTTGGGCATCTCGCGGCGGCCCTTGCTCGAGTACGAGAACAGCACGCCGATGCCGCCGTCCACGTCGAACCGCGCGTCGCCGCGCGTCGCGCCGGTGCGCAGCGACAGCGCGTACAGCTCCTCGCGGCGCTCGCGCAGGTAGGAGGCCAGCGCCTTGAGCAGGGCGGCGCGCTGGTGAAAGGTCGGCTCGCGGACGGCCGGGCCGCCGACGCGGCGGCCGTACTCCAGCGCGGCCCGGAAGTCGACCCCGGCGGAGGAGATCCTGACGACCTCCTCCCCGGTGACCGCGTCGTGCAGCGGGACTCCCTCGTCGTCCGGGACATGCCAGGAACCGGTGACATAGCTGCTGAGCGTGGCCATCGCAGACCTCCACGTCGAGGACTCACTTACTGACCGTACGTTCGGATGGTAACCCCGCCCGCGCACGAGACGGCCCCCGGCGCGGCGGGAACATTCCGGCTCCTACCCCGCTTGCGCGCCCGCCGACACCTGACCTCGTGAAACCCCGTTCAGGGGCGGCGCCGGAGGTCCGCCGCGGCGATATGATCGTGACGCGTCCGTTCCCCTCTGGATCCCCACGGCTCGGGAGGTCGTCCCCGGCACACCGGGGCAGAGCCGCGCCGCGTGGTGGACCATCGAGAGAGCGAGACCTCTCAGAACCCACTGGAAAGGCAGGCGTTCACCCGCGATGGCCACCGCCCGCGTCACCCCGCCCGCCCGCCGGGGGCGTCCCGGCTACGACCTGGAATCACTGCTCGCGGTCGCGGTGAAGGTGTTCAACGAGCGGGGCTACGAGGCCACCAGCATGGAGGACCTGTCCCGCAGGCTCGGCATCACCAAGTCCGCGATCTACCACCACGTCTCCGGCAAGGACGAACTGCTGCGCCTGGCCGTCGACCGCGCCCTGGACGGCCTGTCCGAGGTCGCGATCGAGGCCGCCGCCGTCGAGGGCCGCGCGATCGACCGGCTGGAGCACCTGGTGCGCCGCAGCGTGCACGTACTGGTGGACCGGCTGCCGTTCGTCACGCTGCTGCTGCGGGTGCGCGGCAACACCAAGGTGGAGCGCCAGGCCCTGGCCCGCCGCCGGGAGTTCGACCACCTGGCGGGCGAGCTGGTGCGCCAGGCGGAGGCCGAGGGGGACGTCCGCCCGGACGTCGACCCGGACGTGGTCAGCCGGCTGCTGTTCGGGCTGGTCAACTCGGTGACCGAGTGGTACCGGCCGCGCGGCGGCATGAGCGCGGAGGCGCTGGCGGAGGCCGTCTGCAAGATCGCGTTCGACGGCCTGCGCCGGCAGCCCGCGAACGACGATGCCCCGGCGGCCGGTCCCGTGTCTCCGGAATCTCCTACGCCGCCCCCCGCCTCGGCTCCTGCGCCGTCTCCCGCGTCATCCCCTGCCGCTTCTCCTACCGCGTCTCCTACCTCGCCTACGTCGTCGACGGGATGACGGACCCCTGGTAGGTGTCCTCGATGAACTTCTTCACCTCGGGCCCGGCCAGCAGTTCGGCGAGCTTCTTGATCCGCGGGTCGTTCTCCTGGCCCTTCACGGTCACCAGGCCGTTGGCGTACGGGTTGCCCTCGGCCTTCTCCAGCACCAGCGCGTCGCTCGACGGCTTGAGCCCGGCCTCCAGCGCGTAGTTGCCGTTGATGACGGCCGCGTCCACGTCCTCCAGCGAACGCGGGAGCTGCGCGGCCTCCAGGGGCTTGAACTGCAGGTTCTTCGGGTTCTCCGCGACATCGCGCTCGGTGGCGGCGGTGCCGACGCCCGGCTTGAGCTTGATGAGGCCGTTGTCCTCCAGCAGCTTGAGCCCGCGTCCGAGGTTGGTGGCGTCGTTGGGCACGGACACGGTGGCGCCGCTCGCCAGCTCGGCCACGCTCTTGATCTTCTTGGAGTACAGGCCGAGCGGCTCCAGGTGCACGGGCTGGACGAAGATCATCTCCTTGCCGCCCTTGGACTTCTGGAAGTCGTCCAGGTAGGGGCGGTGCTGGAAGTAGTTGGCGTCGAGTTGCCCCTCCTGGAGCTGGGTGTTCGGCTGCACGTAGTCGGTGAACTCGACGATCTCCAGTTGCAGCCCGGCGGCGGACGCGAGCTTGTCCTTCACGAACTTCAGGATCTCCGCGTGCGGTACCGGGCTCACGCCGACCTTGAGCGGCGCGCTCGACGCCGAACTTCCCCCGGGGCCGGCGGCGGCCGTGTCCGTGCCACCGTCACCCCCGCCGCACCCGGCCGGCGTCAGCGCCAGCACGGCGGCTGCCACGACACCCATCAACCTACGCATCGTCGCGTCTCCTCATCTCTCGCATATGATCACTTGTTCATATGTCGGGCTTGACGGTTCACGAGAGCCCCGCACGGCCGCCCGCTACCTGTGGGAAAGCCGGCGCGCCACCAGATCGCCGAGGCTCTGGACGAGCTGCACGACCACCACCAGCAGCACGACCGTGATCACCATCACGGCGGTGTCGAAGCGCTGGTAGCCGTACCGGATCGCGAGGTCGCCGAGGCCGCCGCCGCCGATCGCCCCGGCCATCGCCGAGTACCCGATCAGCGCGACCACCGTGACGGTGAGCCCGGCGACCAGCCCCGGCAGCGCCTCGGGCAGCAGCACCCGCGCCACCACCCGGACGCGGCTCGCGCCCATCGCCTGCGCCGCCTCGACCACCGCGCGCTCCACCCCGCGCAGCGCCGTCTCGACCAGCCGGGCGTAGAAGGGGACCGCGCCGAGGGTCAGGGGGACGATCGCGGCGACCGTGCCGATCGTCGTCCCGGTGACCAGGCGCGTGAACGGCAGGATCGCGACCATCAGCACGATGAACGGCAGCGACCGTCCGACGTTGACGATGCCACCGAGCACCGCCTTGACGGCGGGGGCGGGGACGAGGCCGCCGCGGTCGGTGGCGACCAGCAGCACGCCGAGGGGCAGGCCGAGCAGCAGCGTGAGCAGCGCCGACCAGAAGACCATCTGCGCCGTCTCGCCGGTGGCCTGCAGCAGCGCGGGAATCAGATCGTCGGCGCTCACAGAGCCTCCTCCGTGACACTCCCGGCCTTGGGATCGGCCTCGGGACCGGGACCGGGCGCGGGTGCGGGTGCGGGTGCGGGCTCGGGCGGTCGAGCGTCCACGGGCTCCTCCTCGTGCTCCCGGACCAGGCCGCGTTCGCGCAGGTAGGCGAGGGCGGCGGCCCTGTTCTCGCCGTCGAGCCGGATGCGCAGGCGCCCGGACGGCACGCCGCCGACGTCCTCCAGCGACCCGCCGAGGAGGTCCACGTCCACGTCGAACCTGCGGACGAGACCGGACAGGACGGGCTCTCCGGACTGCCCGGCGAAGGTGACCGTGACGCTGCCGGGCGGCGCGGGCTCGGGTAGCGGGAAGATCTCGCGGGTCAGCAGGGATCCGGGGGCGGCGATCAGGTCGGCGACCCGTCCCGCCTCGGCCACCTTGCCCTCGCGCATGATGGCGACCGAGTCGCAGACGCCCTTGATGACGTGCATCTCGTGCGTGATGAGCAGGATCGTCAGGCCGAGCTCGGCGTTGAGCCGCTTGAGCAGGGCGAGGATCGACTGCGTGGTCCCGGGGTCGAGCGCGCTCGTCGCCTCGTCCGAGAGAAGCACCTTGGGACGGGCGGCGAGGGCGCGGGCGATGCCCACGCGCTGCTTCTGGCCGCCGGAGAGCTGCGCGGGGTAGGACGACGCCTTGCCGTCGAGGCCGACCACGTCGAGCAGCTCGGCCACGCGGGCTGCGCGCTCCCGCCGGGGCACCCCCGCGACCTCCAGCGGGAAGGCGACATTCCCGGCCACCGTGCGCGAGGAGAGCAGGGCGAAGTGCTGGTGGATCATGCCGATCCGCTGCCGGGCGCGCCGGAGCGCGGCGAGGTCGAGGGAGGTCAGCTCCTGGCCGGCGACGGTGACCGTTCCGCTGGTGGGGCGCTCCAGGAGGTTCACGCAGCGCAGCAGGGTGCTCTTGCCGGCGCCGCTCTGTCCGAGCACGCCGAATATCTCGCCCTCGCGCACGTCGAGGTCGACGCCGTCGAGCGCCACGACGCCGGTCTCGTAGACCTTCCGCAGGCGGGATACATGTATCACAGGTAGGTTATATCCGAATTATGAGGGGAATACGAGCGGCGCCCCAGGCAAGACCGCCCGGCCGTCGCGGCAGCGCTCGCGGCACACCCCGGGCGACGCGGGCATGAGGAAGGTAAAGAGCCGGTCATCCGCCACGCCAGGCTCCGGCCACCCCACGCGCTCCTAAAATTCACGATCACCGGTGTGATGCGGACCACTCATCTGGATCACGGGCACTAGGGTCTTTCCGTACAGAAGACTAATACGGCAAGCGTCACCATGAAACCGGCACGGGATGCCCTACGAAGAAGGACGAAAGCCCCTTGAAAGCGTTGCCGCGACCCGCGAAGGTGAACAAAGCGCGGGGGGGAGCCACGCGCTTCGAGGAGTTTTCACGAAAGCAAGCAATCGGTAGATGCTACTTTACTGACGGTAGCCGCGGAGCAGGTACAGACCCAGGGGGGAGTCAACCATGTGCCTTCAGGCGGCCCGGACACGATGTCTCATTTCTGTCCAGGAGGACTGGTGGCGCGTGCGGCGAGGGCAGAAGCGCCTACAGCGGACGAACCACGCGTTCCGCGGCAGAGCGGCATGACCCATCGTGGGGGTCTCGCCGCCCTGGTACTCGACGAAAACGGTCGTATCACGCAATGGAGCCGCGGCGCGATGCGGCTTTTCGGTCGTTCTACGGAAAAAGCCATAGGTCACGACATTTGCGATCTTTTGTTACTCGATGACTGCCATGAGACGATCAGGCACGCGCTGGACGAGGCCGCGTCCGGGACGTCCTGGAGCGGCGTCTTCCCCGCCGAATGCGCGGACGGCCGCGTCCACGACGTCGCCTTCGACCTGGAGCCCCTGGCCACCCCCGGCCCCTGGGGCACAGTGATGGTCACCGCCATGGACACCCGCCTGCCGCAGCTCACCCGCGCCGACTTCGAGGCCGGCGAGCGCCTGACCCTGCTCAACGAGGTCAGCACCCGCATCGGCGCCACGCTCGACACCCGCCAGGCCGCCGAGCAGTTCATGGACGTCGCCGTGCCCCGCCTCGCCGACACCGCCAGCGTCTCGGTCATCGAGGGCCTGCTCAGGGACGAGGGCTACCCCGACGGCGCCGACGGCTCGGTGCGCGTCCGGCGGCTCGCCTTCCGCCTCGACGCCCGCTACCAGAACGGCCACGACTGGAAGAAGGCGTTCCCCGACAACGAGATCGGCGTGTACGACGCCGGGCACCCGAACACCCGCTGCATGGACACGGGCACACCCATCTCCTACAGCGCCACGGATCTCGGCAACGACCAGGTCGGCAGGATCAGCGGCGTGCTCGGCGACGCCGCCACGGGCATCCTCGACGGCGCGTCTTATCTGGCCGCGCCGCTCACCGCCCGGGGCACCGTCCTCGGGTTCATCACCCTCACCCGCAACCCCAAGCGCGCCGCCTTCGACGCCCACGACGAGACCCTCGCCGCCGACCTCGCCGCGCGCGCCGCCATCTGCATCGACAACGCCCGCCTCTACTCGCGGGAACGCCGCACCACCCACGCGTTCCAGCAGAACCTCGCGCCGAGCATCCTCACCGTCCCGCCCGGCCTTGAGCTCGCCCACCGCTACCTTCCCGCGAGCGACATGACGGTCGGCGGCGACTGGTACGACGTGTTCCCGCTCGGGCCGGGCCGCATCGGCCTGGTCATCGGCGACGCGATGGGCCACGGCGCCGTCGCCGCCGGCGGCATGGGCCAGCTGCGCGCCGCCGTCCGCGCCCTCAACGGCTTCAACCTCGCCCCGGACGAAGTGCTGCGCCGCCTCGACCACATGGCCGACGACATGCACTCCATCCAGTGCGCCACATGCCTGTACGCGATCATCGACCTGGAGGACCACACCTGCGAGATCTCGCGCGCCGGGCACCCGCCGCCCATCATGGTCGACCCGGACGGCGACGCGCGCGTCCTCGACCTGCCCTCCGGGCTGGCCCTCGGCCTCGGCGACCCCGAGTTCTCCGGCGCCTTCACCACCACGCGGTTCGCCATGCCCCCGGGCGCCACCCTCGCCTTCTACACCGACGGGCTGGTCGAAAGCCGCGAGCAGGACATCGACACCGGCATCGCCAACCTCCAGGGCGCCCTCGGCAAGCCCCACGACACCCTCGACCAGACCTGCGCCGCCATCATCGACGCCCTCCCCCGCCAGTACGACGACGTGGCCCTCCTCCTTACCCGCATCCCCGCCGGATGAGGGGCGGGGTCAGGTGGCGCCTGACGTTCCGCCGGGAATCCTCGGCCGGTCGCGCCCGGCGGGGGTGACGTTCGCGGCGGAGATCTAGCCGACGACGGTGAACACCGCTCTGACGACCACGGTGAGGAGAATCGTCACGGACCGCTTGTAGGTCGTCGAGTTCGTGCTTCTCATGGCTGTCCCTTCCTGAGCGGGTTCTCGGTCCTCAGCGGGTTCTCGGTGCTCGGTCGCGATCGACCTGGGAGGCGTCCCGATCCGGACCCGCGAAACCCAGGTCGGTGAGAGCCGGGAGGCTGGACGCCCCCCGGCTTCCGGCCGGCGCGTGGCCTAGTAGTAGACGCGCGGGCTGGTGAAGTCACCGTGGGCGTAACCGCTACATGTGGTGACGTGGACGACGTTGACGGCGGAACCGTTCTTCCACGGCATCGAGTTGATGTTCCCCGAAATGGGGCCGAACCGGCCCGTGCGGTCGATCCGGTACCTGGCAGACCAATAGGTGCCGTGGGTCGACGTACGGACTTCCATCTGGGCCCAGCAACGGCTGACGTCCGGGGTGGCGTTCATGTAGAAGTCGGCCACCACGCTGACACCGCTGACCGAGATGCACGAACTGATGGGGTACGCGCCGGTGCAGCCGCCCCCGCTCGCGGCGTTGGCGGGCTGTGCGGCAAAGAGAGCGGTCAAGACCAACGGGAGAACGGCCGCGCGTCGCGCGATTCTTTTCAGCATGTGCCTTCCTTTCCTTTGAGCCGGTGCCTTGTGGACACCGGCGGAGAACTCGTGGTGGACCCAGATGCCGTCCCGCACGCCGCGATCCCCGTCTGCCGCGACGCGGACCGTGTTCGGCGGTCGGTTTGACTGTTGCTTTGACTCTCGGTTCGATAGTTTGTTCGACAGTCGCCCCGCACACCTCGCCGCCGGCTCATCGCCGTGACGCGCGCGGTCGCGACGACCACGCCGACGAGCGCCGTCTTCGTGTGCGGAACTTCATCTGGCCTTCGGTGATCGGGCCGGCGAGGTACCTCCAGGTAACCGTGCGCGCCGGGTCCGGCGGCAGGCGTGCGACCGGCGGTTCACCGGCGGTTAGGCTGCCAACGGTGCTTGATCGGTTGAATCGGTTGACGTGGTCGTGCGGGAAGGGAATCGATGTTCGGCAGCGTGCTGCGCGACTTCCGGGTTCGGGCACTGCTCACGCAGGAGGAGCTGGCCGCGTTGTCCGGCATCAGCGAGCGGCAGATCCGCGAGCTCGAGTCCGGCCGCGTCGCGGCGCCCCGGGCCAGCACCGTCCGGGTACTCGCCGACACGCTGAAGCTGTCCCCGGCCGACCGGACCACCTTCCAGCTCGCCACCCAGCCCGACACCGCCCCTTCGCCATCTGCCCAAGCCGACGCCGTCCCTTCGCCCACCGTCCAAGCTGAGGCCGCCGCTTCGCCCACCGGCCGGCCGGACGCCGGAGCCCGTCCGGCCCCCGCGCAGTTGCCCGCCGACGTCGGCGGATTCACCGGTCGTGCCGAAGCTCTGCACGCGCTCGACGCCGCCACAGCCGCGGTAGTGACCGTCTCCGGCCCCGCCGGCGTCGGCAAGACCTCGCTCGCGGTGCACTGGTCCCGCCTGGCCGCGCCGCACTTCCCCGACGGCCAGCTCTACGTTGACCTGCGCGGCTTCTCGCGGCACGCCGCGCTCGACCCGGCGGAGGTGATCCGCGGGTTCCTGGACGCCCTCGGCGTGCCGCTCGACCGCATCCCGTCCGGCTTCACGGCGCAGGTGGCCCTCTACCGCAGCCGGTCCGCCAGCCGCGCTCTGCTGGTCGTCCTGGACAACGCCCGCGACGCCGACCAGGTCCTGCCGCTGCTGCCGTCCGGCCCGGCCGCCCGCACGATCGTCACCAGCCGCCGCCGACTCACCGCCCTCATCGCGGAGACCGGCGCCGCCGCCCTGACACTCGACGTCCCCGAACTCGATGAGGCCGTCGACCTCCTCGCCCATCGCCTCCACCCCGGGACCCGCCAGGAGCCCGAGGCAGCGGACGGTGACGCCGTGGCCGCCATCGCGGCCGCGTGCGGACGGCTCCCGTTGGCGTTGGCGCTGGTCGGCGCGCGGGCGCGGCTCACCGGCTTCCGGCCCGCGACGATCGCCGCCGAGCTGCGCCACCCGGGCGGGCGGCTCGCGGCCCTCGAGATCGACGCGGTGTTCTCGTGGTCCTACGACGCGCTGAGCCCGAACGCCGCACGACTGTTCCGCCTGCTCGGGCTGGCGTCGGGCGCCGACATCGCGGTGGCGGCCGTCGCCGCGCTGGCCGGCCGGGCGCTGCCGGAGGTCCGCCGGACGCTGGCCGAACTGACCGACGCCAGCCTGGTCGTCGAGCACGCGCCCGGCCGCTACCGGATGCACGACCTGCTGCACGCCTACGCCGCCGAACGCGCCCGGGCCGAGGAGCCCGAGGCCGCGCGGCAGGCGGCCCTGACCCGGCTGCTCGACCACTACACGCACACCGCGTACCACGCCGATCTGGTACTGAACCCGGTGCGCGCGCCCATCCCGATGCCCCTCCGCGCGCCCGCGGACGGGGCCGAGCCGAAACACGTGCTCGATCTCCAAACGGCCCTGGAATGGCTGGAGACCGAGCAGGCGGTGCTGCTCACCGCGCTGCGGCAGGCCGAGGAAGAAGGCATGCACCGGCACGCGTGGCAGCTGAGCTGGGCGCTGGACACCTTCCTGAACGACCGGCGGCGCTGGCAGGACGAGGGGGCGGCGTGGGCGGTGGCGCTGCGCGCGGCGACCGCCATGACCGACCGGCCCGCGGCCGCGCACGCGCACCGCTTCCTCGGCGCGGTGAACGGACGGCTCCAGCGTTTCGACGACGCGCACACGCACATGCGGGAGGCGCTGGAGCTGAGCATCGCCGCCGCGGACCGGGCGGGCGAGGGGGAGAACCGCTTCGTGCTGTCCTATGTGTACTGGCTGCAGGGCGACGGCGAGCCCGCGCTCGACCAGGCCGAACAGTCGTTATCGATCTTCACCGAGATCGACGACCCGCTGTGGGCGGGCAAGGCCGCCCTCGCGGTGGGCTGGTACCACGCCGAGCTGGGCGCGTACGAGAAAGCGCTGCCGTTCCAGGAGCGCGCGCTGGAGCTCCAGCAACAGGCGGGTGACCGGGCCAACGAGGTGGTCACCTGGGACACGCTGGGGCTTCTCCACCAGCGGCTGGGCGACCTGGTGGCCGCGATCCACCACTACGAGGGTGGCCTCCGGGTCGTCGGCACGATGGAGAGCCCCCAGTTACGGGCCCAGATTCTCGGGCACCTCGGCGACGCGAGCGAGGCCGTCGGCGACCCGCAGACGGCCCGCGAGCGCTGGCTGGAGGCGTACGAGATCTTCCGCGACCTCGGCCACCCTCAGGCCGCCGACCTGCGCCGCAAACTCCAGTCACCCGGCTCGCCGTAACCCCGCCCGGCCTGCCGGCACACGCGAAGGCCCGGCGACCTGGCCCGTCCAGCCGCCCCGGCAAGGCAGCCAACGCGACGCAGCTGCGCGCCGCCGTCCGCGCAGACGGCCATCACCCAAGCCCCGAAGTGAACCTGTGCAGGGCACCCGCGAGGGTCGTATCGCGCACGCGCCCGGCCGGGCGAGGCCTAAGGGATCAGGGCGGACACCTTCTTCGGGACGACCATGCGCCAGGACTCGACGACCAGTTCGCGCATCTCGGCCTCGTCGATGGCCGACAGGCGGACGCGCACCCAGTTGAAGCGCTCGCTCGACGGCCGAGGCATGAGGAACTTGTCCGGCTCGAGGGCGACCAGGGCGGCTCGCTCCTCCTTCGGATACCCGAAGCCCATCAGCGTCTCGTCCGGGGAGATGTTCACATAGACGATCTTGCCCACCCGGAACTTCACGTAGTCGTGGATGAGGTGCTCCGTGGTGCGCGGAAGCGCGAGCGCGACCCCGCGGATCTGGTCGACGATGATCATCAGGCGGCGTCCTTCATCTGGACCCCGACGATGACGTTGGCGACTGGTGCGGGAGAGGCGTTGGAGGTTGTCACAGGGCGTACGTTAACCGCCCCCACCGACAATTCCGCCCCGCCCGAGCCGGGCATCCGCCGACGGCCCACGGCTGGTCGACCATATTCAGCACTTCCCTAAGCTTCCCTATCATGCAACCATCAAGGGTAGTATGCAGAAGTATCGGGAACTTCAGGGAAGGCAGTCCGTGTCTCAACCGCCGTACTCCGTCCAGCAGGTGGCCGACCTGCTGGGCCTTCACGTCAAGACCGTGCGCGCGTACGTCCGCGACGGGCGGCTGAAGGCGGTCCGCATCGGCAAGCAGTACAGGATTCCCCGCGAAGAGTTGGACGCCTTCGCCGGACGTCCCGTGGCCCCGCCTGCCACCGAAACGGCCGGGCGCCACCGCCGGGCCGAGGCATCATGCGTCGTGCGCGTCGAGGCGATCAGCCGCAAGGCGATGGACCGGCTGAGCACCCTCCTGATGGCCTCGACCATCGGCCGCGGCCCGGACGAGGAGCGCCTGCGCGTCGAGACGATCTACGACGAAGAGCGGGCGGAGCTGAAGATCATCCTGATCGGGAGTCCCGACGACACCGCCGAGCTGCTCAGGCTCGTCGGCGTGATGACGAAGGAGGAGAACCAATGATCTACAAGTCGGAAGAGGGCGCGCGGGCCGTCGAGGAACGCTACCGGGCGTACCTCGCGCGATGGCCGGTGCCCAGCGAGCAGTTGCGGCTCCCCACCCGTCAGGGCGAGACCTTCGTCGTCGCCTGCGGGCCGCCCGACGCGCCTCCCCTGCTGCTCTTTCACGGCTCGGCGGCCAACACCGCGATGTGGATCGGCGAGGCGGCCGACTGGTCGCGACACTTCCGCGTCTATGCCGTGGACATGATCGGCGAGCCGGGGCTGAGCGCGCCCGCCCGGCCTCCGATGACCTCCGACGCCTACGCGCGGTGGCTCGACGACGTGCTGGACGGGCTCGGCGTCGAGCGCGCGTCCATCGTAGGGGTGTCGCTCGGCGGGTGGCTCGGCGTCGACTACGCGTCCCGCCTGCCCGAGCGGGTGGAGCGCCTGGCGCTGCTGTGCCCAGGCGGCATCGGCAAGCTCAAGTCCGGCGTGCTGATCGCGGCGCTGTCGTTGTCGCTGCTCGGCGGCGCCTGGGGACGGAGCAAGGCGATGCACCTGATCCTCGGCACGAAGCCCGAGCCGTCGGCGCGGCAGTCGCCCCAGACGCGGGCGTTCGTGGAGTTCATCCTGCTGATCAACAAGTACTTCCTGCCCAGGCGCCACCTGCCCGTGTTCGGCGACGACGTGCTGCGGCGGCTCACCATGCCCGTGCTGGCCGTCGTCGGCGACCGGGACGCCATCCTGGACTCCCACCAGACCCGCCGGCGGCTGGAGCGACTCGCGCCGCACGCCACCGTGCGCATGCTGCCCGACGCCGGCCACTACCTGCAGGGCCAGACACCCCAGATCCTGGAGTTCCTGCGCGCCCCGGAGGGCAGCCGTGCCTGACGACCTGGTGAACATGCACGGCGTACCCGTACTGGTATGCACCGCCGACGGACGAACGTTGCGGAACGAGCAGGACGCCCTGGACGTCATCGGGGACGCGTTCGGACATCAGGCGCGCTGGGTGGCCGTACCCGCCGCGCGCCTCGACGACGCGTTCTTCCGCCTGAACACGCGCGTGGCGGGCGACATCATGCAGAAGTTCGTCAACTACGGAATCGGCATGGCCGTGATCGGCGACATCTCCCCCCACACCACGACCAGCCCCGCCCTGCGGTCCCTGGTCCTGGAAAGCAACCGCGGCCGCCACATCTGGTTCGTCAAAGACATCGACGACCTCCACAACCGCCTGAAAGAGCGCTGACCCCGAACAACGGCCCGCCTCGAATGCCTCCGGACGGTCATCTCAGTCAATGTGGGCCGCTCGTGAAGCAGGGTCGGTCGCCTTCCGGGTTGGGAGGTCACCGGCGGGGAGGGCGAAGATGACGGCCTTGCCGGGGGCGCCGGTGGCCGAGGTCGTCGCGGAACGGACGTGACAGCGACCGCCGGCGAGACGGTGGGCCAGCAACAGGGAGCGCCCGTTCTCCGCGAGCAGCGGCATGCCGATCTCCCGGACCGAGCGAGTGCGGGAGTTCCGGGATCATCTCAACACCGAACTCGCCGCCTAGCGGGCGACCGCGACCTCGGCCGGGCCTCCTCGCTCGTGGTCAAGGGAGTTCATTGCGCTGCTCGGCGTGTGGTGGCGCTGGGTTCGCCGTTCATCACCCCTCGGACCGGCGCCCCGGTGAAAGCGCGCGCACCCAGCCGGAAGGACTGGCAGGTCTCACCGCTTACCCCGATGGCTGCAGCGCGGCGGTGTCCGCCTTCGAGGGGCCGGGCGACCGCAGCGTCCGCCAGGTAGGGATCGTCAGATCTTGAGGGACGCGCCTTTCATCCATTCTCCCAGGTGGTGGCGGTCGACCAGCAGCACGTGGCCCTCGGCCTCCCGGCCGGCCGGGGTGGTGAAGACGCTGGAGGTGACGAGGACCGCGCGGTGGCCGCCGTAGGTGCTGCCGTTAACGGCGCCGATGAGGTTGCGGACGCGGTCGGCGCCGACGCGCGCGGCCTGGCGCTTGCACTGCACGGCTATCCAGCGGCCGTCCGCCGCACGCGCCACGACGTCGACGCCGCCGTCATGGCTGCGGCCGACCCGGCGCACGTCGCGGAAGCCGTCGCGGCGCAGCAGGTCGGCGACCAGGTCCTCGAAGTCGGTCCCGCTCATCGCGTCGACGAGCTCCCAGCGGGCGCGGTCCCGGATTCGCTCCTCCAAGATCGCGGCCTTGCGCTTCTCGGCCTCTCTGACGACACCCCAGGCGGCGATCATCAGGCCCAGCACCGCGAGAGCGAGCAGGGCGACGACGTGGTAGGCGACGATCAGGCGTACTGCGGCGACCAGCAACCAGAGCACGGCGGCCACTCCGGCGAGGACACCCACGGTCTTCGCGGTGCCGATCGCCACGCGCCGTACGGGCGAGCGGGCAGAGGACGGGACATCGGGGGTGTTCATGCCAGAACTCCGGTTCGTCGCTGAATGGGAGAACCGCCACTGGGATGGCGGGATGGCACGGCAGATGACGCCTGGACGCTCTGGTGGGGAAGGAGGCGACCGGCCGGCGCCGCTGCGAGGAATCTCACATGAGGCTGAATGCTAGACGGCCGCACCGACAATTTCCGGGGAGAATCCGGAAAGAGGACGGCACTGGCGATGAACGGCCGAATTCGGACGTACCTCATTCGTTTGGCCGGCCGGGACGAAACAGGGACGCGGAGGACCGGACGACCTCGCCGCACCCTTCCGAAGCCTCCCATCAGTGTTGAACAGCGCCTCTGAACTGCTCATATGCCTGTCACATGGCGCCCTCACCAGCCGCGGTATGTGAATCCTGAGGATATTGAGACCGGCGTTTTCGCTCTTACCGTGGCGACGGCTCGGCGGAGGCCCGTCGATTTCTCTGGATGTTCACGCGCCGAATACGGGAATACGGACACGACATCTGGACCAGGATCCGGATCGTGATCTGGACGCGGCACCGAGGACCGCATCGTCCTGAAATCAGGAACACCTTTCATATACCTCGGGCGGCCGGATATTCTCGGCGCGGAGCGTGACGGGCCGGGTATACCGGAGCGACCAGAGAGGGCCATCCGATGAACGGGTTGATCGCCACAGGCGCCGGTGACGCCTATCACGCCCGCGAGGACTGCTGGGGGCTACTCGCGGGACGGTCCGGCGGGGAGGTACAGGGCTACAACCTGCACGAGATCCTTCGGTTCGGCACCGCCGAGCAAGCCGAAGCGGCGGGCTACCGCCCCTGTGGCGTCTGCGTCGGCGGCTCAGGTCGGTGATCGACGGAAATTCGGTGCAGGTTGTCGGTGGTGGCTGGTTCGATGGAAGGATGGATTTCTCTCGCCTTCTTGGCTGTTTTGAGGACGACTTCGCGCTGCTGAGGGACGCCGTGGCGGCGGCCGATCCGCCCGCCCGGGTGCCGTCCTGTCCCGATTGGAGCGCCGCCGACCTCGCCGACCACGTCGCCAAGGTCTACCTGCACAAGGCCGAGTCCATCCGGCTCGGAGCCTTCCCCGAGGAATGGCCCCCGGGGGTCCTCGACGACGACCCCGTGACGTCCTTGGCCAAGACCCATGCCGTGCTGATCGGGCAGTTCTCGGCGCACTCCCCCGAGGATCGCGCGGCCACGTGGCACGAACCCGACCAGACGGTGGGCTTCTGGATCCGCCGCATGGCCCAGGAGACGGTGATCCACCGCGTCGACGCCGAGCTGACGGCCGGGCGGCCGGTCTCCCCGATCCCGGACGATCTCGCCCTCGACGGCATCGACGAGGTCCTCAAGCTCTTCCTCGGCTACGGGAGCACCCGCTGGCTGGACGATTTCGGCACGCTTCTGGACGAGCCCGACGAGCGCCCCCTCTCGGTCGCCACGAGCCACCACGCCTGGACGTTGAAGGCCGTCCCCGGCGAGGGCGCGCTTCCCGGCCGTGTCCACGTCGAGGACGCGAAGACGGGGTTCGACGGGGACGCGCTGGTCAGCGGCGACGCCGGGCCGCTGCTGCTCTGGCTGTGGAACCGCGGCGACGACGCCTCCGTCCGCCTTTCCGGCGACCCCGCCCTGCTGAAGCAGTTCCACGCCCTGCGCACCGCGGCCACACAGTAACGCTCCGGACGGCCTGGACCTCGCCGGGCCGCGCGCCCGGCCCGTCGCGTGTCTCCGCCGGTGTGTCCAAGATCCCGAAAACCGTGCGGCGACCCGGTTCGGCCTGTAATGATCAAAGCCGACCACATTCGGGTACCGGCTGATCTGTGCGCATCAGCGGACGGTCCAAGCGAATGTGCTCGCACCCTGCGGGTGGCGGGCTCGGGTACCGATTTTGTCGGTGGCGAGGTTCAGACTCATCGTGTGGCCATCTCGGTCTCGAGGTGCCGTGGGTCTCAGGGTCTCAGGGAGGTTCCGATGGCGCGACGCTGGACGGCCCGGCTCGTGGGGTGGCGCTCCGGCGACGGCGTCATGTGGGCGCTGGTGGGCCTGGTGGTCGCGGTCCCGCTGATGAACGCGATGGTGGGGTTCGTGCGCGCGTCGTCGGGGTGGCTGCTGGTGGCCACCCTCCTCGCGGCGGCGGTGGCCATCGGGGTCGCGCTGCCGCTCGTCCGCCGGGCGCGCCGGCAGCGTGACGCGTTCCTTCGGGCCAACGCCCGCCTGGAGACGATCGACCAGATGAACGGCGAGCAGTTCGAGCATCTGGTGGCCGCGCTGCTCCGGCGGGACGGGTTCCGCAAGGTCCGCGTGGCGGGCCGCGCGGGGGACGGCGGGGTCGACGTGGTGGGCGTCGCTCCGGACGGGCGGGTGTTCGCCGTGCAGTGCAGACGCTGGTCGTCGAACGTCGGCTCGCCTCATGTGCGCAACCTGCTCGGCGCCCTGGCGCATGCCTATTCTGGGCACACCGGCCTGCTCGTCACCTCCAGCGGCTACACCTCGGCCGCGTTACGCGAGGCCCAGGGCGCGGGGCTGGCCATGCTCGACCGCCGCGACCTCGCCGAGTGGGCGCTGGGCATCCCGCTGCCCGACCTTCTGTCCCCGCCGGCCTCGGAGCGCCTGAGCGCGTAGACGTCGCGAAACACGAGCGTGCGCGCGTGCGTGGCGGTCCACGACCGGGATGTCAACCGACCGATCGGTGATCACAAGGACGTACGTCCGTGATCACAAGGACGTACGTCCGTGAACGCGAAGGCGGACGTCCATGCGCGCGAAGGCCCTCAGGGCGCGGGCGGGGTCCGGGACCGCCCCTCGTCGGCTCCCGGGTCCACTGGGCGCGCGGGAACCTTCTCGTCGTCGTCCATCTTGCGGACCTCACTGTGGAAGATCCGCAGCGAGCGCCCGATCGACCGGGCCGCCTCCGGCAGGCGATTCGCCCCGAACAGAAGCACGAGCACCGCCGCGACGATCAGCCAGTGCCATACGGAGAACTCTCCCATCCATTGCCTCCCCGTTGCCAACAATGCTTTCCCTGCGTATATCCGCAGCTTACGGGGTGCCTGGGCCGGGGTGGGGTTCGGTAGGGGCCGGCCCCCACCAGGCGTAAGGCCGGTTCCGCCGGGCTTCGCACGGGTCACACGATTGCTGCGTGATGACCGGCTGGCCACAATAGTCTGGTGTGAGGAGGTACAAGATGGGCGAGGAAAGCCATTCCGAGACGTTCACCGCCGAGGAGTACGCCTACCTGCGATTCGTCAGGTTCGGCAACCTCCCGGAGCGTGTCCTACCCAGCGAGATGGTCGAGGAGATCGAGACCGACCGGCCGAACGAGATCCCGCCGCTGCCGCTCGACATCCGCCCGTGGTCCGCCCAGCGCATCTAGGCGTCCATCCACAAGGGGCGCCATCCCGCCGAGGACGGGGCACGCGCTAGATCGGGGTCGCCTCCAGCCAGCGGGTCAGCAGGTCGCGGTCGCCGAAGATCTCGAAGCGACCACCGGCGGGCGCGAGACGGCCGTAGACGAGCAGCAGCAGGTCGCCCGCGGCGCCGCGTACGGCGACGTCGCCCTTGCCGTGCCCGTGCGTCCAGGTGAACCCCTCCGAGCCCAGGGTGATCATCCACTCACCGCCCTCGGCGTCGGTGGCGTGGAGGTGCAGGGTGCGCCCGGCGTCGTCCAGGGCGGCCAGCCGTTCGAGCACGCCCGGGGCCCCGGCCAGGTTGGCGAGCAACTCCTCCACCCCGTCCGTGGCGAGGTCCGCGTCGAAGCGCGGCTCGCCGCCGTGGGCGATCTCGGCGTCGGCCCGGTGGACGGCGGCCTCGTGCAGCATGCGCCGTGCCCAGAACCGGGCGTTCCCGCCGGGTGCCCAGGTCCACACCGCGTCGCCGGGTTCGACCGCGCGGAGGGTGGCGGCGAGGGTCCGGGCGCCGTCGGCCAGCCAGTCCGGGTACCCGTCCGTGTCGCCGGGGAGCGTGACGGGCACTTCGCGGGGGCTGATCCTCCGCTGGACGCGCTCGCGCACGATGTGCTCGGCCCACCGCTGGATGATCCCGACGTGTTTGACCAGCTTGGTCATGGTCCAGCCCGGGCAGGTGGGCACCGGCGCGTCCGGCCCGGCCTTCCGCGCGGCCTCGGCGAGCCGGTCGGTCTCCGCCTCGATGGCCGCCGCGTGCCGCTCGTATGGCCCGCGCCCTCCGCTGTCTGCGCTCATGGCTCCCGAGCGTAGCCCCGGCCGCCGGCCGCGAGCCGGCGGGACGCCCCACGCCACGGCCTCCAGTGAGTCCGAGATGTCAGGAAAACATTGACGGCGCAAGCGCCTCCAGGTAGGTTTCCAGCTAATTAAAAGGAAAGCTTCCTAAAAATAAGGACTACAACACGAGGTAGGAAGGTCGCACCATGCCGCGATCCCCACCGACCACCCCTCCAGCTCCCCCAGTCGCCACGGCAACACCGGCGACAGGCCGGCGCCGCGCCCCGGCATCGGTGGCAGCCCCGGCTCCGCATTTGCGTCCAGATCGACCCCCCTTTCACTCCGCCTGATGGACGTGGAGCACGTATGAAACTCAAGTTCGTCAAAGTCATGATCGCGGCGGGGGCGATGGTCCTCCCGCTCGGCACAGCGGTGGCCCTCAGCCCCAGCGCGTCCGCCACGGCGACCGCGTCCAGCAAGGTCGCGATGGCCGCGGCCTGGGCTCCGAACACGTGGTACAACACAGGCGACATCGTCACCTACAACGGCGTGGACTACCGGTGCGTCCAGAGCCACACCTCTCTTGTCGGCTGGGAGCCGCCGATCGTGCCCGCGCTGTGGACGCCGGTGAGCGGCGGCGGTGGCGACACCACCCCGCCGAGCGTGCCCGGCAACCTGCGCTCCACGGGGACGACCTCCTCCAGCGTCTCGCTGGCGTGGGACGCCTCCACCGACAACGTGGGCGTCACCGGCTACAACGTCTACCGTGGCGGCAACCTGGTCACGACCGTGACCGGCACGAGCTACACCGACAGCGGCCTGTCGGCCAACACGGCGTACTCCTACACCGTGCGCGCCCGCGACGCGGCCGGCAACGTGTCGGGCGTCAGCAACACCCTCAACGTCACCACCGGCGGCGGTGGCGGTAACGACACCACCCCGCCGAGCGTGCCCGGCAACCTGCGCTCCACGGGGACGACCTCCTCCAGCGTCTCGCTGGCGTGGGACGCCTCCACCGACAACGTGGGCGTCACCGGCTACAACGTCTACCGCGGCGGCAACCTCGTGACCACCGCCACCGGCACGAGCTACACCGACAGCGGCCTGTCGGCCAACACGGCGTACTCCTACACGGTCCGGGCCCGCGACGCGGCCGGTAACCTCTCGGGCGTCAGCAACACCCTCAACGTCACCACCCAGCCCGGCGGTGGCGGCGGTGGCGGCAACAAGCTGCTGGGCTACTTCGTGGAGTGGGGCATCTACGGGCGCAACTACCACGTCAAGAACATCGACACCAGCGGCTCGGCCGCCAAGCTCGGCTACATCAACTACGCGTTCGGCAACGTGACCAACGGCCAGTGCACCATCGGTGACAGCTGGGCCGACTACGACCGTGCCTACAGCGCCGCCGAGAGCGTCGACGGCGTGGCCGACACCTGGGACAACGGCGCCCTGCGCGGCAGCTTCAACCAGCTCCGCAAGCTCAAGGCCAAGTACCCGAACCTCAAGGTCCTCTGGTCGTTCGGCGGCTGGACCTGGTCCGGCGGCTTCGCGCAGGCCGCCGCGAACCCGACCGCCTTCGCCAACTCCTGCTACAACCTGGTCGAGGACCCGCGCTGGGCCGACGTGTTCGACGGCATCGACATCGACTGGGAGTACCCGAACGCGTGTGGCCTGACCTGTGACAACAGCGGCCCGAACGCGCTCAAGAACGTGTTCCAGGCCCTGCGCAACCGCTTCGGCTCGAACTACCTGGTCACCGGCGCCATCACGGCCGACGGCTCCTCGGGCGGCAAGATCGAGAAGGCGGACTACGCGGGCGCCTCGCAGTACGTCAACTGGTACAACGTCATGACGTACGACTTCTTCGGCGCCTTCAACGCGCAGGGCCCGACCGCGCCGCACTCGCCCCTCACCTCCTACCCCGGCATCCCGCAGCAGGGATTCAACAGCGACGACGCCGTCCAGAAGCTGAAGGCCCAGGGCGTCCCGGCGAGCAAGATGCTGCTCGGCATCGGCTTCTACGGCCGCGGCTGGTCCGGCGTGACCCAGGCCGCCCCCGGCGGCTCGGCCACCGGCGCGGCTCCGGGCACCTACGAGGCGGGCATCGAGGACTACAAGGTCCTCAAGACCCGCTGCCCCGCCAACGGCACCGTCGCCGGCACCGCGTACGCCTTCTGCGGTAACCAGTGGTGGAGCTACGACACCCCGTCCACGATCGCCGGAAAGATGAGCTACGCCAAGAACCAGGGTCTCGGCGGTTCCTTCTTCTGGGAGCTGACCGGTGACACCACCAACGGCGAGCTGATCACCGCGATGAAGAACGGCCTGGGCTAAGCCCCAGGCACCGAGGGGAGCCGCGCGCGGGGCGCGGCTCCCCTTTCGCGTTCCCGGGGAGCGAACCGCGCCCGCCCCGGTCCGGCGGCGCGCGACAATCGGGGGACGGGGCGTGCACAATCTTCCCCGGACCTCGAACCGAAGGCGGACCAAGACCGTGACGATCTCCATTCATCAGCGGATCGCCGACGAACTCGGCGTGCGCGAGCGGCAGGTGCGAGCGGCCGTCGAGCTGCTCGACGGCGGCGCCACCGTGCCGTTCATCGCCCGCTATCGCAAGGAAGCGACCGAGATGCTCGACGACGCGCAGTTGCGCACGCTCGAAGAGCGGTTGCGCTACCTGCGCGAGCTGGAGGAGCGGCGCGCGGCGATCCTGGAGTCGATCCGTTCCCAGGGCAAGCTGGACGACGCGCTCGAAGCGCAGATCATGGCGGCCGACTCCAAGGCCCGGCTGGAGGACATCTACCTGCCCTTCAAGCCCAAGCGCCGCACCAAGGCGCAGATCGCCCGCGAGGCCGGGCTGGAGCCGCTGGCCGACCTGCTCCTGTCCGACCCCTCGCACGACCCGCAGCAGGCCGCCGGGGGGTACGTCGACGCGGAGAAGGGCGTCGCGGACGCCGCCGCCGCGCTGGAGGGCGCGCGGGCCATCCTCATCGAGCGTTTCGCCGAGGACGCCGACCTGATCGGCCCGCTGCGCGAGCAGATGTGGTCGCGCGGCCGTCTCGTGGCGAAGGTCAGGGAGGACAAGCAGGAGGCCGGGGCCAAGTTCTCCGACTACTTCGACTTCGCCGAGCCCTTCACCAAGCTGCCCTCGCACCGCGTCCTCGCGATGTTCCGGGGCGAGAAGGAAGAGGTGCTCGCCCTCACCCTGGAGCCCGAGGAGGCTCCCGCCGAGGACGGCCCGAACTCCTACGAGGTGCGCATCGCCCGCCACTTCGACGTCGCCCACCGCGGCAGGCCGGCCGACCGCTGGCTGCTGGACACCGTGCGCTGGGCTTGGCGCACACGGGTGCTCGTCCACCTGGGCATCGACCTGCGTATGCGCCTGTGGCAGGCGGCCGAGGACGAGGCCGTGCGCGTGTTCGCCGCCAACCTGCGCGACCTGCTGCTGGCCGCGCCCGCGGGCACCCGTCCGACCATGGGCCTGGACCCGGGCCTGCGCACGGGCGTGAAGGTCGCCGTCGTGGACGCCACGGGCAAGGTGGTGGCGACCGAGACGATCTACCCGCACGAGCCGAGGCGGCGCTGGGACGAGTCGATCGCGACGCTCGCCCGGCTCGCCGCGCAGCACGGCGTCGAGCTGATCGCCATCGGCAACGGCACCGCGTCCCGCGAGACCGACAAGCTCGCGGGCGACCTCATCAAGCGCCACCCCGACCTCAAGCTCACCAAGATCGTGGTGTCGGAGGCCGGGGCCTCTGTCTACTCCGCCTCGCCGTACGCCTCGCAGGAACTGCCCGGCCTGGACGTGTCGCTGCGCGGCGCGGTGTCGATCGCCCGCCGCCTGCAGGACCCACTGGCCGAGCTCGTCAAGATCGACCCCAAGTCGATCGGCGTCGGCCAGTACCAGCACGACCTCGCCGAGACCAAGCTGTCCCGCTCGCTGGACGCGGTGGTCGAGGACTGCGTGAACGCGGTCGGCGTGGACGTCAACACGGCGTCGGCGCCGCTGCTGACCCGCGTGTCGGGCATCGGCTCGGGCCTGGCCGAGAACATCGTGCTGCACCGCGACACCCACGGCCCGTTCCGGTCGCGGCGCGCGCTGAAGGACGTCGCGCGGCTCGGCCCGAAGGCGTTCGAGCAGTGCGCGGGCTTCCTGCGCATTCCGGGCGGCGACGACCCGCTGGACGCCTCCAGCGTGCACCCGGAGGCGTATCCAGTGGTGCGGCGCATCCTCGACGTCGCCGGCGGGGACATCAAGACGCTGATCGGCAACACCGCGGCACTGCGCACGCTGGAGCCCGCCCGGTTCGCCGACGACACGTTCGGCCTGCCGACGGTCACCGACATCCTCAAGGAGCTGGAGAAGCCGGGACGCGACCCGCGACCGGCCTTCCGCGCGGCGACGTTCAAGGAGGGCGTGGAGACGCTCGCGGACCTCGCGCCGGGCATGCTGCTGGAGGGCGTGGTGACCAACGTGGCCGCGTTCGGGGCTTTCGTGGACATCGGCGTGCACCAGGACGGCCTCGTGCACGTGTCCGCCATGTCCAGGAATTTCGTGAAAGATCCCCGCGAGGTGGTCAAGCCCGGCGACATCGTCCGCGTGAAGGTGCTCGACGTCGACATCCCGCGCAAACGCATCTCCCTCACGCTGCGCCTCGACGACGAGACACCGGCCCGCTCGGGCGGCGGCCAGGGCGCACAGGACGGCTCCGGCGGGCGTGACCGCAACCGGGGCGGCGGCGGCAAGCGGCCCGACCGGCGCGGCGGCGGCCAGCCGAAGCAGGACCGCGCCCCCGCCGGCGGCGCCCTCGCCGAAGCCCTCCGCAAGGCCGGCCTCGACAAGGGCCTCAAATAACCGCGTCCCACGGATCGCGGGTACGCCGAACACCCGTTCCGGCCGGCGCCCTCCCGTGCTACCCGAAGGGTGACGCACCAAGGGCACCGGCCGGGCGTTTTCCGGGCGAAGACGACCGTCCTCGCTCGGCCATGCGCTGATCCGCCATTCGAATACCTTGGGGTCATCGCCGCTGTCCCGGACCGTTATCCCGGACCGTTCACGAAAAGTGCCTGCGGGGGTTGTCCACGAGCATCTGGTGGATCTGGGACTCGGTGACGCCTCGTTCGCGCAGGGCGGGGAGCACGTCGTCGTGGATGTGCCCGTAGTGCCAGTTCGGGGCGAGGTGCTCGACGAGGTAGTCCCACTGGCCGCCGACGATGTCCATGAAGCAGGCGGTGTCGTGGCTGAGCACCATGCGGTCGGCGTAGCCGCGCGCGCAGAGGCTCACGATCGTGTCCACACGCGACGCGGTGGGGTTGTAGACGTCCAGGCCGAAGCGGTCCATACCCAGGGTCGCCCCCGTGTCGGCGAGGCGCATGAGGTGGTCGAGGTCGTTGCTGTCGCCCGAGTGGCCGAGCACGACCTTGGTGAGGTCCACCCCCTCCTCGGTGAACACGTCCACCGCGGCGATCCCGGTGTGAGCGTGCGGATTGGTGTGAACGGTGATCGGCACGCCCGTCCGCGCATGGGTCTTCGCCACGGCGCGCAGGACGCGCTCGACGCCCGGCGTGAGACCGTGATGGTCGATCGCGCACTTGAGGAACGCCGCCTTCACGCCCGTGCGGGCGATGCCCTCGGTGATGTCCTTCACGAAGTCGTCGACCATGGGCTCCGGGGCGTCGAACACCGTGCCCGGGCCGTGGTGGGAGTACCGGAAGGGCACGTCGGCGAAGGTATAGACGCCGGTGGCGACGATGATGTTGAGCGAGGGCACCTCGGCGGCGACCCGCTGGATGCGCGGGATGTACCGGCCGATCCCCCAGACCGTCGGGTCGACGATGGTGGACACGCCCCGGGCGACGAGCCGGCGCAGCTTGGCGATCGCGTCCGCGATGCGGTGCTCCTCGTCCCACCAGTTCCCGGCGCCGTAGTCGCCGAGGCTCTGCGGGTCCACGACGAAGACGTGCTCGTGCATGAGCGTCTGCCCGAGGGCTCCGGCGTCCACCGGCCCGCGGACGGTCTGGACCATCGGCACGCGGCCTCCCGGCTTAGTCCGGCTTCTTCCGGCGTCGGAGGGGTGCCCGTACCGTAGATCTCCGGCGACCGCGCGTCAACGAGGCGCGGCGGCGCCCGTCCGCGCCGTCTTGGGCGGACCTGCGTGCGGAGGCCGGTGTTTCGAGCGGATAGCCTTCGGCTGTTCGGAAACCTTCACACGTCCACGTAGGGAAACGTCATGACGCAGGCTCCCGTCAAGGTCACCGTCACCGGCGCCGCCGGTCAGATCGGCTACGCGCTGCTCTTCCGCATCGCCTCAGGCCAGCTTCTCGGCCCGGACGTTCCCGTGCGGCTCAGCCTGCTGGAGATCCCGCAGGCCGTCAAGGCCGCCGAGGGCACGGCCATGGAGCTGGACGACTGCGCGTTCCCGCTGCTCCGGGGCATCGACATCAGCGACGACCCCAACGTCGCCTTCGACGGCGCCGGCGTCGCGCTGCTGGTGGGCGCCCGCCCGCGCACGGCGGGCATGGAGCGCGGCGACCTGCTCCAGGCCAACGGCGGCATCTTCGGCCCGCAGGGCAAGGCCATCAACGACCACGCGGCCGACGACGTACGCGTGCTGGTCGTGGGCAACCCGGCCAACACCAACGCGCTGATCGCCCGCTCGCACGCCCCGGACGTGCCTGCGGAGCGTTTCACCGCGATGACCCGCCTCGACCACAACCGCGCCCTGTCGCAGCTCGCCGCCAAGCTGGACGTCCCGGTGACCTCGATCTCCAAGATGACGATCTGGGGCAACCACTCGGCGACGCAGTACCCCGACCTGTACAACGCCGAGGTCAACGGCAAGATCGCGGCCGAGCAGGTGGACGAGGCGTGGCTGCGCGACACCTTCATCCCGACGGTGGCCAAGCGCGGCGCGGCGATCATCGAGGCGCGGGGCGCGTCCTCGGCGGCCTCGGCGGCGAACGCGGCCATCGACCACGTGTACGACTGGGTGAACGGCACCCCCGAGGGCGACTGGACGTCCGTCGCGCTGACCTCCGACGGCTCGTACGGCGTCCCCGAGGGGCTGATCTCGTCGTTCCCGGCCGTGTCCCGCGGCGGGCGCTGGGAGATCGTCCAGGGCGTGCCGGTCAACGCGTTCTCCCGCGAGCGCATCGACGCCTCGGTGCGCGAGCTGAGCGAGGAGCGCGACGCCGTGGCCGGGCTCGGGCTCATCTAGCCCTGTAGCCGGGCTCGTGTCGATCCGGCTCGGCTGATCTAGATCTTCTGCAGGACGGCGGCGCTCACGGGCGCGCCCGCGACGGTCTCCCCCGCGGCCTCCACGCGCGCGGGGCGACCGGCGGGGCGGGGCGCACGCGTGCCCGCGTTCTTCAGCCCGATCAGGGTGAGGATGACCACTTCCGTCACCACGACCAGGCGCTGGGTGAGGCCCGCGACCCCGGCACCGGGCTCGACACCGAATGTGCGCGACGCGTAGGGGATCAGCACCAGGATCAGGAAGACCCCCGCGGCGACGCTGAGGCCGCGCAGGGTCCGGGCGTGCGCGCCGCCGCGTCCGGCCATGATGAGACCCGCCGCGGGCATGCCAACAAAGGCGACAAAGGCCGCGTAGCGGTGGATGCCCCCGGACATGGAGAGCGACACCCCCGGCCTGTCCGTGGGAAACGCCGCGATCAGCAACATGCAGACGCTCCACGCGCCGAGCAGGAGCGCGCACGAGCGCCCGGCGTGCCGCCGGGACATCTCCACGGCGAACAAGGCCGACCCCACGGCCAGCAAGGTCAGCGAGACGGGCAGCAGCCAGCCATGGGGGTGGTAGGCGTACTCACTGATCATCCCGTGCAGCGGGTCGAGGTCGGACACGACGTGGAGGGCGGCCATCGCGGCGGCGCCACCGGCCAGGGTCGCGAAGCCGCCCGCGGTCAAAGGACTTGTCATGTCCTCGACTTTCGCGCCCGGTGACCTGCGCGGACATCGGAGATCGACCGGATCGAGCCCTGGGCGTGCCCCGGCCCGACCCCGACCTCAGCGTGCCGCCGTCAGGGGCCGGATCAGGGTCCGACCCCGGTACCTGCGAGAACGCGACCCGGGGTCCTCGGGGTATGGGTGAGTCTCACCCGGCCGGCACTACCCGGGAAAGGGCAAAATATCTGAGCAATAGGTGACGCGTGCGAACGGACCCCGAAAAGCCCAGTGGCCCGTACCGGCGATGCGGTACGGGCTCAGGTGAGATTCAGGTCAGATGACGGTGACCTGCTCGGCCTGCGGACCCTTGGCGCCCTGCACGGTCACGAACGTGACCCGCTGGTTCTCGTCCAGACTGCGGTAGCCACCCGAGGTGATCGCCGAGTAGTGCACGAAAACATCGGCACTACCGTCGTCCGGAGCGATGAAACCAAAGCCCTTTTCGGCGTTGAACCACTTGACGGTGCCTTCAGACAACTGCTTTCTCCCTGGTAAGAGCTTCACCGGGTCGCCGGGGCGGCGACTCGGGGCTGCATAGCGGACCTTACCCTGCATCCACGTTAACCACGAGAGAAGCAGAACGACCGCTGTCAGGAAACTTCCCGCGGGCGCTTTATGAAAAGACGTTCGAGGAAACTACGACTGCAACATGGCCGACACTACATGGTGCCCGCGCCGATCTCAAACGCGTCCGGCGTGTCGCCTCACACCTCGTGCATTGGGATGCTTTTGGTCTCAAATAAACTGACATACCGCCAAAAATGCATCAACGTGTTCGTGGCGTTCAGGTATCCTCCCGAAGGACCCGCTGGGCGACGGCGAAGGCCGCGTTCGCCGCCGCCGCCCCCGCCTCGCGCGGCCCAGGCGGAGGAGGAGGCTCCGCCGGGGCCGCGCGGGCGTGCTCAGGCAGGTTCGGTGAGGTACCAGCGGGCCTGGCCGTCGCCCCGGGTCAGCGAGTCGAGCCGCCGGGGCAGTTCCTTGCGCGAGAACGGGTCGCGGGTGGCGTTGCGGATGTGGATGCCGATGGCGTACATGTCCCTGACCTCCATCAGGGTGGGGTAGCCGTGCCATCCGCGCAGGTCGGAGCCGTACGCGCCGGCGAACTCGTCCACATCGGCCTCCGTCAGGCCGAACCGCCGCTGGCCGTGGTAGGTGTGCACGAGGTCCCACTCGCGGGGGCCGACCGCGACGCCGTCCCAGTCGCAGAGCACCGCGTGGCCGTCGCTGCAGCGCAGCAGGTTGTCGATCCAGGCGTCGCCGTGCAGCAGCACCGCGGGCGCGTCCGTCTCCAGCGACTCCCACCGCGTGGTCAGCTCGTCCACCCGGTCGCGCAGCCAGGCGCGCTGGCACGGCGACAGCACCTCCTTGCCGTGCTCGACCGAGTGGCGTACCTCGGCCAGCGGGTCGGCGAGCCGCTTCAGCGGGAACGGCGGCACCGGCAGCAGGTGGAGGCTGCGCAGGATCTTGCCGAGCTGCCGGGTGGTCGGCCGCCCGCTCGCGGGCACGTAGTGCCAGAACGTCACGACCCGCCCGTCGTACACCAGCGGCTGGTCGCACAGCTCGTCGGCCGGCCGGACCGTGGGGAACCCCTGGCCGGCGAGCCAGCGGGCGACCGCCAGCACGACGGGCAGCCGCGTCAGCGCGTCCGGCGCGGTGGCGATGCGGACGACGATCTCGTCGCGCAACTTGAACACCGCGTTGCTGCGCACCCGGAGCAGGCGGGCGTCCCGGGCGTCGAGGCCGACGCTCTCACACACCTCTGCGAGGATCGCGGTGGCCTCGTCCGCCAGCATGTTCATGGGCGTTCCAAGGCGAGTTGGGGGCCGGACTCCTCCAGCAGGTCGTGCAGGTGCCGGGCGGCGGATGTTCGCCGGTTCCCGCGCGGGATCATCGACATCAGCGCGCGCGCCCGGGTCACCACGATCGAGGTGCGGTGCTCGGGCGGCACCTGTGTCAGCGCCTGCTCGGCGAGCCGGCAGGCCTCGTCGTAGCCGCCCTCCCGGGCGATGTGCGCGGCCTGGTCGAGCAGGACGAGCGCCGGGTCGATGGTGTACGGGCTCGCGGAGCGGGAGATCCACTCCTGTACCTGCTCGGCCTCGCCCAGTTCGATGAGCGTGCCCATGCGGTAGAACTGCAGCCGCCGCTCGGAGAAGCGGAACGCCAGGTGGTCGGTGCCCTCGCGCGGCATGCGCGAGAAGATGCGCTCGGCCTCGGCGAGCGCCACACGGGCCGCCTGGTGCTCGCCTATGCGCGCCAGGGCCCGCGCCTCGGCCGCCGCGCCGAGCGCCGCGGGGGAACTTGGAGCGCTCCCGGCGAGCATCCGGGCCTCGCGGGCGAGCCGCACGGTCTCGGTGAGGTCGCCGTAGTAGTACGGCAGCATGGCCTCCTGCGCCCTGACCAGCGCGCGCAGGCGCACCTCGCCCATGTCGTCGGAGGCTGCGCGCGCCGTGCCGTACCACGCGTGGGCCTGCCGGGTGTCGCCGAGTTTCATGAGCGCGTCGGCCGACAGCAGGGCGAGCATCGTGGTGGCGTTCAGCAGGCGCCGCTGGGTGACTGCGGGCTGGCGCGCGGCGACCAGCCTGCGGACGTCGCCGAGCTCCAGCATCAGGCGGTAGAGCATCGGCAGCGGCGCGCTCTTGATGTACTCGCGGCGGTAGCGCAGGACCTGCTCGTCCAGGCGGTCGAGCTGGTCCTCGGTGATGGTGCCGGAGGCCAGCGTGCGGTCCATGTCCTGGCGCGTGCGCTCGACCTCGGCGAGCAGGCGGCCGTTGAGGGGCAGCCCGGAGCTGAGCAGCGCGTGGTGGAACAGCGCGCGGCGCTCGCTTTCGTCGTCCAGGTCGGCGGGGGCGGCGCGGGTGGGCTGGGGGACGGTGTCCTCGCCCGAGAGCGTCTGCTGGGCAGCGGCGACGACCACGACCTTCGCGCCGTCGCCGTCGTCGCAGTAGTCGGCGGCCAGGCCGAGCCGCACGGCGTTGGCGGAGTACAGCCGGGCGATCTGGTCGATGGTCTGGGGACGTGGACGGGCGCGGTTGTTCTCCCAGGCGTTGAGCAGGTCGATGCTCGCCCGGGGAAGGCCCAGCGAGTGCGTCTCGCAGAGCCGTTCGAGCTCTTCGATCGCCTGGCGCGCGGACCACCCGCGTGCCAGGCGGTGGGCTTTGAGCAGGCTCACCCCGCAACAGCCGTGGATGGCCTGGGCGGTCTGCCACAGGGTCCACTGCTGTGCCGCGGCTTGTTCTCGCCAGCGTCTGGCACACGCCGGGGAGTGTTCTCCACGGGCCATCTGTCGCCCCCCCGCCACTGAGGTGTTGGCCTTACGGATGTTTCCCCGATGTTAACGAGCCGGCACCTAATGGCCCCGGCCGTTATGGGACTGATGCACGGGCACCCGCGTGCTTTCCACGTAAACCTGGGTTCCATTCGACGGTATTCCACTTATCAGTGGATTTGCTCGGATTGCCGGTCGGTGGCGCCGGGGCCAGTCTGGTCCCCATCCGGTCCCCCTCTCCCGGTTGGAGACCCCGATGAAGACGGCAGACTCAGGCACTCAGTCGGCTGAAGCCCTCGACCACCTGGAACGACTCGCCGCGCAACTGGAGGCGCACGCCTTCCAGGTTCGCCTGACGGCGCACACCGGACTCTATCCACGCCTCCGCGTGATCAACCCGATGGCTCCGGCGGTCACCGAGGACGTCCTCGCCGCCAACGCCGCCGACGGCGAGTGGTGGTTCTGGCTCTCGTGGGCGGGCCGCATCGGCCACGCCTCCGACATCGTCACGGCGGCGGAACGCATCGCGCGCGTTCTGCACGTCATGCGCCGCTGACCGTCTTGACCCGCTCCCGGGGTCTCTCCATTTGCTGATCGACTCGCGGCATACTTCACATTTCCGGAGGTTCTCCGCGTTTCACGGCCTCCAGGAGGCGCCCACCTCCTGAGCCCGGGGATTCCCGGCCCGATACCCGGACGGCTCGCGCGTGCCCACCGCGCGAGCCGTCCGCGCGTTCCGTGATCAAAAACTGATTAGCCGGGACATTTCCGCTGATTCACGCTACAAGAGTGACGCCCAAAAAGATCACCATCGACTGCGAACGGCGGCTGACAACGGCGCTTCGGTGGCGGAGGCCCGTCACTTCCTGCGAGCATGCCGTGACATGAGGATCACACGCCGGTGGCCGGTGGCGATGGCCTGCCTCGCTCTCGCGACGGCGTGCGGCGGTGGCCCCGAGACCCCTGCCGAAGGGGCGTCGGCGCCCAGGACGTCCACGATGTCCGAAATCGACACCCCCACCCCCGTCCCCACGCCGTCCCCCGTCCCGCCGTCGGAATGGAAGCCCGCCGGGAACGCCCGCCTGACGAGCGCCGCCGCCCTGCGGGAGATCGCGGCGACCGGCCCGCGGGACGCCTGGGCCGTCGGCTACCAGCGCAGCGCCGAGGACAGGGAGGGCACCCCGGCGCTCCAGCACTGGGACGGCGTCCGCTGGACACAGACGGCGGTCAGCGAGAACGACGCCTGGCACCTCGTCGGCGTGAGCGCGGCCTCCCCCTCCGACGCGTGGATCGTCGGCAACGCCCGCGGGCCGTACGCCGCGCACTGGGACGGTCTCCGCTGGCGGGGGTGGCATCCGTACGGCGACGCCGAGGACTACTTCCTCACCGACGTCACCACCGGGCGCGCCGGCACGTGGTTCGCGGGCCGCAACTCCACGCAGGGCCTGATCGCGCGCTGGACCAGCAGGGGCTTCCGCACCATCCTCCGTGCGGACGGGCAGTTCCTGAGCATCACCGCCGCGCCCGGGCACGTGTGGGCGGTGGGCTCGGACGTTCCGGCCTCCACCAACGGGCCGGAGCAGGGCATGCCGATGATCTGGCACGGCAGAGCCGTGTCGGGGCCCGAGATCCAGTCCTGGGAGCGCATCACCCTCCCCGAGATCACCGGCGGGGTACTGCGCGACGTGTGGATGATCTCGCCGTCCGACGTGTGGGCGGTCGGCGGCGTGATCTCACCGGACGGCGCGGCGGAGATCCCGTTGGTCCTCCACTGGGACGGCACGACCTGGGGGCGGGCCGGAGTGCCGGTCTCCCGGGGCGGCCTCCAGGGGGTCACCGCGTCCGGCGCCGGCGACGTCTGGCTCAGCGGGGCGGACGACTCCCAGCCGGGCAGGCCGCTGTTCCTCCACTTCGACGGGCGCTCCTGGACGGCGTCGTACGGCCCGCTGCTGCGCACCTGGCGAGAGGAGCAGCCGTACACGGCGTCCCACCTCGTACGGGTCACCCGCGTGGCCCGCGTGCCGGGAACGTCCCGGCTGTGGGCGGTGGGGTCGGTCGGGGAAGGCGACGACGAGGACGACTTCGTCCTGACCCGGGGCTGACCAATCCGGCCATTCGGGGGTCCCGACCTGCGGCGGAGCCGCAATCGATTGGAGGAGCGGCCGCGATCTCTGCGAGCATGTCGGCATGGCCGAACCCAGCTTCCCCCGTCAGTTCGCCCGTACGCGACGTTTCCGCCTCGGAGTCCCCCGCCGGTTCGGCATCTCCCCCGACGGCGGCAGGGTGACCTTCATCCGGTCGGGCGGCGGGGACGACCCCGTCGAGCGCCTGTGGACGCTGGACGTCGCCACCGGCGAGGAACGGCTCGTCGCCGACCCGGGGGCGCTGGGCCTCGGAGCCGAGGACGTGCCCGAGGAGGAGAAGGCCCGCCGCGAGCGGTCACGCGAACAGGCCGCCGGCATCGTGGCCTACGCGACGGACGCCGCCGCCCGCCTCGCCGCGTTCGCGCTGTCCGGCCGGCTGTACACGGTCGCGCTGCACGACCCGGCCGCCACGGCCGCCGAGCTCCCCGCCTCCGGCCCGGTGATCGACCCGCGCCCCGACCCGACCGGCGCGCGCGTCGCGTACGTCTCCGGCGGAGCCCTGCGCGTCGTCGATCTGGACGGGACGGACCGCGCACTGGCCGAGCCCGACGGCCCCGAGGTCGTCTACGGGCTCGCCGAGCACGTCGCCGCCGAGGAGATGGGACGCGACCGCGGGTACTGGTGGTCACCGGACGGCTCGCGCCTGCTCGCCGCGCGCGTCGACAACTCCATGCTCCAGCGGTGGTACATCTCCGACCCGTCCCAGCCCGCCGCGCCGCCCAAGGTGATCGCCTACCCGCAGGCGGGAACGGACAACGCGGACGTCTCGCTGTGGCTGCTCGGGCTCGACGGCTCGCGGGTGCCGGTGGAGTGGGACCGGAAGGCGTTCGAGTACCTCGTCTCGGTGTACTGGGGGACGTCCCTGCTGATCGTCGTCCAGAGCCGCGACCAGCGGACCGCGCGGGTCCTGCGCGTGGACCCGGACACGGGGGCGACCACGGTGGTCCGCGAGGACCACGACCCGGCCTGGGTCGACATCGTGTCCGGCACCCCGGCGCTCACCGCGTCCGGCGCGCTCGTGTGGACGGCCGCCCTCGGCGCCACCTACCGCCTGCTGGTGGACGGCGAGCCGGTCACCCCGGCCGGCCTCCAGGTGCGGGCCGTCCTGGACGTCGACGGCGACACCGTCCTGTTCGCCGGCACGGCCGAGCCGACCGAGACCCACCTCTGGATGTACTCGCCCGAGGACGGCCCTCGGCCCGTCACCACCGAGCCGGGCGTGCACGAGGGGTGGCTCGGCGCTGGCACCCTCATCGTGGCCGCGCGGTCCCTCGACCACTTCGGCACCCGCGTGACCGTCCACCGCAACGGGCGCCAGGTCGCCGAGATCGCCTCCCACGCCGAGACGCCGCTGCTCACGCCGCGCGTCACGCTGATGCGAGCCGGTGAGCGGGAGCTGTGCACGGCGGTGCTGCTCCCGTCCTGGCACGAGCCCGGCACCGGGAAACTGCCCGTCCTCATGGCCCCCTACGGCGGGCCGGGACTGCAACTCGTGCTGGCCGCGCGCACCTGGGACATGCTGGTCGCGCAGTGGTTCGCCGAGCAGGGGTTCGCGGTCGTCGTCGCCGACGGCCGCGGCACGCCCGGCCGGGGCCCCGTGTGGGACCGGTCCGTGCGCGGCGAACTCGCCACCCCCGTGTTGGAGGACCAGATCACCGCCCTGCACGCGGCGGCCGACCGGCACCCCGACCTCGACCTGTCCCGCGTCGGGATCCGCGGCTGGTCGTTCGGCGGCTTCCTCGCCGCCCTCGCCGTACTGCGCCGCCCAGACGTCTTCCACGCCGCCGTCGCAGGGGCCCCGCCCACCGACCAGCGGCTGTACGACACGTACTGGAAAGAGCGCTACCTCGGCCACCCCGACGAGGACCCGGACGCCTACACCCGCAACTCGATCATCCACGAGGCGGCCGACCTGACCCGCCCGCTCATGCTCATCCACGGCCTCGCCGACGACAACGTCATCGCCGCCCACACCCTGCGCTTCTCCTCAGCCCTCACCGCCGCCGGCCGCCCCCACACCGTCCTCCCCCTCACCGGCGTCACCCACATGACCCCCCAGGAATCCGTCGCCGAAAACCTGCTCCTCCTGCAGTTGGACTTCCTCAAACACTCCCTGGGAATGTGACCCCCGTCTGGGCGCCCGGCGCTTTTGAGTGGAGTGACGCCTGGAAATGGGCCTCACTCCGCGCGGACTGTCTTTCCGGGCGTCTTCCAGTCCGAACCATGTCGTGCCGCTCGCAGCGGAGTCACGCGTGAACCCCGTCCACCGCACGCGCAGAGTTGGCGGATCCGCGATCATGGGTGCCCGGCTTCAGCATCTCGTCGATGTCGGCCGCCGACCCAACGTCACGATCCAGGTGCTTCCCACGGAACTGGGCGCGCACCCGGAGGGCCTTTCTACGTCCTTCAGTTCCCGGAGCAGGACGACCTCGACGTCGTCTACCTGGAGCAACCGACAAGTAGCCTCGCCATCGAGAACAAGGCCGAAGTCAGCCGATATACGCTCACTTTTGGTCAACTGACCGCGATGGCGCTCACCGGGAGAAGTCCATAGAGTTCATCCCTCCAAGGCAGACGAGCTCCACACCGTAGGAGATCACCCGATGACCGCGAACCCGCCCCAGAACACCTGGTTCACGAGCTCCCACAGTGGTGAGAACGGAGGCTGCGTCGAGGTCAGGCTGGGCGGTTCAAACGTGGCCGTACGAGACAGCAAGGGCCCCAACGGCCCTCGTCTCGTACTCACCCATCAAGAATGGCGCTTGTTCACCCAGGCCATAAAAGAAGGCAAACTGCCAACCTCCTGCTAACGTTCCAGCCGAAGATCCGGACCGAACCACAGACGGCTCTCGTGCGCACCGTCGTCACCGCTCGCCGACCACACCCGGCGGATCCGGCGCTCCGGAGGACGCGGACTGCCGCGATATCCCTGAGCTTGGATCTCGCGGGTGAGGCGGACGGCGTCGGTACAACCGTGAGACGAACTCGGCCAGAACAACACCGATCACCGGGCGGAGTAGATCCCAGCGGCGGCTCACTGTGGGCTGGCTTACCCCGAAGATCGCTCCTGCCGCGTCTTGCACCGGGTTACGGCGTGCGACTCGCGCGACTATCGACGTGTCGTCGAGTTAGAGATGTCTTTTTAATAAGCCCTCGGGGAAATCGCAATGAAGCTGCCGGTGCCGCACGATGTGAAATTATCGGGCAAGCCTTTAACGCCGGCCTTAGGTTTCTCTATCAATAGCCCGCCGACGTTGATTGGCTCGCCGATTGCGAAGGTGCCAACTCCCGCGAGATTGACGTGAGTGCCGTCGGCGGAAAGGGTGGAATTCTTGGGGGCGACGACTACAGATTTACCGACCCTGACACAGCCTAAGGACGAGACACCTAATGTACCCCTCACGCCAACACCGAGGATGAGCTCGCCATCGAGGGGTTCATCGGGATTAATCAGCAAGATCGAGGCCGATAAGTCGGGCGTGGCACTTGCGGACGGTGTTACTCCGGTCGGAGTTGTATTGGCGACCGGCGAGCTATCACAACTAGCCAGAACCATTGATCCTGCTGCGAATGAAATGAAACATACCGCAATTCTAAGATTCCCGCGCACAATCTATTCCTTACTGGATAAGAACCGTCCCGCCTAGGTTCTCGCACCCCATCGGACAGGTGCAAGACCTCTTCACAGCCACGCTCGCAGCCGACCGTCTCGGACGGCACTCGCCTCATGGGTGGGCTCACAGTGAACAACCACGACGAAGCGGCACGGGCGGGCATCACCAACCTCAACCACCCACAATGAAACTTACGCACGGGACGGATCGACGTGTGTTCACGTCGCATACCTGGCCGGCGGATGACGTAGCCGTGGACTTGCTCTTGAAGCGAAGGAACGCGGCGTCCGCGTCATTGACGTGCATAAGCTCCTGGATTGCAACGCTTCAGTCGGTCGTCCTCCGCGCATTTCCTTACACGGGCCTGGTGACCGGCACCACGGCGAGCAAATGGTCGAGGCCTTTGAAATCTTTGGGGTTGCAGGTGTACAGAGGAAGCCGGTTCACGATGGCGATGCAGGCGATCACCAGATCTGATGTTCGAGGGCGTGGTTCGCGGCCGGAGGCGATCACGGCGGTCCATAGTTGCCCGCGCTCCCGGGCGGCGGTGTCGTCGAAGGGCAGTGGGTCGAACTCGGCTTCAGCGGTTTGAAGGATCTTCATTCGCTGGGCCGGCTCCTGTGGTCCAGCCGCCACCAGCACGCCCACCGACAACTCCGCAGTGGTGATGGCACTGATCATCATCTCGTCGGGCAACTCGTCAGGGGCGATTCCCGCCCACAAGATGAGGATGTTGGTGTCGAGCAACCCCTGAGTGTGGGTCATTGCTCGCCCTGCGCGAACTCACCTCTGCCGTAGGCGCGGTCGTAGGGATCGTAAAGGTCGCTGTCGACATGACGCTCCATGTCCTCGCGGTACTTCCGGTCGTCCAGGCGCGGCATGCCGCGGGACACGGCGGCGAACTCGGCCCGGGAGACGGCCCGGCGCCGACGACGGATGGGGACCAGGTCGCCTATGTGGTGGCCGTTGCGGGTGACGGCGTACCGCTCCCCGCGCTCCAGACCGTCCATGATCTCTGCCGACCGGTCGCGTAGATCACGCTGAGAGATCTGGTGGGAACGATCGAAGTCAGAAGTGCTCACCCTTTTAGCCTCCCTCGATGTGCTAAGGGTCACGCCGCCGACTCAGAGGGGCCCACGTCCCGCCGAGTTCGAACCATGTCGTGCCGCCCTCCACCGGGTCACGGACGAACCCCCAGCGCGACGCCATGACGTCGACCAGCTTCATGCCGCGTCCCGATTCGACCAATTCTCCCCGGGCGCAGAGGCACGGAACAGTCGGACCACCACCGTCGGCCACCTCCACCCGAAGCGCGCCCTCGACGTCGAGCACCGCGACGGTGACCAGACCCCCGCGTCCGCTCGCGCTGTGGCGGATACTGTTCCCCATCAGCTCGCTGAGCAGCAGCTTGACCGTCTCGGCATCTCGGTGGTCTCCGCCGAGCAGCTTCATGAGAAACCGCCGGGCCTCCGCCACATTCTCGGCGGCGCCCGGGACCGTCAGGGTCCCGAGAAGGAGCGGAGAGTCCATCACGCCGCCGCCTTGGCGATCGTCTGTACGGTGACCGGCAGCGGCTCCGCCCGTACGCCCGTCTCGGGGCCCCAGACGAAGAACCACTGGTCACCGTGCTCGACGGCCAGTACTGCCACCTTGCGCCCATCTGCACGGACCACGTACAGAACCGGCTCACCGTGACGACGCGCGACGAGCACCGTCGTGCGCTCCAACTGGCGCAGACCCCATGCGAGCCAGGTGAGCAACTGATACCGTCGCTCACTCCCATATGTAACTAGAGCGTCGCTTTGTGTAGCGGCCACGATCCGCACTCCTTCGAGACGAGGACTCGGGATTCCGCTCACAGGATGACGCAGACGGTCTATGGTTGCAATGTGTATCCATAGAAACACTCAAAGTTACAGTCAGTTGATCACGTGAACCTCAGCCGAGGAGGACCAGCCGTGAAAGGTCGTCGAACCAGTCCAACGCTCCGTCGTCGCCGACTCGCTTCCGAACTCCGGCGACTTCGCGAAGTCAGTGACCTCACCCGCGATGAGGCCGCCCGCCGGATGGGCTGGCATGGATCGAAGATCAGCAGGATCGAGACCGGCGAGTCGAGCGTCCATCCAGGAGACGTCCGCGACCTCGTGGACATGTACGACGTCGTTGAGCCCGAGCAGCGCGACGCGCTAGTCACCTTGGCTCGCGAGGCCAAGCAGCGCGGATGGTGGATGCGTTACAACGACGTGTTCACGAGCCCATTCGTCGGCTTGGAGGCTGAAGCGGCTACCATCCGCACCTACCAGCCGCAACTCGTCCCGGGTCTCCTGCAGACCGGCGACTACGCGACCGCGGTGACCCGGATGGCACTGGCGGGAGGGGACAGGAGTTCTCACGAGGTCGAACGTCGGGTGGCCGCTCGGCTGGATCGTCAGAAGTTGCTCACCGCCGAGGATCCCCCGGCCTTCTGGGCCATACTGGACGAAGCCGCGCTGAGGAGGACCGTGGGGAGCAAGCCCTTGATGCGCGAGCAAATGGATCATCTGATCAAGGCGGTGAACGACGAGCAGGCTACTTTGCAGGTCTTGCCGTTCACCGCGGGCGTCCATCCGGCAATGGCCGGGCAGTTCGTCATTCTTGACTTCATCGAGCCCAGCGACGCACCCGTCGTCTACCTGGAGACGGACACAGAGGAGCTGTACCTGGAGACTCCGGAGCAGATCGCCCATTACAACGTCATATTCGACTACCTACGAGCTATGGCCTTGGGACCGGATGAGTCGGTTCAATTGATAGCACGAATGACCGAAGATCTTGGGTAACGGTGGACCGGAGGTGGACATGTCCGAGCTGGATCTTACCCACATCGCATGGCGCAAAAGCAGCCGAAGTACCGGCAGCGGCAGTGACTGCGTCGAAGTAGCCCTGGGTGACATCAGCATCGCGATCAGAGACTCGAAGAACCCTCAGCAAGCCTTCCTCCTGTTCGGCCGCACCGAGTGGAAAGCGTTCCTTGAACATGTGAGAGGCCGCGACCTCTAGCTCGCTCCGACCAGTTCCGACGGCCTTGGCGAAGCATCCGTCAGACAGATCGCCGCCAAGGCCACGGACCGCTGACCCGCACGGGAGTACATACGCGATGTCCACGGGACCAAGAGCCCACGCCAGTTGGGTCAAGAGCTCTTACAGCGGCGAGGCGGGCGGTTGCGTCGAGATGAGGGCGGCTCTTCTGGGTGTGGCGGTACGGGATGGCAAGCGCCCCGATGGCCCCGTACTGAGCTGCTCCAACGCGGAGTGGACCGCATTCATCGACGCCGTCAAACAAGGCAGCTACCGGCGCGGTAGTGAAAGCGTCTCTTGAACATATGAGAGGCCTTCGCCGGTCCTGCTGAAACCCTGGGACTCCTGGCCTGAAGGCACCTCGGCTCAAAGCAAGAAGATCAACAGCTAGCGCAGAGAATTCGCCGGGGCGCAGTCAGGTGGCCTCACCCAACTGTTCGGCCAGCCGCTCCAGGCCGCCCCTGATGAGCTGTCCATACTCGTCGTCGCCAAGCGCTCCGATCTCGGCCCGCGCCTGCTGGAAGTACTCGCGGGCGCGGCCGAAATCGCCCAGCTTGCGATAACACTCACTCAAGTTCAGGTGCAACGACGGATACAAGCCGGCCACTGAAAGTGGCACCCCAGCTTGGGCCACCCGCTCATCGGTGACGAGATCGGCGGCGGCAAGCGCTCGCAGATCCCACATCAGCTCCTGGTGCACGTCGTCCTGCACGTCGGCCATCGAGTGGGCAAGGACGCAAACATGCAGCGGGTCGCCTTGCTCACCACCGATGTCGTCCCAGATCTGCGCGAACAAGTCGCGAGCGGCTTCACGCTGACCTTGGTGGTGATGCAACTCCACCCCCTGGCCGATCCGGGTCATCGTTGGGTCGGTGGTCATGAGCAGTTCCTTCACCGTCGCGGGCGATCGCGGTCAGCCTACTTCCCTGACGCGCCTAAGCGACCTTCAAGCTTCTGACCAGCTAGTTCGCTTGACAACCGGCGCGGTGGGGGTCGGCTCGGGACCTCGGCGAAAGGCACTGCGGTCGGCTCAAGACCCGGCACACAGACCCGGCACACAAAGCCGGCACGGCCCGCACGGAACGGTGAAACCCGCTCCGCACGGTTTCCCACCGAAGCGAAGCGGATCTCACCGCGTACCTACACGCAGCCGGTTCACCGCGTACCTACACGCAGCCGGTTCCGCCGCGTTCCTGCACGCAGCCGGTTCCGCCGCGTTCCCTTACGCGGGCCACGGAGTCCGCGCGCCGGCGGCTCCGGACGGCGGCGGGTCAGTCGCGCTCCCCGCCCCGGCCACGCTCCGCGCGCCCCTCGTAGCCGACTTCTTCGTAGCGATTCTGGCTGCTCCCGTAGTACCGCTCGCTTTCGTAGCGACTCATGGCGCTCTCGTAGGTACGCTCGCTTTCGTAGCGACCCCTGCCGCTCTCGTAGGGCCGCTCTCGTTCGTAGCGACCCCTGCCGCTCTCGTAGGGCCGCTCTCGTTCGTACCGATACCGGCTGCTCTCGTAGGCCCGCTCCCTTTCGTACCGGTCCCTGTCACGCCCCTCGTACCGGGTCTCGCCCCGGCCCACCTTGGGGACGGCTTTCTCTCGCGGCGCTATCTCGCGGGACGCGCACGTGTACCCGGTCCAGTAATAACCGAGAGCGCAGGTGGGAACGTGCGGTATCCCGGGGGGCACCACCCGGATCTTCTCCACCCGGCCCTTCTCCGTACGGCCCCTCTCCACCCGGCGCTTCTCCGCCCGGCCCTTCTCCAGCGGCGGGATCTGCGTGGGCGGCGGCACGACTCTCGACGCGCACTCGAACCCGGTCCAGAAGTAGCCCACGGCGCACTGGGTGGGCGGAGCCATGCCCGCCGTCGAGGCCGGGACGTCGCGGCCCTGTGCCGTCGCGCGCCCGGTTTCCGCACCGGCGGGGCTCGCCGCCATCTGAACCATCGCGGCCAGGCAACAGGTGCCCAGCACACCGGTCAGCGTCCGGCGGACGTGTTTGTTCGTCATCGCTGTCTCCTGCGTGTGTTGTCCTGCCTGCCTTTACTCGTCACCACCTCCACAGAGCGGTCGGCCTGGCAGCATCATCGAAAATTGGGTGTCACGGCAGCGTGACGTTGATGTGATCCCGTCCGGGTCTTCCCCGCCCTCATCGGGCACAGAGACGACAGCGCAGAAGCGGGTCGCACCCCACGCGTGAAGATCCATGGGGTGAGTGCGTAAAAGTTCCTGTACGGCCGTCGCGGGCGCATGACATGCTCGCCCGCGACAGGAGTGGTTCGCCAGGTGCCCGTCGCCGGTCGGCGCGGGCTGTCCTGAGGGAGTGCAACCTGAACGTGCTACGTCGCCTGGCGAAGGCGCCCGCCCCGTCCGCGTCGGCCGTGCGGAAAGAGGCGGAGACGGCCGCGTACGCGTACGCGGCCAAACTGCTCGCGGACATCCGCGAGGAGATCAACAGGGCCGACGCGAAGGCGCAGGTCCTGCTGGGGGTCTCCGGCGTCGGGCTCGGCGCCGTCGCCGGAGGGCTGTTCGCGGGCGACTGGGCGCCCGCGAGGCTGTCGAACGCCGTCGAGTGGCTGTGGTGGGCCGGCGTGACGGCCGCGCTGGCGTCGCTGGCGTGCCTGGCGGGGGCGGTGTACCCGAGGACCGGCGCGCCGACGGCCCGGGACTCGAAGGTGATCGCGTACTACGGGGACATCGTCCGGTTCGAGTCGGTCCCGGCGCTGGCGTCGGCCTTGATCGGCGCAGCGAAGCCGGACCTGCGGCAGATCTCCGACCAGGTGCACAGGTTGAGCCGCATCGCCTACCGCAAGTATCTGCTCATCCGGTGGGGCTTCTGGCTCCTGGCCGCCGCCGTCGTCTCCACGATCGCCTCGGTGGTCATCGACCACTTCCTTTGACGCTCCGCCGGTGAGCGAATCCTGAACGCCCGGTATCACCGCGTGAACCCGTCAGAATGTGACGGAAGGATTCCGCTCTGCTCCTGACCACCGCCTCCACCTCTGGTTAGCCACGATTTCGAGAAAAAAGAATTACCGGACAGGTTTCAGGCGGACAATTTCGGGGAAAGAGCGGCTCGCGCACCTGCCGGATTCGTGGTGGATTCCCCCGGCGAGACGCCTCCCCGGCCCCGCGGGCATGCGCCCGCAACAATCCAGAACCCATTTGGAAACATCGCGTTTTTACGCTGGTGACACCCAGGAAGCCGAGGTCACGCCGCGACCGTACGTAGCACGCCCGCAGGGGCGCGGTAGGGGTTCCACGCCAAATGATGATCGGAGAAACTATGCTCGAAAGCGTCTGCGTCGGCCCCGCAAAGGGTAAACAGGAGGTGGGGTCGGGTCCACGAACCACCCAGGCCGTGGAATTCCCCCGTGAGGAAAAGGACCTGTCAGCCGGCGACTGACGAGGGAAGTGTGGAGCCGTACCGAAGGAGAAGGACATGAAGCGGATTCTCATCACACCCCGCCCCAAGCCGCCGAGCCGTCCCAGCCCGCTGGATCTTCGCACCCCCTCGGGCCGGACGCTCCCCTTCTAACGGCCCCCTGTCACTCCGCCGCCCTCACATGTCCGCCGCCCACTCCCGGGCCAGGGGGTCCCGTCCGCCGTGCAGGCGGGTTGTAAGCGGATTGCAAGTGCCACTGCTAGCTTGTTCCCCGCGAGCAAGATCACTAGGAAAGGCACATAATGTCCATCTCCCTCCCCCGCCACATCCTCGCCGTCTCCGCCACGGCGATCCTCGTCTCGCTCACCGCGGGATGTGGCGGCGGCGACACCAAGGCCGTCTGCCAGGACGCCATCAAGGCGATGCAGGACTACAGCACGCAGGCCGCTGCGGGCGGAGCCAACCTGGAGGGCTTCAACAAGGCGAACTCCGACCTGGCCGCCAAGCTCAAGGACCTGTCCGACAAGGCCGACGGCGACCTGAAGACCACCCTCGCTGACCTGTCCACGTCGTGGGGCGGCATGAAGATCGACATGTCCGACCCGGCCAAGGCGGCGACCGAGCTGCCGAAGATGGCCACCAAGGCCACCGAGGCCATGCAGAAGCTGACGACGACCTGCTCCTGAGCGCCGAACGCCCCGGCGAAGGTCAGGCGCGCGCCTTCGCCAGCTCGTAGCAGCGCTCGAACCCCTCCAGCACTGAGGGCCAGGCACAGCGCGTCAGCTCGGTCTCCCTGTTGTGCAGGGCGATCGACTCGCGCAGCTCGCGGTCGCGGGCGAGCCGCGCCACCGAGCCCACCAGCTCCTCGAAGCTGCGGCCGAGCAGGCCCTCCTTGCCGGGACGGACGAAGTCGGCCACGCCGCTCTGCGCGCGCGCCACCACCGGCACGCCCGCGGCCCGCGCCTCCAGGGCGGCGATGCCGAACGACTCGCGAGGCGCGGGCGCCACGAACACGTCCGCCGAGGCGAGTAGCCTGCGGATCTGGTCGCGCGAGTAGCGCCCCGGCAGCGACACCCAGCCGCC
Organism: Sphaerisporangium sp. NPDC051011; assembly: GCF_040653595.1. Classification (NCBI taxonomy): domain Bacteria; kingdom Bacillati; phylum Actinomycetota; class Actinomycetes; order Streptosporangiales; family Streptosporangiaceae; genus Sphaerisporangium; species Sphaerisporangium sp. NPDC051011. The sequence continues at coordinate 589,821 of NZ_JBFAGG010000002.1, read as the reverse complement.
CATGCCGTGGGCGCGCAGGAACCGCTCCATCGACCCGCGCGCCGGCCCGTCGCCGACCAGGGTGGCCCGCATCTGGACGTGCCTGGGCACCCGGCGCCGGGCCTCCAGAAGGATCTTCAGCAGCCGCACGGGCTGCTTGCGCGGGGCGAGCCGCCCCACGGCGACGATGTGCACGCTCTCGTCCTCGCGCGGCGGCGGATCACCCGCCGGACGCCAGGCGCCGACGTCCAGGCCGTTGGAGACGACGTTCACCGGCACCCGCCCGCCCACGACAGAGCGGATCGGCCGGGCGGCGGCGTTGCTGACGGTCGTGGACACCAGGCGCCAGCGGCTCCACCCCCAGACCGTGTCCAGGCCGCGGTAGACCCCGCGCGTCACCGGGTCCCACATGCTGTGCACCGTCACCACGACCGGCAGCCGGGCGCGCACGGCGGCCCGCACGCCCATCCAGGCGAAGGGCGAGACCGCGCCGGTGTGGACGTGCACGACATCGGGGCGGCGGGCGATCATGAGGCGCAGCAGGTGCCGGACCCCGCGGGGATGGACGGGCAGGCTGAACGGCATGGGGAAGACGACGCGGTGGACGCCGGGAAGGCGCTCGCCCGGGGTCGCCGTGGCCACCTCGACCTCGTGGCCGGCCTCGGCCTGTGCCCGTACCAGGTCGGCCACCTGCACCTCGATGCCCCCGAGCCTGGGCAGGTAACAGTCGCTGACGTGAAGGATCCGCACCCCGCCAGACTGGCAGAGCCCGGGATCCGCTTCAAACGCGCCCATCCCGCCCGTACCTCCACCATCGCGCCCGCCCCACGCCCGCACCGGCCCGTTCCACGCCTGTCCGTCCCCCGGATCGGCCCGTCACACGCGACTCGCCGCCCGTTCTTGAAGGGTTCGGGGAGGCTTCTGGAACGGGTCGCGGGGAGGCGGCTCGCACTCGGGCGGCGGCTCCGTGGAATCATGGCGGTCGTGGCACGTACCGCGGTCTTCTTCCACGCCCATCCCGATGACGAGGCTCTGCTGACCGCCGGCACGATGGCGATGCTGGCGGCCGAGGGCCATCGGGTCGTCCTCGTCGTGGCGACCGCCGGGGAGCGCGGCCTGGCCGAGATGCCCCACGGTGAGGAACTCGCCGCCGCGCGCACCGGTGAGCTGTACGCGTCCGCCGCCGTGCTGGGGGTCGCCCGGGTGGTGCTGCTGGGCTATGGCGACTCGGGCCTGGACACGGCGGGCATGGCCGAGAACGGCGGCATCGGCGACGACCGCCCCGAGAACGCCTTCATCGACGCCGACATCGAGGAGGCCGCCCAGCGCCTGGCGGCGGTGCTCAAGGAGGAGAGCGCCGACCTGCTGACGATCTACGACCCGGCCGGCGGGTACGGGCACCCCGACCACGTGCAGGTCTACCGGGTCGGGCAGCGCGCGGCGGGCATCGCGGGCACGCCGATCCTGCTGGAGGCCACGGTCAACCGCGACCCGCTGCTCAAGGCGCTCCGGCTGGCCCAGCGCTTTTACCGCTTCCCCCCGGAGTTCGATGTACGCTCGTTCGAGCGCGCCTACTCACCGGGCGAGGTGATCACCCACCGCGTGAACGTCCGCAGGTTCGCGAAGGTCAAGCGGGCGAGCATGGCGGCCCACACGAGCCAGGCGTCGGGTGGGGACGGCGACCGCACGCTGGGGGTCATGCTGAAGATCCCCGGCCCGCTGTACCGCCTGGTGTTCGGCACCGAGTGGTACGTGCGGCGCGAGCTGCCGCCGGGCAGCAGGCGCACCCACCCGTTCGACGATCTTCCTCAGGAGACGTGACGAGGGCGAAATCCTTCTCGAGGATGAGATCTCCGCGGGCGGTCCGCAACAGACTGGAGGTCGCGTCGCCGTCCGGGGCGGTGGGCGTCCCGCCTGAGGGGGACGGGAGGCCGCTGGGGGGCCGCCGGACGGGGACGCCAGGGGACGTGATAGGTCCATACGGACGGAAGGGAGCACCTAGATGAGGGGCAAGTGGGTCAAAGCGGGCCTTTCGCTGGTCTCGCTGGCGCTCGCCGTGCTGCTCGTGGTGTTCCTGCCGCAGATCGTCCACTCGCTGACCGGCGCCAACGTCAGCTGGCACGAGATCGGCTCCCAGTTCGCCGCCATGAGCTGGCCGATGATCCTGCTGATGGCCGTCCTGTGGCTGGCCAGCCTGTACGCCTACACGTTCGTGATGACCTCGGCGCTACCGGGCCTCACCCACCTCCAGGCCCTGACGCTGAACGCCGCCGGCAGCGCGGTCAGCAACCTGCTGCCCTTCGGCGGCGCGGCGGGCCTGGCCCTGACGTTCGGGATGACCAAGGGCTGGGGGTTCGCCACCCGTCCCGTCGTCGTGTACGCGGTGGTCACCGGCGTGTGGAACACCCTGTTCCGGTTCATCCTGCCGGCCGTCGGCATCATCGCCCTGCTCATCGCGGGCCGCATCCCCGACCAGCGGGTCGTCAGCGCCGCCTGGGGCGGGGCGACGTCGATCCTGATCCTCGTGGCCGTGGTGGCCTCCGCCCTGTACTGGGAGCGTGCCGCCGTCGTCCTCGGCCGGCTGCTCGACGGCCTGCTGCGGCTGCTCCCGCGCCGCGTCCGCCCCTCCGAGCACGCGGCCTCGGGCGCGATCCAGCGCCTGCGCGCCGACACCGCCGAGATCGTCCGCCGGGGGTCCCTCGGCCTGTCGCTCGGCATGATCGCGTTCCTGGGGTTCCAGTGCCTGATCATGGCGGCCTGCCTGGTCGCCACCGGCGCCTACCCCGGCCCCGCCGAGACCGTCGCGGTGTTCGCGGTGAGCCGGGTGCTCACCAGCGCGCTGATCACCCCGAGCGGCGCGGGCATCATGGAGGGCGGCACGGCCTCGCTGCTGATCGCCTTCGGCGAGCCGGCGAGTTCGGCGACCGCCGCCGCCATCCTGTTCGGCTTCTGGACGTACACGATCGAGATCCCCTGGGGCGGGCTGGCGCTCGGGGCGTGGTCCCTGCTGCGGCGGCGCGACGCCGCGTCCGGCGCCCGCCGGTCACCCGAGCCGGCCTCCCGGAGCTGAGACCCTGGAGCGGGGCCCACTCGCCCGCGTCGCGCCCGGGAGTCCCTGGAAGCGATAGCCTCAGCAGCGGCGTGATCGCGAAGCCCACAGCGGGCGGGGCATGAGGAAGCCCATAGCGGGCGGGCATGAGAAGGAAGGCGTGCCTTGGCGAATAGCTTGTGCGTGCTGGACGGGCACGCATAGCGTGGCGGCTGACATGGTGACGTTCCGCGTGCTTGGACCCGTCGAGGCGTACGACGACGATGGCGAGCTCGACCTTGGCGGGCTACGCCAGCGAGCCGTGCTCGCCCGATTACTCGTCGCCCGCGGGCAGGTCGTCCCGGTCGACACGCTGCTGTTCGACCTGTGGACGGACGAAGGCGCCAAAGGCGCCCAGTCGGGCCTGCAGGTCTACATCTCCCGCCTGCGCCGCGTCCTGGAGCCGGGGCGTCCGCGCGGCGGCCCCAACCGGCTGCTGGTCACCGTCGCCTCCGGGTACGCGCTGCGCAGCACCCCCGACCAGGTCGACGCGCTGCGCTTCGAGGCGATGGTCCGCTCGGCGGGCAAGTACCTCGACAACGACGACCCCCAGGCGGCGCGCTCCAGCCTGGAGACGGCGCTCGGCCTGTGGCGCGGCACGCCGTACTCCGACTTCGCCGAGCAGCAGTGGGCCGAGGCTGAGGTCAGCAGGCTGGCAGAGCTGCGGCTGGTCGCCCGCGAGCGGCACTCGGACGCGGGGTTGCGCCTCGGCCTGCACGCCGAGACCGTGCCGGACCTGGAGGCGCTGACCGGCGAGCACCCGCTGCGCGAGGAGGGCTGGCGGCTGCTGGCCCTCGGCCTCTACCGCTGCGGCAGGCAGGGGGACGCGCTGGCCGCGCTGCGCCGTGCCCGCACGACGCTGGCCGACGAACTGGGCATCGACCCCGGCCCCGCGCTGCGCAAGATGGAGTCGGACATCCTCTCGCAGGACCCGTCCCTGGAACTGACGGTCCCCCAGCGCCCGCGCTTCGAGCCGGTCGGTACCTGGCCACCGCGCCCGGAGAGCCCGACCGGCGACATGCCGCCCCTGACGCCCGAGCCGTTCGTCGGCCGCGACGCCGAGCTGGCCCGGCTGACGGGCGCGGCGCCGCACGCGCTGGCCGGGCGGTTCACCGCCGCCGTCGTGGGCGGCGACCCGGGCGCCGGCAAGACCACGCTGGTCGTGCAGCTCGGCCTGGAGCTGGGCAAGCAGGGCTGGACCACCGCCTCGGGCGGCTGCCCGGACAGCAGCGCCACCCCGCCCGGCTGGGCCTGGGTCGAGGTGCTGCGCACCCTGGCCGCCGCGCGCGGCACCGGCGAGTACGGCCCGCTGCTGGCGCCCCTGCTGGACGACGCCGCGCCCGCCGCCGACGACGACCAGGCGTCCGGCGGCTTCCGGCTGCACCGCGCGGTCGGCGGCTACATCGCCGGCATCGCCCGCGAGGCCCCGGTGCTGATCGTCCTGGAGGACCTGCACTGGGCCGACGACCAGACGCTGGCGCTGCTGCGCGCCCTGCCCAGCCTGCTCGCGGCCAGCCGGGTGCTGCTGGTGGTCACCTGCCGCGACGGCGAGCTGAACGACCAGCAGTCCGACGTCCTGGCGGCGCTCGCCCGCCTCGGCCCGGTCCGCGTGGGCCTGGAGGGGCTGGACGAGCACGCCGTGGCCGAGCTCGTCCGGGCGACCTGCGTCCGCGAGGTGGACGAGGACGCCGTCAGCACGATCATCGAGCGCACCGGCGGCAACCCGTTCTTCGTCCGCGAGACCGTGCGCCTGCTCGACTCCGAGGCCACCGGCGACCGCGCCACCGCCGCCGAGGTGATCTCCGAGGTGCCCTCGGGCGTGCGCGACGTCCTGCGCCGGCGGATCACCCGCCTGCCGGTGACGGCCCAGCAGATCCTCCTGCAGGCGGCGGTGATCGGCAGGGACGTCGACATCGACGTGCTGGTGGACGTCTCCGGCGACGAAGAGGCCGTGGTGGACGCGGTCGAGGCCGCGCTGCTGGCCGGGCTGGTCACCGAGCCGGGCCCGGGCATGCTGCGCTTCGACCACGATCTGGTGCGCGACACCCTGTACTCCGACGCCTCGCGGCTGCGCAGGTCGCGCCTGCACGCGGCGGTCGCCTCGGTGATCGAGAGCCGGTCCTCGTCGGACGTCGCGGCGCTCGCCCACCACTACGACGCCGCCGGCACCGCCGAGACCGCCGCCAAGGCCGTCCGGTACGCGGGGCTGGCCGCCGAGCAGGCCGAGCGGCGCTTCGCCCACCGCGAGGCGGCGACGCTGTGGGAGCGGGCCATCGCCGCGTTCGACCGCGCCCACCCGGGCCGGCCGGCGTCCAAGGAGCGGATCCTCCTGCAGCTCCGCCTGATCAAGGCGCTGGCACTGTGCGGGGACATGACGGCCGCGCGGGCCCACCGCCGCGAGGCCATGGACGCCGCGCTGCCGCTGCGCGACCTGGAGCTGACCGCGCGCGTCGCCGCGTCGGTGGCCGTGCCGCACAAGGGCATCGCCCGCGATTTCACCCGCACGGCCTGGGAGATCGTCGACGTCACCGAGCGCGCGCTGATCGAGCTGCCGCCCGGCGAGCAGTCCCTGCGCGCCAGCCTGCTGGCCACCCTCGCCCTGGAACTGGAGGGGTCGGCGACCGGCCGCGGGTACGAGGCGTCCCTGGAGGCCGAGGAGCTCGCCCGGCAGAGCGGCGACCCGGCGCTGCTCGCCGTCGCGCTGAGCGGGCGGCTGCGCCAGTCGTACGTGATCACGGTCGTGGACGAGCGCGAGGCGATCGGGCGCGAGCTGCTGGAGGTCGGCGCCGCGTCCGGGCAGATCGCGGTGCAGGCGCTGGCCCACCTGGTGCTGATGGAGTGCGCGGCGGCGCGCGGCGACTTCGCCGAGGCCGACGCGCGGATCGGCGCGGCCGAGCGGCTGGCCAAGCAGTACGACCTGCCCGCGCCGTCGGCGGTCGGAGCCTGGTACGCGGGCATGCGCATGATGATCAGCGGCGACTACGCGCGGGCCGAGGGGGCCTACCGCAACGCGGCCCGGCTCACCGCGCGGGCGGGCATGCTGGAGGGCCGCCAGGACCTGCCGCTGATCGCCACCTTCTGCCTCCACCTGGTGGACGGCAAGGCCGCGGACATGGTGGAGCCACTGGAAGAGGCCCACCGGCGCGGCGCCAAGTGGACGCTGGACGCCTACGCGGTCGCGCTCGCCTCAGCGGGCCATATCAAGGACGCCCGCGCGGTCGCCGTCACGCGGACGCCCGTCCGTCCCGACTTCCTGTACGAGCTGGCCATGACGTGGCGGGCGCTGGCGGGCATGCTGCTCGGCGACCGCGACCGCATGCAGGACGCCTACTCGACGCTCGGCCCGTTCTCCGACCGGATCGCGGGGGCGGGCACCGGGGTGGTCGCCCTGTGGCCGGTGGCCCAGACGCTCGGCGACCTCGCGATGCACCTCGGCCAGCCCGCCGAGGCGCGCGGGCACTACCAGAAGGCGCTGGCGGTGGCCGAGCGGGTCGGCATCCCCCGGTGGGTCACGGCGGCGCGTAAGGCGCTCGGCTCCCAGTGAACGCCGGGTGAGCCGGGGTCTCAGCAGGCGATCCTGAACCTCTCACCGACCACCTTGGAGAGCGGGGCGCCGTCCTCGACGCCGTCGCGCACGGCCAACTCGACGCGGTACCAGCCGGGGTTGCCGACGACGTGGGGGTACCACTCGACCGTGCGCCGCGCGCCCATGAAACCGGCGGTCCCGGAGAAGAGGTAGGTCTTCCAGGTGCGAGTGGAGGGGCTCCAGCGCGCCAGACGCCAGTCGTAGACGACGGGGTCGCCGGCCGAGCCCGGGTCGATCACGCTCTGCACGTGGTAGACGCGGCGGCAGCCCTCGCCCGTCTCGGACAGGCCCACGCTGACGATGCCCGGCTTGGGGACGTGCGCGTCCTGGACGGGCATCGCCCGCGAGGACAGCATGACGGTCCTGACCGGGGCCTCGCCGGCGGCCACGCCCGGCCGCCCGTCGCCCTGGGCCGCGACGGCCCCGAAGTAGGCGCCGGTCAGGGCGAGGCTGGCGACGATCAGTTTGAACACGGTGGCCGCACCACTCGCCATCGCCGGAACCAGGCCGCCCGCGCGCGTCAGGCCCCTCCGCGTCCTCATGATCCCCCCCTTTCGCTCACTCAAATGTGTACGCCAGGGCGGTTGCTCCCTACTTGCCGTCTACTTGCAGTCGGCCGCAGGTACGGGAGGGCGTGCCATCATATGCGAATGCGCAGCAAGGTGACCCTGTTCCTCCTGGTCGCGTTCCTCGCCGTGACGGGCTTGGCCGTCCCGGCCCGCGCCGCCGCCCCCGCGACCGCGCCTTCGACGTTGACGGCGCCGCCGAAAGTGACGGCGCCGCTGAAGGTGACGGCCAAGGTGGTCTACCTGGTCGACGCGACGACGGGGACCGTGCAGTTCGCGCGCCGCGAAACCCGGCGCGTCCCCGTGGCCAGCCTCACCAAGATCATGACGGCGTACGTCGTGCGGCGGGACGCGCCCCTGGACGCGGTGGTGACGATCACCAAGGCCGACGTGCGGCACGCCGCCGCCAACGACGCCACCCACGCCGGGCTGAAGGCGGGCGAGCGGCTCACCGTCCGCGACCTGCTGTACGCGCTGCTCCTGCCCTCGGGCGCGGACGCCGCCAACGCGCTGGCCCGCAGGTACGGGCCCGGGGTCAAGGGTTTCGTGAAGAAGATGAACGCCGCCGCCCGCGACCTCGGCATGCGCGACACCTTCTACACCAACGCCGACGGCCTCCCGCAGTCCGGCGGCGACCACTCCACGGCCGTGGACCAGGTCACGCTGGCCCGTGCCGTCATGTCCGACTCGGTGATCATCCAGATCGCCGCCACCGAGCTGCACGCGGTCGAGAAGACGTCCGCCCACCGCAGGCACGTCTGGCGCAACACCAACCGGCTGCTGCCCGACGACGCCCAGGGCCTGAAGACGGGCTACACCCGCGCCGCCGGGTACTGCCTGATGCTCGCGGCCGAGCGCGACGGGCACACCTACATCGGCGCGATCCTCGGCGACACGGGCGACGCCGCCCGCTACCGCACGGCCCGCTCACTGCTCGACGCGAGCGCCGCCGCCGCGGCCGCAGTCTGACGTCCGCGCCGGTGAACCTTGGCCGGCGCGCGGCGTGCCTGTGATGTCTGAGACAGTTTGTCCAACGGCGCGAGGCCTGGTCGTATCGTCCCCGGCGGCGCGGGCCGTCCCGATCGGACGGCAATGGCCGACGCGCTGGACGGCATGGCGTCGGCGGCCGAGAGGGGCGACCCGCGCCGCCGGGGACGATTGCCACCGGCGGTTCCACGTCGCGCTCGTGGCCCTGGCCGGGCACCGGCAGCTCCTGCTGGTGTACGAGCCGGTGGTGCTGAAGTTCCAGCTCTACATGGCGGCGAACCTGCGCGGGGAGGCCGAGCAGCGCCTACATCGGCTGACCGGCGCTCGGCCCGGGCAGGCGCGTGACGCCCTACTCGGCGAGGCTACCGCAGGTGAAGCCCTTCTCCCGGTCGGGGGAGAACATCTGGACCTCGCTCAAGATCGTGCTCTCGGAGAACTTGCGGAACGTCTGCGCCTTGTCGCAGTCGTAGATCGCGTACCCGCCCTCGTGCTCGCCGAGCACCATCATCCAGCGGCTGTCGTACAGGGGCTTGCCCTCGTTGTCCTGGAGTTTGGCCCACTGCGTCTGGAAGCCGACCGCGTCCAGGACCACGGTGGACTCGCCCTTCTGCAGAACCTCGATCGAACCGTAGATCATCTGGATCATGAGGACGTAGCCGAGGCCGATCCCGGTGAGCGCCCCGACGAGCACCTTCAGCCCCGCCCGGCCGACCGGCTTGCGGCGCAGCAGCCGGAAGGGCACGACGTACGCCAGCACGCCGATCCCGGCCGCGATGATCACGTCTCCTGCCTTGACCGGCACCTTCGCGGTGGGGTCGGCGGCGTCCAGGGCGATCCTGAAGTACATCCACCCCAGATAGGACGCGCCCGCCCACGCCGCGGCGATGACGGCGACGATCCACGGCTGCCGCCTGATCCGCTGCGCCGCCCGGCGCACGAGACCACGGGTGATCAGGTTGAGCAGCCAGCCCAGGCTGACGATGACCCCGATGACGATCGCCGCGAGGATCAGCAGGGGCAGGATCGTCCCCAGGAGCCGGCCGAGCAGCACGGACTGGTCGATGCCCGCCTGCTCGGGGGTGATGCCGAAAACCGCGTACATGCCCTGGTAGCCCATGTAGAGCAGCGCGTACAGCGTCACGCCGAGCGGGACTACGACGGAGCCGACCTTTTCGAGCAGGTAGAGCACACCAGTGTCGCCCTGCTCCTGCGACTCCTCTTCCGAGGGCCGCGCAGCCGCGGGCTGCGGCGCCTCGGGGATCTCCTGACTCGGAGATTCTACTGAATAGGACTGAAAAGCCATGATCGCGAGGATAACGGGATCGTCTGCGCGTGGTGACGCGAACCAGGAAAGGCCGCAGAGCCCGTCCATCGGCCGCCGACCTCGGCGTCCGCGAGCGGCGCACGCCGTTCGACGGGCCGCGCGGACAGGGGCGCCGACACAACCGTTACCGGAGGGAACGATCGCCGACACGATTCCGTCGACAGTCGACGAAAGGAGGATTCCAGGAAGCCCGTACCGAGGAGCGGAGCCGTTCACCACGCCCACTTCCCACCCGCCGCAACACTCCCCTCTCAGCTGCCGGGTCGGCACTCCATCGGCGCCGCGTCGGCGGGACATGTACGGCGAATCCCACACGGCGACCGACCCAGCGCACGCTCACGATCACACCGCCAGGAGGGAACTAGGCGGGGAGGTCGCGCATCAGGCCGTGGCACGCTATGGCCGCAGCCGCGACCACGTTGAGGGAATCGACGCCGAGGCCCATGGCCTGCGGGCTCATGGGGATGCAGACGGGTTCGTCCGCCTCGCGCAGCCACCGCGACGACAGCCCGTCCCCTTCCGAGCCGAGCAGCAGGGCCACCCGCGCCCCCATGACGGCTTCGTCGATCGCCGTCGCTGTCTGGTCGGGGGTGAGCGCGAGCGTGCGGAAGCCCAGCTCGCGCAGCTCGGCCAGTCCGGCATGCCAGTTCGTCATGCGCGCGTACGGGACGGCGAACACCGCGCCCATGGACACCTTTACCGACCTGCGGTACAGCGGGTCGGCGCACCGGGGCGACAAGATCACCGCTTCGACCCCGAGCGCGGCGGCACACCGGAAGATCGCGCCGACGTTACCATGATCGACCAGATCCTCCAGCACCAGAACCCGACGAGGTGTCCCTGCGGAAGCCGCATGGCCCGTACCCGCCACGGACGCCGCACGATCGGAACCCGCCACGGACTCCGCAGGGCCTGGACCCGCCACCAGGTCCCGCCCGCCGCCCGCGCTCTCCCCTGTGAGCAGGGCCTTCACTGTGGGAAGCTCCACCCGGGCCATGGACGCGAGGGCCCCGCGGTGGACGGCGAACCCCGCGATGCCCGCCATCACATCGTCAGGGACGAGGTAGACGCGCGCGCCACCGAGGACGTCCGCGAGCCCGGGGAGCCAGCGGCGGGTGGTGAGCACCGACCTGACCGGATACCCGGTCGCGACGGCCCGTCGGATGACCTTCTCCCCCTCCGCGATGAACAGCCCCCGCTCGACCTCCAGACTTTTCCGCAACTCGACGTCCCGCAGCCGCACATAGTCGGCCAGCCGCCGGTCGGCGGCGTCCTCCACCTCGATGAGCTCAGGCACGCGACAAGCGTATGACGCACCCGAATCTCCCCAAGCGACACGTACGGGCCCGGGTGAAAGTAGGCGGCACCGAACCGGTAAGTCGACTACGCGCCCCGATCATTCCGTAGTCGGATGTGGGACCACACGATGCAGCCGGCGGGATCTCGGAGGATCTCGATTCCCCAGCAGTCCGAGACGGATTCCACGATGAAAGGCCCCCTTCCCCCTTCTTTGGCCGGGTTCTCGACGTCGCTCTGAGGGTGTCCGGTGCCACTCACCCGAAATGGTGGCCCTCGTGCGAGCCGACGTCAGCCTGGGGTGGGGGCCGTCCGCGGCCTCGGCATCACCCGCACCGAGCTGGAGCGCCCTGTCTCCCAGCACTGGATCTGCAAATCAGATCCCCTATAACGAAAACATCTGTTGGACAGAATTTCGGGCGCGCCAGAGGATTTCTCGTGCGGTAGCGCGGTCGACTCGACACCGCAACGGCCTACCGCCTGAGTGGAGGTTGATATGCCGAGTGAAGAGACCGACGTAGTCGTCGTCGGGGCGGGCCAGGCAGGCGTGGCAATGAGTGAACACTTGGGAGCCCGCGGCGTGCCGCACATCGTGCTGGAGCGGCACCGCATAGCTGAGCGGTGGCGGTCGGAGCGGTGGGATTCCCTGGTCGCGAACGGACCCGCGTGGCACGACCGGTTCCCGGGGCTGGAGTTCTCCGATGTCGCCCCGGACGGCTTCGCCTCGAAGGAGCAGGTCGCGGACTACTTCGTCGCGTACGCCGAGAAGATCGGTGCCCCGATCCGGTGCGGTGTCGAGGTGACCTCGGTGCGCAGGCACGCCGGCCGGCCCGGTTTCCGGGTCGAGACGTCGGAGGGCGTCATCGACGCGCGCTTCGTCGTGGCCGCGACCGGGGCCTTCCAGCGGCCCGTGATCCCGCCGATCGTCCCGGACGGTACCGTCCCGGTGCAGATCCACTCCAGCCGATACCGTAACCCGCAGCAGCTACCTGAGGGCGCGGTCCTGGTGGTCGGAGCCGGTTCCTCGGGGGTCCAGATCGCCGACGAGCTGTGCCGGTCCGGTCGCCGGGTCTTTCTCTCCGTCGGTCCTCACGACCGTCCTCCCCGCGAGTACCGCGGACGTGACTTCTGCTGGTGGCTGGGCGTGCTCGGCCGCTGGGACGCGGAGACGCCCCCGCAGGGTGCCGAGCACGTCACCATCGCGGTCAGCGGCGCCCGTGGCGGCCACACCGTGGACTTCCGCGCCCTGGCCGCCGACGGTATCCAGCTGGCCGGTCTGACCGCGTCCTACCACAGCGGCGTGTTGCGCTTCGCGCCCGACCTCGCCGAGAACATCGCGGCCGGCGACGCCAAGTACCTCGAACTGCTGCAGGCGGCCGACGCGTACGTCGAGCGCAACGGGCTCTACCTCCCCGAGGAACCGGAGGCGCACATCCTCGGGCCGGACCCGGAGTGCGTGAGCAACCCGCTGCTGGAGCTCGACCTGGCCGAAGCCGGGGTCACCTCGATCGTCTGGGCGACCGGTTTCGCTGCCGACTACGGCTGGCTTGAGGTCGACGCGTTCGACGAGCACGGCCGTCCCGACCAGCGGCGCGGTGTGTCCTCCGAGCCCGGTGTGTACTTCCTGGGCCTGCCCTGGCTGTCCCGGCGCGGGTCGAGCTTCATTTGGGGTGTCTGGCACGACGCTCGGTACGTCGCCGACCACATCACCACCCAGCGGGGCTACCTCGCGTATGACACCGCCGCCACCCCCTCCGCCGCTGTGCCGGCGGCCCGGAAGAGCTGAGGACAGGAGCAGACCATGACGTCCACGAGCGAGGGCCACAAGGTGAAGGCCCCGATCGTCGCCGGCGGGCACACCCGGATCCGGCCGTTCAACACCCGCGACACCTATCCCGAGCAGAACCTCGACAACGACCTCTGCCAGGCCGTCGTCGCCGGGGACACCGTCTACGTCAGGGGCCAGATCGGCCAGAACCTGGACACCAGCGAGTCGGTCGGCATCGGCGACGCCGAGGCGCAGGCCGAGCAGGCCATGGCCAACATCAAGATGCTGCTCGAAGAAGCGGGCAGCCGTATGGAACACCTGGTCAAGCTGACGATCTATCTGATCGACCCGCGCTACCGCGAGGCGGTCTACCGCACGGTGGGCCGTTGGACCAAGGGCGTGCACCCGATCTCCACCGGCCTGGTGGTGTCCGCCCTGGCCCGCCCGGAGTGGCTGTGCGAGATCGATGCGATCGCCGTGATCCCCGCACAGGAGCGGTCATGACCTTCTCCCTCGTGGTCCGCGACGGGGCGCGGTTCGGCATCGCGGTCAGCTCGTCGAGCCCCGCGGTCGCCGCACGGTGCGCACACCTCAAGCCCGGGGTGGGCGCCGCCGCCTCCCAGAACGTCACCAACCCGACCCTCGGCACCGAGCTTCTGGAGCGGCTGACCGAACACGGCGACGCGCAGCGCGCCCTGGCGGACGTCACCGGCGCGTCCCGCAACGTGCCGACCATCGAGTACCGGCAGCTGACCGTTCTGGGGCGCTCGGGTCCTGGATACGCCTTCAGCGGCTCCGGAACGCTCGGCAAGTACGCGTCGGCGACCGCGGACGGCGCGGTCGCGGCGGGCAACATGCTGGCCGGCGCGCACATCCCCGATGTCCTCCTCGACGCCTACTTCGCGGCCACGGGCGAGCTGGAGGAGCGTTTGATCTCCGCCCTGCGCGCCGCGGTCGCAGAAGGCGGTGAAGAGGGGCCGGTGCATTCTGCGGGCCTCGCGGTCGTCGCCGATGTGGACTGGCGTGTGACGGACCTGCGTGTGGACTGGGCAGAAGATCCGATCGAACAACTCGCTGCCCACCTGGACGTGTGGCTGCCGCAGCGGGACGACTACGTGCGGCGCGGTCTCGACCCGGCCTCGGCACCCTCGTACGGCGTTCCGGGCGATCTGTGATGGGCGCGCTGAAGGAGGCCGCCCGACGCGAGGTGGACCGGCACGCGGAGCAGCTGACCGCCCTGTCCGAGCGGCTGCACGCGGATCCGGAGACCGCCTGGGAGGAGCACCGGGCGGCGGCCGCCGTGCCGGAGCTGCTGGACCGTGCCGGATTCGCCGTCACCTCCGCCTATCTGGGGCTGGAGACGGCGTTTTACGCCCGATTCGGCGGCGGGCCCGTCCGGATCGCGCTGTGCGCGGAGTACGACGCGCTGCCCGGCCTCGGCCACGCCTGCGGGCACAACCTGATCGCGGCCAGTTCGATCGGCGCCGCACTCGGGCTGGCCGCCGTCGCCGACGACGCGGGGCTGACCGTGGAGGTCTACGGCACTCCCGCCGAGGAGGGCGGAGGCGGCAAGATCGAGATGCTCGACCGAGGCGCCTTCGAGGGCGCGGATCTCGCCATGATGGTCCACCCCGCGCCGGTCGACGTCGCCGAGGCCCGCCCTTTCGCGGTCAGCCACTCCAAGATCTCCTACACGGGCAAGTCCGCGCATGCCGCCGCCTATCCCGAGGCCGGCATCAACGCGGCGGACGCCTTCACCGTGGCACAGGTCGCCATCGGGCTGCTGCGCCAGCAGCTGCCGGCCTCGGCCCGGGTGCACGGCGTGGTGACCCATGCCGGGGACGCTCCGAACGCGATCCCCGAGCGGGCGAGCGGACGGTGGTACGTGCGGGCGGAGACGCTCGCCGAACTGGCCGAGCTGGAACCGCGGGTCATGCGAGCCTTCGAGGCGGGGGCCCTCGCCACCGGGTGCAAGCTGGAGATCGAGCCGGAGAGCAAGCCGTACGCGGAGTTCCGCACCGACGAGACGGCACTGCGGCACTACCGGCTCAACGCCCTCGCGCTGGGACGCGAGTTCGCCCCGCCTGGCCAGGCGGCCCGGATGAACCGCGCCTCCACCGACATGGGCAACGTCTCGCAGGTGGTTCCGGCCATCCACCCCTACATCGGGATCGGCTCCCTGCCGGCCACCAACCACCAGCACGAGTTCGCCGCGTTCTGCGTGGGCGGGCAGGCCGAGCGGGCCCTGCTCGACGGTGCGGTCGCGCTGGCTTGGACCGGTGTGGACCGCAGCGTGGCGGCTACGGGAGCAGCGTGACCGAGGCTGCGGTTGCGACGATGCCTCGTCGCACGCCGTGGCCGGCCCTAGGCAGGCCTTGGTCCGGGGCCGGTCCGGCCATGATCACCACCGGCCGGTTCGAGGGGCCGGTCGGCGGGCACTCGGTCCCGGCGATCCTCTGTGCGGACCGTGTCCTGGTCCGGGACACGAGTGGCGGGCTCCCGTGCCGCGGGGATCCGACGGGGGACGGCCCGGCCTGCGGCCACCGGATTGCGATCGCCGTGGCCCACGGCCGCGCGCTGTCCGGCCTCTGCCTGATCGTCACGCCCTGTCCGGAGTGCCTGTCAGACGTCCCGGCCGTTTCCAATCCCCTTCATCCCCTTCATCCCCTTCCCGCTTTCCTGCATCTCTTGACTCTTTGGGGACATCATGTCCGCAGAATCAGCGGCCCAGCGTGCCGGCGCGCACGGCGAGACCGGCCCGGTTTCTCGCTGGGACCACGACATGCTCGGCAGTGTCGAAGTGCCGGGCGAGGCCTACTACGGTGCGCACACGGTGCGTGCGGTGGTCAACTTCCCCATCACGGGCGAGACGCTGTCGGCCCGCCCGCACCTGATACGAGCCTTGACCGCCGTGAAGCAGGCCGCGGCCGCGGCCAATGCGGAGGTCGGGGCCCTGGATGCGGATCTTGCGTCGGCGATCGCGGACGCCTGCACGGAGATCCGTGACGGGGCGCTGCACGAGCAGTTCGTCGTCGACCTCATCCAGGGAGGCGCCGGTACGTCAACCAACATGAACGCCAACGAGGTGATCGCCAACCGCGCCCTGGAACTGCTCGGCCGACGTCGCGGGGACTACACCGTCCTGCACCCCCTAGACCACGTCAACCTCGGGCAGAGCACCAACGACGTCTACCCGACCGCGGTCAAACTGGCCCTGGACGCACACCTCGCCGTACTGCTCGGTGCGCTGGCCGGGCTGCGCGAGGCCTTCGCCGGCAAGGCGGCGGAGTTCACCGACGTGCTGAAGATGGGCCGCACCCAGTTGCAGGACGCCGTGCCCATGACGCTGGGCCAGGAGTTCGCGGCGTTCGCCGCGACCCTCGCCGAGGACGAGCAGCGCCTTGCGGAGGCCAGGATGTTGCTGCACGAACTCAACCTCGGCGGCACGGCGATCGGCACCGGCCTCAACGCCCGCCCCGGCTACCGGCAGCTCGCGGTGGAGCACCTGCGCCGGCTGACGGGCATCCCGACACTGGTGTCCTCGCCCGACCTGATCGAGGCCACCCAGGACGTCGGTGTGTTCGTGCAGTTGTCCGGGGTGCTCAAGCGCGTCGCGGTGAAGCTCTCGAAGATCTGCAACGACCTGCGACTGCTGTCGTCGGGGCCGCAGGCCGGTCTCGGCGAGATCAGCCTCCCCGCGCGCCAGGCCGGGTCGTCCATCATGCCCGGCAAGGTCAACCCGGTGATTCCCGAGGCGGTCAACCAGATCGCGTTCGAGATCATCGGTAACGACGTGACCGTGACGCTGGCCGCGGAGGGGGGACAGCTCCAGCTCAATGCCTTCGAGCCGATCATCTACCGGAGTCTGAGCGCGGGCCTGGACCACCTCGCCGCGGGGATCACCGTGCTCACCGAGAAGTGCGTGCGCGGCATCACCGCCAACCGACAACGACTCGCGGAGAGCG
Organism: Sphaerisporangium sp. NPDC051011; assembly: GCF_040653595.1. NCBI lineage: Bacteria > Bacillati > Actinomycetota > Actinomycetes > Streptosporangiales > Streptosporangiaceae > Sphaerisporangium > Sphaerisporangium sp. NPDC051011. Next base: position 573,262 of record NZ_JBFAGG010000002.1, on the reverse strand, counting down.
TCGCGGCCTCGACCGGGCTGGTGACCGCGCTGAGCCCCGCCATCGGCTACGAGACCGCCTGCGCCATCGCGCTGGAGGCGCACCGCACCGGCCGGCCCGCGCTCGACCTGGTGCGCGAACGCGCGCTGCTCACCGAGGCGGAACTTCGCACCCTCACCAGCCCCGCTGCGCTGACGGGCCATCCCACGCCCTGATCGGCCGGACCTCTCGCGAACGTCCCGCGTACCCGCTGTAATCTGCTTGCACGATTTAATCTGGTAGGCACGCCTCAATATCAGATGCAAGGGTCCGCTATGACACCGCCAGTTGGCTTCACTCTTGTCCAGTTGCGCTACTTCGTGACTGCCGCTGAATGTGGGTCGATGACGGCGGCATCCGAAAAGCTGTGTATCGCGCAGTCTGCCGTGTCGTCTGCCATCACCAACCTGGAACACGAGCTGCGGGTCCAGCTCTTCATCCGCCACCGGTCCCGGGGGCTGACCCTGACCTCGGCGGGCGAGCGCCTACAGCACCAGGCCCGCGAGCTTCTGGCTCGCGCACTCGATGTGGAGGCAGAAGCCCGCGGCAGCGGCGGTTCCCTGGCCGGCCCTGTCACGATGGGCTGCTTTGTCACGTTGGCGCCGTACTACCTGCCTGCGCTGTTCGCTGCCTGCAGCGAACGACATCCGGGGATCGAGCTCAACGTGGTGGAGGCGGAGGCAGAACAGCTGATTCATGCGCTGCAGACCGGGAAGATCGATTTCGCGCTCACCTACGATCTCGGCATGTCAGCCAATCCCGCACTGCACCGGGACATCATCGCCCAGGCATCGGCCTACGTGATCGTTTCTGAAGCGCACCGGCTGGCGGATCGCAAAACGGTGGAGCTGTCCGAGCTGGCAGCCGAACCGATGGTTCTTCTTGATCTTCCTTACAGTCGGGACTACTTCCGGGCTCTGGTCGCCGCGACGGGCATTGCCCCCGACATCCGTTACCGGACGCAGAGTTATGAGACGGTGCGGTCCCTCGTCGCTCAGGGGCTCGGGTACTCGGTCCTCAATCAGCGGCCGGCCACGAGCCAGACCTACGCGGGCAGGAATGTCGTCTCGCTGGAGCTCAGCGACGACCATCCGCATCTTGATGTGACGATCGCGCTGATGGGCGGCGTCCGACAGACCATGCGCGCTCAGGCTGTGGTTGATCTGCTGCGGGGGATCGGCCTGTCGATGAAGCCGCAGGTCGTCGGTCGGCCCCGATCCCGGTAGTCAGCGCGAGGTAGGGGCGTGCCGGTGGAGCCGCCATACGCTGAGCGACTGCAGCCGGTATGAGGGTCGGTGGGAGGAGTTCCTTCGCGACGCCCAGGCGGCCGACGGCAGCCGGCCGAGGTTGAGCCTGGTTTCCGTTACAGCCCGGCCCGAGGGAGTACGGGAGAGCTTGTAGACCGCAGGCGTCTGTGCCACCGGGACACTGCGGCACAGACGCCTCACTGTTCCTGATCAGGCCAGCGCCGACGACGGCACAGCGGCGGCGGAGCGCTGCATCGCAGCCTTGGCCCAGAAGTAGTAGAGGGGGCTGATGACCGCCAGCCCGACGATCCAGGACAGGTCCACACCGCCCAACGCGGTGGCCACGGGCCCCGTGTACATGGTCGTGGACACGAAGGGCAGCTGGATGACGGCGCCGATGACGTAACAGGAGACCGCGGGTACGTTGACGCGCCCGTAGATGCCGCCGTCGGCGCGGAAGAACGACTCGACGTCGTAGTCGCCGTGGCGCAGCAGGTAGTAGTCGACGAGGTTGATGGCCGTCCACGGCACGAGCACGGTCATCAGCAGGGTGATGAAGTTGAGCCAGTTCGCCATGAAGTTGTCCTGGCCCGCCAGCGCCGCGATCAGTGACAGGGCGAACAGGACGGTGGCGGTGATGGCCCGGGTGAATCGTCCCGGGGACCAGGCCGGTGCGAACGTCTGCCCGACGGTGAGTGTGGACAGCACGCCGCAGTAGAGGTTCATGGAGTTAGTGGCGGCGATGCCGAGCGAGAAGATCAGGATGATGACCGGCCCGACGGGCCCGGTGAGCTGGTCGAGTCCCGTGACGACGTCCTCGCCGACGGCCACGCCGACGATCGCTCCCAGGATCATCGGAAGGATGGAGCCCAGTGAGCAGCCGGCGTAGCTGGACCAGAAGGCGGGGCGGGCGCCGGTGTCCGCGGGCATGTAGCGCGAGTAGTCCGACACGTATGGGGCGTAGGCGACCTGCCACAGTGCGGACGCGGTGACCGTTCCCATGAAACCGGCGATGCTGACCGTGCCGTGGGAAGCGAAGCCCGCCGGGAGGCCGTGCACGGCGACGATCCAGACGAAGGCGAGGAGCAGGGCGGCCCCGGAAAGGTAGGTCATGATGCGCGTGTAGGCGTGGATCAGGTCGTATCCGAAGATGGTGGCGATCACCGCGACCACGCCGACGACGACGATGCCGGTGCTCGTTCCGACCGGAAGGCCTACGGCGACGAGCGACTGGCCGGCCAGGATCAGGTTCGACGCGAAGAACCCTATGTACATCAACACCACGAGCGTGGTGATCAGCAGCGCCCCGTAGCTTCCGAACTGGCCGCGTGACTGCACCATTTGCGGGACACCGAGCCGGGGGCCTTGCGCGGAATGCAGGGCCATCAGCACGGCACCCAGAAGGTTGCCGACGAGAATGCCGATGACGGTCAGCCAGAGCGGCAGCTTGAAGACAGCGGTCCCTAGCGCTCCGGTGACGACGGTGAGCACCATGATGTTGGAACCGAACCAGATGGTGAACAGGTCCCGGGCGCTGCCATGCCGCTCGGACGGCGGGATCGGCTGGATCGTCTTGTCTTCAAGGCGTTGAGGCACCTCAACCTGGGTCATGGGACGGCCCTCCACTCAACGTATGGCTCGAAAGTGCCATAACCGTCGGGCCAGCGGATCCCCCCTGTCCAATAGACGTTTGCGATCCCATTCCCCTGTTCTTCGCATGCAGCCGGGGTGCATGGCATAAGCCGCAGCCGGTTACCGCAGTCGGAAGGTAGAGCTTCCGCCGCAGAAACGGGGCCGGGCGGCCGAGCTGCCGATGCGTGCCGGGCCGGCCTGATGGGCCCCTGCGGCGATACGCCGATGCGGAATCGTAACATGGTCCCGCTTCGCGGGCCGCCGCCACACACCAGCGACTGCATCACCAAAAGAGATGACGCTGTTCTGAAATATCTGCTTTACAGGTGGGCTCATGATGCTGATTCTGTCTATTCATCGCCCCGTTCGCCGCCGTACGGAGATCTACATGTCCGGCATTCCCCTCTGTCCGGCTCAGGGCGTGACCACGCGAACCGCTTCACCGGAGGCCCAGGCATGACGGCTGCGAACACCTACCAGCAGTGGACCAAGCTCGCGGAGGGCTTCGCTCCCGACGGCAACGCCTTCATCAACGGGATCCGCCGACCGGCCATCTCCGGCCGCACCTTCTCGTCGGTCAATCCGGCCACCGACGCGACCATCGCGCAGGTGGCCCGATGCGAGGCGCCCGACGTCGACGAGGCCGTCCGCTCGGCCCGGGACGTATTCGAACGCGGGGACTGGTCGCGCGCGGACCCCCAGGACCGCAAAGCCGCCCTGCTGCGTCTCGCCGATCTCATCCGCGAGAACCAGGAGGAGCTCGCTCTCACCGAGTCCCTGGACATGGGCAAGCTGGTGGCCGACGCCGACACGATCGACGTGCCCGGGACCGCGGCCGTCTTCGCCTGGTACGCCGAAGCCATCGACAAGCTGTACGACGAGGTGGCGCCGACCGGCCCCGGAAACCTCGCCCTGGTCCGCCGTGAGCCGCTGGGCGTCGTCGGAGCCATCGTGCCCTGGAACTTCCCCCTGGAAATGGCCGCGTGGAAGCTCGCCCCCGCGCTCGCGGCGGGCAACAGCGTGGTCCTCAAACCCGCCGAGCAGTCCCCGCTGTCCGCGCTCCGGCTCGGCGATCTGGCCGTGGCGGCGGGCATCCCGGCAGGCGTGCTCAACGTCATCCCCGGCTTCGGCGAGGAAGCCGGCAAGGCGATCGGGCTGCACCCGGACATCGACTGCGTCGCGTTCACCGGCTCCGGCGAGGTCGGCAAGCTGCTCCTCGGCTACGCCGGCCAGTCCAACCTCAAGCAGGTCTGGCTGGAGTGCGGTGGCAAGAGCCCCAACATCGTCTTCGCCGACGCCCGCGACCTCGACGAGGTCGCCGAAATGGCGTGCTTCGGCATCTTCTCCAACCAGGGCGAGGTCTGCTCCGCCAACTCGCGGCTGCTCGTGCAGGACTCCATCGCCGACGACCTGATGGCACGGATCATCGAGCGCGCCGCGAACATCAAGCCTGGTGACCCCCTCGACCCCGCCGCCACCATGGGAGCGATGGTCGACCGCGAGCACGCCGACCGAGTCCAGGCGTACATCGACGCCGGCCGGACCGTGGCCCGCCTGCTGCACGGCGGCGACCGCGTCCAGGTCGACGGCCGCGGCAGCTTCATCGAACCCACCATCTTCGACCGCGTCCCCGCCGACTCAGCGCTGGCTGTCGAGGAGATCTTCGGCCCGGTGCTCGCCGTCCAGCGCTTCACCGAGGAGAACGAGGCACTGCGCTTGGCGAACGACACCGTCTACGGGCTCGCCGCGTCGGTCTGGACGCAGGACCTCTCCCGCGCACACCGCATGTCCGACCGGCTCAGGGTCGGCACGGTCTCGCTGAACACCGTCGACGCCCTCAACCTCGTCACCCCCTTCGGCGGGTTCAAGCAGTCCGGCTTCGGAAGGGACCTGTCGCTGCACTCCCTCAACAAGTACACCGCGCTCAAGACGACGTGGATCAAGTACTGACAGCCCCGTCCAGCACCTGCCACCGCTCACCGGACACGCTCCGGCGGCACCCACCCCAGACCGCAGCTCCCCACCAGGCGATGCCCGGACACCCCGTTATCAACCCCGTTATCAACAAGGAGACATCATGCGTGGACTGAATGGAAAAGTAGCCTTCGTGACCGGCGCCGGCTCCGGCATCGGCCAGGCCTGCGCGCTGCGCCTGGCCGACGAGGGCGCCAAGATCGCCGTCGTGGACATTCGCCGCGCAGCCGCCGAGGAGACCGCCAAGACCATCGAAGCGGCCGGCGGTAACGCGGTCGCGGTCGAGTGTGACGTCGCATCCAACGAGCAGGTGGCCGCCGCCGTCGCACAGACGGTCGAAGCCCTCGGCGGGCTGAACGTGATCGTCAACGCCGCCGGCATCCTCGCCGCCGAAGGCGACGTCGTCGCGTGCTCGGAGGACGACTGGGACCGTGTCATGGCGGTCAACGTCAAGAGCCAGTTCCTGACAGGAAAGCACGGTGTCCCCGCGATCCTGAACTCCGGCGGCGGCGCAATCGTCAACATCGCCTCGGTGTTCGGATTCACCGCTCTGCCGGACGAATGCGCCTACGACGCGTCGAAGGGCGCAGTGCTGAACCTGACCCGCCACATGGCGATCCAGTACGCCACCAAGGGCATCCGCGTCAACGCCATCTGTCCCTCCGACTGCGACACCCCCCTGCTCAACGCACTGATCGGCGACGCAGCCGATGTGGAGGCCGAGAAGGCCAAGCTGGCCGAGCCGATCCCTATGGGACGTCTGGCCAAGCCGGAGGAGATCGCGGCCGGCGTCGCCTTCCTCGCATCGGAGGATGCCGGCTTCGTGACCGGAGTGGCGCTGCCCGTCGACGGGGGCTTCCTCGCCCAGTAAGCGGCAATAGCGCGCCAAGCCACTACAGGACAGGCACGCAAACACCAGCGGGTGGACCCGGCCGCGAGCACGCGCTGGCAGCGGTGCAGGCGAGCACGCCCGGAGATCACGGATCACTGCGGCCGCTCTAGTCCGACGCGGAGTCGTTGTTGGAGTCGTCCGCCACCTGAGAAGCTCCGCTCGACCCGTCCTGGCCGCCGCCTTTCGACACCGTGGCGGTGACGAACGACCTGCTGGTGCCGTCTTTGCCCATGTCCACGATCGCGCCCTGCGCGTCGCAGAAGAGCGTGAGCTGACTGGTGGGATCGAACGATGTCGTCGCGTATGGGAGCGGGGCGGGCGGAAGACGTTCGGTCATCCGGCTCAGACCCCAGGGCCGGATCGTCGGACTCTCCATCACGTTCCTTTCTCGGAGTTTCGTCTAATGGAGGAGGCGTCACACCACTTGCAGTGGGCGACCGCCATGTCACCGACAGTAGAGGTAGGCGTTCGCGCCTCGGCAATGCACCTGATGTTCCAGGTCGCGAATGCGAGATGGGGAGTCCGAGGGGAAACCCTCGGGGCCGGAGGCCCCCCGGAAAACACAGCCTGAGCTCCGCGAGGCCCATCTCCAAGGACTGCGGACGCGACTCTTCCTGGTTGGCTCAGGAACGGCGCAGGCGTGTGGTTCGCGTGATCTGCCACAGCATGGCGTACAGCGGAGCACGCCACCCCGACTCTGTGACTTTGAGTTAGTTGACGGACACGGACCGGGAGCGGTTTACTTGCCTCAGTTGCCCCATCCATTTCGATGGGTGGGCGTGGGCCTCGTCCATCGGACGGGGCCCTGGTTCTTTTCGGATGTTTCACCAGGCCAGCGGTCGAGCAAGGTTACCGGCGCCAGGCGCAGGCGTTCGGCGGGCGCGATTCCCTCCCTGTGACGACGCTCACGAGTAAGGGGATGGGGAGTCCGAGGGGGTGCCCCTCGGGGCCGGAGGCTCCTGGAAAACACAGCCCGAGCACTGGCGAGGCCCATCTCCAAGGACTGCGGGCCCGGCTTGTGGTGGGCTCAGGCGCGGGGCGCGCGGAGGGCGCGGGTGAGTTGCCAGAGGGTGGCGTACGCGGTGAGGACGGCGCAGAAGCCGATCACCAGGCCGACGCCGATCCTGGTGACGACGTGTGCCCAGCCGAAGGCCGGGTTCGGCGGGTCGACGAGGGGCCAGACGGCGGCCGCGCAGCACGCGCCGATGCCGGTGCAGGCGAGCACGCCCCAGCGCAGCTTCTCCGGCATCGCGAGACGCGGCGGCAGGGCGGCCGTCCCGGGCGATCGCAGCGGCGCGGCGACCGACCCGGGCGATCCCGGCGATACGGCGACCACGTCAGATGATCCCGACGGCACGGCGACCCTGTCAGATGATCCCTGCGGCGCCAGGAGCGGTTCAGGGGAGCGCGGCGGCACCGGGATCGTTCCAGACGAGCGCGGTATCGAAGGCGTTCCAGGGGAGCGCAGGCCTCGTGCGGCCCACCAGGCGATCACGACCAGGCCGAGGACCGAGCATATGTACTGCGCCAGCCGGTAGCCGGGGACCCAGCCGAACACGGGGGCGGTCATCCAGTGCCAGCCCCAGAACGCGGCGCCCCATTCGTGGGTGAAGGAGTCCCAGGCCACGTGGGTGGCCGCGCCGACCGCGGCGCCGAGGGCGATGGCGGGGAACCGGCGCCAGGACGGGCCCGGCATGGCGGCGACCCGCGCGGCCATCGGGCGCGGCAGCAGGGCGGTGAGCGGGTCGCGGAACACCAGCGAGAAGAGGGCGAGCAGCACGAACGTCGCCGCGACGTCGTCGGTGACGATGCCGATCGGCGAGTGCCAGCGGGTGTAGGCGTCGAGGTAGGGGAGGAACATCGGCAGGTCGGGGACCATCGACCCAACGGCGAGCGCCCACGGGTCCAGCACCCGGCGCACCCGTGTGGAGGAGATCAGGGGGATCACCGCGGCGACGTGGCTCGGGGTGAACGGCACGGGACTCTCCTCGCTCGTGGGCGCCTGTGGATAAGCGGCGGTTGTCCACAGCTTTCACGCGGGGCCGGTTCGGCACATCCGGTAACCGATAGGCTACGGAGCGCGTTTGCAACGGCTTCTCAACGATCGGGGGCCATGGTGCCAGATCTTGGTACAGACGCGCGTCCCGCCGTCCTTCCGGAGTCGTGGGTGCGCGACGCGCGCCGGGCGAGGGCGCTCTCGCTGGTGACGCTGGCATGGCTCGGCGTCGAGAGCACGCTCGGGCTCGCGGCGGGCCTGTCGGCCCATTCGGTCGCGCTGATCGGCTGGGGCTGGTCGTCCCTGGGCGAGGCGCTGGCCGGGCTCATCGTGGTCTGGCGTTTCACCGGGTCGCGGCTCGGCTCCCCCGAGGCCGAGCATCACGCGCGCAAGGCCGTGGCGGTCAGCTTCTGGATCCTCGCGCCCTACCTGGTGCTGCACGTGGTCTACGACGTGGTGGCGGGTGAGCGGGCGGCGCCCACGGCGCTCGGCGCCGTCGTGACCACGATCAGCCTGGTGAGCATGCCGGTGCTCGGGCTGGCCAAACGCCGGCTCGGCGCCCGGCTGGGCTCGGCGGCCACCACGGGCGAGGGCAGCCAGAACCTGTTGTGCGCCCTGATGGCGGGCGGCGTCTTAGCGGGCCAGGCGGCGACGTCGCTGGGCTGGTGGTGGGTCGATCCGGCCGTCGCGCTGGCGCTGGCGGTGGTCGCCGTGCGCGAGGGTCGCAACACCTGGCGCGGCCACTGCTGTCCCCACTGAAGCACCACCACGGCGAGCGGCAGGCCCTCGGCCCGCAGCGCGTCGGCCACGCGGGGCGCGGTGCCGGGGTCGGCCAGGGCCCTGCAGTCGCGCCCGGAGACCACGACCTCCCGCACGCACGCGCAGCTCCTGAGCGCCCGCCGCACCTCGTCGGGGCATCGGGCGCTCGCCAACCGCATCATCAGAAGGTCAGGACGCGCCTCACCGCACACGATGTCCTGCGGACCGCCGCGAAACACCGCCTGGGGGCGGGCGGTGTCGGCGGTCGTGGTCTGGGCGGGCGCGCTGGAGGGGGCCGGGGCGGTGCGAGGTGGGCAGGGGTGGGCGGCGAGGGACTGGGCCTCGCTGGGTTCGATCATCGTTGACATGAGCCCTACCCCCGGCCTGTCGCGCCGGCCCCGTCCGGCGCACGTGCGATCCCGGGAGACACGTTACATCGCGTTTCCACCAAGTCAAGATGTATCGCATTTATGTCTTCATAGTCGCCGGTTACGGATACGTACCGTAATCACTGCTGCAAGTGATCGGTTTTGCCCAATTAGTCCCGAACGCTATGGTTCCGTGAGCATTACCCCGGCTCTCGCTATATGGTCGCTGCTAGCGCGCCGAGACCGGGAAAAGATCGAACACCCTAAGAGGACAACGTGGGCGGACGCCACCGCACAGACGAGCTTGAGGGCGGCTACAACCCTTATCACGAGCCGTCGGGCCGCCGCCGGGCGAGCCGGGGCAAGGTACTGGTGCCGCTAGCGGGCGCCGTCGCGCTAGCGGTGCTGCTGGGCGTCGCCGCGTACGTCATCATGAGCCGGGACAAGACCTGCGCCGACGGCCAGGCCGCCGCGGGCAAGACGACCTCCCTGCGGGTGGTGGCCTCCCCCGACATCGAGCCCGCCATCGCCAAGATCGCGGCGAGCTACAACAAGTCGCCCAAGACGCCCGCCGACTGCGGCGGCGGCGTCGCGGTCACGGTGTCGGACGCCGACCCCGCCGACGTCGCCAACTCCATCGCGAACTCCGGCGCGACGAGCGGCAAGTTCGACGCCGACGTGTGGATCCCCGACTCCAGCCTCTGGGTGTCCAAGTTGCGCGCCTCGTCCAAGGGCGAGGGCGTCCCCGCGCCGGCCGGCTCGGTGGCCCGCTCCCCCGTGGTGCTGGCGGCGCCCAAGCCCGTCGTCGAGAAGCTGAAGAACGCGTTCGGCGAGCCGAGCTGGAGCGGCCTGATGTCGGCCGCCAACGCGGCCACCCCGGACGGCATCGGCCGTAACGTCCGCATCCTGCCCCTGGACCCGACGCTCAACGCGGCCGGCCTCGGCGCGATCCTGGCCGGCGCGGGCGTGCTGAAGGCGGCGGGCTCCGGCGAAGATCAGCTCGTGGGCGTGCTGCGGCAGCTCTCCGAGAGCGCGGTGAGCAGCCCGGCGAACATGTTCGCCACCATGGCCAAGCACTCGGCCCGCGCGCCGATCGGCATCGCGTCCGAGCAGGGCGTGTGGTCGTTCAACACCAAGAACAAGCCGTCGTCGGTCGTCGCGCTGTACCCGGCCGAGGGCACGATCAGCCTGGACTACCCGGTCGTCGTGACCGCCAAGGAGCAGGCCGCCCGCGACGCCGCCGAGAAGTTCGCGGCCGCGCTGGAGAGCGCGAGCGCCAAGAAGACGATCCGCGAGTACGGCTTCCGCACGCCGGACGGCAAGGGCGGCGGCGAGATCAGCCAGGCCAACGGGCTGAACCCCGCGACGCCGCGCAACATCAAGATCCCGGACGCGGCCTCGGTGGCCAAGCTGTCGCAGGCGTGGTCCCGGCTCAAACTCGGCGGCCGTCTGCTCGCCCTGATGGACATCTCGGGCACGATGGCGCTGCCAGCGGTCGGCGCGCCCGTCACGCGCATGCAGCTCATCGGGCAGACCGCGATCGAGGGGCTGAAGCTGTTCCCGGACAAGACCGAGGCCGGCACCTGGATCTTCTCCACGAACCTGAACGGCAAGGGCGTCGACTACCGCGAGGCGGTGCCCGTCGGCCCGCTGAGCGCCAAGATCAATGGTGTCACGCGCCGGGACGTCCTGATCCAGTCGTTCGCGCGGATGAAGGCCAAGGCGACCGGTGACACCGGGCTCAACGACACGCTCGCCGCCGCCTACGACAAGATGAAGGCCGAGTACGAGGCCGACAAGATCAACACGATCCTGGTGTTCACCGACGGCGTCGGCAACGACGACCCCGAGGGCGGCATCTCCAACAGCGAGATCCTGAAGAAGCTGCGCGCCGAGTTCGACGAGACGCAGCCGATCAGCATCATCATCGTCGCGCTCGGCGCGAACGACGCGGCGGGCCGCAAGCAGATGCAGGCGATCGCCCAGGCGACGCAGGGGCAGGCGTTCTTCCCCCGCAACGCCCTGGAGATCCGCAAGGTGTTCCTGGAGGGCATCTCCCGCCGCCTGTGCGCCCCCAACTGCAACGGCGGCGGCCAGCAGCAGTAGGGGATTACGGACGGCAGTTAATTTACGGACCGCCCGGTTCCGGCATTCAGGTGCACAGGAGCCGGGCATTTCCTTTTTTTGTGTGTTCTATTAGTTCTCGATGTGCTCGACTTCCTCTGTGTTTCCTGAAACCTCCAGGTGCTCAGGGTCCTCCCGCTCCTCTGGGCGCTCGGTGAGCGCGCCTCGCCACCGGACGCCGCGCCGCGCGTCGCCGGTCGCCGCCTCACCCGCGCGCCCACGTACCACCAGTTACACCAGTCCCTTGAGACCCTGTTTTCCCAGGTCATACCCGCTGATTATCAAGCAATTCCGGGTGAACCCCTCAGGGAGAATGGGCGTCCTACGCGTGTGGGGACTGGCGCGGGCAGGAGAGATTCTCGCGTGCATGTGCGACCAAGAGCCAGGTTCCCGTCCTGCGGGGAGGAATATTCGTGCCCGGATGGCCGAGCGTCGGCCGGACCGACGACCAACGGCTGGCGGAGGCCCTTCGCCGTGCGGAAAGCCGCGCGGTGGACGGCCTTTATGACAGCTACGCCGACCGACTCAACGACTACGCCAGTTCACTGCTCGACGACCCCGACGCCGCCGCGAGCGCGGTGCACGACGCGTTCGTCACGGCCCACGGCCGCGCCGGCGCGCTACGCGAGCCCGTCCGGTTGCGCGCCTGGCTGTACGCGCTCACGCGCTACCAGTGCACGGCACGCCAGGGGCGCACCCCGCCCCACGGGACGGCGCTCGACGGCCTCGCCGGGGACGCGGACGATCCGGAGCTCGCGGCCATCGTGCGCGAATCCAGGGCCGAACTGGGGCAGAAAGAGCGTGAGGTGCTGTTCCTCGCCGTCCGGCACGGGCTGAGCACCTCCGAGGTCTGCACCGTCACGGGACTGACCTCGCGCCAGATCGCCGCGAAGCTCGCCCGGGCCACCGACCATCTGGAGAACGCCGCCGCCGCGGTGATCCTCGCGCGGACCGGCCGGGCCCACTGCCCGGACCTGTCGGCCATACTCGACTCCATCGACGGCCCCCTGCCGCAGCCGCTGCGGCGGCGGCTCGTCCGGCACATCACCGGCTGCAAGGAGTGCACCGAGGGCCGCCACCGCCGGGTGTCGGCCGAGCGCCTGCTCGACACCATCCCGGTCGCCTTCCCGCCGCTGTCCCTGCGCCGCCGGGTCGCCGAGACCTGCGCGCGGACGGAGCGGGACGCGGTCCGCGCGGCGATCATGCCGGCGGCGGGCGTCCTCGACAAGAACGGCTTCCCGCCGGTCGGGAGCGACCGCCGCGCCAAGGCGCCGAGGGCCGACCGGCGTACCGCGGACTCGGCGAACCGCAGAGACCGCATGGACCATGTGGACCAGCCGGGCACGCCCGCGCACGGGTTCGCGGCGCACGACGAGACGCCCCGGCACGGCACGCGCGCCCCGCGCATCGTTCCCCCGCCGCCCCTTCACGCCGACACCCCCCGACACGGGACGCGGGCGGGCGAGAGCCCCAGGGACACCGCCCGGTACTCCCTCGCCGGGGCGCGGGAGGAGGCGCCGAGCCGCGGGAACGGGCGCGCGCGGCGGCGCGGGGGCGGGACGGCGCGCAGGAACTCGCGCAGGACCCCCGTCTTCGCCACGATCGCCTGCGCACTGCTCGCGACCGGCGCGATGGTCGTCGTGACCGGCCAGGACGCGAGCCACCGGCAGGGGGTGCCCCAGACCCTGCGTTTCCCGAGCCGTACCCCGCAGGAGCTCCAGATCAGCTACGCCCCCGAGCCGACGGACGCCGCCCCGGCCGCGGAGCCCTCGCGCGCGGCGAGCCCGAAGCCGGAGGCCGTGCGCTCGTCGTCCAGCGCGGCGCAGGCCCCGGCGGCGTCGTCGACCGCGCCGAGGACCCCCGCCTCGCGCGCTCCGACGCGCCGTCCGCCGGGGTCCCCGGCCAAGCTCGTCGTCTCCTGCCCGAAGGGGCTCGACGCGGGCGCGGGTGTGATCCTCGTCTCGGCCCGGGGCGGCGCCGTCTCCTGGCGGGCGTCCGCGGGCGGTGGGCTCGCGGTGTCGCCCGCGAACGGTGTGCTGGCGTCCGGTGTCAAGGCCCGGCTGTCGGTCTCGGCCACCGACCCCGCCCAGGCCGGGCAGGGGACGGTGACGCTGAGCTCGGCCGTGGGCGGGGTGTCGTGCACCGTCTCCTGGGAGGGACAGGACATGCCTCCGGCGTCCGATCCGCCGCCGGACCAGACGCCGACCGCCGAGCCGTCCCCGACCGGCGCGCCGCCCGAGGAGTCGTCCGGGGGGCCGGACTGAACCCACCCTGATCCCACCCGGACTCCACCTTTGGGGCGTACCAACGGTACGGTTGTAAAGCACCCCAGCCCCTAACATCCCGATAGCCTCAAGGGCATCAGGAGAACAGTGGAGGTGGCGTGGTCGATCACACAACGCTTCTTGCCTTCGGCGCTGTAAACCAGTGACCAGGTTAGGGCGTCGGCATTGACGGTCGCGTAGCGTCGTTGGTCCTATGAGAGCAGCGATCAACCGCGTCTTTCAGTCGGCCTTGACCAGCGGAGCCAGGAGACATGCGTACGAACAGGGCGGTGCTCAGATGGGTGCTGGTGCTCGCGTGCGCCGCGGGAGCGGTGATCGCGCTCGCCGACATCCAGACTCCAGCACGCCCGATTCTCACTGCGTTGTTCCTTTTGGTGGTGCCGGGCGCGTCGGTCGTGGGACTGTTGCGTGATCGTGACCCTCTCGCGGCTCTAACGGTGGGCGCCGCGGCAAGTCTCGTTATAAACGTTCTCTTAGCCGAAGCCATGCTGATGTTCAACGCGTGGTCTCCTCGCGCGGGAGTGGCCACCGTCGCCGTCCTCGGTGGGTTCATGTGGGTGCTTCGGTCGCTGTACCGGGGGAACGGCAGTGCGCACACAGAACAGGGGGCCGGGTCAAGGTGAACGTGACGGTCATCCGGCCCGGAGAGCTCGGACGGTCGGAGCTCGCCCGGTGGCGCGATCTGCAGAGCGCGTCCCCCTCCCTGGACAACCCGTTCCTCTCGGTCGAGTTCACCCTGGCCCTCGGCCGGCTCCGTCCCTACGTCCGCGTCGCGGTGATCGAGGACCAGGGCAAGGTGGTGGGGTACCTCCCGTTCGAGCGGCACGCCTTCGGCATCGGCAAGCCCCTCGGGAGCTGGCTGACCACCTGCCACGGGCTGATCGCCGAACCCGACCTGGACGTGCCCGCCCGTCATCTGCTGCGGGCCTGCGGCCTGTCGGTCTTCAATTTCGACCACATGGTGGCCGGCCAGCGCACGTGGTCGCCGCATGAGTCGGCGGTGAGGCCCGTGCCGTTGATGGACCTCACCAAGGGCTACGACGCGTACATCGAGTACGTCCGCGCCAACTCCCCGAAGAACTACAAGACGGTCCGCTACAAGGAACGCAAGCTCGCCCGCGAGCACGGCGTGGTCCACCTGGAGTGGGGCGCCACCGACCCGGCCGCCATGCGCGTCCTGACCGGATGGAAGTCCGACCAGTACCGCAGGACGGGCCGGGTCGACCGTTTCGCCCAGCCGTGGATCGTCGAGCTGCTCGAAGAGATGCACGCCTGCGACTCCCCGGCGTTCGCGGGCGTCCTCACCATGCTCTACGCCGGCGACACCCCCGTCGCCGGGCACTTCGGGCTGCGCACCCCCACCACGCTGGTCGGATGGTTCCCCGCCTACGACCCCGAATTCGCCCGGTACTCCCCCGGGATAATGCACCACTTGCACATGGCGGAGCAGGCCGCCTCTCACGGCCTGGGCCAAGTCGACATGGGCAAGGGTGGCAGAGAGTACAAAGGCTGGCTGAAGAACGGCACGATCCACGTCACCGAAGGCAGGGTCGCCCGGCCCTCGGCGACCGCGGCCGTTCACTGGATGGGCCGGACGCCGGTGAACAAGGCACGCAGCATCGTCGTCGATCGCCCGTCGCTCTACCGGCTGGCCGATCGCCTGCTGAAGGGGTTCGGACGGGTCCGCACATCCCTCCACCCCGCAGCAGTCGAAAAGGAACCCTCGGGGGCGCGCTGACAGGCGTTCCCCCCTCGCCAGAGCTGATCCCTATCTATGACCGGGGCGGAGAGCACCCTCTCCGTCCAGTCGCGCCGGTCCTATTGGCAGTCGCCGCCGATGTCAGACCGCCCGGAAGGACATCCCTCAAAATGAGTCCCGAGATCACCAAGCACAACGGGAAACCTCAGGTGCACCCCCTGAGGCCCTTGCCGGCAGTGGAGCGTTTCACGCCGGTGACCCCGCACCTGGCCATATCTCCCACGGTCAGCGTGGTCGTCCCGGCCATGAACGAGGCGGAGAACCTTCCGCACGTCTTCGCCACGCTGCCGCACTGGGTCCACGAGATCGTCCTCGTGGACGGCAACTCCACCGACGACACCGTCGCGGTGGCCCGCCGCCTGCGCCCGAACCTGCGCGTCGTGCAGCAGCGTGGCAAGGGCAAGGGGGACGCCCTGCGCACGGGCTTCGCCGAGTGCACCGGGGACATCATCGTGATGATCGACGCCGACGGCTCGACCGACGGCCGCGAGATCATCCAGTTCGTCGGCGCGCTGGTCACCGGCGCCGACTTCGTCAAGGGCTCCCGGTACGCGAGCGGCGGGGGCAGCGACGACCTGACCTTCAGCCGGCGCCTCGGCAACAGCGTCCTGCGCTCGCTGGTGAACTGGATCTACGGAACCCGGTACACCGACCTGTGCTACGGCTACAACGCCTTCTGGGCGCGCCACCTCGAGGTCCTCGACCTCGACTGCGAGGGGTTCGAGGTCGAGACCGTCCTGAACATCCGGGCGGCCAAGGCGGGTCTGCGCGTGCACGAGGTGCCGAGCCACGAGCGGTGCCGCATCCACGGCGAGAGCAACCTGCGCGTGGTCCGCGACGGGTGGCGGGTGCTCAAGACGATCATGCGCGAGTGGCGGCGTCCCGCGCTGCAGCCCGCGCCGGCCCCGTCGGCCCAGCCGGCCGCCGACCAGGGCGCGGCATAACGGCGATGAACATCTCCGTCGTCATCTGTGTCTACACGGAAGACCGGTGGGACGACATCAGGACCGCCGTCGAGTCGGTGCGCGGCCAGACCCGCCCGCCGCACGAACTGATCCTCGTCGTCGACTACAACCCCGACCTGCACCTCAGGCTCAAGCGGGAGTACGCCGACGCGATCGTCGTGGAGAACAACCACGCCAAGGGACTGTCCGGCGGCAAGAACACCGGGGCGGCGACCGCCTCCGGCGACGTCGTGGCGTTCCTCGACGACGACGCGGTGGCCGATCCCGGCTGGCTCGCGGCGTTCGAGGAGGCGATGTCGCAGGATCCGGCCGTCGTGGGAGTCGGCGGCCTGACCCGGCCGCTGTGGGACACCGGCCGCAGGCCGCGATGGTTCCCCGAGGAGTTCGACTGGACCATCGGCTGCACGTATCGCGGCCTGCCCGCCGAGCGCAAGGCCATCCGCAACGTGATGGGGGGCAACGCGGCCTTCCGCAAGCACGTCGTGGGCGACGTCGGCGGGTTCCACACCGGCATCGGCCGCAGCGTCCAGGGCCGCAAGAGCCGTCCGCTGGGCTGTGAGGAGACCGAGTTCTGCATCAGGCTCTCCCAGCGCAGGCCGGGGTCGGTCATGATGTTCGAGCCCGGGGCCGTGATCGGCCACCGGGTGCCCGCCGCCCGGGCCACGTTCCGCTACTTCCGCTCCCGCTGCTACGCCGAGGGGCTGTCCAAGGCGCTGGTGGCGCACAGCGTGGGCGCGGGCGACGGGCTGTCCAGCGAGCGCGCCCACGCGATGAAGGTGCTGCCGCTCGGGGCGCTGCGCGGCGTGCGGGACGCGCTGCGGGGCGACCCGTCGGGCCTCGGCAGGGCGGGGGCGATCGTCACAGGCCTGGCCTGGACCTCGTGGGGGTACGCGGTCGGGACGGCCCGGCTGCGCCTGCGCGGCGCCCGGGCCGGGCGATCCACGGAACACGAACGGTGATCGTTTGATGCGCGTGCCGATCCTCATGTACCACTCCATCACCGACCGCCCCAACAGCGCCACCCGGCCGCTGGCGGTGCGCACGTCGGTGTTCGAAGCCCAGATGACCTACCTGAAGGACCGCGGGTTCACCCCCCTCACGCTCGCCGACCTGGTCGCCTCGCAGTACGGCACCGGCGGGGCCCCGGCCCCCGAGCGGCCCGTGGTCGTCACGTTCGACGACGGGTACGCCGACTTCCACGAACACGCGCTGCCCGTCCTCGAACGGCTGGGCTTACCCGCGACGGTGTTCCTCACCAGCGGGTGGGTGGACGACGCGGGCCCGGACGCCGCCGGCAAGCCGCTCGACCGCATGCTGAGCTGGAGCCAGGCCCGCGAGGCCGCGTCCTGCGGCATCGAGATCGCCGGGCACAGCCACAGCCACCCCCAGCTAGATCAGCTCCCCGACGCCGTGCTGCGCCAGGAGCTGCGCCGCAACAAGGCCCTGCTGGAGGACAAGGTGGGGCGCCCGGTCGCCACCATGGCCTACCCGTACGGCTACTCCAGCGCCCGGGTGCGCAGGGAGGTGCGCAAGGCGGGCTACTGGGCGGCGTGCGCGGTCGCCAACTCGCTGGCGGGCGACACCGACGACGTCATGGCGCTTTCCCGGCTCACCGTCGGCCGGTCCACGACCATGGACCGCTTCCGGCGCGCGGTCGAGGGGCGGGGCGTCCCGATCATCTACATGAAGGAACACGCGCTGACCAAGGGGTACGCGGTGGTGCGCCGGACGCGGTACGGCCTCCGCCACGTGGTCGGGCGTGAGTGACGCGACCGCGGGGGCGACGCCTGGCGTCGACGAGGGGGGTGAGACGGCCGTGACCACCACCATGGCCGGCGGACGGCGGGACCGGAAGGACGGCGGGGAGGAGGGACGGCTGGCGAGCCTGCGACGGCGGCTCATGCGCGACCTGCGCAACCCGCTCTTCCTCAACGGCTACGCCCTGATGGCCAACACCGGGGTCACGGCCGTCCTCGGCATGGGCTACTGGCTGCTCGCCGCCCGCCTGTACTCCCCGGAGGACTTCGGGCGCAGCCAGGCCCTGATCACCGCGATGCGGCTGTTCGCGGGGCTCACGGCCCTCGGGCTGACCGGCGCGCTGGCGCGGTTCATCCCCGTGGCGGGCAGACGCACCGGCGCGCTCATCGGCCGCGGCTACCTGATCGCCACCCTGACGGCGGTGGTCGCCGCCGGAGGGTTCCTGCTCACGCTGCCGTTCTGGGGCGAGAACTACGCCAAGCTGGCCGGCGCCGGGCCCGGGTTGTTCTTCCTGGCGTCGGTGGCGATCTGGTCGGTCTTCACGTTGCAGGACGTCGCGCTGGCCGGGCTGCGCAAGGCGGTCTGGGTGCCGGTGAACAGCGTGTGCTTCGGCCTGGTCAAGATGGGGCTGCTGGTCGCGCTGGCCGGGGCCCTGCCCGACGACGGCGTGTACGTCTCCTGGATCGTGCCCACCGCGCTCGCGCTGGTGCCGGTCAACTTCTTCATCTTCGGCGTGCTGGTCCCCCGGCACGCCCGCCGCGCGCCCGAGGACAGCCGCCCGCCCGGGCTGCGGGAGATCGGCCGCTTCCTGGCCGGCGACTACCCCGGGGCGTTCTCGGTGCTGGCCATCGTGTACTTCCTGCCGGTGTACGTCGCCTCGCGGGTGAGCGGTGAGCTGTTCGGCTACTTCGCCATGGCCCAGACGCTGGGGGCGATGATCGAGCTGCTGGCCATCAACATGGCCACGTCGCTGACCGTCGAGGGGTCCACCGAGCGGTCGCGGCTGGCCGCGAACTGCCGCCAGGCGTTACGCCGCGCGTACCTCATCATCGGGCCGGTCGCGGTCGTGACCTTCATCGCGGCGCCGCTGATCCTCTCGGTGTTCGGTCCCGGGTTCTCCGAGCACGGCACGCCGCTGCTCAGGCTCATGGCGCTCGCCGTGCTGCCGCGCGTGCTCATCGAGATCTACCTGAGCGCGCAGCGCGCCCAGAGCAAGGCCCGGACGCTGGCATTGGTGCAGATCGGGCTCGCCGTGCTCGTGCTGTCCTCGTCGGTCCTCCTGCTGCCGGTGGCGGGCATCGCGTCCGTCGGGTGGGGGCTGCTCTTCAGCGAGGTTCTGGTGGCTCTGCTGATTTTCGGCGGGCTCCGGAAAATTCTTAATCACGTGGAAACGCCGCAATCGTCTGGCGCGCGCGACACGCCAGAGGCCGCATCATGGTCAACGTGAGGCAACGGACGGGTGACGCGGCGCAGCGGGACGAGGCGGCCAAGGGGGCCGGGCAGGAGGCGGAGGTAGACGCCACGGCCACCACGACCACGGCGTCCGCCGCGTCCGCCGCGCAGGGCTCGCCGGACGACGTCCAGGACGACGACACCCAGGTGATCTCCGTGTCGGTGGTGTCGGAGCTCCTGGCGAACTCCGCACCGACGCCCGCGCCGGACGCGAAGCCCGGCTCCAAGCCCCAGCCCGACTCCGATTCCAAGCCGCTGTCCGAGCCGGTGTCCAAGCCGCTGTCCGAGCCCGGGAAGTCCGAGCCCGAGGAGCCTGCGCCGACGCCCGAGGCGGGCGGCTCCGGTGCGGAGCCCGGCACGGGTTCCAGGACCGCCCCCGAGCCGGAACCCCGGGCTCAGCACGCCTCCGACCTCGATTCCATGTCGGACCTGGAGTGGTACGAGGCCACGGCGCCCCGCAGGTACGTCCGGCAGGTGCTCGCCACGCGCGAGCCCATCGAACCGGACACCGCGCCGCACCCCGAGGCCGGCATGCGACCCGCCAGGGGAAACCCCGCCACGAGCGGCTCGCCCATGGGCGCGCCGGGCAAGGGTAAGTCCGCCAAGAGCAGGCCCGGCAAGGGAGGCGCGGGCAGGAGCGGACCGGCCAAGGGTGGGGCGGGCAAGGGAGGCACGGGCAGCGTCGTCCCCGCCACGACGAGCGGCGCCAAGGCGAGCGCCAACGGCGGCGCGGCGCGGCAGGCACCCGCGGCGGCGACGTCCCCGGTGGCGCGGCTGGTGGCGAGCGCGGCCACGTGGCTGCCGCCGTTGCTGACCGTCGAGGGCCTGGTCATGTACGTGCTGGCGATGCGCGTGCCGTACGGCCCCATGCGCGGCGTCGACCTCGACAAGATCGACGGCCTCGGCCTGATCTCGGTGCTCCCGGTGACCGCCTTCGCCGCGATCGCCCTGATCATCGTCTCGTTCTTCGTCACGCTGACGCAGAACACCGACCGCAAGGGCCTGCTGCTCCTCCAGCTCGGCGCGATCACCTTCACCCTGCACGGCGCGGCGGCGCTGATCGAGCCCGAGCCCCGCTTTCATACCGCCTGGGTGCACGCGGGCTTCGCCGAGTACATCGGCCGCGTCGGCGAGGCCCTGCCCGGCCTGGACGCGCGGTTCGCCTGGCCGGGTTTCTTCGCGCTGTTCGGCTTCGTGCTGCGCGCGGCGGGCATCGACGACCCGTCGCTCGTCCTGAAGTGGACGCCGTTCCTGTCGAACCTGCTGTACCTGCTGCCGTTCGTGCTGATCCTGCGCCGGCTCGTCGCGACGACGCGGGCGCGCTGGTTCGCCGCGCTGCTGTTCGTCCTCGTCCAGTGGATCGGCCAGGACTACTTCTCGCCCCAGGGCTTCACCTACGCGCTGTACCTGGTCTTCATCGCGATCCTGATGCGCTGGTTCGGCCGCGCGGAGCCGAGGACGGCGCCGCTGCCCGCCAAGGGCTTCCTGCGGCGGACTCTGGCCCGCCTGGACGGGCTCGCGCCGGGCGAGCTGCCGGCGAGGCCGACGACGGTGACCGACCGCGTCGTGCTGCTGACCCTCGTGGTCGGCATCTTCGTGGCGACGACGGCCACCCACCAGATCACGCCGTTCATGATGCTGGGCGCGCTGACGGGGCTGATCCTGCTGCGACGCAGCACGCTGTCTCTGGCGCTTCCGGTGTTCTTCGGCCTGATCGTCATCGCCTGGATCAACTACCAGGCGACGCCGTTCTGGAGCGGCCGCATCGACGAGTTGTTCGGCGGCATCGGCAAGATCTTCGCGAACCTCCAGGAGAACACCGGCGACCGGCTGGCGGGCACCAACCCCCAGCACGCCATCGTGCTCAAGGTGCGGCTGGCGATCTGCGGCGTGATCCTCGCGTTCGCCGCGACGGGCCTGCTGCGGCGGCTGCGGCGCGGGGTGGGCGACCGCAGCGCGCTGGTGCTGCTGTGCGTGCCCGTGCTGGCCCTCGGCCTGCAGAGCTACGGCGGCGAGATCGGCCTGCGCGTGTACATGTTCGCGCTGCCCGCGGCCTGCATCCTCGGCGCGTACGCGTTCTTCCCGAACCTGCCCGCGCACACGGCGGACGCGCGCGAGGGCGAGACGGTGCCCATCGGCCGCCGCTCGCTGCGGCCGTCCCCGGGCACGACGCGGAAGATCTCGGCGGTGCTGGCGGCGGGGACGGCGCTGGTGCTGGCGGTGGCGTTCCTGGTGGCGCGGTACGGCAACGAGAAGTTCGAGCGCGTCACCACGGGCGAGGCCGCGGCCATGGACTACGTCTACGCCCACGACCGGCCGAGCGCCCGCCTGCTGTACCTGGTGCCGGTCATCGGCGAGGAGGTCACGCCGACGATCCCGTGGCGCGAGCGGGACATCGACCGGGTGGAGTACGACCAGGCGCTGGTCACCAAGAACCCGGAGGACCTCAGCGGGGTGCTGACGGCGTTGCGCTCGAAGGCGGCCAACACCTTCGTGATCACCAGCCGGGGGCAGGCGGCGTACCTGGAGCTGAACCACGGCTTCTCCTCCGACTGGGGGAAGCGCTTCCGCGCGGCGCTGGAGGCCTCCACGAGCCTGAAGCGGGTGTACTCCAACGCCGACGCGGCGATCTACACGCTGCGCTCGTACCCGAGGGGGGCCGAGATCCCGCCGCCGACGGCGATGACGCTGGTCGGCGACCGGTCGACGCCGTGGACGCCGCTCGGCCTGGTCGCGCTGGCCCTGGCCGTGGCGACGTTGTTCGCCGCCGAGCTGGCACGGCTGCGCGCCCCGGATCGGGCGTCCAGCGGGCGGCGCAGGCTGATGGTGGTCGGCCTGCTGATGACGGCGGCCGCGCTGGCGGTCGTGGTGGAGCGGTTCCTGACCCTGACGTCGTTCTGACCCGGGACGGGCGCGCCCCGCCGTCCCGGGCGGCCCGTCCTTCGCGGGCGGGTCGTCCCTCGCCGGCGGGTCGCCGGTCCCGGGAGGGGTCTCACCGACCCCGGTCGCTCCACTGGACGGCGTACGGCCCGAGCTGGAAGGGGCGGCCGTCGACCTGGACGGCGAGCTGCGCGTTCGTGGTGTTCACCATGATCATCTGCTTCTCCACGGCGAGCACCTGGACTCGTGGGTCGGAGACCGGGACGTCGACCAGCCGCGCGCCCGCCGGGAACCAGCGCGTGAACCCGCTCAGCAGGCCCGCCATGGGCATCTCCTGGCCATCGGCGGGCGACCACAGGCAGCCCGGGCAGTCGTCCCCGCCCTTGCGCTGGGGGTTCCAGTAGAGGGCCGTCGCGGCCCCGCTCCTGGCGAACTCCATCATGGCCACGGTCTGCACGGCCGTGCGGTGCTGCTCGTCCCAGTCGATGTTGTCCGGCGAGATGTACCACTCGGCCCACCAGACCGGCAGGTCGCCGCTCTGCTGCCGCAGCCAGGTGGTGACCGCGGAGAACTTCTTGAGCGCGGTGAACTCGTCGGGCACCAGCCCCCGGTCGTTGGTGGCCGAGGACGCGTCGACGACGATGAAGTCGGCGCCCTTCTTGTGATCCAGCCAGTACTGGATGCTCTCCAGCGGCCGGCTGTCGACGGCGCCCCACGGCCCCTTGAGGGTGGAGGAGTTGGCGCTGGAGATGTGGCTGTCGACGGGGATGTACGGCCCGCCGACCTGGATCTTGGGGTTCACGGCCTTGAGCGCGTCGTAGACGCGGTTGTAAAGGTCGGTGTAGGCCTCGACATCCCAGTTGTTGTGCGCCTCGTCCCAGAAGCCTTTGAACTCGTTCCACACCATGTAGTGGGTGACGGTGGGATACCGCTTGGCGACGGTGGCGGCGAGCTCGGCATAGTCGGCGAAGTGCTCGCGCCGGGGGGCGACCTCGATCTTTCCCCAGCTCGTGCGGCCCTCGGCGCCGCCCTTCATCCAGTCGGGGGCGCAGCAGAGGGTGAGGACGGGCTGGGCCTTGGTGGACGCCATCAGCTTGACCCGGCGGTCCAGGTCGCGGAAGTCGTACTTGCCGGGCGCGGGCTCGGGGTTGCCCGCCCCCCAGCCCATGATGTGCTGGTTCTGCACCATGGGAACCCTGCTGAACAGGTCTTTCACCCGGTCGCGGACCTCGGCGGCCTCGTTGTCGGCGCTGTACTGGGTGTGGGTGACGCCCCAGCGCGGCCAGCTGTCCACCACGGGGGGAGCTTCGAGGCTGGGCGGCGGCTGCGGCGTGGCGAGGATCGTCGCGGCCACGCCCTCGCCGCGGTCGGCACCCCGCTGCGCGGCGACCACCAGGAGGCCGACCACCAGGGCCAGGGCGACGAGCCCCGCGCCCGCGGCCACCGGACCTCGGGGGATGTAGCGACGCCGGGCATGCCGGCCACCACCGTTGTCCAACACTTCGCCACCGTATCCGCTCGCGCTTGCAGAACCCTTGAATGCTCCCACTCCTGGCGACGCCACGGATGCGGGCCGTCATCACAGGGAGGGATCGCGGTCACACCAGACCGCTCATTAAGCGCACTAACCACTCAAGTTCGCTTATGAGTATCGAAGTAATTATCAAAGATCCAAGGTGTCAACTTGGCATGAAAGCGGTATGAATCCGGCGACCGAGGATTTGAGGGGGCACAGTGGCCCAGGCATGGCTGCCCGTCGCCAGTCGAATTCCCGCTCTTGAGGACTCCGGGCCCATGGCCGGGGGCGCTCCCCGGGTGGTCTGGTTCATCTGGCCTACCGATCCCCAGCGGGTCACGGCCAGATCCGTCGCCCAGCGGCTCGTACAGATCAAACGTCCCGCCCATCTCGTCTGGAATCCCGTCTCGGGGCAGATCATCCAGTCTCTGCCCCCCACACGCGCGGCGAACGGCCTGCCCGGAGATCTCAACCGGCAGGGCAGGGTCTGCGTGCAGATCCGCGTGCTCGGATCGGTGCAGGAGCCCTTCACCGAGAGCAAACTCGACGGACTGGACGACATCCTGGCGTGGCTGGACTCCTGGGAGGTGCCGCGGCTGTGGCCCGCCGGGCCCCCGCTCCCCTACCCTCACTCGGTGGCGGTCCAGGGCAGCCGCCGGCTGTGGGCGAGAGGCGGGCACTTCGGCAACTCGCAGGTCCCCGGCACGTCCGAGGGGGACCCGGGGCCGATCGACGTCGACCGCATCGTCGGCGGGCACGCCGCGAACCTGGGCGTGCCCCGGCCTCACGGGATGGAGTCGCGCGAGAATGGACGCCCGGTGGACCCCGTGAACGCGGTGGAACGATAATCGATCGGAATCGCGAACAGCACCGTGATCTGATCTTTATCGTACTATTACATCGTAGGCACCAAGCTGGGTAGAAGGCGCGAGCCTGGCCCGCGTCGCTAGGTACCCCCAGTAGGAGCCCATGCGCATATCCGTGGTTCACCCTCGCGAGCTCGGCCCGTCCGAGACGGCCCGGTGGCGTGCTCTGCAGAGCGCCGACCCGGCCCTGGACAACCCGTTCCTGTCGCCGGAGTTCACGATCGAGACCGGCCGCGTGCGCGAACAGGCGCGCGTCGCCGTGCTGACCGACGGCGGTGACATCGTGGGGTTCTTCCCCTTCGAGCGTCACCAGCTCGGCATCGGCAGGCCGGTCGCGGCGGGGCTGACCGACGCCCAGGGCATGATCCACGTCAAGGACATCGAGTTCTCGGCCCATGAGCTGATGAAGGCGTGCGGGCTCGCGGTCTTCGAGTTCGACCACCTGCTCGCGGGCCAGCCGCTGGTGCCGGCCAAGCACTCGCGGCACCCGTCCCCGGTGATCGACCTGTCCGACGGCTACGCGGCGTACGTCGAGACGCTCAAGCAGGTCTCCGGCAAGACGTACAAGAGCACGGCGTACAAGAGCCGCAAGCTCGGGCGTGACTTCGGCGAGCTGCGCCACGACTACGGGATCCAGGACCAGGCCGTCCTGCGCGTCCTCACCGACTGGAAGACCGACCAGTACCGCAGGACCGGCCGCGCCGACCGGTTCTCGCGGCCGTGGATCACGAAGCTGGTCGAGAACCTGCTGCGGATCGACACCGAGCACTTCGGCGGCTCGCTCGACATGGTGTACGTCGGCGACCGCCCGGTCGCGGGCCATTTCGGGCTGCGCACCAAGACCACCCTCGCCGGATGGTTCCCCGCCTACGACACGGCCTTCGCCAAGTACTCGCCCGGCCTGATCCACCACCTGGCGATGGCCGAGCGCGCCGCCGAGGCCGGAATCCGGCTCATCGACATGGGGCGGGGCGAGAAGGAGTACAAGGAGAAGCTGAAGACCGGCGAGCTGTGGGTGACCGAGGGCAGGATCGCCCGCGCCACCCCGGGGGCCGGAGTTCACTGGCTCATGCGCGTTCCCGTCCGGAAGGCCCGTGGAACGGTCCTCGCCAACTCGATGCTGCGCGAGACCGCCGACCTGGCCCTCAAGACCTACGGCCGCATCCGCACCTCCCTCGCCTCCTGACGCCGCGCGCGTGAGCGCCGGTCTTCTCCTCTCCGCGCGGCCGCCCGCATTGCGCTAGGTTTCTGGTTCGGCCGTCGTCGCGGTGGCGGGACCGGGCGGTGAAAGAAGGCAGCGGTGAGCCCCGAAAAGATCATTGCGGCGCGCACGGGCCGCGAAAGCGTGTACCTCCCCTCCAACCGGCTGGGGCTGTACCTCGCGCTGCGCCATTGGTGCACTCCGGGGCAGCGGCTGCTCATGTCGCCCATCTCGGCCGACGAGATCCTCTTCCTCGTCCTCGCCGCCGGGCTGATCCCGGTGATCGCGCCGATCTCGATCCTCGACGGCAACATCGACGCCGCGCGGGCCCTGCTCGGCACGGTGGACGCCGTGCTGACCACCAACCTGTACGGCCTGCCGGACGATGTGATGGCCATGACGGGCCTGGTGGTGATCGAGGACGTCGCCCACGCCGCCGAGACGTCCGTCGACGGCCGCCCGCTCGGCACCTTCGGCGTCGCCGGGGTGTTCAGCCTGTCCAAGCACGCGGGCGCCGGGTCGGGGGGCGTCCTCGTGGTGGACGGCGCCGCCGACCGTCGCGCGCTGGAGCACGAGCGCGACCTGCTGCTCCAGCCGGGCTCCCTGCGCAGGGACCTGCTGGGCGTCGCCACCTCGGCCGCCCGCCACCTGGCGCTCCGGCTCGACCTGGCGCGGCCCGCGATGCTGCTCGCCCGCGCGCTCGGCATGCAGGAGGCGCGCGAGGGATACCGCATCGCGCTGCGGCCGGACGAGTTACGCAAGGCGATGGGCGTAGGGATGGACGCCTCGCCCGGGCCGGCCGCGCCGGGCCTGCCGCCGCTGGACTCCTGGGTGCGCGCCGACCTGCACGACTACCGGCACGCGCGCGGCGCGGTCTCCCGCTGGTACCAAGGCCGGCGCCTGGCCCGCCTGCCGCGCGAGCGCGACCGCCGCCTCGCCGGGGTGGCCCGGCTGGCCGAGCTGCCCACGGCTGCCGGGGCCGTGCGCGCGCACACCGGCCAGCCGCTGTTCCGGGTGCCGCTGCTCGTGGCCGACCGCGACCGGGCCATCGCCACGCTGGAGCGGCGCGGCGTCCCCACCGGCTACCTGTACGACCCGCCGTACGACACCTACGCCGAGGCGTTCGTCGAGCCCTCGCCCGACCCGGAGCTCGCCCGCTGGTGGGCGCGGCACGTCCTGCCCGTCGACCCGCTCTACGCCGGGCGCGCCCTCCCCGTCATCGAGACCCTCCGGCCGGCCCCGCCCCCGCCGGGCGACCGCTCGCTGCCCAACGCCGCCTGAGCGCGCGGGTCAGGCGTCCGGCAGCAGGGCGCGGATGACCGCGCACGCCTTTCTGACCTCGGCGAGAGACGCCGAGCCGTAGCCGATCACCAGGCCGTGGGCCGTGACCGGGCCGTGGTGGTGGCGGGCGGTCGTGTCTAGGAGCACGCCGTGCCGGGCCGCGGCCTCCACCAGGGGCTCCACGGCCCCGGCCGGCAGGCCGAGGAAGACGTGCAGCCCGGCGGACACGCCGAGGACGCGCGCTCCGAGGGCCTCGACGATGGCGGCGCGGCGGCGGGCGTACTCCAGCCGCATGCGCCGCAGGTGCCGGTCCAGGTCGCCGCTCTCCAGCAGTACCGACACCGCCTCCTGCACCGGCCCGGACGTGCGGTCGGCCAGCGACTTCCGGACGCGGGCGACGCGCGCGAGCAGCTCGGGCGTGGCCACCAGCCAGCCGATGCCGACGTCGGGGGCGAGCGACTTCGACAGCGTGCCGAGCAGCACCACCCGCCCGGGGTCGAGGCCGTACAGGGCGGGCAGCGGCGCCACGTCGTAGCGGAACTCGGCGTCGTAGTCGTCCTCCACGACGGTCGCGCCCGTGCGCCCGGCCCAGGCGAGCAGCCGCTCCCTGCGGGCGATCGGCAGGCGTCCGCCGAGGGGGTACTGGTGGGCGGGGGTGGTGTAGAGCACCCGCAGGTCGT
Source organism: Sphaerisporangium sp. NPDC051011 (assembly GCF_040653595.1). Taxonomy (NCBI): domain Bacteria; kingdom Bacillati; phylum Actinomycetota; class Actinomycetes; order Streptosporangiales; family Streptosporangiaceae; genus Sphaerisporangium; species Sphaerisporangium sp. NPDC051011. Next base: position 545,609 of record NZ_JBFAGG010000002.1, on the reverse strand, counting down.
CCGGCAGGCCCGCGACGACCACGCCCTGCTCGTCCACCGGGCACGGGACGACGCGCCCGCCCCGCGCGGCCAGCACGTGGCGCGCGGTGCGGTACCCGGGCTCCTCGACCCCGGCGCCGTCCCCCGGCCGCAGCAGGGTGGCGGCGACCAGGTCGAGCCCGTTGCCGGTGCCCCGGGTGACCATCACGTTCTCCGGCCCGGCGGGGACGGCCCTGGCCCTGCGCAGGTGGGCGGCCAGCAGCTCCCGCAGGCGGGGGTGCCCGTAGGGGTCGACGTACGCCTGCGGCGGCAGGTCGGCGGCGCGGCGCCAGGCCCGTTTCCAGGCGCGCTCGTCGTACCCGAGCACCCACGGGCGTCCGGGCCGCAGGTCGATCACCCCCGGGGGCGGCCGCCGGGTCCCGGCCCATGATTCCGGGGCCGGTTCCGGGCGGCCCGCGCCGTCCCCCGCCGGCCCCGCGCCCGGCGTGCGCGCCCGGCCGTTCGCGGACGCCCGGCCGTTCCACAGGGGGTCGCGCCTCGGCGGGCCCGGCTTGAGCAGGCCCGGCTTGGGCAGGCCCGGCTTGGGCAGGCCCGGCTTGGGCAGGCCCGTCAGGCTCGCGACGTAGGTGCCCGACCCGTGCCGTCCCTCCAGCCATCCCTCGGCGTAGAGCTGCTGGAACGCCTCGGTCACGACCGTGCGGCTCACGTCCAGCAGGCGCGCGAGGCTCCGGCTGGAGGGCAGGCGCTCCCCCGACCTGAGCATGCCCGCGCGCACGCCGTCCCGGAGCTGGTCGCCGAGCTGCACGGCGAGCGGGACCGGCGCATTCCGGTCGAGCGTCAGCGGAAGGTCGACGTGCCCGCGCAATGTGGGCCCCAAAGTGGTCTCCCGGAAGTGGTCGCCAGTGGACGTCCACAACCGTCCACTTCTTCCTTACGGTAGCGGCATGCTCTCCACGACCGCACGCACCACCCTGAACCGTTCGAAGGAACGGGGCCGCACCGACCGCTCCGAGCTGTACGCCGTCCTCGACGCGGGGCTGATCTGCCACCTCGGCGTCGTCGTCGACGGCGCCCCGCGCGTGATCCCGACAGGCTACGGCCGGATCGGCGACACGCTCTACGTGCACGGGTCCACCGGCGCCACCTCGCTGCGCGCGGCCGGCGAGGTCTGCGTGACCGTGACCCACGTCGACGGCATCGTGCTCGCGCGCTCGGTGTTCCACCACTCGATGAACTACCGCTCCGCGATGATCTACGGCACCCCGCGGGCCGTGGTGGACGACGAGGAGCGGCTGGAGGGCCTGCGGGCGATCACCGAGCAGCTCGCGCCCGGCCAGTGGGACACCACGCGCCTGCCCAACCGCAAGGAGCTGGCCGCGACGGCGGTGGTGGCACTGTCGCTCGCCGAGGCGTCGGTCAAGGTGCGCCAGGGGCCGCCGAAAGACGACGAGGAGGACTACGCGCTGCCGGTGTGGGCGGGCGTGCTGCCGCTGCGGGCGAGCTGGGACCGCCCGGAACCGGACCCGGACCTGCCGCACGATGTCCCGGTCCCGGCGCACATCTCGGGCCGTCCCGCGCCCGGCCGGGCGGGCTGACGCCCCGGGCCCTCTGGGCGTCTCACATGGTCTCGCGGGCCCTCGTGCAGGACCGAAATTACTGACAATCGCCGCCACAACATGCCAAATATCCGTTTAGGCACCTCAGAGCGGCCACGCCGTCGTTAAGCTTCGTTCTCGCGTCACGGGTGGGGGCCCGGCACATAAGGAGATCGAATGGACGGCCACATGGGGGCCATGGGGGCATGGCGAGTGCCCGGATACACCGAGATACGAGATCTCGGCGCGGGCGGTTCGGGGCGTGTCGTGATGGCACGCTACGAGGCCGACGGAACGATGGTCGCGATCAAATACCTGTCGGACGACCTCGTCTCCGATCCAGGCTTCCTGATCAGATTCCGGCACGAGGCCCGGCTGCTCGAACTGCTCGACAGCCCGCACACCGCCCGGTTCTACGAGTACGTCGAGAACAACGGCCGCGCGGCCATCGTCATGGAGGTCGTCAACGGCGTCTCGCTGCGCACGCTGCTGCGCTCGGAGGGCCCGACCGGGGCCGAGGCGGCGCTCGTCCTGCTGAAGGGCTCGCTGCTGGGCCTCGGCGCGGCGCACTCCAACGGGCTCGTGCACCGGGACTTCAAGCCCGACAACATCCTCATCGACGGCGCCGGCCACAGCAAGCTGGTGGACTTCGGCATCGCCGTGCGCGTCGGCGACGGCGTCAGCGGGGCGGGCACGCCGCCGTACATGGCGCCCGAGCAGTGGGCGGGCGCACCCGCCGGGCCGAGCACCGACGTCTACGCGGCGACGATCGTCTTCTTCGAGTGCCTCACCGGGACGCGGCCCTTCCAGTCGCACAACGCCGCGGTGCTCGCCCGGCAGCACCAGTCGATGCCGCCGCCCGTCGAGCAGGTGCCCCCGCCGCTGCGCGGGCTGATCGAGCGGGGCCTGGCCAAGCACCCGGCCGACCGTCCCGCCTCGGCCGAGGAGTTCCTGGCCGAGCTCGAAGCCGTCGCCGTCGAGACCTACGGCAACGACTGGGAGGAACGCGGACGGCGCCGCCTCGCCGCCCTCGCGGGCCTGCTCGTGCTGCTGTTCCCCCTCGGGGAGGACGCGCCCGAGGCGGGCGCCTCGCTCGCCGAGTCCGACCTCGGCCACCGGCGGGGCTTCCAGAGGCTCAGCGTCAAGATCGCGATCGGCGCGGTCGGTCTGGCGGCCGTCTCGGCGATCACCGCCGTGCTGGTCGGGTCCCTCGGGAACACCTCCCTGCAGGCCCAGACCACGGTGATCACACCCACCCCGACCGTGGTGGAGACGGTGACGACCGGCGGCAGCCCGGAGCCGGCCATCGACGACACCCCGGTCGAGGACCCGACGGAGACGCCGTCCGAGGAGCCGTCCGAGACGACCTCCCCCGAGCCGTCCACGCCGCAGAACACCGCCGGAGCGCCGACGACCGCCGCTCCCGCGCCCACCGCCACCAAGAAGACGCCCACGCCGAAACCTTCTCCCACCAAGAAGCCGACCAAGAAGCCGACCGCCTCCCCCAAGCCCACGGCGACCGACGACGAGTCGGACCCGAACGTGAAGGATCCGGTGCCGTCGGGCAAGCCCAAGCCGTCGCCCACCCCGACCCCCACCCGCACGACTCCGTCCCCGACCCCGACCCCGACGGAGGAGCCGACCCCCACCCCGACCCCGACCGAGTCCTCGTCGCCCCCGAGGGAGACGCCGAGCAGCAGCGGCTCCGGGGAGACCCCGCGCGGCGACACGAGCGAGGCGCCCGCGACCCCCGCGCCCTCCGATCCGCCGAGCCGCGGCGGCGACCTGCCCACGCTTCTCACCATCGGGCTGGTGACGACGGGCACGGTTCCCGCCACACTGGTCGTGAAGAAGCGCATGGCGGGACGGCACCGGAGGCAGGGGTAGATGCCCGACGGCGGTGATATCGCGGGGTACCGGCTCGCGCCACGCTCGCGCACCGGCGAGGTGGGCACCTGGTACGACGCCGTGGCGCCTGACGGCGGCCGGGCCGCGGCGCTGAGGCTCGATCCCCGGGCGCTCTCGGCCCCGGGCGCGCGCGAGCGGGTGGTCGCGGCGGTCGTCGAGGACCGCCGCCTGGCCCAGACCGGCCTGACGGGGCTGCTGCCCGTCGCCGACCTGGTGGCCGCGGACGGGGAGGTCTGGCTGCTGACGTCCCGCCCCGCCATCCCGTCCCTGGTCGACCTGGTGAACGGCCCGGCCGGGGGCCCCGACGCGGGCAGCGCGGCCACCGTCCTGGTGGAGACCGCGCAGGCCCTGCTCGCCGTGCACGCGGCCGGGTTGTCGCACGGCGCCCTCGGCCCCGGCACGATCGTGATCGGCGAGGACGGCACCGCGCTGCTGGCGGAACGCGGCCTGGCCGCGGCCCTGTGGGGCGGCGAGGCCTCGCCCGGTCAGGACGTCGCGGCGTGGGCGTCCCTGGCCAGGGGGCTGGCGGCGGGCTGGGCGGCGGGGTCGCCCGAGGCGGCGCGCCTGTTCGAGCGGGCGGCGGCCACGGCGGCCGCGAACGGCCTGAGCGCCGCGCGCGACACGCTCCTGGCCGGGCGCGACCTGCTGCCGGCCGGGTTCACCACCCGCGACCGGCTCGTGCGCACGATCCAGCAGTGGGCGGCGGCCGACGTCCCAACGGGACGGCCCATGCCGTACGGCGCGCCCGGGGTGGACCAGGGCGAGATCGTGACGCTGCTCTACAACACCGGCCCGGGCGGGACGCAGCCCCCGGCCGGCGCGGCCGGGCCGGGCCTCGCGGGCGCGATCGGCGCGGCGGGTGCGGCCGGGGCCGTCGCCGGGCCGCCGCTGGACGGCTGGGCCGGCACCGCCCCCGCGGGGACCGCCCCGACGGCGGCGAGCGGCGAGATGCGCTTCGGGCCCGGGGTCCCCGCGGACACGACGGCCGCGCAGATCTGGCGGGCGGGGCAGCAGCAACAGAACACCGTCGCCGCCAAGGACCGGCTGAGGGGCCGTCCGCCCCGGCGCCGCCGTCGTGGGGGCGCGCTGTGGACGGGCGTGCTGTTCGTGCTGATCCTCGCCGTCGGGCTGTACCTGTGGACGCAGCGCCCCGCGCCGCTGTCGGTCCTGGCGGTGGACGTGAAGGCGCCCAAGGCCAAGGGGTGTGACGTCACGGTCGACGTCGTGGGCGTGCTCACCACCAACGGGTCCTCGGGCCAGGTCAGCTACCAGTGGTGGCGCAGCGACCGCGAGGATCCGATCGAGCAGACCGACACGATCCCGTCCGGCTCGACGACCTACGAGCTGCACTTCCCGTGGAAGGTGAAGGGCGAGGGCACCCAGAAGTACACGGCCAAGCTGCGCGTCCTGTCGCCCACCGGGCCGGGGACTCCGCTGGAGGACAAGGCCTCGTTCACCTATAAATGCTGACCGGGCACATCACAGTCCGACGTAGCCGACCGCGCCCGCCTTGTGCCTGCAAATGCGCGATAACGGCAATGTCACTATTGTGACGGGCATGACGCAGACCCCCGCCGGCTGGTACCCAGACCCGTACGGAACCCCCCAATTGCGTTGGTGGGATGGCACGCAGTGGACCGATGCCACCCACCCGTTGGAGAATTCCCTGGGTCAGAGCGGGCCCGTGACCACCGGCCAGTGGGCGCCGCCCGGGCCGTCGGCGCCAGGAGGAACCGCGCCCCAATCGGGCGGAGCCGTCCAGTCCGGCCCGGCTCCCCAGTCAGATCAGGCCCCTCAGCCCGGCCCGGTTTCTCAGTCCGGGCCGGTTTCTCAGCCGGGCGCGGCGAATCAGTTCGGCCCGGCTGCTCAGCAGGGGGACACGGGCCCGAACCCCGTCCCGGGCGCCGCGTCCCCGCACGGCACCGGCCCGGGCGCGCCGCCGCAGGGGCAGCCTGGCACCGGCCCGTACCCGGCCCCGCCCGCCTCTGCGCCGCAGTTCCTGCCGCAGGGGTCGCAGCAGGGTCCTCCGCCCGGACCGCAGGGCCCCCCGCCGGCAGGGCAGCAGGGCCCTCAGCCGACGGCCGTCTACCAGCAGCCGGGCGCTCCCCAGGGGACGGCCCAGTTCGCTCCCCCCGGAGGAACCCAGTACCCCTCCCCCGGGCCGTACGCGCCTCCGGGCGGCCCGCAGGGGGCGCCGACCGGCCCGTACGGCGCGCCCGCGCAGCAGCAGTGGGGCCAGCCGGGGAACCAGGGCAACGCGGGCAACTACGGACACCCCGGAAACCCCGGAAACACCGCGCAGTTCTCGATGCCCGAGTTCGGGGGCACGCCGCCTCCGCCAAAGAAGAGCCCGATGCCGTGGGTGCTCGGCGGCGGGGCCCTGGTGATCCTGCTGGTCGTGGCCCTGGTGATCGGCTTCACCATCGTGCGCGGGAACGACGGGACGCCCACGGCCATCGACAGCCCGGCCCCGGTGCCGAGCGAGACCATCGAGCCCAACGACCCGCAGATCACTCCCCCGCTGGAGACGCCGCCCACCCCGGGCCCGAGTCCCTCGTCCTCGATCGACTTCCCCGCCGTCCTGCCGCAGCCCAAGGGCGGCAGGGTGACCGACCCGCGCACGGGTGTCTCCTTCACGTTCCCCGGCGCCCCATGGACGGTATCGGACTGGGCGGAGATCAACGGCAACGGCCCCGAGGACCCGCGTTTCCCGCAGTGGACCGCCGCCTACCAGGCCATCTCGCAGAAGGACTACGACGGCCAGGGCCACGACTGGGTGAGCCAGGTGGCGTCCGCCCGCCTGCCGAAGGCGTTCGAGTACACGGGGGTGGGCGGCTTGCGCGGCGCGGTCAAGACGGTGCTGCTCCAGTATGAGCCGATCTTCTACTCCCCGCCCCACAAGAGCAAGATCATCAAGGATGAGGCGATCGAGGTCAGCGGCAAGAAGGCCTGGCTGCTGCGGTTCGAGTTGGACTTCACCGCCGAGGCGAAGAAGAACGGGTGGAAGTTCCAGAAGGAAGAGGGGTTCTACCTGGTCATCGACCAGGGGCCGCAAGACCGGCCTACCCTCGTGTACGCCTCCGTGCCGGACAATCTGGACACGAAGGTGATAGATCGCGTACTGGACTCTCTCAAAGCCTCGTGACCGGGCACTACGCTGAGCATTATGAGTGACCTGCTGGTCTGGATCGACTGTGAGATGACCGGGCTCGATCTGGGCCGTGACGCGCTGGTCGAGGTCGCGTGCGTCGTGACCGACGGCGAGTTGAACCAACTCGACGAGGGCGTGGACGTCATCATCAAGCCGCCGAGGGAGGCCCTGGAGCAGATGTCGGAGGTCGTGCGCCAGATGCACACCTCCTCGGGTCTGCTCCCCGCCCTCGGCCAGGGCGTCACGCTCGCGGAGGCCGAGTCCCTGGTTCTGGAGTACATCCGGCGGCACGTCCCCGAGCCCAAGAAGGCGCCGCTGTGCGGCAACTCCATCTCCACCGACCGCTCCTTCATCGCGCGTGACATGCCCGCCGTCGACGGCTACCTGCACTACCGCATGGTCGACGTCTCCTCGGTCAAGGAGCTGGTGCGCCGCTGGTACCCGCGGGTCTACTTCGCCTCCCCCGCCAAGCAGGGCGGGCACCGCGCGCTCGCCGACATCACCGAGAGCGTGCAGGAGATGAGGTACTACCGCGCGGCGGTTTTCGTCCCGCAGCCGGGCCCCGATTCCGCCACCGCACGGGAAGTCGCCGAGGCCATCACCGGATCTTGACCCGCCGCGGCGCCAGGACCCCGCAAAGCCCGCTACACTTTTCCTGTGCCGCCGCGCGATCAGCGGCCATGGTGGGTGTAGCTCAGTTGGCAGAGCGCCAGGTTGTGGTCCTGGATGTCGTGGGTTCAAGTCCCATCACTCACCCCAACGGTCGATGGCCGGTCCAGACGGACCGGCCATCGCGCTTTTACCGGACAACCCCACCCCTACCGGGGAAATTAGCCTTTCTCCGGCAGCATCGACCCCAAAGAATGGGACGGCGGGCTATGCTCGCACAGAACCGCTACGCCGTCAGCGCGGGGGGGCTCGGCGATCTGACAAGATTCGTGCCACCGGAGGCCGGATGAGTGTCGATGACGCCAGGTACAACGAGCACGCGCACACCGGGTTGAGTAAACGCGAGGCCGAGGTGATGGACCTGATCGCGACGGGACATTCGAACGGAGAGATCGCCCAGCGGCTCTTCCTCAGCGAGAAGACCGTCAAGAACCACGTCAACCGCATCTACTCCAAGCTCGGCGCCGACTCCCGGGTGACCGCCATCGGCCTGTGGCGAGGGCTCACGGCGCCCCCCGAACCCGCCGTGCCGGAGGCTCGGCCATAGGCACAGCGGGGCGCGGCGGTGTTCTGGAGTCCGCACGCGCGGGGGCGGAAGAACGCCGCCAAAAGGGGCGCCCCGAACCCGCCGCGCCGAAGGCGCGGCAATTGGCACAGTCCTAGGCGGGCACGGTCGTCGTGTCGCGGGCCGCCGTGAGCGCGCGCCCGAGCGCCGCCAGGCCGTGCTCGATCTCCTCCGTGCGCACCGACAGCGCGGGGCGCAGCCGTACCGACCGCTCGCCGCAGGGCAGGACGAGCACGCCCTCGTCCTCGCGCATCGAGGCGACCAGGCGGTCCCTGCCCGAGGTGACGTCGAACGCGCACATGAGGCCCCTGCCCCGGGCGTTGCGCACGAGCCCGGGGAAGGTCGTCTCCAGCTTCCGCAGCCCGCCCAGCAGGCGCTCCCCGAGCCTCGCGGCGCGCGGGATCAGTCCGTCCCGCTCGATGATCTCCAGCATGCGGCGCGAGCGCACCATGTCGGTCAGGCCGCCGCCCCAGGTCGAGTTGATCCGCCCGCTCACCTGGAAGACGTTGCCCTCGACCTCGTCCACTCTGCGGCCGGCCATGATCCCGCCGACCTGCACCTTCTTGGCGAAGGCCACGATGTCGGGCGCGAGGCCGAGTTGCTGGTAGGCCCACGGCGTGCCGGTGAGCCCGGCGCCGGTCTGCACCTCGTCCAGAACGAACAGCGCGTCGTTCTCGTGGCACAGGTGCTGCATGGCCTGGAGGAACTCCGGGCGCATGTGGTTGTCGCCACCCTCGCCCTGGATCGGCTCGGCGATGAAGCAGGCGATGTCGTGCGGGTGGGCGGCGAAGGCGTCCCGCGCCTGGGCCAGCGCCCTGCGCTCGGCGGCCTCGACGTCCCCGAAGTGGATCGCGGGCACGTCGATCCTCGGCCAGTCGAAGATCGGGAAGCGGTCGGTCTTGATCGGCTCGGTGTTGGTCAGCGACAGGGTGTAGCCGCTGCGGCCGTGGAAGGCCCGGGTGAGGTGCAGCACCTTGGTGCCAAGCTCGCGGGGGCGGCCGCGGGCCTCGTTGTGGCGGCTCTTCCAGTCGAAGGCGCACTTGAGGGCGTTCTCCACGGCCAGCGCTCCGCCCTCGACGAAGAACAGGTGGGGCAGCTCGGGGTCGCCGAGCACGCGGGCGAAGGTCTCGGCGAAGTCGGCGAGGTGGACGCTGTACAGGTCGGAGTTCGCCGGCTTGTTGGCGGCGATCCTGCCGAGCAGGGAAATGAATTCGGGGTCGTCGTCGAACGGGTTGACGCCGAGCGGGGCCGAGGCGAAGAACGTGTAGAAGTCGAGGTAGCGGCGACCGGTGCCGGCGTCGACGATCCAGGACCCGCCGCTGCGCTCGAGATCCAGCTCCAGCCGGTAACCGTCGACGAGCAGGTGGCGTGCGAGGCGGTCGAGGACGCTCATGGGCCCTCCTGGGTCGATGGAAGGTCGTACCCGAACTATTCCCCGCGAGTCTGTGATTATGTGAAGACTTTCCGGCCACGGCGTCGAACGTCGAAAATTCTTCGCCCCACCGGCGTCCCCGCGACGTCGCCGGAACGTCGGATGTCCCTACATGGCGTGGGCGGCCGTGCCGGCGGCCCCGCGGTGGCCGAGGTCGTGGACCCGGTAGGCCAGCACGAGCAGCGAGACGCCGTACACGATCGCGAAGATCCCGATCAGCCAGGTCAGGGCGAGCGCGCCGGGGGCGGGCCAGACGAAGAGCAGGATTCCGAAGATGACCGGGAGAACGCCGGTGACCATCCACATCCACTCGGTCTCGCCCGCCTTGCGGCGCCGCAGGGCCGCGATGATCTCGGATATGCCGATGACGACCGCGTAGGCCGCGATCAGCATGAGCAGTGCGAAGGCCGTGATGCCCGGCCAGATCCAGGCGATGATGCCCGCGATGACGCTGAGGACGCCGGCGACGATCATCCACGTCCTGGAGCCGCCGGGGTGGTGGCCGCGGAAGGCTCCGACGAGGGTGAAGATCCCGCTCACGATGGCGAAGATGCCGAAGAGGACCACCAGGGTCAGGAGCGTGATGAGCGGCCAGATGATGGCCAGGATGCCGAATACGATCGCGCAGGCCCCGCGCACCGCGAGAACCCACCATTGGCGGCCGGTCATCCCCGGGGCCGCCTGACCACTGACGTCGCGCATGTCGCCCTCCAATGTCGAAATATCTCCGCCTCCATCACCACGTTTCCGTCCTATCCTGAAAGGTCACGACAGCAGACCAAGGCAGGTCCAAAAGCTGTCCACCAGGCGTCAAGTCAGGCAATATCGTTTGAACGCGCGGACGATGCGGGGACATGTCCGTGACAGGGCCGAGAGGAGACGCGGGTGTCACTCCGCGAAGACGCCAACGAACTCAGCGGCGAGCTCGTCCGCCTGCGCCACGCGCTGCACCGCGAGCCCGAGCTCGGCCTCGACCTGCCGAGGACGCAGGAGAAGGTGCTCACCGCGCTCTCCGGGCTGCCCCTCACGGTGTCGACGGGCAAGGGCCTCAGCTCGGTCACCGCCGTGCTGCGCGGCGCGCGTCCCGGGCCCACGGTCCTGCTCCGCGGCGACATGGACGCCCTGCCGGTCACCGAGCGCGGCGGCGCCGTCGTCTCCGAGCTGCCCGGGCGCATGCACGCCTGCGGGCACGACCTGCACACCACCATGCTCGCCGGGGCGGCCCACCTGCTCGCCGCCCGGCGCGACCGGCTCGCCGGGAACGTCGTCTTCATGTTCCAGCCGGGCGAGGAGGGTGCGGGCGGGGCGAAGATCATGATCGACGAGGGCGTGCTGGACGCCGCGGGCGCGCGTCCCGCCGCCGCCTACGCGCTGCACGTCATCAGCTCGGTGCTCCCACAGGGCGTGTTCGTCAGCCGGGGCGGCCCCATCATGGCGGCGGCGGACCGGCTCATCGTCACCGTCCGCGGCGCGGGCGGGCACGGCTCCACGCCGCACCGCGCCAGCGATCCGATCCCCGCGGCCTGCGAGATGGTGACCGCGCTGCAGACGATGGTGACGCGGGCGTTCGACGTCTTCGACCCGGTCGTCGTCACGGTCGGCAGCTTCCACGCGGGGACCACCGACAACGTCATCCCCGACGAGGCGCGGTTCGAGGCGACCGTGCGGTCGTTCTCCACCGGGACGCACGCCCGTATCCAGGAGCGCATCCTCACCCTGCTGAACGGCATCGCCGCCGCGCACGGCCTCTCCGTCGAGGCCCGCTACGACATCAGCTACCCGGTCACCGTGAACGACGCCTCCGAGGCCGACTTCGTGGGCACGACCGTCCGCGAGGTCTTCGACGACGAGCGCCGGTTCATCCGGGCCCCGCAGCCGTTCACCGGTGCCGAGGACTTCGCGTTCGTCTGCGACGAGGTGCCGTCCGCGTTCGTCGCGATGGGCGCGTGCCCCACAGGGGTCGATCCGGCCCGCGCCGCCTACAACCACTCGGCGGAGGCCTCCTTCGACGACGCCGTCCTCGCCGACGGCGCGGCCCTGTACGCCGAGCTGGCCGTACGCCGCCTCGCCCGCGAGCCCGCGACCGTCTGAGGCGCCCTTCGGCCCTGTACGAGGCTCCTGGGGCTTTCTGGGCCTATTGAGGCGCTTGGGGTGGGTTTGCGACCCGCGTACTCAGAAGCCGGCCCGCTCAGACGATGGGCAGGTTCGACGTCGGCGCGCTCAGAGGGCGCCGAGGAAGCGCGCGGCGATCGGGGCGGCGGCGTCCGCCCCCGAGCCGCCGCCCTCGACGAACACCGCGAACGCCAGATCCCCCTGGTACCCGACGAACCAGGCGTGCTCGCCGCCCGAGGCGGACCGGGCCGTGCCCGTCTTCCCTGCCGTCCCCGCGGGCAGCCCGGCCGACGCCGCCGTCCCGCCGGTCACGACCGCCGACATCATCGTCCGCAGCGAGACGGCCACCGGGGCGGGCAGCTTCTTCGGCTTCGGCAGGCCGCCACGCTCCAGGCGGGCGACCGCGCGCTCCGACATCAGCCTCGGCGGGCGCCACGCACCGTTCTGGACCGCCGCCGCGACCGACGCCATGCACAGCGGGGTCGCCCGCACGGAGTTCCCGCCGATGGCGTCCGCGGCCAGTTCCCCGGGGTCGCCCGCCGCGCGTATCGACCCGCAGACCCCGCCGAGGCCCGACTTCAGGTTTCCGCCGAACCCGAACCCCGCCGCCTCCCGCCGCAGGCCGCCGTCCTTGAGACGCTCGGCCGCGAGACGGGTGAACGACGTGTCGCACGAGAGCGCGAACGCCCGCCGCACCGTCACGGTCCCGTGGTCCTGGTCCCCGGCGTTGCCGAAGGTCGGGCCCTTCGGGACGGTGTAGCTGGCGGGGCAGCCCACCCGCGCGCCGGGGGCCAGGCGGTCCCTCAGCAGCGCGGCCGCCGTGACGATCTCGAAGGCCGGGCCGGGCGGGGCGGGCGTGTAGAACGCGCCCTGGCCCGGCAGCCGGTCGGCCACGGCCAGCACCTCGCCCGTGGAGGGCCTGACCGCGACGAGCGCGGCCGGCGCGCCGGCCCCGTCCAGCGCCCGCGCCGCCGCGGCCTGCGTCCACCAGTCGAGCGTGGTCCTGAAGCTGCGGTCCATGGCGTGGCGGAACACGATCAGCTTCCTGGCCCCGCCCGTCTTCGCCGAGACGGCCTCGACCGCCCAGCCCGTCGCCGGGCCCTTCTCCAGGTCGTCGATCCTGCCGGCCAGTTCCTTGAAGTAGGCGTCGGCGCCGCTGTCGTGCGGCAGGGGCCTGCCCTCCCGGGTCAGCAGCTCGGTGCCCGGGACGGTGATCTTCGACAGCCGAAGCCTCTCGTCGGAGCCGATGCCCGGCATGAGCGTCTGGGGCGTCCAGACGACCTTCCACGCGCCGTCCCTGACCGCCAGGTGCAGCACCGAGGAGAACCTCCACTGGCCCAGCTCACCGACCTGCCGCACCCCGTCGAAGGCCATGTCGGCGGCGTCCTCGCCGCGGCGCACCACGGCGCCAGCGGTCAGCTTGATCGACAGGATCTGCAGGTCGGAGCCGAGCCGCCGGTGGACCTCCAGGAAGTCCGCGGGCGGGGACGCGACCAGGTCGCGCATCTGCGTCTGGTTCGCTCCGGCCCAGGCGTCGAGGTAGGCCCGGCCTGTCTGCTCGGGGCTACCCGTCACCCTCCGCGCGTCCGTGACGACGGCGGCGGTCAGGGCTGCGACGAGTATGGCTGTGCTCACCACGACGAGAGCGAGCACTCCTCGGTGGCGCATACGGTTCTCCCAAAGGTGCCGGGCAGGGCACATAGGGATATACCAGAACGCGTGGGAGAGCGTGTGGGCAAGCCCAAGGAGACGACCCCCGCGCCGGGGCGTTACCCGATCGACTCCGGGGAGGTCGAGCTGCTGCGCGACCTCGACCGGCCGAACGGGTGGCTGCTGAGCGTGGCCGGGGTCCCCCAGTCGTACGTCGACCTGGAGGACCCCACGTACCTGGAGTTCGAGTACGTCCGGCTGATGGCCGACGTCATCGACGTGATCGACGAGGGCCCGCTGGACGTGGTCCACGTGGGCGCGGGCGCCTGCACGCTGCCCCGGTACATCGCCGCGACCAGGCCCGGGTCGCGGCACATCGTGATCGAGCCCGACGGCGCCCTCGTCCGGCTGGTCAGGGAGCACCTGCGGCTGAGATCGGTGCCCTCGCTCAAGGTACGCGTCACGGACGGGCGCAGCGGCGCCACCGGGCTGCGCGACGCCTCGGCCGACCTGTTCGTGCTGGACGCCTTCACCGGGGCCGTCATGCCGCTGGAGCTCGCCACGGCCGAGTACATGGGCGACATCGCCCGCGTGCTCAAGGACTCCGGCACCCTGCTGGTCAACCTGGCCGACGGCAAGGGCCTGGCGTTCGCCCGCCGCGTCGTCGCCACCGTGCGCGGAACGTTCCGCCACGCCGCGCTGCTCGCCGAGCCGGGTGTCCTGCGCGGCCGCAGGTTCGGCAACCTGATCATCGCCGCGTCGCCGTCACCCCTGCCCATCGCCCCCCTGACCCGCCGCGCCGCCGGCGGCCTCACCCAGGCCCGCCTGATCGCGGAGGAAGACCTGACCAACTTCGTCGCCGGCGCGCCCCCCATCAAAGACGGCGACCCCGTCCTGGCCCCCACCCCTCCCCCAGACCTCTTCGCCTGAATGTTCGGGGCGCGGCGGTGAACTACACCCGCCGCGGCCTGCGCCCGTACCGGACGGAGATCACCTACCGCGACGCGCCTGGACCTCTCCGGCCGGAGAGGCCGGAGACGGCCGTCCAGTGACGCGGGGACGGACGGGTGGCGTCCTCAGCGGGCCGAAGGTGTCGCCCCGTTCGCCACGGCGGTCACCTGGCAGAAACCGATAGGGCCCTGCACGTCGTGGATCGTCGCGGAGCCGGTGGCGATGCCGTCGTCGCTCAGGTGGCCTCGCGACTCCAGCCCGATCGCCTCGCCCACCGGCAGACGGGCGAGGGTGATCGTGTAGTCGGCGTTGATGAAGTTCAGGCCCTCCGTGCCCGAGTTGGTGAGCGGGCTGGCGAAGTCGGCCGCCAGCGCGACGCAGACGAAGGGGGACAACTCTTCGCCCTCCACCATCTGACGGGTCTCTCTCACCCACGCGGTGTACGGCCCGGGACCGGACCAGCCGTCGGCCCCCCAGATGTCGAACGGCAGGTTCCAGTCCCCCGGGGCGCCGGGCACCGTCAGGTCCGGCGGTTCCAGGGACGGCGGCGGCCAGGCCTCGCCCGGGGGCTGGGCGGCACGGCGCAGCAGGACGGCGCTCGCGCGGGCCACCAGGCCCTGCTCGGTGGTGACGACGGCGTCGGCCACGCGGATGCGGCGGCCCTCCCTGACGCGCGTGGTCTCGACCCGCAACGGGAGCAGGGGGCTGTTGCGGAACAGGTCGACCGTGAGGCGAGCGAAGCGGAACTCCGGGTCGCCGTGCTCGGCCTCCAGCGCCCGCGCGGCGAGGCCACCGAGCAGCCGTCCGTGCAGCATGTCGGGAGACCAGGGGCCCCGAGCGTGCGGGGCGGGGACCAGCTCGGCGTCCTTCAGGGCGAAGAACGCGGGGCCGTCATGCGCCATGGTCGGCGGCGATGGCGTCGATCCTCGCGGCGAGCTTGAAGTCCAGGTCGGTCAGGCCGCCGGCGTCGTGGGTGGTCAGGACGAGGTGCAGGCGCCGCCACCGGATGTCGATGTCCGGGTGGTGGTTGAGCTTCTCGGCCTGCTCGGCCACGTCGTTGACGATGGCGATGGCCGTGCGGAAGTCGGGTGCCGTGACCGTCCTCCGGATCTCGTCGCCCTCGCGCCGCCATTCGGGCACCTCGGCCAGCCGGGTGGTGATCGCGGTGTCGTCCAGCCTGTCCATGCGGCCAGTTTTCCATGCGGCGGTCCCGCTTGTCGCCCATCGGGACACCACATCGACGGCGTCTGGCGTCGTGCGCGCACACAGAGCGGGCCCCAAGCAAGGGCCTCAAGCGCGGGCGCCAGGCGCGGGCCGCACACGGTCCGCACGCTTGAGCCCGGAAGACGGCCCGGCTCGGATCTCCGGAGTGGAGACCCGAGCCGAGATCGAGGTGGGGCTGGGGTCAGACGGCGGATTCCTTGTAGCGGGCCATGTAGCCCTCGGTGACGATGCTCTGGGCGGCGGCCTCGTAGCCCGCGGCGTCGTCCGGGGCCCAGGTGCCGAGCCCGTCGACGTAGCGGTTGTACATGCAGAAGGCCGCCGCGATGAGGACGGTGTCGTGGATCTCCAGGTCGGTGGCCCCGGCCTCGCGCGCGGCGGCGACGAGCTCCGGCGTCACGGCCTTGCCGGTCTGCTGCACGGCGCCGGCGACACGCAGCAGCGCCTTCACCTTGTCCGACACCGGAGCGGTGTCGAGGTCCGTGCACGTGTCGACGACGGCCTCCGCGCCGCCAGGGAGCTGGGCGGCGGCGAAGGCGGCGTGGGACGTCGAGCAGAACTTGCACTGGTTGAGCGACGACACGTAGGCGGCGATGAGCTCGCGCTCCCCCCGGGTCAGCGTGTTGTCGTCGCGGTCGATCGTCTCGTCGGCGCGGAGCAGGACCTCGGCGAGGCTGCTCAGCACCCGGCCGGTCTCCAGCCGGTATTCCATCAGCCCGCTGATGCCGGGAGACTCGTTACCCAACTCGATGTGCGCCATGTCACCCTCCCTGGACACGCGGGCGCGCCCACCGGTAGCGGGCCGGTGGGCGCGTCCGTACAACGTGAAAGATCAGACCGGCCCCAAGTCTCACCCCATAGGGGGTGGGGTAGGTAGATCGTCCGCGACTTTCAGGGGTGGGGTGGGGGCGGTCAGAGGCCCACCATCTGGCAGCCGGCGGTGGACGTCTTGGTGGGGTCGCTCTCGGAGGTGGCGGTGACCTTGACCTTGGCGAGGTGGTTGCCGGACGCCGCGCGCTGAGCGTAGACGCGCACCGTGCTCGTCTTACCGAACTCGACGGCGCTCAGCGTGTTGGGCAGCCAGGTCGTCCAGCCCTTGCCGTCCACGGTCGCCGACAGGCGGTAGACGTCGGACTTGAGATAGGACGAGACGTCCTCGGGGTGCTGTCCCTGAGGCGCCGCCGCCTTGCCGGTGTTGACCAGCGGCAGGTCGCAGGCGGCCCACTGCGTGCCCGTGGTCAGCCCGGCGCCCGGCAGCAGGCGGACACCGCGCTTCTGCGGCCCGGCGCCGTCCAGCGAGCGGATCGCCACGGTGTAGGAGAGCACACCCTTCTTGTCGCGCCGCGTGTCGAGCACGTAGAACTGCAGGCGGTTGGCCTCGTCGGTGTACTCGTACTCGCTGCCGGAGTCGGTGCCGGCGTGGAACAGCGCGTCGGAGAGCTGCCGGTAGTCGCCGATCGTGATCGGGACCCTCGTGCCGTCGGGCAGGACGTAGTCGGTCATGCCGATGTCCTGCGGGTTGGCGTCGATCACCCACTCGAACGGCGCGCGGTCCTGGTCCTTGGTCTTGGCGAGCAGGACGCCCGCGTCCGGGGTGAAGGAGTCGGCGCCCATCCGGTCCACGACCTCGACGGTGTAGTTCTGGTAGCCGCCGCCGTCGCAGAAGGGGTCGGTGTTGACGTCGCACGCCGGGCTGAGGTCGCCGGTGCCGAGGACGATGTTCACGCCGGACAGGTCGTTCTCGCCCGGCTGGACCTCGCGGGCCGTGACCTTGGCGACGACCAGGCCGGACTGGGCGAGCGCCTCGCGCGACAGGCGCAGGACGTTCCGCTCGTCGACCATGTTCAGCTTCACCTTGTTGCGGAGCATGTGCTGCGCGCCCATCGAGCCGCCGCCGGTGGGCGGGATGACCCATCGGCTGTGCGGGCCGCCGGGGCCGTTGAAGCTGCCCCGGCTGAGCATCTCCCAGGGTCCGGTGTAGTCGCGCCGCGCGGGGACGCTGAAGGGGTTGTTGTAGTTGTCGCCGATGCCGAGGATGTGACTGAACTCGTGGGCGTACACGCCCTGCCCGGAGCTCTCGGCCTGGGTGGACGAGCCGCCGCCCGCGTTCGGCCAGATGGTGGAGCCCGAGGCCCAGGAGGTCCAGTCGACGTAGCGGGTGCGCGTCCAGTTGGGCAGCGCCGGGTCCGGCGGCCCGAAGGCGTCGGTGACGTCCTCCTTGGTCGGGAACTTGATGGACCCGAACTCCTGCCAGGTGGACGACTCGTCCTGGCCCGCGCTCAGGTAGAAGACGAAGTCGAACCCGCCGGCGGTCGCGTCGCCGACGTCGGCGGCCCAGGCCGCGCGCCCGTCGGTGCGGATGTTGCGGTTGCAGCTGTCCCCGGCCGGGCAGCCGGTGCCGGCCTGGAACTCCATGGCGTACTCGTGCGACTTGCCGGGCATCTGGTATGGCCCGAAGGCGGTGAGGTCGACGCCGTACCGGCCGCCGGAGTCCTCCATCCAGTACTCGTGGATGGTGTGCCCGTTGTTCAGCGGCCCGGGGACGTTGAGGAAGTTCTTGTAGAACTCGGCGACCTGCGCGCGCGGAACGTCGTGCGCCTGGGTGCTCGGGTTGCCGAAGACGGTCGAGTTCGCCGGCTGGGTGACGACGAAGGGCTGGTTTCGGTAGTCCAGGAGGACGAGCGCGCCCTTGAACGTCCGGGAGGACCCCTTGGCCGCCGGGTCCGACCAGTTGGTGCCGGGGACCTTCTTGTGGTCGGCCCACGTCATGTGGTCGGGGTTCTTCCAGTTCTGGGGGTCGATCGGGGTGGGGCCGCCGG
This sequence comes from Sphaerisporangium sp. NPDC051011, assembly GCF_040653595.1. Lineage (NCBI taxonomy): Bacteria > Bacillati > Actinomycetota > Actinomycetes > Streptosporangiales > Streptosporangiaceae > Sphaerisporangium > Sphaerisporangium sp. NPDC051011. The sequence continues at coordinate 527,557 of NZ_JBFAGG010000002.1, read as the reverse complement.
CGTTGCCGCGCATCAGCGCCGCGGGCTCCCCTTCCTGCCAGGGCTGCCGCTGCGGCCAGTGGTCGGCCTGCCAGTGGTTCTCGGGCTGGGGCGGCGGCGCGGCCGAGGCCGGGGATTGGACGAGTCCCAGCCCCAGGGGGCCGAGCACGGTGGCGGTGAGTAGCAGGGTCAGCCGTCTCTTCACGGAGATCCTGCGACGACTCTCGCCATGATGGGGCTGCGACATGGTCACGGCATCACCCTCCGTCTGGGCGCGGTCTGGGCGTGGCATTCAGCGATGGACGCTACACACGCCATAGACGGAGATCTTCCACCATCTGTAGGAAAAATCTGGGCGAATTATCCTACAGATGGTGAAACGGGCCGCTCAAAAACCCCCTGCCGGAACGGCTATTTGACCGCTCCGGCGGTGAGACCGGACTGGATCTGCCGCTGGAAGATGATGTACACGATCAGCATCGGCAGGATCGCCATGCTGAGCGCGGCGAACAGCCCCGGCCAGTCGGCCTCGTAGCCGGCGTTGGTGTTGATGTTCGCGATGCCCTGCGTGAGCAGCCACTTGTCCTCGACGCTGCCCGACAGGAGGACGATGGGCAGCAGGTACTGGTTCCACTGGCCGAGGATGTTGAAGATCGTGATGCTGATGAGGCCGGGCCTGGCCATCGGCACCATGATCTGGAAGAACGTCCGCGTGTGCGAGGACCCGTCCATCATCGCCGCCTCGGCCACCGACTGCGGCAGCGTCTTGAAGAACGCCGTCAGGAAGAACACCGTGAACGGCAGCGAGTAGGCGATGTAGACGAGGATCACGCCGGCGTGCGTGTCGATCAGGCCGAGGTTGCGCACGACGAAGAACAGCGGCACCAGCGCGAGGAACACCGGGAAGGAGAGGCCCGACACGAACAAGTAGTAGATGAGCCGGTTGCCGGGGAACCGGAACCGCGCGAGCACGTACGCGGCCATCGAGCCGAACAGCATCGTGAAGAACGTGCTGACGCCGACCACCAGGACGGTGTTCAGCATGTACCGGCCGATGTGCGCCTTCTCCCAGGCGCGGCCCCATGAGGCCCAGCTGAAGCTGTTCGGCAGCGCGAGCGGCGCGTCTCCCACGATCTCGGGGTTGGTCTTGAAGGACGCGAGGAACGTCCACAGGATCGGGCCGACGACCAGGATCGTCCACACGATCAGCGCGATGTGGGACAGGGGGCCGAAGACCCCGGTGCTGTTCTTCTTCTGCCTGCGCCGGGCGGCGGCACTGGGCGCGCCGGCCACCCGGTACGCGTCGGTTTGGGTCGCCATCTCAGAGCTCGATCCTCTCGCGCCGCGTCACACGCAGGCTCAGTGCCGCGAACGTGATGGTCAGAAAGAACAGGGCCACGCCCATCGCCGAGGCGTAGCCGAACTTGGAGAACGTGAACGCCGTGCGCCAGATCTCCAGGGGCAGGACCGTCGTGGCGTTGTCGGGCCCACCGCGGTCCACCGACAGCACCTGCACCAGGGCGAAGCAGTCGAACGCCGCGATGCCCAGGTACACCCAGCCGACCTGGATGGTGTCCCAGATCAGCGGGAGCGTGATGCTGAAGAACAGCCGGAACCGGCCCGCGCCGTCCAGGGCCGCGGCCTCGAAGACGTCGCTCGGGATGGCCGACATGCCGGCCGAGAACAACACCACATAGAAGCCGACGGACTGCCAGATCACCACCCCCATGATCGACCACAGGGCGAGGTTCGTGTCGATGAGCCAGCCGACCTCGCCGATGTGGAAGATGCCGAGCAGGCCGTTCAGCACGCCGGTCGCGTCGGGGCGGTAGATGGCCTGGAACAGGACGCCCACCACCGCCACGGCCAGGACCTGCGGGAAGAAGTAGACGACCCGGTAGAACTTCGACCCGGCGACGCCGGACATCCGGCCGCCCTTGCTCCCGCCTCCGAGGTTGAGCAGGAACGAGAAGAAGAGCGCGATCGCGATGGTGATCAGCGGCATGGCGATCAGCAGCAGCGCATGGTGACGCACGGCCGCCCAGAAGACGTCGTCGCCCAGCAGGCGCGTGAAGTTCTCAAGCCCTACGAACTGCGGATTCGCCGAGATACCCCGCCAGTTGGTGAGCGAGATATAGAAGGCCTGGGCGTACGGGCTGATCACGAAGATCGCATAGAGGACCACCGGGATCACGAGGAAGGAGAATACGAACCCGTACTTCCTCATCTTGTTCGAGGCCAGCCTCCCGGCGCCCCCGACGTCGCCATGCCGCATGATCGACTACACCGTCCGGTTCTGCTTGGTGATCGAGGAGTCGGCCTTGACGGAGTCCGCCTTCTTCTGCATGTTGGCGCAGAACTCGTCGGCGGAGATGCGACCGAACATCAGGGAGTTCGTCTGCTTGCGCAGTTCGGTCTCGAGCTCCTTGTACCAGTTCTCGAAGCTGCTGTAGGTGACCATGTTCGCGCCCGCGGCGGTCAGGGCGTCATTGAGGCTCTTGATGCCCGGGGACAGGGTCACCCCCTCGGCGGCGCCGGTGACGATGGTGAGGCTGCCGGACTTCTCGGTGAAGCCCTTGGCGCCCTCCTTGGAGAGCATGATGCGGGCGTACTCCAGCGCGCCGGCGGTGTTCTTCGCCTTGGCCGGGATGATGTACGGCTCGCCGGCGGCGGAGCGGATGGCCTCGAAGGGCATCTTGTCGGACGCGGTGAGGCTCGGGGTCGGCGTCACGGCGTACTCGAACGTGGCCGGGGTGTTGGACTTCTGCTCGTTCTCCAGCCACGAACCGGACGGGTAGAACGCGATCTTGTCCTGGTTCTGCCTGGTCTGGACCTCGGTGTGGATGAGGCCCTCGTAGCTCTTGTCCATGAACTTGCCGATCTCGGCCCAGGCCGCGGCGGACTGCTTCACCGAATCCTTGGTCCAGGCGCCGTCGACCAGGTTGTCGATGTCCAGCAGGACCTGGTTGCCCTCGACCTTGGCGGCGGTGATGAGGATCATCCAGAACTGGTAGTAGGACGCGTTCTTGCCGGCGTAGGCGTACGGCGTGAGGCCGGCCTTCTTGATCGTGTCGCAGAGGGTCTTGAACTCGTCGAAGGTCTTCGGCGGCGTCCAGCCCTTTTCCTGGAAGAGCTTGGAGTTGTACCAGAGGCCGTAGCCGCTCGACACGTAGTTGAGGATGTACGGCTTGCCGGCGATGAAGCCGGAATCGATCGCGCCCGGGAGCAGCGTGTCCTTGATCTTCTTGCTCGGGTCGTCGATCGACGGGGCCTCGAACAGGGGGGTGAGGTCGAGGAGCTGCCCCTCGGTCTGGAGGGCGCCGTTGTCCATCAGGTCCGAACCGGAGTTGGCGATGAAGTCCGGCACGTCGCCGCTGGCGAAGCGCGGCTGGAGCGTCTGGGCGATCTGCTGCGTCGCGACGTGCTTGATGGTCGCGCCGGGGAACTCCTTCTTGTACAACGGCTCGTGGACATCGGTGGCGTAGCTGTCGCCGAGGCCGCCCTTGAAGATGACGACTTCGAGCGCGGCGTCCGCCTTCACGCCGAACGGGTTGGCCGCGGAGGTGGCGGCGGCGCTCGACGCGGCGGTGGGGCTGGGGTCGGAGCTTCCGCCGCTGGTGGCGCACGCGGCCAGCATGCTGCCCGCCGGTCCGGCGACGAGGGCGGTCAGGCCGATACGGCGGAGCATCTGCCGCCGGGTGATGTCTTTGGGGGAACCTGCGGAGTTGGTCATGCAACCCTCCAGGAATGGGGCAATCAAATAGGAAAGTTTCCTAAACGTTTGAGGAACGTACGTCCATCCCCCCACAGCGTCAAGTGGTATGGGCCAACCCGTGATCGAGCTGTAGCCGACCAGCACTCGACCCGCGACCAACGGCGGGGTGCGACGCTCGGTGAAACTCCGATGAAACCTAGCAACAGCACAGGTCACCGCCCGATGATGCCACAAATTGAGGCCAAATCGACACCCTCATGACCCGGTCTAGACCAGTCCGGGAAAGTTGGCCGGTCAGGGCCTCGGCGGTCTGCCTCCGGACCTCCAGGCGATCACGAGCACCTCCGGTACGTCACCGGACGGGCACGCAACGCAATGACCGGCGGCCCTCCGGGTGTCCACGGGGTGAACCGCTCCGGCGCGGCACGGCGGAAGCGGCTAGCGTCTGGTCGAGCACTCCGACCGACCCCCGAGACGGAGGAGCACGGTTTGCCGCTCCAGATGACGGGCGCCCCGAGCGATCCCGACCTCATCCGCCTGCCCTGGGACGTCCCGCTGGAAGACTGGCCCGAGCGCCATCTGGTGACGCTGCCGCGCGGCATCTCGCGGCACATCGTCAGGTTCGCCAGGCTTTCCGGCCGGGTCTACGCGATCAAGGAGATCAGCGAGCGGTACGCCAAGCGGGAGTACCAGCTCCTGTGGGACCTGAGCCGCCTCGACGCGCCCGCCGTCGAGCCCGTGGCCGTGGTGACCGGCAGGCGCGACGCCGCGGGCGAGCCGCTGGACTCCGCCCTGATCACGCGTCACCTGCAGTTCTCGCTGCCCTACCGCGCCATGCTGTCGGGCACGCTGCGCCCGGACACGCTGAGCCGCCTGCTCGACGCGCTGGCCGTGCTGCTGGTCCGGCTCCACCTGGCCGGGTTCTACTGGGGCGACTGCTCGCTGAGCAACACGCTTTTCCGCCGGGACGCCGGGGCGTTCGCGGCGTACCTCGTGGACGCCGAGACCGGGGAACTGCATCCGGTGCTCAGCGAGGGCCAGCGCAATTACGACATCGAAGTCGCCCATATCAACATTTATGGGGAAATGCTCGACCTGGAGGCGGGCGGTTTCCTGCATTCGTCCATCGACCCGCTCGCCTTCGCCGAGCAACTCTGCCGCCGCTACCACCGGCTGTGGGAGGAGCTCACGCAGGAGGAGATCGTCGAGGACGTCGAGTGGCACCTCATCGACCAGCGCATCCGGCGGCTCAACTCCCTCGGCTTCGACGTCGCCGAGATGATGGTCCGGCGCAAGGCGGGGACGGCCCGGCTGATCGTCCGGCCCAAGGTCGTGGACGCCGGGCACCACCAGCGCCGCCTGCTGCGCCTCACCGGGCTCGACGTCGAGGAGAACCAGGCCAGGCGGCTGCTCAACGACCTCGACTCCTTCCGCGTGGCCAAGGGCCTGCGCCACGAGGACGAGGCGATCGTGGCCCACCGCTGGCTCGCCGAGATCTTCCAGCCGACGGTGACGTCGATCCCGCCCGAGCTGCGCGGCAAGCTGGAGCCGGCGCAGCTCTTCCACGAGGTGCTCGACCACCGCTGGTTCATGTCCGAGGCCGCCGGGCGCGACGTCGGGCTGGACGCCGCCCTGCGCTCGTACATCGGCAACGTGCTGGTGTTCAAACCCGACGAGAAGGCCATCATCGGCGGCGAGGCGGCCGCGGACACCGTCAGCCCCTGAACGCCGCCCGGCGGGCCGCTCAGGGCCGTCCGGAGCGGGCTCCCCGGCCGGTGCCCGCCCCTGCCGATGCCGTCCGATCCCGGCCCGCCCAGGGGTCTCAGCCCGTGCCGGACGCCGATTCCAGCTCGGCGAGGTACGCGGCGGCCTCGTCCAGGCGGTCCTCGCCGAAGACGCGGACGCCGCCCGCCTCCAGCAAGGCGGACGTGACGCCCGCCCCCGGGGTGACCCGCCCGCGGAACGTGCCGTCGTAGATGCGCAGGCCGCCGCACGAGGGGCTGCCCTCCTTCAGCAGGGCGATCCTGATGCCCATCGACCGCGCCACGGCCAGCGCGGCCTGCGCGCCCGCGAGGAAGTTGCCCGTGACGTCGGCGCCCGCGAACGTCAGGACGCGTGCCGTGCCCGCGAGCACGGCCGCCCCGCCCGCGCCGCCCTCGATCTCGGCGGGCGGCCGAGGGACCGGCAGCCCGCCCTCCATCTCCGGGCAGAAGGGCACGAGACGGCCCTCGTCGCGCCACCGGGCGAGCAGCGCGCCGCCGACGTCCTTGGCGCGGCCGTCGTAGCGCACCGGGCGCCCTACCAGGCAGGCGCTGACGAGGATCCTCTCCACAGCTCCACGGTACGGCGCCCGGGGACCGCATGGCCCCGAACCGCCGAGCGGAGCGAGGCCATAGGCAGGCCTTAACGCCCTTCTGCGCGTTCGGTGAGCTCGGTGACGGCGGCGACGATCTCCGGCCAGAGGGGGCGCGGAAGGTCGTGGCCCATGCCGGGGAAGGTCAGCAGCTTGGCGCCGGGGATCGCGTCGGCCGTGGCGACGCCGCCCGCGACCTGGATCAGCGGGTCGTCCTCACCGTGGATCACCAGGGCGGGGACGGACAGCCCGCGCAGCGCCTCGCTGCGGTCGCCCGAGGCGATGACGGCCCCGAACTGGCGGCCCCACCCGGCCGGGTCGAAGGAGCGGTCGAAGCTCTCACCGGCCACGCGGGCGACGCGCTCCTCGTCCAGCGGGTAGCCGGGCGAGCCGAACACCCGCGCGGAGGCCACCGCGCTCGCCACCACCGACTCCCGGTCAGGGGACGACCCGGACAGCAGCGCGGCCAGCGCCTCGTCCGTCGGGGTCCCGATGGTGAAGGACGGCGTGGACATCACCGAGGTGAGGCTGCGCGTCCGCTCCGGGTACCTGATGGCGAACGTCTGGGCGATCATGCCGCCCATCGACACGCCGAACACGTGGGCGCTGTCCCAGCCGAGCGCGTCGAGCAGCCCGGCCGCGTCGTCGGCCATGTCGTCCAGCAGGTACGGCGCGGTGACGGGGTCGCCGGTGAGCGCGGGGGTGACGTCGGGGACGGGGGCGTCGTGCAGGTGGGTGGCCAGCCCCACGTCCCGGTTGTCGTAGCGGACGACGTGGTGCCCGCTGTGGGCGAGCATCGCGCAGAGGTCCTCGTCGGTGAAGATCATCTGGCAGCCCAGTCCCGTGATCAGGAGAAACGGGCGTGCGCCGGGCGTGCCGAAGGTGTCGTAGACCAGCTCGATGCCGTTGGTCGTCACACGGTTCATGCGGTCAGAATCGCATTCGGTTTCCGCTCACGACAAGCCCCCGCGCCCGTCCGTGGGGAACATCTCAGGAGGCCGCCGCGCGGACCGCCTCCTCCACCGGCACGTCGCCCTGGACCAGGTCCAACGTGCGGCCGGAGGTCCCGGGCGTGTCCAGGAGCCCGGCGATCACGGCCGCGACGTCGTCCCGGGTGACCATGCCGCGCAGCGTCCCGCCTTCGGCGAGGTTCACGCGGCCGGTGCCGGGGGAGTCGGTCAGGCCGCCGGGACGCAGGATCGTCCACGCCAGGTCGCGCGCCCGCAGGTCGTCCTCGGCGTCCCCTTTGGCCCTGATGTACGCCGCCCAGACGTCGTCCGCGCCCGCCCGCGGCGCCGCGCCCGCGCCGATCGCCGAGATCTGCACGAACCGCGCGACGCCCGCCCGCTCGGCGGCGTCCGCCAGCAGGACGGAGGCGGCGCGGTCGACGGTGTCCTTGCGCGCGGCGCCGCTGCCCGGACCCGCCCCCGCGGCGAACACCACCGCGCCGGCTCCCCGCAGGTGGGAGGCGACCTCCTCGACCCCCGCGCCCTCCAGGTCGCACACCACGGCCCGCGCCCCGGCCTCGCGCAGGCCGGCCTCCTGCGCGGGGTTCCTGATCAGGCCGATCGGTTCGTCCCCGCGCGCCGCGAGCAACCGCTCCAGGCGAAGGGCGATCTTGCCGTGCCCGCCCGCGATGACCACCCGCATACGAACCGCCTTCCCCTTCGGCCGCTCGGGGCGGCCGTCCGATGCCGTACGTTCCGGCACCCATCATGGGGCAACCGGCGCCTCCGCGGCGGGCGCCGTGCGGCTCAGGTCTTGGAAAGCGGCGATCCGCCGGACGACGAGGACGGCGAGCACGGCCGCGGCGACGCCGACCGGCACGGCGACGACCTCCACGAGGGCGACCGTCCGCATGCTGCCGGGATCGTCGGCCCGCACGTCGAGCAGGCGCCCGGCGAGCCAGGGGATGTAGAGGTACAGGACGAACAGGCCCCACCACAGGCGGACCACGCCGGGGTGGCGCTGTCCCCGCCAGTCGGTGGCGGGCACTCCAGGCCGGGACGCCAGCCAGATGTCGTCCACGAACCGCTTGGGAATGAAGAGGCCGGCGATCGGGATGATCCAGGCGAAGATCAGCCACGGCCTGCCGTGGCGGTGCACGAGCGGGCTCATGGCCTCGGCGTTGTCGCGGGCACGGAAGAGCCACACGACGAACACGACGGCGCAGGCGAGCAGCACGCACAGCTGCAGCAGCCCGCTGAGGGCATAGAGGCCGTCGTCGACGTCCAGGGCGTCCTGCGACGGATCCTCCCCGACCAGCAGGGAATCGATCAGCCGCACGTGGATCAGGTCGACCGCCGCCGAGAACAGCGCGACGGCGCACCAGGCCGAAAGGGTCACGGCAACCGCGACCGTCATGCCATGGATGGGGCGCACGGGACGGTCCGGGCGGACGGGCGGGCCCGCGTGGGCGCCGGCGGGCAAGCCACAGGTGGGGCACCGTTGCGAGTCGGAGGGCAGCGCGAATCCGCACTGGGGGCAGGCCACGGATACTCCCGTTGATTCATGGGATGAATGGAGGCTCATGCTATTGGGCGCCGTCCTTACCCGTCATCCGACTTATTGTGAAATAGCGGTTATCGGGAGTTGTGCGGAGAAAGCCGGAATGCCGCGCGGACGGCGGGCAGGACCTCCGCGCCGAGCCGCGCGACGTTCTCACGGGTGAGGGCCGGGTCGCCCGCGCCCTCCACCAGGAAGATCAGGTGCCGGACGCCCGTGCGCCGGATCGTGGTGATCATCGTCTCCGCGCAGTGCTCGGGCGAGCCCACGGGGTGCAGGCGGCACAGCAGCTCGGCGTACTCGGCGGCGTCCCTCGGACGGTACGGCCGGCCGTCCACGGGACGGTACCCGGCCAGGCCGGGCTCCAGCCAGCGGGGAAGCGACTCCCGCATCACGGCCACGGCCTCGGAGGTGGTGTCCGCGACGTACGCGACGCCCGCCGCCACATGCCCGGACCCCACCTTCCCGCCGCCACCCTCCACAGGCCCCGTACACCTCGCATCGCCCACATCGCCGGTGCCGGACGTTCCGGACGGCCCGCGCCCGTTCGCCGCGGCGGCCCGCGCGTGGTCCTCCACCAGGGCGGCCTTCTCCTCGTCGCCGACGTGCATGCCGAGCAGCAGCGGCAGCCCTCGCGCGGCGGCGATCCTCGCCGTCGCGTCCGAGGTGGCGGCGACCACGGGAAGCAGCGGCCCGCCGGGCCGGGGCACCATGTCCACCTCGCGGAAGCGGAAGACGGGTCCGTCCGCCGAGACCGCGGGCCGCGTGAGGGCGGCGACCAGCAGGTCCAGGCTCTCGGTGAAGCCGTTCTCGAAGCGGTCCAGACCGGTGCCGAAGACCTCCAGGTCGACCCACGGGCCGCCGCGCCCGACCCCGAGGCGGAAGCGGCCCCCCGACACCCGGTCCAGGAGGGCGGCCTCCTCGGCGAGCGCGATCGGGTGCCGGGACGAGAGCACGCTGACGGCCGTGCCGACGCCGATGCGCTCGGTGCGGCCGAGCACGTACCCGGCGAGGGTCGTGGCCGAAGGACACACCCCGTACGACATGAAGTGGTGCTCGGCGATCCACACGTCGTCGAACCCGGCGCGCTCGGCGGCGACGGCCGTGTCCACGGCGGCGGCCAGCACCTCGCCGTGGTCTTGGCCGGGGAACGCCGCGGCGAGCAGGAACACTCCGATGCGTACCTCGTCATCCGCCACGGCTCAACTCTGCCACCCGCGCGACCGCGGATCACCCCTTCCGGGCACCGCGCCCGCCCGCGGTCAGCCTCCCTGGCCCCCCGGCGGCGGGTACGGGCTCGACTCCTCGATGGTCTCCTGGACCCCGGCGCCCGTGCCGTGCTCCGCGCGCCCGTGGCCGTAGGGACGGGTGGACGGTCCCTCGGCGCCGCCCCTCCTGCGGCTCATCTCGCGATGGGCCATCGTCTCGGCGCGGCCGCCGCCGCTGCTCGGGCCGACGCCGAGCGGCGAGCTGGCCTCGGTGTCGGTCGGGGGCACCCCGTGCCGCTCCTGCTCACTCACCACCCGCGGAGGGCGCTTGTCGCCGCGCGGAGGGCTCTCGAAGGCGCGATCGCCCGCCTGGACGACCTTGCGGTGCACCCGCTGACGCAGCTTGCCGAGATCGACACGGCGGCCGGCGCCGGTACCGAATGGCGTGGTCATCACGATCCCACCCCCCGATCAGGTCATTCATCCCATTTGTCCTCTACCCCGGGCGACGTCAGCAGATGCGCGGCAGCGGGTCGCCCACCAGCACGTCCACGATCCGCGTGCCGCCGAAGCCGGTCCTGAGCAGCACCAGCCCCGGAGGGTCCTCGGCGACGCGCCCGATGACCGCCGCCCCCGCGCCGAGCGGGTGCGCACGAAACGCGGCGAGCGCGGCGGGCGCGGACCCCGGCTCCACGACGGCGATCATGCGGCCCTCGCAGGCGACGTACAGCGGGTCGATGCCGAGCAGCTCGCACGCCCCGCGCACGGCGGTCCGCACCGGGATCGCGTCCTCCTCCAGGACCACCGCGACCTCCGAGGCCCCGGCGATCTCGTTGAGCACGGTCGCCACCCCGCCGCGGGTCGGGTCCCGCAGGCAGCGCACCGCGCCCGGCCCGCACGCGTCCAGCAGGCAGGCGGTCAGCCCGCTCAGCGGCGCGGTGTCGGACGTCACCTCGGCCTCGATGTCCAGCTCGCCCCGGGCGAGCATGACCGTCACGCCGTGCTCGCCGATCGGGCCCGACACGATCACCGCGTCCCCGGGCCGCGCGGCCGACGCGCGCAGCCGGACCGCCGAGTCGACGGTGCCGACCCCGGCCGTGGTGATGTAACAGCCGTCCGCCTTGCCCTTCTGCACGACCTTGGTGTCGCCGGTCGCGATCGGCACGCCCGCCACCCGAGCCGCGGCCGCCATCGAGGCGGTGATGCGGCGCAGGTCCTCCACGGGGAAGCCCTCCTCCAGGATGAACGCCGCCGACAGGTACGACGGGTTCGCCCCGCACATCGCCAGGTCGTTGACGGTGCCGTTGACCGCCAGGTCCCCGATGTCCCCGCCGGGGAAGAACAGCGGCGTCACGACGAAGGAGTCGGTGGTGAAGGCCAGCCCGTCCGCCACGGCGCCGTCCCCGAGCGGGGCCAGCAGCGGGTTCGCGAACGACTCCAGGAACACCGCCTCGACCAGGGTGCGCGTGGCCTTGCCCCCGGCGCCGTGCGCCAGCGTGACGAGATCCTCGCGTACGCGGGCCTTGCGGCGGCGCGCCCGTTCGATCCGCTCCAGGACCTGTTCCTCGCCGGTCACGGCGCCCCGCCCTTCCGCCCGCTCGTATCCGTGCTCACGTCCGTACCCACATCCGTGCTCACATCCGTGCTCACATCCCGGCCCACATGCGCGCTCACGTCCGGGTCGCCTCCCTGACCCGGTCGCGTGAGAACCTGCCGAAGTTGTAGTACGCGGCGCACGCGCCCTCCGAGGACACCATGCACGTGCCGATCGGCGTCTCCGGGGTGCAGGCCGTGCCGAACACCTTGCACTCCCAGGGCTTGAGCACACCCTTCAGCACCTCGCCGCACTGGCACGCCTGCGGGTCGGCCACCCGCCCGCCGGGGACGCCGAACAGCTCCTCGGCGTCGAAGGCGGCGTACCGCTCGCGCACGCGCAGCGCCGAATCCGAGATGAACCCCAGCCCGCGCCACTCGAAGGTCGGCCGCAGCTCCATCACCTCGTCGATCACGGCCAGCGCCTTGAGGTTGCCCTCCCACGGCACGACCCGGGCGTACTGGTTCTCGACCTCCGCGCGGCCCTCGGAGAGCTGGAGCAGGTTCTGGTAGACCGCCTGCAACACGTCCAGCGGCTCGAACCCGGCCACCACCAGCGGCTTGCCGTAGTCGCGGGCGATGAACCCGTACGGGCGGCAGCCGATCACCGTCGAGACGTGGCCGGGGCCGATGAACCCGTCCAGCAGCAGGCCGGGCGAGTCCAGGATCGCCTTGATCGCCGGGATGATCGTCACGTGGTTGCAGAACACCGAGAAGTTCTCGATGCCCTCGGCCTCCGCGCGCAGGACGGTCATGGCCGTGGACGGGGCCGTGGTCTCGAAGCCGATCGCCAGGAAGACGACCCGCTTTCCCGGGTTCTCCCGCGCGATCTTCAGCGCGTCCAGCGGCGAGTAGACCATGCGGATGTCCGCGCCACGGGCCGTCGCGTCCAGGAAGGAGCCCCGGCCGCCGGGCACGCGCATCATGTCGCCGAAGGTCGTCATGATGACGCCCGGCTGCTCGGCGATGTGGATCGCGTCGTCCACCCGGCCCATCGGGATCACGCACACCGGGCAGCCGGGCCCGTGCACCAGCGTCACCGTCGAGGGCAGGTGGTCCTCCAGGCCGTGCTTGTAGATCGTGTGGGTGTGGCCGCCGCAGACCTCCATGAACTTGTACGCGCGGCCCGGCTCGCACAGCGCGGCGATCCGGGCGGCGAGCGCCCCGGCCTTGGCGGCGTCGCGGTACTCGTCGACGTAGCGCACCGGTCTCACCCCTCTTCGATCATGGACTCGCGGAGCGCGGCCATCTCGTCCTCGTAGGCCTGGCCGATGCTGGTGAGGAAGTCCATCGCCGACTTGGCCTCGGCCTCGTCGATCTTGGACAGGGCGAAGCCGACGTGGATGAGGATCCAGTCCCCCGGGACGAGGGACTCCCCCTCCAGCAGGCCGATGTTGATGGCGCGGCGGACGCCGCTCACGTCGACCTTCGCCAGATCAGGACGATCCGACAGAATCTCCACGATCTCCCCGGGAATCCCCAGGCACATAGGTCGCCTCCGCGAGCTGGATGGATTCGAGGACGAGATCGTCGCCGCCCTCGCAGTCGACATCGGAATCCCCGCATCGCGGGCACACCGCGTACGGGTCCACCGAGGTGGAGACGTCCCCGCAGGCCCGGCAGGTGAGCCGGACGGGGATCGTCACCAGGTCCAGGTGGGCACCCTCGGCCACCGTCCCCTCGGCGACCAGCGAGAACGCGTCGTTGAGCGACGGCTCGGCGACATGGAGCAGCGCGCCCACCTGGACGCGGGCCCGCCGTATCCGGCGGCCGTCCGCGCGACCCTCCACCGCGGCGAGGATCGACTCGGCGATCCCGAATTCGTGCACGGTCACTTCACCTCGTTTCTTGAGTTTCTGGAGTTTCTTGAGTGGTTCGAGTTTCGGGAGTGGTTCGAGTTTCGGGAGTGGTTCGAGTTTCGGGAGTGGTTGGTCCTGCCGAGCTTCGCCGGAGGCCGCCCGCCCGGCCGGTCACATGCTCCTGATCTGCATGTACCGCTTGATGTCCGGAATCGACTGGTAGACCATGACGCCCGCCACCACCATCGCCGAGAGCATCACCAAACGCTTCATCGTGATCGTTCTCCTTCCGGCCGGCGCCGCGCGGCGCCGGGGTCATCTGTTCCCGGACCAGGTCGAGCACCAGGTCCGCAGCGGCGCCCACCGCCTCGGCGACGGGCGGGCTGAGCTCCATGCCGGGCGAGAGGTCCGCGGGCTCGCACCCGAGGACCAGCACCCGGCCGGGCCCGCCGCCCAGCGCGCCGGTCAGCGCCAGCACCGCGTCCGGGGTCATGTCGTGGGCGTCCGCGAAGACCGGCGGGGCCTCCCCCGGCTCCGGCCGCAGGACGTACAGCGTCCCCGGCGCGCCGCCCCGGGAGACCGCGTCGAGCAGGATCACGCCGTCGTAGGCGCCGCCGGTCAGCTCGTAGGCGAGGTGGACACCGCGGATGCCGAAGTCGCCGACCACCACCCCGTCCGGCAGGTCCGCCCCGGCCAGGCGGCGCGCGACCGCCACGCCGAAGCCGTCGTCCCCCAGGAAGACGTTCCCCACCCCCGCCACCAGGACGTTCACGCGCCGGCCTCCCCGTCCGGCGCCACCGGCTCCACCTCGTCGGGCGCGAAGTACAGGTAGCGGCCGTGGGAGCGGTGCAGGTCGGCCCCGAGGTCGTCCTCCAGCGTGACGGCCAGGTGACGCGCGCCGTCCACGTCGAGCAGCACGGCCTCCACACGGGCGGTCCTGCCCGCCAGGAACATGTCGTGGGCGTCGGCCCGCCGCCTGCCGGGGGAGAGCCGGACACGGCTGCCCCGGGCGACCTCGACGCCGGCGACGGTCACGCTGTCGGAGCCGGGCGACACCTCGGCCTCCGACATCGGATCCCACCACGGCAGGGGCTCGCGCCGCGCGGGCTCGCCCAGGTGCCGGATCGCGCCGTGCAGCCGTTCCATCATCTCGGGCGGCAGGTCCCCCGCCATCCGGATGATCTCCGCCGCCCGGGGGTCGGTCGCCCGCGCCTCCCGCTTCTCGTCCTCGGTCAGCGTCCGGGTGCGCAGGTGGAGCATCTCGTCGATCTCCGTCGCGTCGAACAGGTCGCCGGGGCTCTCCGGGGCCACGCGCGGGTGGTCGTACAGGATGATCGGCGAGGACAGCACCACGTCGCGGTGCCCCGGCTCGCCCACCAGCACGGGCCAGGTGTTCTCGTTGACGCAGCCCGCCGCGGCGGCCCGGGCCCACTCGGGCGGGTCCGACAGCGAGACGAACCTCCCGGCGGTGACGCCGATGAGCAGGTGCGCGGCCACCAGCGAGCGCAATAGCGCATGTTCGCGCGTGCCGTCGCCGGTCCACGCGGTGGCGTTCTCCAGCCGGACGCGCAGCCGCGTCAGGCCGTACGGACCGGCGCCGCTCTCGGCGGTCACGCGCAGCACGGCCCGCAGCGGCCGGTGCTCGGTCACCACCCGTCCGAGCGGCGCGGCCCCGTTCCCCGTCGGGATGGGCTCCTCGGCGTGGTCCCCGGGGATCGCGACCGGCACCGTGCGCTCCACGCCGAGCAGGGCCGGCATGGCGAGCACGACCTCGACCTCGCGCTCGGTGGCCTCGTCGAAGGTCAGGTACGTCGTGCCGCCCGCCTCCAGGCGGGGCACCGGCACGAAGCCGTCCCCCTCCGCGAGCTCGACCCTGCGCTCCTTGACGTGCAGGAACCGCAGGCGCACCCGCACCAGCGCGTTCGAGGCCCCCTCGACCAGGCACTCGGTCACGCTCGCCGACGGCTCGGCGGTCTCGACGTACGCGGGCGGGACGAGCACCCCGAACTGCCAGCGCAGCCGGTTCTTGGCCGCCGAGGCGCGGTAGGGGTACAGCAGGTACCCCTCGTACAGGACGGCGTCGGCGACCTTGCGGGCGGTGTCCATGGCCGTGCCGGCCGCCGTGCCGGCCGCCATGCCGGCCGCCGTGCCCGGCCCCGCACCCGTCCGCGCGCTCATCCGCGCGCCTCCTCGAGCAGGACCTCGACCGTCTCGTCCCAGGTCGCCAGGGCGCGGCGGGACTTGAACCGCTGCAGCGCCCGCAGCGTGTCGCGGTGCAGCCGCAGCCAGCCGCCGCCGGGGAAGTAGCGGTCCATCAGCTCGCGCCACACCCGCACGGGCAGCGACGCGCGGGCCTCGCAGTGCCACGGGATCTGGCGCACGACGAAGCCGTCCCCGGACCTGGCGAATATCGTGCCGCTGAACAGCAGAAGCATCGGCACCTCGCCGTCGTCCAGCGAGGCGAAGTACTTCCCTGCCGCGACCTCCAGGTCGTAGCCGCACGGCACCGGCAGGTCGACCTCGGTGGAGCCGGTGAACCTCGGCACCATGACCGACACGTCCGCGAACCGCAGCGGCCTGACCGTCTCGCCCCACCGGGACGGGTCCCCGAACAGGTCCGCGAGCAGGGCGCTCTCGCCGACGTCGTAGCGGCGGCCCTGCGGCTCGATCCGGATCTGTGTGTGCAGCGCGATGGCGTGCACGGACTCGCCCACGGGCTCGGTGACGCCGATGCGGAAGCACAGCGTCGGGAACACCGCGTGCGGGTCGGCCCGCACGCCCAGGCATCGGAAGGCGATCTCGGGCCCCGCGCCCGGGGCCGCCCCGGCGCCCGTCCCGTTCGCGAAGTTCATCCCTGTGCCGGTCTCAGACACGGTCGTCCTCCCTGGCCTCTCCCCCGGCGCGGGCGCGCAGCTTCGCGAAGAAGCCGTCGATGGCCTGCCACGCCTCACGGCCACCGTCGAACCCCTTCCAGTGCAGCCTTACGAGGCCGACCAGCTCGTAGCAGGCGTCGATCGGCACCAGATGGCAGACGAAACCCTCGGGACGGCGGTCCACCAGGTACGCCTCGACGTCCGGCTGCGGGCGCGCGGCCTCCGGGTTGGCGTCGAGCACGCGGTCCCAGGCGCCGAGCGGCAGCGGCGACTCCGTGGCCCCGGCCGGGCTCGGGTAGAACCCCACGTACCGGTCCAGCGCCGAGTTGCGGAAGAAGAAGGCGGTGCGCACGGGGATCCGCATCTCGTCCCAGTCCGCCGGGGTCAGCCGGAACGCCGGGAAGTACAGGTAGCGCTCGGGAACGCCCCGGTACCGGGCACCTGGGCCGCCGCCCCTCGGCATCAGCAGGGAGCAGCCCCGGCAGGTGCACAGCAGCGCCCGGGTCTCGACGTTCACGACGTGGCCGTGCCGCTCGTCCAGCGGCTCGGCGCACATCTCGCACCGCGACACGCCCTCCGCCGCGGGCTCGCGGAAGCGGCGCAGCCCGGCCATGCTCGCCATGCTCGCCGGGCCCGCCATGCTCGCCGGGCCCGGCGCCCCCGCGTGTGCGGGCCGCTGTGGGGCGCTCCCGGGCGCCGTCTCCCGGTCGGCGGTCATGGCGCGGCCTCCTCGGGCACCGGGCACGGCCCGGGCGGCCTGCGCCCGATCTGCAGCAGCGGCGACGGGGCGTCCGCCACCCCCTCGACCTCGACCCGGGACACCTCGGGCGCGGCCCCGAGCACCGCGCGCTCGATGGAGTCGCTCACGGTGACCCGCGAGGACGCGCACCCGTGACAGCTCCCGGACAGGCGCAGCCGCACCACCCCGTCGTCCACGCCGAGCAGTTCCACCCCGCCCTCGTGCAGCCCGAGATAGGGACGGACGCCGTCGAGCGCGGCGCGGACGCGCTCCTCGGCGCCCAGCGGGTGCAGGTCGTGCAGGACGAGCAGGCCGGACACGACGTCGTCGGCGGTCAGCCGGCGCAGCACCTCGCCCGCGTCGCAGTCCACGACGACGTCCATCACCCGTTCGAGGCCCGCGCCGTACAGGCCGACGAGCAGGCGCACGAGCTCCTCGGCCTTGCCCCGGGCGGCAGGGTCGGCGAGCGCGCCGAGCTCGTCGATCAGCGCCTCGGCGCGCTCACCCGCACGGCGCACGTCGAAGGCGGGCGCGCCGCCGGCCCCGGGAGCCGGCGACGTGCCTGCAACGACCGGGCCTGCAACAACCGGGCCCGCAGCGACCGGGCCTGCGGTGACCGGGCGGGGGGCGCCCGGCGGGTCAGCTCGCACCGAACGCGTGGGGGCTGTGCAGCTTGCGCACTTCCCTGCCCCCACCGAGGTACATGTGCACCCCGCACGGAAGGCAGGGGTCGAAGCTGCGGACCGTGCGCATGATGTCGATGCCCTTGAATCTCTCCGGCGGGTTCTCCTCGAAGATGGGCGTGTTCTGCACGGCGTCCTCGTACGGGCCCGGCACGCCGTTGCTGTCGCGGACGCTGGCGTTCCACGGCGTCGGCGGGTACGGGTGGTAGTTGGCGATCCTGCCGTTCCTGATCACCATGTGGTGGGACAGGGCGCCGCGCACCGCCTCGGTGAACCCGCAGGAGATGGCCTCCTCGGGCACCTCGAACGGCTCCCAGGTCTGGGTGTGCCCGCGCCGGACCTCGTCCAGCGCCTGCTCGGCGAAGTACACCGCGCACGCGGCGGCGTACGCCTGGAAGTAGGACCTGGCCCGGTTGCGCTCCAGGGCGTTGGACAGCGGCTCGCCGTTCCAGTGCGGGATCTTCCACTCCAGGGTCTTCTCCGGGAGGGTCGCCGTCTTCGGCAGGGTGATCCGCACGCTGGTGCCCGTGGCCTTGACGAAGCCGATGTCGACCTTGCCGTTCAGCGCGGTGGACCACAGCCGCGCGAGCGGCCCGCCGCCGGTGTCCAGCGGCAGCAGGTTCTTGCCGTCGAACCAGCGGGGCGACATGACCCAGCTGTACTTGTCCTTGAAGTCGCGTTTCTGCGGCCGCGGAATGGTGTGCTGGTTCCACGGGTGCCGCATGTCGACCGGGTTGCCGAGCGGGTCGTGGGTGACGAACGGCTCCTGGTCCTGCCAGTCGTCGTAGTACGAGCTGCCGAGCAGGATGCGCATGCCGAGGTTGATGTCGACCAGGTCGTTGGTGACGAGGTTCCCGTCGACGATGATGCCGGGGGTGACGAACATCCGGTGGCCCCAGGCGTTCATGTTGTCGTAGGTGTAGTCGCAGT
Organism: Sphaerisporangium sp. NPDC051011; assembly: GCF_040653595.1. Taxonomy (NCBI): domain Bacteria; kingdom Bacillati; phylum Actinomycetota; class Actinomycetes; order Streptosporangiales; family Streptosporangiaceae; genus Sphaerisporangium; species Sphaerisporangium sp. NPDC051011. Next base: position 509,180 of record NZ_JBFAGG010000002.1, on the reverse strand, counting down.
ACGCGGGGTCGTTGAGCGAGCCCCAGCACCCGAGCATCACCCGCCGCCGTCCCACCTGCTCGTACCCGGGCAGCGCCTCGTAGAAGAAGTCGAACAGGTCGTCGTGCATCGGCACGACCTTCTTCATGAACTCGACGTAGCGCATGAGCCGGGTCAGGTAGTCGGTGAAGACCTGCACCGTCGCGACCGTGCCGACCCCGCCGGGGTACAGCGTGGAGGGGTGGACGTGGCGGCCCTCCATCAGGCAGAACATCTCGCGCGTGAGGCGGCTCATCACCAGGGCCTCGCGGTAGAACTCGCCCTCCAGCGGGTTCAGCGAGCGCATGATGTCGGCGATGGTGCGGAAGCCGTGCTCGCCGGCGTGCGGGCACTCGGTGCGCTGGGCGAGCTCCCAGACGCCGGGGTTGGTCTCGCGGACCATCTTCTCGCAGTAGTCGACCCCCACCAGGTTCTCCTGGTAGATGGTGTGGTCGAACATGTACTCGGCCGCCTCGCCCAGGTTGATGATCCACTCGGCGAGCGCGGGCGGGCGCACCCCGTAGGCCATGTTCTGCGTGTACACCGAGCAGGTCGCGTGGTTGTCCCCGCAGATGCCGCAGATCCGGCTGGTGATGAAGTGCGCGTCGCGCGGGTCCTTGCCCTTCATGAAGATGCTGTAGCCGCGGAAGATCGACGAGGTGCTGTAGCACTCCGCGACCTCCTTCTTGGCGAAGTCGATCTTGGCGTAGATGCCCAGGCTGCCGACGATCCGCGTGATCGGGTCCCAGGCCATCTCGACGAGGTCGCTGTTGCGCTCCGGTGAGGTCGTCATGTCAGCTCCACGGGGCCTTGTAGCCGGTCAGCAGCGCGCGGCCCTTGGCCCGCCACCTCGGCTCCTTGTCGACTGTCCTGAACGTGATGTCGCGCAGCCTGCGGACGACGCCGCCGTACATGGCGCTGACCGTCGAGGACACGCGGGCCCCGGGCGGCTCGTCCATGAACGGCATGAACTTGTCGGGGAAGCCGGGCATCGTGCAGGCGATGCAGATGCCGCCCACGTTCGGGCAGCCGCCGATGCCGGCCATCCATCCGCGCTTGGGGACGTTGCACTTGACGACCGGACCCCAGCAGCCGATCTTGACCAGGCACTGCGGCGCGCCGTACTCGAGGGTGAACTGGCCCTGCTCGTAGTACCCGGCCCGGTCGCAGCCCTCGTGAACGGTCTGACCGAACAGCCAGGTCGGGCGCAGCGCCTCGTCCAGCGGGATCATCGGGGCCTGCCCGTTGAGCTGGTAGAGCAGGTACAGCATGGTCTCGGACATGTTGTCCGGCTGGATCGGGCAGCCCGGCACGTTGACGATCGGCACGCCGGCCTTCGACCGCCACTCCCAGCCGAGGTAGTCGGCCACGCCCATCGAGCCGGTCGGGTTGCCCGCCATGGCGTGGATGCCGCCGTACGTCGCGCACGTGCCCGCCGCGATGATCGCGGTGGCCTGCGGCGCGAGGCGGTCGAGCCACTCGGGCAGGGTCATCGGCTGGCCGGTCTCGGGATTGTTGCCGAACCCCGACCAGTAGCCCTCCTGCTTGATCGACTCGTTCGGAACCGACCCCTCGACGACCAGCACGAACGGCTCCAGGCCGCCCTCGGCCGCCATGAAGTACCACTCGATCATGGCGTCGGACCCCTGCATCGGCCCGCTGTGCATGTCCAGCAGCGGCCAGTGGACGTCGACCTTCGGCAGCCCGGGAAGGGTGCCGAGGAAAATGTCCTCGATTGCCGGCTGCATCGCCGCGGTGAGCGCGACGGAGTCGCCGTCGCAGCTCATCCCCGCGTTCAGCCAGAGGATGTGGACGACGGGCTCGTCCTGTTCGCGCGCCGCGCCACCCGCTGCCTTCGCCGTCGTTGCCATATCGCCTCCCCGTTCTTCCCGATCTCCCGGCCCCTCGGCCGGACTTGGACGAGGCCGAGGCCTCACCCCGGCGCCTCCGGGCGGTCACCCTCCCGGCGGCCCCGCCCCGTCGCCGGGGTCCAGCAGCCGCTGGGTGATCTCCCAGAGCACGTGGTAGACCGTCGTCTGCGCCTCCTGGATGCGGTGCACCGACGACGACGGGATGACGAACAGGTGGTCCAGCACGTCGAGCTCGGCCAGCTCGGCGAGCCGCCCGCCCTGGTAGCCGGCGAGACCGACCGTCAGCATGCCGACGCGGCCGGCCTCCTGGAACGCCTGCACGAGGTTGAGGGAGCCGCCGCTGGTCGACAGGCCGACGGCCATGTCACCGGGCCGGCCGTAGGCGGCGATCTGCCGGGCGAAGACGACGTCGAACCCGACGTCGTTGGACAGGGCGGTCACCACGGCGACGTCGGCGGTCAGCGACAGCGCGGGCAGCGGGCGACCGTACGGCGGGTTGAGGTAGCAGGTCGCCATCTCCTGCGCGTCCGTGCTGCTGCCGCCGTTGCCGAACGTGAAGAGCCTGCCCCCGGCGGCGAACCGCTCCGCCATCTCGGCGGCGCACACGGCCAGCCGCTCGGCGTACATCTCCCCCACCTGGCGGCGCAGCCGCACGATCTCGTCGGCCTTCACCTCGGTGGACCAGACCGCGTGCCCGGCCGTCCGCCGCGCCGGGTCTGTGCCGCCGGCGGTACGCCCCCGGCAGCCGTCCTCCGCGGGCGCGCGGCTGTCCGCGTCCCCGCCGCCGTACAGGAACGGGTAGAGACGCCGCACCGCCTCGGCGCGCGCCTCCTCAACCATGGCCCTGTCCATCATCGGCGCCGCCGCCCTTGGCGATCACGGCGATGGCCTCCTTGGCGTGCACGAGGACCGTGTCGCCGGGCCCGCAGTCGACCAGGGCGACGCTCACCTGCTCCTCGACCTCCTCGGCCTCTCTGGCCTCCTTGGCGCCCTCCGCGCACGCGGTTCCCCGGACCCGCACGACCGCGAGGCCGGAGCCGGTCAGCCGGAGCACGAGGGCGGGCAGCGCCTCGTCCGAGCAGGTCAGGCAGGCGTCCGCGCGCGGGTCCTGGCGCTCGCTCATCTCACCGCCTCCGCGCCACCGCGCGCGGCGGCCTCGGGCTCGACGGCCGGGGTCCTGGCGGGCCCGGGCGGGACGGTCTGGGCGAAGAAGACATGAACCAGCTCCCACAGCACGTGGTAGGTGGTGACGTGGATTTCCTTCACCACCGCCGGGTCGCAGGACCTGGCGATCAGCGCCTGGTCGACGGCCGGGCTCCGCGCCACCGCGCCGCCGTCGCCGCCCACGAGGCCCATCGTGTACAGACCCAGCTCGCGGGCCGTCTCCAGCCCGCGCAGAACGTTGGCACACCGGCCGTCGGGCGAGATCCCGAGCGCGATGTCCGCCGGGTCCGCCCAGTGCCGTATCTGGTGGGCGAAGACCTCGGAGAACCCCTCGCGTGCGCTCACGCCCGTGACCGTGGCGGCGTCGTTGCCGAGGGCCATCGCCGGCAGCGCCCGCTTGCCCACGACGACCGGATGCATGAACTCCACCGCGACGTGCGAGGCGTCCGTGCCCGCGCCCCCGTTGCCGAAGACGATCAGCTTGCCGCCCTGGTGGAATCTCGCCGCCATGTCGCGACACGCTTGCGCGATGCGCTCCGCGTCCTCCGCCAGGCGGCGGCCCGCGGCTTCCCGCCGGGCGAACGCCTCGCCGACGGCCAAGCGCGTGCTGGATGTCACAGGCATGTGTACGCTCCGTTATGTACCGTAGTCGCCAGGCTACGGTGCGTACGCACGGGACCGACACCCTAAGCGGGACAACATGAAGCAAAGGGTTGATCGCGGCACCTAGGCGGTCTCACCCCGATACGCCCTGCGTCGTCCGATCAACGATCTTCCTGCACGCCCGTCCGAAGTACCGGGCGGCTACGTCAGGGGATGGATCTGGCGGTGCGGCACGCTCTTCAGGCGCCGGCGGAACCAGTCGCGGGCCAGGTGCGCCACCTGGTCCAGGGCTCCGGGCTCCTCGAACAGGTGCGTGGCGCCGGCGACCACGGCAAAGGCCGTCTCGCCCTTCAGCAGTTCCATCGCCTCGCGGTTCAGCTCGATCACCACCGGGTCGAGCTCGCCGACGATCAGCAGGGTCGGCTGGCGTACCCGGTGCAGGTGGTCGCCGGCCAGATCCGGACGGCCGCCCCGCGACACGAGCGCCTGCACCGAGACGGGCCGCTCCGCCGCGGCGACCAGCGCCGCCGCCGCGCCCGTGCTCGCGCCGAAGAGCCCGATGCCGAGCTCGGCCAGCGGCCCGTGCCGCCCTGCCCAGTCGACCAGCGCGACCACCCGCTCCGCCAGCAGGCCGATGTCGAACCGGAGCGCCGCCGTGAGGGAGTCCACCCGCTCCTCCTCGGGGGTCAGCAGGTCCACCAGGACGGTCGCCAGCTCCGCGACCTGGAGCTCGACCGCCACATGACGGTTGCGGGGGCTGCGCCGGCCGCTGCCGCTGCCGTGCACGAACAGCACCACACCATGGGCGGGGCGCGGCACCACGACATCCGCGTCGAGCGAGACCCCGGCCGCGGGAATCGAGACGGTTTCGGTGACTGTCATCGCGTCCTCCTCACACTCAGACGCCTGCGGGGTAGGTCTCGGGAAGCTCCCCGGCCGCCCAGCGCGCCGCGTCGTCCAGGGGCTCCACGGCCCGGGTCTCGTCCACGTGGACGACGGCGTCGAACTGGTCGGCCAGCCGGGCGCGGAAGTAGTGGCTCCTGCGCTCCGAGCGCGGGCGGTAGACGGCGCCCACCATGCGCTCCAGCCGCGCGGAGCCCAGCACGTCGCGCGTGCGCGGCGCCGTCCTGAACGCGGCGAGGAACTCCTTCTCCCCCACCTCGTGGAAGAGCTCCTCCACGCTGTCGGACAGGGCCGGCCTCAGCCACTTGCGCCCGGCCGGGCCCTCCCAGCGGTCGGCGGCGGTGACCGTGCCCGTGTAGGTGGTGAGGCCGACGATGCGGCAGTCGTCCCCGTGCCGTTCGCGGACGAGCCCGCCGAGGTCGATCTCCCCGCGGCAGGCCGCCTCGGTGGCGCGCGCGTCGCCGACGTGCGCGTTGTGGGCCCACACCACGATCTTCGCCGGGCGTTCCCGGTGACGGCCCAGGTGCTCCAGCAGGGCGTCCAGCGTGTCGGCCATGTGCCGTTCGCGCAGGTTCCAGGACGCGATCCGCCCGGAGAACATCGAACGATAGTGCTCGTCCGCCGACTTCACCGCCAGCGCGTTCAACTCGGCGACGAACAACTCGTCCTCGGGGAGCAGCCCCTGGCGCCGCACCGACCGCATCGCATCGCGCCGCCGGCCCACCAGGAGTTCGACCACCTCGTCCTCGCAGTCCTCCCCGGCCCCGCAGGCCGCCGTGAAGCCGTACGCCTGGGCCTCGCCGCTGCCGAGGTGGTCGAAGCAGGCGTAACGCTCGCGCGCGCACGCGGCGGCGGCCGGGTCCACGCCCTCCAGATGGGCGACGATCTCGCGCATCGCCTGGTGCATCCCGAACATGTCGAGCCCGTAGAAGCCGGTCTTGTGCGGGTGCTCCCCGAGGATCCGGTCGTTGTGCTCGCGCAGCCAGGCGACGAAGCCGAGCACCACGGTGTTGCGCCACATCCACACCGGGAAGCGGCGGAAGCCGCGCAGCGCCTCCTCGGGCGTGGCGTCGTGGCCGTGCCCGAGGCCGTACCGGTTGACCCGGTAGGCGTCGGGCCAGTCGGCCTGCACCGCGACGGCGCAGAAGCCCTTCTCCTCGATGAGCCACCGGGTCATGGCGGCGCGGGCCGCGTGGAACTCGTGCGTGCCGTGGGAGGCGCCGCCGACGAGCACCAGGCGCGCGTCCCCGACCACGTCGGCGAGCACGTCCGGGTGCGGGACGCCGTCCGCCGTCGGCAGCGCCTCCGCGCGCACGGCCGCGACCTCGCCGGAGCCCGGCGGCCCGGCCCGGGCGGGCAGCGCGGCCGCCGACGCGCGCAGCAGGTCCCGGACGTCCTCGACGGTGATCTCGGTGAAGTCCCAGTAGGACTGGTCGACGGCGAAGAACGGCGAGGGCGTGGTGGCGTAGACGACCTCGTCCGCCTGCGCGGTCAGGTCCTCGCAGGTGGCCTGGGCGACTGCCGGGAGGGCGACCACGACCCGCGCAGGGCCCGAGCGGCGCAGCGCCTTGACGGCGGCGCGCAGGGCGGCCCCGGTGCTCAGGCCGTCGTCCACCAGGATCACCACCCGGCCCTCGATCGGGCGCGGCGGGCGGTCCTGCCGGAAGTGCCGTTCCCAGCGGGGGATCTCGCGGCCCTCCCAGTCGGCGACGTGCTCCACCACCTCGGCGGGGATGGCGAGGCCGCGGATGACGTCGTCGTCGAGCGCGATCACGCCGTCGCCGGCGACCGCGCCCATCGCCAGGTCCTCCTGGCCGGGCACGCCGAGCTTGCGGGCGAGGAAGACGTCGAGGGGCGCGCCCAGCGCTCTGGCCACCTCGAAGCCGACGGGGACTCCGCCGCGCGGCAGGGCGAGGACGAGGACGTCCGGCTCACCTCGATATCGGTCGAGCAGCCCCGCCAGCGCGCGACCGGCGTCTCTGCGGTCGCGGAACAGGTGGTCGGACATGGCTGGCCCCTAACGTGCTCGGAGGCGGACCACCCTGCGCGCACGACGCCGCCGGCGACTCCGGCGTCTGTGCCGGTGCCGATGTCGCCACCGGGCGGACCTGGGCCCTCTACAGAGCCTACGCTGCCCGCCCGCCGGGCCCCTCGCCCGCCGGACACCGGGCGCCCGGTGGGGTTAGAGACACCGACCGGTGGGGCATAAGTGGCATTTGACCAAGCTATTCGGAAACGACCCCTCTGTTCCGAAATATCTGGCGTCAGCCTTCTTTTCCGTAGATTCGCACTATCGCAAACCACCGGGTCAACCAACGCGGACCAGCAATTGACACGCGAAAGATCGGCACCGCATAATTGCAGCGGCCCGGCGACCATGAACAACACGCACAACGGCAGAGCGTCCGCACGTCAACCCCCGCGACAAACCGACGACTCCTCTCACGGCGAACAGCCCACGTAGCGTTCGACCATTCACGCACGACATTCTTACGACAATTCCGATGAGCGGTCAACGGCGACAACGGATTCGCACCCGTCGATCGGCGGTCAACCGCGCCCGGAATCAGGTACACGCTCAAGCACGCCGACGACACGAACTCACTGCGCACGGCCTCCCGGGCCGGACTAATCCAGGCGATCGTATCCCCCGTTCAAGGCTCTACGGATTGGTGGTGTGGGTTGTGACCGAGACAACCGATATAACGCCCGGCGGCGACCAGGCCCAGGCACAACAAGCCCTGGCCACCGCGGCCGCACGCAACCTGGCCACGACGACCAAGTCGCAGCCACAGATGCAGAACATCTCCTCCCGATGGCTGCTCCGCATGCTCCCCTGGATCCACACCAGCGGCGGCACCTTCCGCGTCAACCGCCGCCTGTCCTACGCCATCGGAGACGGACGCCTCAGCTTCACCAGCCAAGGCACCGACATCCGCGTCATCCCCCCAGAACTCCGCGAACTCCCCCTGCTACGCCACTTCGACGACGACTCCACCCTCGAAGCCCTCGCCAACCGCTTCACCCAAACCACCCACGACCCCGGCGACACCATCACCCAAACCGGCCAGCCCGCCGACCGCCTCATCCTCATCGCCCACGGCAAGGTCAACAAAATCGGCACCGGCCCCTACGGCGACTCCACCACCCTGGCCGTCCTCGCCGACGGCGACTACTACGGCGACCACACCCTCACCACCACCACACCCACCCCCACCTGGGACCACACCATCCAGGCCGTCACCCCCACCACCACCCTCACCCTCACCCGCCAAGCCTTCAACGAACTCCTCGCCCAATCCCAAACCCTCCGCAACCACCTCCAAACACAACAAGACACCCCCAAACCCCCACAAAACAAACACGGCGAAGCCCTCATCCAAATCACCTCAGGCCACCAAGGAGAACCCCACCTCCCCGGCACCTTCGTCGACTACGAAACCACCCCCCGCGAATACGAACTCTCCGTCGCCCAAACCATCCTCCGCATCCACACCCGCGTCGCCGACCTCTACAACCAGCCCATGAACCAAACCCACCAACAACTCCGCCTCACCATCGAAGCCCTCCGCGAACGCCAAGAACACGAACTCATCAACAACCCCGAATTCGGCCTCCTCAACAACGCCGACCTCAAACAACGCATCCACACCCGCACCGGCCCACCCACCCCCGACGACCTCGACGACCTGCTCGCCCAGGTGTGGAAGGAGCCGGCGTTCTTCCTCGCCCACCCGCTGACGATCGCGGCGTTCGGGCGCGAGGCCAGCCGCCGGGGCGTCTACCCGCAGAGCACCGACCTGCACGGCCACTCGATCCCGTCCTGGCGCGGCGTCCCGATCCTGCCGTGCAACAAGATCCCGATCAGCGAGAGCCGGACCAGCAAGATCCTTCTCATGCGTACCGGCGAGCACAACCAGGGCGTCATCGGCCTGCACCAGACCGGTCTCCCCGACGAGTACGAACCCGGCCTGTCGGTGCGTTTCATGGGCATCAGCGATCAGGCGATCATGTCGTACCTCATCTCCACCTACTACTCCGCCGCCGTCCTGGTCCCCGACGCGCTCGGCATCCTGGAGAACGTCGAAATCGGCCACTGAACCGGCCATCGCGTACACCGCCCCGCGGACCCGCCACGGCCTCCCGGCCCGGCGGGTCGCCGGGGTCTCGTATTTCTCCTCCCGATACCGCGCCGACCGGTGGTTCGCGGCGCCTCAGTGATTGGTGTGGGTTGTGACCGAGACAACCGATATAACGCCCGGCGGCGACCAGGCCCAGGCACAACAAGCCCTGGCCACCGCGGCCGCACGCAACCTGGCCACGACGACCAAGTCGCAGCCACAGATGCAGAACATCTCCTCCCGATGGCTGCTCCGCATGCTCCCCTGGATCCACACCAGCGGCGGCACCTTCCGCGTCAACCGCCGCCTGTCCTACGCCATCGGAGACGGACGCCTCAGCTTCACCAGCCAAGGCACCGACATCCGCGTCATCCCCCCAGAACTCCGCGAACTCCCCCTGCTACGCCACTTCGACGACGACTCCACCCTCGAAGCCCTCGCCAACCGCTTCACCCAAACCACCCACGACCCCGGCGACACCATCACCCAAACCGGCCAGCCCGCCGACCGCCTCATCCTCATCGCCCACGGCAAGGTCAACAAAATCGGCACCGGCCCCTACGGCGACTCCACCACCCTGGCCGTCCTCGCCGACGGCGACTACTACGGCGACCACACCCTCACCACCACCACACCCACCCCCACCTGGGACCACACCATCCAGGCCGTCACCCCCACCACCACCCTCACCCTCACCCGCCAAGCCTTCAACGAACTCCTCGCCCAATCCCAAACCCTCCGCAACCACCTCCAAACACAACAAGACACCCCCAAACCCCCACAAAACAAACACGGCGAAGCCCTCATCCAAATCACCTCAGGCCACCAAGGAGAACCCCACCTCCCCGGCACCTTCGTCGACTACGAAACCACCCCCCGCGAATACGAACTCTCCGTCGCCCAAACCATCCTCCGCATCCACACCCGCGTCGCCGACCTCTACAACCAGCCCATGAACCAAACCCACCAACAACTCCGCCTCACCATCGAAGCCCTCCGCGAACGCCAAGAACACGAACTCATCAACAACCCCGAATTCGGCCTCCTCAACAACGCCGACCTCAAACAACGCATCCACACCCGCACCGGCCCACCCACCCCCGACGACCTCGACGACCTCCTGTGCAGGCGCCGGCGGTCACACCTGTTCCTGGCCCACCCGCTCACCATCGCCGCGTTCGGCCGCGAGTGCAGCCGCCGGGGCATCTACCCCCAGACGAGCGAGCTGGAAGGCCAGACCGTCGCCTCCTGGCGCGGGGTCCCCCTGCTGCCCTGCGACAAGATCCCCATCAGCGACACCGGCACGACCTCGATCCTGGTCATGCGTACCGGGCAGGAGGACGAAGGCGTCATCGGCCTGCACTACACCGGCCTTCCCGACGAGTACGAACCCGGCCTGAATGTCCGCTTCATGGGCATCAACGACCAGGCCGTCATCTCCTACCTCGTCTCCACCTACTACTCCGCCGCCGTCCTGGTCCCCGACGCGCTCGGCGTTCTCGAGAACGTCGAAATCGGCCACTGAGCCCGCGACCGAACCGGCCACGAGCCACGAAATACGGGGAAAACAGGGGGCCGTTCTCCCGCCCGCTCCCGCCGTCCCGGCCAGGGACGCCAGGCTTCTGCGGACATGACGGAGATCGCCCCCGGTAAATGTGATGAAGTCGATGAGAATCTTCCCCGGCGCCCTCCCCCCAGTGCGCCGGGTCCGGACTCGGACGGAAGGGGCGCGCATGGCCAGGGTGATGACCACGGGCCGGCAGGCACACGAAGTGCTGGCCTGGAGCCGTGAGCAGGTCGGTCCCGCTCTGCGGACCACCGTCGAGACGTTGTCCCCGTCGATGCGGCGGATCGCGGGATACCACTTCGGATGGCTCGACCAGCACGGCATGCCCTCGGCGGGCGGCGGCGGGAAGGCCGTCCGCCCCGCGCTGACGCTGATGGCCGCCGAGGCGGTCGGCGCCGTTCCCGGCACGGCGGTCCCGGCGGCGGTCGCCGTCGAGCTGGTACACAACTTCTCGCTCCTGCACGACGACGTGATGGACCACGATGTGACCCGGCGGCACCGCCCGACCGCGTGGAGCCTGTTCGGGGTGAGCGGTGCGATCCTCGCCGGCGACGCGCTGCTCACGCTCGCCTTCGACGTCCTCGCCGCGAGCGGCCACCCGGCCTCCGCCGAGGGCGCGCGCCTGCTCGGCGCCGCCGTCCTGGACCTGATCGAGGGCCAGAGCGCCGACACGTCGTTCGAGACGCGGGACGACGTCGGCCTCCAGGAATGCCTCACCATGGCCGAGGGCAAGACCGGAGCCCTCCTCGGCGCGTCCTGTTCCCTGGGCGCCCTGTTCGGCGGCGCCACCGCCGAGCGCGTCGAGCACCTGCGCGCGTTCGGCGACCGCCTCGGCCTGGCGTTCCAGTTCGTGGACGATCTGCTCGGCATCTGGGGCGACCCCGCGGTGACCGGCAAGCCCATCCACTCCGACCTGCGCAACCGGAAGAAGTCGCTGCCCGTCGTCGCGGCTCTCACGTCCGGGTCACCGGCCGGCGAGGAGCTGGCCGCGCTGTACGGGCGCGAGGAGGCGCCGTCGGGGTCCGATCTCGTGCGCGCCGCCGAGCTGGTCGAGCTCGCGGGCGGGCGCGCCTGGAGCCTGCGGCAGGCCGACGAGCTGCTGCGCGAGGCCCTCGGCCACCTCGCCGTCGCCTCTCCGACCCCGCGCGCCGCAGCCGAGCTGCACGCCCTGGCCGACCTGATCACCCACCGCGACCACTGACCGCCTCATCACCTGCCGCGGCCACCATCCCGGCGCGCCGGGCGGATCTCACCGACGGGCGAGGGCGGCGAGGCTCCGATGGAGCGCGGCCACGTCGGCGGGGTCGAGGCCAATGCCGCCCATAGGCCGATTTATGCCGATGAGCTGCTGATATATCTCCCGACGTCCGGGGAAGACCAGTGACGTGGGGGCGTGCGATGGCCGGTCACCCGCGACGAGCCCCGTCCAGGGGCCGTTGGAGGGTGCCGTGTAGCGCGTTCGGGCCGGGCTCCGCCGTCGCCGCGCTCAGGGGGACAGCGGCCGGCCATGGCATGCCGCGGCCGGAGTGGTACGGCCGCCGCACGCGTGCGCCTCGTGGCTGTCCCCCATCGATCTCGGACATGGGCGCCCCGAACCCGGCGACGGCCATGAACAGGGCCCCGCCACGGTGCCGCGTGGCGGGGCCCTGCTGTTCAGGGGGCCAGGGAGTTGAGGGTCAGGGGATGGACGGGTAGGCGTTGGCGAGGAGCTGGCGGAACTGCGCCGAGAACCACTGGCCGGAGATCGGCGCGTTGGGCAGCGCGCCGGTCAGGTTGTTGCCGTTGCGGGCGTTGCCGGTGTAGGTCGGGTCGCACATCCGGTCGAAGCCCTTGCCCTCGTTGTTCGGGATCTCCGAGCTGGAGCCGTCCGACTCGCCCGGGGGCTTGATCCAGACATAGGCGTCCAGACCGGTGGCCGGGTTGGCGCGGGGACGCTCGCCGAGGCCGGCGCCGCTCTGGTTGCACCAGTTGCCGGCGTGGATGCGCCGGTCGACGCGGGACTCGTTGACGAAGGTGTTGACGTCGGTCGAGGTGCTGGCGCGGGTCGGCCGGGCCGAGCCGCCCCAGCCGTTGCGGGAGGTGTCGATCAGCATGCCGATGTTGGACAAGAAGCCCTCGGTGATGAGCCGCTGGCGGAACGCCTGGGCGTAGCTGAGCTCGTCGACGTAGAAGTTCCAGTCGACCCAGCGGGACTGGCGCACCGACTGGCCGCCCGGCTGGCTGTTGATGGTGAAGTACGGCTCGGTCAGCGCGGAGTAGTTGGCGGTGTTGGTGATGAAGCCGTCGACGCTGGCGAAGCCGGCGGTGGTGCCGCGGACCGTGCTGGCGAAGAGCTGCGCCGACGGGCCGAAGTTGGTGTCCCAGCCGAGCCAGCCGTGGTGGGCGGCGTCGATGTAGGTGTAGACGTTCGGGATCGCGTGCAGCTTGTTCAGGGCGTACTGCACACCCTGGACGTAGGCGCCGCTCTGCTGCGCCTCCTGGCACGCGGCGATGTTGGTGTTGGTGATGAGGTTCGGCAGCGAGTCGATCTCGATGATCGTCACGATGCGGAGCTGCGAGTACTTGGACTGGCCCATGATCGCGGCGATCGGGTCGATGTACTCGGTCTTGTAGCGGTTCAGGCCGTTCTCGGAGATCTTCAGCTCACCGTTGGAGGCCAGGGCGGAGCAGTCGCGGTTCGGCAGGTTGTAGATGACGAACTGGATGGTCAGCGGCGCGCTGCCGTTGGCGGCGTCCTGCTGGAGGGCTGCGTCGAGGTGCGCGGCGAGACCCTTGGCGCTGGAGGTGCCGGCGATGGCGGCGATGCGGTCCAGCCACACGCCGGTGGAGATGTTCGCCACGGCGGAGCCGCCCGGCTCGGCGACGGCCTTGGCCGACCAGTCGGAGTTCACGTAGCCGGTGGCGCCGGCGTACGGGTTGTCCACGTGCGTGCCGGGGTCGCCGCCGCCGGTGTCGTCGTCGGCCTCGGTGGCGGTCACCGTGACCGAGGTCAGCCCCGCAGAGGAGACGGTGATCGTACGCGAGCCGTTGGTGGTGTCGGCGTCCTGCGCGGCGGCCAGCGTGACGGTCTGCGGGGTGTTCCAGTTCGCCGAGGTGAAGGTCAGGCTCGATCCGCCGGAGACGGTGATGTCGGTGTCACCGCTGCCCGCGGTGGAGGTCACCGTGACGTTGGAGGTGGGCTGCGCGGCGAGCTTCACCGAGTACGTCGCGGTGCCGCCCTCGGGGACGCTGACCGAGGTGGGGGTGACGATCAGGCCCTGCTGCGGGCCGGGGCCGCCCTGGCCGGTGCAGGTCGTCCCGTTGATGGCGAACGTGGTGGGGTTGGCGTTCGTGCCGCTGAACGTGCCGTTGAAGCCCAGCGTCCAGGAGGCGCCGGTGGCCTGGGAGCCGTTGTAGGACAGGCTTCGGGCCGTCACGTTGCTCCCGGACTGCGACCAGTCGGCGCTCCAGCCGTTGGTCACCTGCTGGCTTCCGGGGAAGGCGAAGGTCAGCGCCCAGGACGTCAGGGGGTCGCCCAGGTTCTTGATCGTGATGTTCCCGCCGAACCCGTTGCCGCCTTCCCATGCCTTCTGGTAGGTGACCTCGCAGGCGACCGCGGCGTGCGCCGAGGTCTGGCTGACGGCGAGCCCGACGGCGGAGAGCAGTAGGACTGCCACCGCCGTGAAGGCTCGACGCCAGGAACTCTTGTGGGGTCCCATCGTCTGTTTTCTCCCTTATGAAACTTATGGGTCCGCCGCCTTCTTGAGACGGCCAAGCAGCGCCCCGCTCGACATGCGGCGGTGGGAGCGCTCCCATAGTCAGGTCGTTTCAGGAGGATGTACAGCACATTGCACGCGGGGGCGCCCGCACGGCAGGCCCGATTCCGGCCCGGCCGCGGCTTCCGCCCGCTGGCCTCGGCAAACTCGGCGGCGTCCGCCTCCGCGCATCCCGCCGTACACGCGGATCCGATGAAACATTCATCCGGAGGTCCGCGGAGCTTGGGAGCGCCCCCCGGGCGCGCTACCGGCCGCGGACGGCGACGTGGCCGGTCACGTCGCGCACGCCACCGATCTCGGACGGGGCCATGGCCACCGAGCGGCTGAGAAAGTCGAGGATGACGGCGAGCTGGTCCTCGTCGTAGGCCTCGAGCAACCCCTCCACCCGCCGGCCGGTCGCCTCCAGCGAGGCGTGGATCGGCAGTTCGTTCTCGGGGATCGGCACGATGATCACGCGGCGGCGGTCCTCCGCGTCACGGACCCGGCGGACGTAGCCCGGCTTCTCCAGGCGGTCGACGACGCCCGTGATGGCGCCGGTCGTGAGGCCGGTCAGCTCGGCGAGCTGGCCCGCCGTGATGGGCCCGGTCCTGCTCAGGATGTCCAGGCAGCGGGCGTCGGTCGCGTTCAGCCCCAGCCGGTCGGCGATGGCCTGGCTGAACAGCACCGAGTTGGCGGTGTAGGCCCGCAGAGCCTCCTGGATGCGTGCGATCAGCGGCGAACGGGAGTTCTCCGGCATTGACTTCCCATCCCAATTTCCTAGCACACTAAGAGACTTCCCTTAGTGAACTGAACTACGTCTATCCCGAAGAGAATACTTCGGCCGGGCCTTCCCAGCCTCTGCCCACGATCAATCAGAGTCCGAAATGTCCGCAACGCCGTCCGGCGCCCCGCGCCCTCGCCGCGCCTGAGCCGCCGGACGCCGCCGTGATCGGCGTCTTCTACGCGGCCGGCCGGGCTCGCGCGGACCTCGGCACCTGGCATCCGCTGCGGTCGATGGTCCTGGCCGGAATCGGGCTCGCGTGCGCCTCGGCGGCCATGGTGGACATCACGCTCGCCCGGGTGATGCGGCACGCGGGATCGTCCGGCGCGGTGACCAGGACCGGCCCGGCGGCCGGCATCGCGGGAGCCGGCGCGGGGCGAGCTTGCTGCTACCGCGCCCGGGCCGGGCCGAGGTCAGCCCTGGACCCCTGTGAGAAGGGTGCGGGGTCCGCCGCAGACGGTGGCGCGTGCCGCACCTTTCCGTCAAGTGCTGTACGCACGGTTGAGCGCGCTCGCGACACCTTTGAACAAGGCGACGGTGCTGTTGGCGTCGATTCCGACGCCCCAGAGGACCGTCCCGCCGATCTCGCATTCGACGTATACGGCGGTGTGCGGGCAGTCCTCGCCCTCGACCGGATGTTCGGCGCGGTCCAGGACACGGACCTTGACGCCTCTGTCGCTCAGTGCGCCGATGTACGCCGACAACGCGTCATCGACGGCCGTGCCCGGTTCGCCCGCGCCGCCGCCGATTCGCGGCACCGGGGCCTCGTCCAGCTGCTTCACACGTACCGCCCCTCGCCAATGGGCAGCGATATATGTCCATTTTCCATAAATTATTCTGACTCAAATAGCCGCCAGATGAAGACCCGGGAAACTCCGTCCCTCACCCGTAGCGGGAAACGGGGACACCCCTTCCCCGTGCCCCCGTCCCCCGCCGTCCCGGGCCGTCAGACCCGGCCCGCCGCCATGTCCATCAGCCGGGACAGCACGCGGTCGCCCGAGGCGCGCACGCCGTCGTGCTCCCACTCGTTGGTGGCCCAGTACCGCAGGTTGCCCACCGACCGGGCCGTCCGCAGCGAGAGCTCGGCGTCGACGTACATGTCGTCGAGGTACACGACCGCCGCCACCGGCACCGTGTTCGCCGCGAGCCGCGCGGGGTCGTACAGCGCCGGCCAGTCGCGCGTCTCGGCCAGCGCGTGCGCCGCCTCGGCGAAGGGACGCAGGCCCGACAGCTCCTCGAACATCCACGGGTAGAACATCTCGCCGGTGAACAGCAACGGGTCGGCGTCGGGCGCGAACTCGGGGCGGTCGCGCAGCGCCCGCTCGGCGGCCCACGCGGTCGGCGTGGCACCCTGGGCGTAGATGACCTCCTGGAGCACGCCGTACAGCGGGCCCTCGGCATACGACGTCAGCGTCATGACCTGCCGCAGGAAGGTGTCCGACGGCGCCGAACCGTCCCAGGCCTCGTCGAACAGCCAGTGCAGCCGCTCGGCACCGTCGCCCATGCCGAGCAGGATGCCGAGCGTCTGGAGCCGGCGCACGGTCAGCCGGTCGCCGTCGGGCAGCCGGACGTCGGTGGCGGCGAGGTGGTCCGCCATCGCCCTGACCGTGGCGACGTCGCCGGGATACCTCGCGTAGAAGCGCTCGACCTTCTCGCGCACGCGGGGGTAGGTGTGGGCGTACACCTCGTCGGCGCCGGCGGTGAGCCCGGAGAGACCGCCCGTCACGTAGCAGGCGCGCAGCCCCTCGGGCGCGTGGGACAGGTACGTCAGCGTCAGGAACCCGCCGTAGCTCTGCCCGAGCGTCTCCCAGGGCCGGTCCCCGCACAGGGCACGGCGGATGTGCTCGGCGTCGGCGACGATGGCGTCGGCGCGGAAATTGCGCAGGTAGGCGGCCAGCCCGTCGCCGAGCCGCGCGGCGGTCGCGGCGGTGACGGGGGTGCTGCGGCCGGTGCCGCGCTGGTCGAGCAGCAGGACGCGGTGGGTGCGCAGCGCGTGCGCGAGCCATCCGTCCGGCCGGGTCGGGCGGGGCGACTTGCCGCCGGGGCCGCCCTGGAGGAAGAGCAGCCAGGGCAGATCCTCCCCGGCGCGGACGGGATCGGCGACCTCGCGGGCGAACACGGTGATGGCGGGCCCGCCCGGGTCGGCGTGGTCCAGCGGGACGGTGAAGTGGTGGTCGGTGACCGCCATCCCGGGCATGCGGATCATGTGGGGTTCCTTCCTCCGACGGCCTCCGGCGGCCCGCGACGACCGCCCGCGACGAGGCGCCGGCACGCGGGCCGCCAGCCACCCTATCCGCAGCTCCGATCATCGGGCCCGGCTCGCGGGGCGCCCCCTGGGGATCGGGGCGCCGCGTTCGCCTGCCACTACACTCGGTGCGATGGTTCAGCCAACACGTCCGGGCACCTCCGAGCAGGCGGGTGACGCCTCCGTCGCTCCGGCGCCCGCGGCGGCCGGGCCCGACCGGCCACGACGGGCCGACGCGCGGCAGAACCGCGCCCGCATCCTCGCGGCCGCCCGCGAGGCGTTCGCGACCGAGGGCAGCGACGCGCAGATGGGCCCCATCGCCCGCCGCGCCGGCGTGGGCGTCGGAACGCTGTACCGCAACTTCCCCACCAAGGAAGCCCTGATCACCGAACTGGCCCGGGTCTGGACGGTCGAGCGCGCCGACGACGCCCTCCGGGCCCTCCGCCTCGGCGACCCCTGGCAGGCCCTGACCGCGTACGTCGAGAGCCACGCGTGGGCCGTGCGCGACAGCGCCGGGCTCCAGGCCATCTTCGATGAGGTCCAGTCCCGCGAGGCGGCCTCGGACGAGGGGCGCCGCCTCGCCGCCGCGCTGTCGGAGCTGCTCGGCCGGGCCCGCACCGCCGGCGTTCTGCGCGAGGACATCGTGCTCGGCGACTTCCAGGCCCTGCTCTGCGGCGTGTCGGCGGCCATCGCGCACGGCGGCGACCCGCGCCGCTGCGCCACCGTCCTCCTCGACGGAATGCGTCGCGCCACGGCCTGACGCCGCCTCTTTCGGTGGCCATGTTCGAGAATCAAGTCCCTGTATGACAATGAAAGCGCATCCTGTGAGAACATGTCCGAATACGGGGAATACCGTGCCGCCCGGCTAATGCGGGGCCTCCGGTCGCGCGACGCGCGGGAATGCCGTACCGGGCGCGAATGTCCAGCGTTCGGGTGGCAGGAAGTGGATATCCCCGGGCAACTTGATGAACTCCGTTCATCTGGCCCACCAACCCCGGGCGCCGCACAGTGGATTCAGCGAGATGAAATCCGCAGCCCAGAAAGGGGTTGGTCAAAATGGCTCACCCGCTCGGCTCCAGCTCTGCCGCCGCTTCCGGTCACGATCCAGCGGCCCCGGACCGGCAGAGCGTCTGGGATCGCCACAAGGTCTGGGACCGGTACGAGCTCTGGGACGCTTTCGACGTCTGGGACGCGCTGAAGCTGTGGGACGCCTACAGGACCTGCGACGGGCAGCAGCCATGGGACGCCGTAGAGGTTTTGGCCGGCCTGAAGGCCTGGGACGCCCACGCCATGTGGGACGGCCTCACGGTGTGGGAGGAGTTCACGGTCACGCGCGACCGTGAGGGGTCGAGTGAGCTCCCGGCGTGGGACGAGCCGGCGGTCTGGGACGACCTCGATGTCCTGGAGACGCGCGCGATCTGGGACAAACGGCAGCTCAACTGAGGCTTCGCGACGCTGACCAGCGACGCGTCCAGAGCGGGCCCGGCCGCCGGCCCCTCTGACACCGGGCGCGCACGGCCGCTCCCCCGCCGTCGCCGCCCGATTGGCGTCACCCGTTCCCACCAGGCGTGCGGGCACCGCAGTGGAAGTCCCCCTCCACACCGGTGCCCGCACCTTTCATTCCCGGCGCCGAATGCGGAAATGCCGGTTAATACGCGTCCGGCTCACGAACCCCTCGAACACGTGCCCGAGAATTGAAAGACCCATTCCGATTACCCGCCGCAGGTCACGCGGACGAGCGGCCCCCGGCCGTCCTCCCGGCTCGCGGCGGGAAGCCACGGCCCGTCGCCGGCGGCCGTCCTCACCGGCCTCGCGGGCCGCCGGTCGTTTCGCACCGCCCTGGCGTGCACGAAATTGCTCGTTGACTGGCATTTGACTAGCAGTTACGTTCACGTCGGCAGCGCAGGGGTTCTTGGATCGAGAGGAGATCCGTCCCGATGGTGCGACGTTTCCTGTTCGCGGCGATCGCAGCTGTATTCTTCCTGCTCTGGGGCAGTCCACCGGCGGCGTTCGCGCTCGACGCCACCCGCACCCCCGCCTCACCGTCCTACACGGTGACCCTGACCAGCGACGCGTCGGGCAGCACCTGGACCGGGCACGAGAGCGTCACCTTCAGCAACCCGTCGGCCGACCCGCTCCCCGAGGTCTACCTGCGGTTGTGGGACAACGCCCACGGCGCCTGCCCGTCCACGCCGATCACCGTGACCAACGTGACCGGCGGCACGCCGTCGGCTCTGTCCGTCAGCTGCACCGCGCTGAAGATCACGCTGCCGGCGCCGCTCGGCCAGAACCAGAGCGCGACCATCGGATTCGACCTGAGCATCGTGGTGCCCGCGGGCGCGGACCGCTTCGGCCGGGACGGCTCCTACAACTTCATCGGCAACGCGCTGCCCGTCCTCGCGGTGCGCGACGGCGCCGGATGGCACCTGGACCCGTACACCGACAACGGCGAGTCGTTCTACGCCGTGATCAGCGACTTCAACGTCACCCTCGACCACCCGACGTCGCTGCTGGTGCCCGCCACCGGCACCTCCGTGGACACGCCCGGCGCGCCGGGCCGGACGATCACGACCGCGACCGCTAACAAGGTGCGCGAGTTCGCGTGGGCGGCCGGGCCGTTCGTCAAGACGACGAGCACGACCACCACCGGCGTCACCGTCAACGTGTACCGGACGAGCGCGATCAGCGCGAGCAGCGCGAGCTCGATGATGACGACCGCCAAGAACGCGCTGGTCGCCCACGCCGGGCGGTTCGGCGCCTACCCGTACGGCGAGGCCGACGTCGTGCTGGACAACAACTTCTGGTTCGGCGGCATGGAGTACCCGGGCTTCGTGCTGGACGTGATCAGCTCCACGGCGCTGGCCCACGAGCTGGCGCACCAGTGGTGGTACGGCATCGTCGGCGACGACGAGTACAACAGCCCGTGGCTGGACGAGTCGTTCACCGACTACGCGACCGACCTGTACAACAACGTCCAGGGCACCAACTGCTGGAACAGCGTCACCTGGCAGTCCTCCGCCGAGAAGATCAGCAACTCGATGGCCTACTGGGACGCCCACTCCAGCCGGTACGGCACCGTCGTCTACACCTACGGCAAGTGCGCGCTGCACGACCTGCGCCGCGTGATCGGCACGACGGCGATGCAGAACCTGCTCAAGAACTACGCGGCCTCCCACTGGTACGGCGTCTCGACCACCGCCGAGTTCAAGGCCGCCGCCCAGGCCGCCACCACGGTCGACCTCACGTCCTTCTGGACGACCCACCGCATCGACGGCTGACACGCGCGGCCGCGCAGACCGGCCGCGCAGACCGCGTGACCCCCGAGGGCCGCCGCGACTCCCGCGGCGGCCCTCGCCGCTGTTCCCGGCCGGACGGCCCGGCTTGTCCGCGCGGCGGCGGAGGCGTACGGTTGACTTGTTGACCGGATTCGAAATCTGGTCAACAAGTCAGGAAGGAGCGTACGGTGCCGGGACGACCACGGCAGGACCTCAACCGGGCGGATCGCATCCTCGACTCCGCGGCCGAGCTGCTCGTGCGTCTCGGCTACCGCAAGGTGACGATCGAGGACATCGCCCAGCACGCCGGCATCGGCAAGGGCACGGTCTACCTGCACTGGCGCACCAAGCAGCAGCTCTTCGAGGCCCTGCTGCTCCGCGAGGCCATCGCCTACGTCGAGGGGCTCGTGCACGAGCTGCGCCGCGACCCGTCCACCGTGCTCCCCCACCGCCTGCTGGCCGCGTCGTTCCTGATCATCCACGACAGGCCCGTGCTGCGGGCCGTGTTCACCGGGGACACGGAGGAACTGCGGGACCGGCTCGCCGGCAGCCCCGTGCGCGGGCACGAGCTCCTCGCCACCGCCAGGCTCTTCGAGCTGCTGACCCGCCACGGCCTCTTCCGCGACGACGTGCCGGACCTGGCGTACGCGCTGACGGCGACGCACGCCGGTTTCCTCCTCATGGACGACCACGGCGAGATCGACCCCCGGGCCGCCGCGCCGGACGTGCGGGCGAGGGCCGGCGCGCTCGCGCACGTCGTCCGGGCCGCCTTCGAGCCGCCCGGCCCGCCGGACCCCGAGGCCGTCGCCGCGGCGTCCGCCGAGCTCCTGGACGTCGTCGCGGACGTCATCCCGCCCTACCGCGAGCGGATCTACGGCTACCGGCGCGCGCAGGAGCCCGCGGATCCGCCGGGCACTCGCCCCGAGAGCCCGCGCACGCGCCCCGAGAGCACGGCCGCGCGCGAACCCTTTTCCAGCGACACCGGTCGAAGGAGACCGATATGACCAAGCCCGTTCCCGCCGCGGCGCCGCTCCTTCTGGAGCGGCCCAACCACTTCGACCCGCCCGCGGCCCTGGGGCGGCTCCGCGAGACGGCCCCCGTCAGTCCTCTCGCCTACCCCGACGGCCACACGGGATGGCTGGTGACCGGCCACGCCCTCGTCCGCGCCGTGCTGGCCGACCCCCGCTTCAGCGCCCGGGCCGAACTCAACCACGTGCCGATCGCGCGGGACGGCCGCGTGGGCGACCTCCGTCCGGCGCCGCCGGGCATCTTCACCCGGATGGACCCGCCGAGCCACACGCGCTACCGGCACCTGCTCACCGGCTGGTTCACCGTCCGCCGCATGCGCGCCCTGACGACGCGCGTCCAGGAGATCACCGCCGAGCATCTGGACGCCATGGAGCGGCACGGCCCACCGGTGGACCTGTTCGAGGCGTTCGCGCAGCCCGTCCCGGCGCTCGTGATGTGCGAGCTGCTCGGCGTGCCGTACGCCGATCGCGAGCACTTCCAGCACCACACGGCGGTGCTGATGCGCCTGGACAACACGCCGCAGGAGATGATGGCCTCCTACACGGCGCTGCAGGAGTTCATGGGCGAGCTGGCGCGGGCCAAGCGCGCCGAGCCCGGCGACGACCTGCTCAGCGGCCTGACCACCTCCGACCTCACCGACGAGGAGCTCGTCAACATCGGCTTCGTGCTGCTGGGCGCGGGCTTCGAGACCACGGCCAACATGCTGGCCCTGGGCGCCTTCGCCCTGCTGAGCCATCCCGGCCAGTTCGCGCTGCTGCGCGACGAGCCGGAGGCGGGCGACCAGGCGGTGGAGGAGCTGCTCCGCTACCTGAGCGTGGCCGCCTTCACGACCCGGACGGCGCTCGAGGACGTCGAGCTGGACGGGCATCCGATCAAGGCCGGCGAGACGGTGACGGTGTCGATATCGGCCGCCAACCGCGACCCGCGCAAGTTCGCCGATCCGGACGCGCTGGACCTGCTCAGGCCCACCGCCGGGCATCTGGCCTTCGGCCACGGCGTCCACCAGTGCCTGGGCCAGCAGCTCGCCCGGGTCGAGATGCGGGTCGGGTACCCGGCGCTGCTCGCCCGGTTCCCCACCCTCCGCCTGGACATCGCCCCCGAGGACGTGCCGCTGCGCACCGACATGCTGATCTACGGCGTGCACCGCCTCCCCGTCGCCTGGTAGACCGGCCCACGCCAGGTGACGTGGCGGTCAGGTCAGCAGCCCGGCGGCGGATCTCAGGTCGGACAGCAACCCCGCGTACATCGCGTCGCGGTCCTCGGCACGCAGCACCGCCGAGGGGTGGATCGTCGCCACCAGGTACGCCTCGGCGTCGCCCATGGCCTGCCTCCACGGGCCCGGCGCGTCGCCGGGGAAGGGCACCGGCACGCCGCGCCGCTCGCTCACCCGGAAGGACGGGCCCAGCAGGGCCCTGCCGGCGGTGGCGCCGAGGGCCACGATCAGGCGGGGGCGGACGACCCGCATCTCGGCGGCCAGCCACGGCTTGCAGGCCGACACCTCGCGCAGGCTCGGAGGCTTGTGGATACGTCTTTTGCCGGCGCCGGTCACCGTGAACTTGAAGTGCTTGACCGCGTTGGTGATGTAGGTGCGGCCGGGGCCGATGCCGGCCTCGGTGAGCGCGCGCTCCAGCACGCGCCCGGCGGGTCCCACGAAGGGACGGCCCTGCCGGTCCTCCTGGTCGCCGGGCTGCTCGCCCACGAGCATCACGTGCGCGTGGGCGTCGCCCTCGCCGAAGACGGTCTGCGTGGCGGCGCGGTACAGCGGGCAGCCCCGGCAGCAGGCGGCGGCGCCGGCCAGGGTCCGCAGGTCGGCGCCGGCGGGCACGTACGGCGAGGCGTCGTACGCGTCGGCGGTATCCCCTGTCATGGTCTCCTCCTGCCCGGCCACCATGCGCGGATACCCGCGAATTCCGGCGTCAGTTCGGGCGGGACGCCCCCGGCGACCGGCGGGAGCGGAACGCGCGGCGGGCGCGCGGGCCGAGGAACGCCAGCAGGATGGTCATGACCGCGGCGAGCGCGTACCAGAGGCCGCCGCCGGTCACCTGGGGCCGGGCGGCGGTGTACGTCGCGGCGGACGGCAGGCGGTCGAGGTCGGTGGCGCAGATGATGGGCCGCTTCTCCTTCTTGATGGAGGCGCAGACGACGGCGGCGAGCCGCTGGAGTTGCGCGGGGAACGACCCGACCTCGACGGCCACGCTGAGCCGCTCGGTCTTCCCGGCGGGCACCGCGCGCTTCCACGCGATCCGGCCGCTTGAGACGGTGCCCTTGGGCGTCGAGGACAGGACCTTGAGGCCGGGCCCCAGCATCTGGGTGAGCAGCAGGTCGGGCGAGTCCTTGACCCCGGTGTTGCTGATCTCGATGGTGTAGGTGAGATGCTCGCCGGGCCGCACGCTGGTGTGCCCGTTCTCGATGCCGATGCGCAGCGCGTACGACTTCTCGGGCCCGGCCGGGTGCGGCCCGGCCGCGTGGGCGGCTGCGGCGGTGCCGAGCGGCAGCGCGGCCAGGGTGGCGGCCATCGCCCACCGGACGTGGACGGCCCGCGGCCGGGCTCCGCGCGCCGCGGCCGTGCGCGCGGGTGTGACGGTAGAAAGCATGCGTTCAACTATCCCTTTTCATGGCGCGGGGCCGTTCCGCCCAGGCCATGGCGAGTGAATTTCACCCATGATGAATGGTAGATGCCGGCGGTGTTCTCTACCGGCACCACCTTCGGCGCGCCGCGCGCCCGGAAAAACGATGGCGAAACCTTTGCCGTCCCGGGGCGGCCACAACGTGGTGGCCACGTAATCCACAATTCCGCTGCAGGGCAGAGAGATACCAGGAGATGGGGTTCGCCGCGGTGGACACAGCGGCCAAAGGGTAAAAGCCAGAAGATTCAATGGCCAATTGACCATGACCGAGGATACTTGTGGAAATGATCGCTAGGCGCTCCGTCGCGGCGCGTGGTGTGTGCCACGGCCGTGATCGAGTGGGGAAGGGGGTCACTCTCCTCCGTACGCCATAGCGGGTCCCCGACCGCCCTCATCGATACCGTGGTTCACCGGTGCGTGGACGGATCATCCATGCCCCACAGGCGCCGCTCCGCGCGCCGCGGCCGTGCGCGCGGAGCCCGGCGCCCCGCGAGGGCTTCGGCCCCCTGCTACGCCACCGCCTTCGGCGACTCCCTCCGCTTGCGCCCCGCTCCTACAGCGCGGCCGCCCTCACGTCCGCCGTGTCCCGGTGACATTGATGGCGATTCGTCACTGTTTCAGGCGTGTCCGGGCCGCCCCGGCTCAGGGGCGGCCCGGAGGTGCGAGGATCACCCCCGCGCGGTCACCCCCCTACCACGGGACCGGGCCCTCGCCGCCGAAGCAGCACCCTGTGGGGCCGTCGGCGGGCAGGGTGGCGAGGTGGACGGCGATCGCGGCGCCGTCGGCGGCGGTGCGGGTGAGGCCGGGAACGTCCCTGGTGAAAGCGGTCGCGCACGGCCCCGGGTCCGCCGCGTTGACCAGGATTCCGTGCGGGCGCAGTTCCCGGGCGTACTGCACGGTCAGCGAGTTGAGCGCGGTCTTGGACGGGATGTAGGCGACCGAGGCGGGCCGCCCGGCGAACGGCCCGGCGGGGTCGCTCATCAGCGTCAGCGAGCCGAGGCCGCTGGTGACGTTGACGACGCGCCCCGCCGGTGACCGCGTCAGCAGCGGGAACATCGCGCTGGTCACGCTGATCACGCCGAAGACGTTGGTCTCGAAAACGTCCCTGACCACGTCCAGCTCGGCGGTCTCCGGGGCCTGCCCGGCGCGGTCGCCGAGAATGCCGGCGTTGTTGACCAGGACGTCCAGCACGCCGAAGTGGCCGTCCACGTACTGCGCTGCGGCCTTCACGGACGTGCCGTCGGTGACGTCGAGCTGGATCGCCCGCACGTCGCCGCCGGCGGACCGCAGGGCGTGCGCCGCCTCCTCGCCCCGGTGCAGGTCGCGCGCGCCGAGCAGCACGGTCATGCCGCGTGCCGCGAGCCCGGCCACGATCTCGCGTCCGATTCCCTGGTTCGCCCCGGTGACCAGCGCCGTCACCGGACGGGCCGCGGGACGGCGGCGCTCAGGCATGGACGGCGAGTCCCGGGCGGGGGCCGCGGCCGGCGCGGACCAGCTCGACGATGGCCGCGATGTCGGCCTCGGCGGACGTGTGCCGCGCCGCCTCCTCGTAGCGCCGCTCGACGAGCCGCGCGATGGGCAGCGGCAGGCCGTTCGCCTCCGCGACCTCGGCGACGAGCCGTACGTCCTTGGCGCCGAGACGGGTGCTGAACCAGCCGTGGTGGTCGCCGCCGATGGTGTCGTCGATCCGGTTGAACAGGCTGGGCGGGACGGTGGGCCACTTGTGGAGGGCCTCGCGCAGCAGGCCGGTGTCAAGGCCGGCGGCCTCGGCCGTGGCCACGACCTCGGCCATGACGGCCATGGCGGAGATCAGGAGGTAGTTGTTGAGGAGCTTGAAGGTGGTCGCGGCGCCCGGGTCCTCGCCGCAGTACTGCGTGCCGCAGAACAGGCCGGACCAGACGGGCTCCAGCCGGTCGGCCAGGCGCCGGTCGCCCGCGACCAGGCACGTGGCCTTGCCGTGGCCGATGGTCTGCGGGGCTCCGATGATGGGGGCGGCCAGGAACCGGCCGCCGGGGACCATGTCCCTGACCGCGCGGGAGGTGCGCGGGGAGACGGTGCTCATGTCGGCCAGGATGGGGGCGTCCTCGCCGGATCCCATCTCGCTGAGCCGTGCGGCCACCTCCATGACGGCCGCGTCGTCCGCGAGGGACATGAGCACCGCGTCGGCGCCCTTGGCGGCGTCCTCCGGCGTGGAGGCCTCGGACGCGCCGGCCTCGACCACCTGAGCGGCCTTGCCCTGCGTCCGGTTCCATATGGTTACGTGGAGTTCGTGGTCGAGCAGCCGCAGTGCCACGGCTCGCCCCATGTTCCCCATTCCGAGTACGGCTATGTGCATATGTCACTCCCCCTCGCCCGGCATCCTTCCCGCGCCCCCCGGGGAGCAATCAGGGGAGAATCACAAGCGAAGTGCCAAAACCGGCATTCCTGGGAATACCCACAGGGAAGCCGCAGGAGAATCAGAAGAAATCGCCCACGCGCCCGCCACGAACCCCGCCTGTACGCACAGGTTGCCGAGTCATAACCGGGCGCGTGATCGTTTCAACGGTCGATAAGGGGAATCGCCTATACGTTCGCTCCAGGTGCACATCGAACGGGGGCATGCATGGACATTCGTCGATACACCAGGAGAACGATCCGCCTGGCCGTCGTCGGCGGGCTCGGCGCCGCGCTCATGACGGGCCCGCGGCCGGTCGGCGCCTCGACGCCGTCGGACACCACGACCGCCGCCGCGCGAACACCGGCCACCGCCGCCGATTCGGACCTCGCCGCCCTGAGACACATCTGGGAGCGCCAGGCGGAGGCCTGGGCCCGGGGAGACGCGCTCGCGTACTCCAGCATCTACACCCCGGACGCCGATCTCGTGAACATCAAAGGCGAGCATCTGCACAACCGCCATGTCATCGCCGCCCGAATCCAGCACTACTTCAGCGGCGACCTGAAGAACACGCACATCTTGCGGATCGACGAGCGGGTCCGGCTCATCTCGCCCACCATGGCGATCATCGTGCGCAAGGACTGCGTCCTGTACGGCGCCGAGAAGGCCTGCCGGCCCGACAACCTCTCGATCAACACCAGCGTCGCCGTCAAGGACGCCGGCCAGTGGCTCATCACGTCCTTCCACAACACCCTCGTCCAGGCACTCGACCAGGCGCACCGGCCGTTCCGCGGCATCGTCCCGGCCACCCGGGAACAGCCGCCGACGCTTTCTGGCGAGGCCGCGAGCGGGTCCGCCCAATGACACACCACATCACCGCATCATCACCGCATCGATCTCGGACGGGGGCACAGATGGGCATCCATACGTACGCGAGGGGACCGATCCTCCTGGTTCTCATGGGCGGGCTCGGGCTGGCGCTGACCGGCGCGGTCACGCCGGCGCAGGCCGCGACCGGCGACGGCCGGGCGGCGCCGGCCCTCTCCCCCATGAGGCCGGGCACGACCGACCCCGACCTCACCGCCCTCGCGCAGCTCTGGCATCGCCAGGCGGAGGCCTGGGCGCGGGGGGACGGGCACGCGTACGGCGCGACGTACACGCCGGATGCCGACTTCGTCAACGTCACCGGCGAGCACATCCACACGGGCCGCGAGATCGGCGTGCGGTTCCAGCGGTATCTCGGCGCGCAGCTCAAGGACAGCCGCATCATCACGCTGGAAGAGAAGGTCCAGATGCTGTCCCCCACGCTGGCCTACATCATCCGCAAGGGGTGCGTGTTCTTCCGCAAGGAGACGAGCTGCCACCCGAACACGACCTCGTGGAACACCAGCCTCGTGGTCAAGACCGGCGGCCAGTGGCTGGTCCGCTCCTTCCACAACACTCTCGTCAAACCACCGCAGAAGTAACGCCATGGCCGACGACCGGCCGATCCTGGTGACCGGCGCCGCGGGCGGGGTCGGCGCGGTGGGCCGTACGGTGGTCGAGGCGCTCCGGCGGGACTCCCTGCCCGTGCGGGCCCTCGTCCACCGGGAGGACGAACGGGCGGAGGCGCTGAGGGCCACTGGCGCGCAGGTCGTGGTGGGCGACCTCGCCCGCGCGCCCGACGTCGCCCGGGCGGTGGACGGGTGCCGCCGCATGTACTTCGGCATGAGCGTCTCCGCGCGTTACCTGGAGGCGGCGCTCACGACCGCGGTGGTGGCACGCCGGTACGGTGAGCTGGACGCGTTCGTGAACATGTCCCAGATGACCGTCTCGCAGATGGACCTGACCAGCGTCCAGGAATCGGCGCAGCAGCGGCACCACTGGCTCGCCGAGCAGGCGCTCGACTGGTCGGGCCTGCCGGTCGTGCACGTCAGGCCCACCGTGTTCATGGAGAACCCTCTGTTCACGTCCTTCGCCGACGCCTCGATCGCGCGGGACGGGACGATCCGGCTGCCGTTCGGCACGGGCCGCACCTCCCCCGTCGCGGCCGGGGACGTCGCCGAAGCCGTCGCCGCGATCCTGCGCGACCCCGCCCCGCACATCGGCAAGGTGTACGAGCTGACCGGCCCGCGCTCGCGCGACCTGCACGAGGTGGCCGGGGAGTACGCACGCGCGCTCGGCCGTCCGGTGTCCTACGTCGATGTGCCGCTCGAGCCGTGGATCGAACACGAACTGCGCGGCCTCGGCCCGCCCCCGCACCTGTTCGACCATCTCGCCACGATGGCGCGCCTGCACGCCGCGAACCGCTACGACCGCGTCACCGGCGACGTCGAGCTCCTCACCGGCAGACCACCGTCCGACCTGCGGGAATTCGTTGAGACCCATCCCTATCTCTTCCCGGCGACCCAGGCGCGTACCTTCTGAGCGAAGCGCAGCCGTCCCACCGGTCAGGCCGTCCCCCGGCCGGACTCGCTCGTCGGCCGGTGGGACTCGTCGGGCGGTGGGACTCGTCGGGCGGTGGGACTCGTCGGGCGGTGGGACTCGTTCGCCCGATGAGGCCGTCAGGCGGTCTCGGCGATCAGGCGTTCGACGGCGGCCATGGCCTCGCCGACCGCCTCGGGGTTCTGGCCGCCGCCCTGGGCGATGTCCGGCTTGCCGCCACCGCCGCCGCCGAGCGTCTTCGCCGCCGTCCGGACCAGGTCGCCCGCCTTGAGACCGCGCTCGCGGGCGGCCTCGTTGGTGGCGACCACCGTCAGCGGGCGGCCGTTCGCCGTGGAGAACAGCGCCACGACGGCCGGCCGGCCCCCGAGGATGCGGTCGCGCACGTCCAGGACGAGCCTGCGCAGGTCGTCGGCGTCCGTGCCGTCCGGCGCGCGGCCGACGACGACCGCGACGCCCTTGACGTCCGCGGCGCCCGCGGCCAGCCCCGCGGCCGCCTGCAGGACCTTCTCGGCGCGGTACTTCTCGATCTCCTTCTCGGCGTCCCTGAGCCTGCCGAGCATGGTGGAGACGCGCTCGGGGAGCTCCTCCGAGCGGCCCTTGACCAGCTCCTGGAGCTGGGCGACCACGGTGTGCTCGCGGGCGAGGAAGTTGTAGGCGTCCAGGCCGACCAGCGCCTCGACGCGCCGCACGCCGGAGCCGATCGAGGACTCGCCGAGCAGCTTCACCAGGCCGAGCTGGGCCGTGTTGCGGACGTGTGTGCCGCCGCACAGCTCCTTGGAGAAGTCGCCGATGGTCACGACGCGCACGCGCTCGCCGTACTTCTCGCCGAACTCCGCGATGGCGCCCTGCCGCTTGGCCTCGTCGATGCTCATGACCTCGGCCTCGACGTCGAGCTCGCGGGCGAGAACCTCGTTGATCTTCTGCTCGACGTCGGCGAGCACCGTGCCGGGCACGGCGGACGGGGAACCGAAGTCGAAGCGGAAGCGGCCCGGCGAGTTCTCCGACCCCGCCTGCGACGCCGTCGGCCCGAGCGCGTCGCGCAGGGCCTGGTGCGTGAGGTGGGTCGCGCTGTGGGCGCGGGCGATCGCGCGGCGGCGGCCGACGTCGATGGCGGCGAACGCGGACGCGCCGAGCGTCACCTCGCCGACCTGCACGACCCCCTTGTGCACGCTGACGCCCGGAACCGGCTGCTGGACGTCGCGGACCTCGATGACGGCGCCGGAGTCCAGCTTGATGCGCCCCTGGTCGGCGAGCTGGCCGCCGCCCTCGGCGTAGAACGGGGTGCGGTCGAGGACGACCTCGACGGTGTCCCCCTCGACCGCGGCGGGCGACGGCACGCCGTCCACGAGCAGGCCGACGATGGTCGACTCGCCCTCGGTCGCGGTGTACCCGGTGAACTCGGTGAAGCCGGAGGCGTCGGCCACCTCGCGGTAGGCGGACAGGTCGGCGTGACCGGTCTTCTTCGCCCGCGCGTCGGCCTTCGCGCGCTCGCGCTGCTCCTTCATCAGGCGGCGGAAGCCGTCCTCGTCCACGGACAGGCCCTGCTCGGCGGCCATCTCCAGGGTGAGGTCGATCGGGAAGCCCCAGGTGTCGTGGAGCTGGAACGCCTTGTCGCCGGCGAGCACGCCGCCACCGGACGCCTTGGTCTCGGTGACGGCGGTGTCGAGGATCGCGGTGCCGGCCTTGAGCGTCTTGAGGAAGGCGGCCTCCTCAGCGAGCGCGACCGCCTCGATGCGCTTGCGGTCGGCCACGAGCTCGGGGTACTGCTCGCCCATCGACCTGATGACCGTGTCCACCAGGTCCAGGACGACCGGTCCCGTGGCGCCGAGCAGCCGCATGTTGCGGATCGCGCGGCGCATGATGCGGCGCAGCACGTACCCGCGGCCCTCGTTACCGGGGACGACGCCGTCGCCGACGAGCATGACGGACGTGCGCATGTGGTCGCTGACGACGCGCAGCGAGACGTCGGAGGCCTGCGCGGCGCCGTAGCGGACGCCGGTGAGCTCGGTGGCGCGGTCGATGACGACCCGGGAGGTGTCGATCTCGTACATGTTGTGCACGCCCTGCAGGATCATCGCGAGGCGTTCGAGGCCGAGCCCGGTGTCGATGTTCTTGGACGGCAACTCGCCGAGGATCGGGTAGTCCTCCTTGCCCTCGCCCGGCCCGCGCTCGTACTGCATGAAGACGAGGTTCCAGATCTCGACGTACCGCTCGTCGTTGACGGCCGGGCCGCCCTCGGGGCCGAACTCGGGGCCGCGGTCGTAGTTGATCTCCGAACAGGGCCCGCACGGGCCGGGAACGCCCATGGACCAGAAGTTGGGGCCCATGCCCAGACGCTGGATACGCTCGGCCGGGATGCCGATCTTCTCGCGCCAGATGCGCTCGGCCTCGTCGTCGTCGAGGTAGACGGTGATCCAGATGCGGTCCGGGTCCAGGCCGTAGCCGCCGTCCGCCAGGGAGTTCGTGAGCAGCTCCCAGGCGTACTGGATGGCGCCTTCCTTGAAGTAGTCGCCGAAGGAGAAGTTTCCGCACATCTGGAAGAAGGTGCCGTGCCGGGTGGTCTTGCCGACCTCTTCGATGTCCGGCGTGCGCACGCACTTCTGCACGCTGACGAGCCGGGGATGCGGCGCCTTGACCTCGCCGAGGAAGTACGGCTTGAACGGGACCATGCCCGCGGGCACCAGCAGCAGCGTGGGGTCGTCGGCGATCAGTGATGCCGACGGCACCACGGCGTGCCCGCGCTCCTCGAAGAATCGCAGCCAACGCCGCCGAATCTCGACCGACTCCATCAGGGGTCCCTCCCCAGCGCGACACGCCCCCCGCCGGACGGGCGGGGCTCTCAGAAAAGGGGCGGAAGATCCGGCCCCGCTCCTAAGACTAGAGTCGCCGCGGAGCCTCGCGAACCGATTAAGCGCGCCGCCCGGCGCGGAGGAGCGCGTTCCTCCGCGCCGGGCGGCGCTACGACGAGGAGACCTCCGGGAACGCGACGCCGTGAGCGAGGTCATGGACAGCGGCCGATGAACTGCGCGGCCTCGTGCGGCGCCTACGCCCAGGGGCGCAGGAGGACCTTGTTGCAGTGGTTCTCCTTGTTCTTGAACATCTCGTACCCACGCGGAGCCTCATCCAGAGGCAGGTGATGGCTGATGACGAAGCTGGGGTCGATGGCGCCCTCACGGATCCTGTTGAGCAGAGGATCCAGGTAGCGCTGGACGTGGCACTGGCCCGTCTTCATCGTGAGCGACCGGTTCATGAAGGAGCCCATCGGGAACTTGTCCACCAGGCCGCCGTAGACGCCGCTGACCGAGACGATCCCGCCGTTGCGGCAGGCGAGGATGGCCTCGCGCAGCGCGTACGGCCGACCGGTCTCCATGCGGGTCGCCTGCTTGGCGCGGTCGTATGCCTGGACGGCCCGAACGGGATAGTGGGCCTCCATGCCCACGGCGTCGATGCACGCGTCGGGGCCGCGCCCGGCCGTCATGTCGCGGAGCGCGTCCAGGACGTCGACCTCCTCGTAGTTGAGCGTCTCGGCGCCCGCCCGCGCGGCGATCTCCAACCGGTACGGGAAGCGGTCGATGCAGATGACCCGCTCGGCCCCCAACAGGTACGCGCTCGCGACCGTGAACTGGCCCACCGGGCCCGCGCCCCACACGGCGATGACGTCGCCCTGCTTGATGTCGCACATCTCCGCGCCCATCCATCCGGTGGGGAAGATGTCGGACAGGAACAGCACCTGCTCGTCCGGAAGGTCGTCCTCGACCTTGATCGGCCCGAAGTCGGCGAACGGCACGCGCGCGTACTGCGCCTGGCCGCCCGGGTAGCCGCCCAGCATGTGGGAGTAGCCGAAGATGCCCGCGGGAGCGTGTCCCATGAGCTTCTCGGCCATGCCGGCGTTCGGGTTGGAGTTCTCGCACACCGAGTACATGCCGTCCGCGCAGGCCAGGCAGTCACCGCACGCGATCGGGAACGGGACGACGACGCGGTCGCCCACGCGCAGCGTCGTCACCCGCGGGCCGACCTCGACGACCTCGCCCATGAACTCGTGGCCGAGGATGTCGCCCTTCTTCATGGTCGGGATGTACCCGTCGTACAGGTGCAGGTCCGAGCCGCAGATCGCGCTGGAGGTGATGCGGACGACGGCGTCCCTGGGGTTGAGGATCCGGGGATCCGGCACCTCCCGGACCTCGACGGTGTTACGGCCCATCCAGCAGTTCGCTTTCATGGGATCCTCCTCATCTCACCGGCTGGGCCAGGCGCTGGAAGAGCTGCCGCTGCGCGCGGGTGCCCTCCGGGCTGCCCTCGGATCGGGTGACCTCGCCGGTCTCGATGACCTGCTTGAACCGGCGCAGGTCGTCGCGCACCTGCTGCTCGGGGTGCTCCCCCATCAGCCGCGCGAACGCGAGGCCGAGCCTGCCCGCCGGCGCCTCGTAGTCGATCCGCACGCGGACCTCCGTGCCGCGCCCGCCGGGGGCGTCGGTGAAGCGCACCCAGCCGCTGTTGCGCACGGTCGCGCCCTCGATCGACCTCCAGGCGATGAGCTGGTCCTCGCGGTCCTCGATGATCTCCGCGTCCCATTCGATGACCTTGTGCGCCGGGCCGCGGACCTGCCAGTGCGAGTACCCGCCGCCGATGGACTCCACCGACTCCAGGTGGATCATGAACCGGGGCAGGTTCTCCAGCGTGCGCCAGAACTCGTAGGCCTCCCGGCGCGGGCGGTTGACCGTGACGGCCGCGCGCAGGTTCGTGGTGGCTTCGGGGCCCGCGCCCGGCATCGACCGGTTCGCACGCATCGCGGTGTAGAAGTCGGCCAGCGCGATGCCCGCCACCGCCACCGTGGCCGCCGCGGCCCGGCGGCGCCTGTCCCCGTCCCTGTTGGCCACGGCACGGCCCAGCATCGTCAGGTCCATGGCGTCGCCCGCGACACGGGTCCATGTCATGGGAGCCGGCCTGCGGGTGCCCAGCAGGGCGGCCGCGTGGAGCAGCTCCCGTACTCCGACGAACCGTATGGCCTTGTCCGCCCACGGCGAGTCGTCGATGCCGCTGAGACGGCTGATCGCGCCCGGCGCGGCGAGTTGGACCACGCCCATGCCGAGGCTCGCCCACCCCAGCGCTGTGGCCAGGCGCCCGGGCATGCGGTGATTCTTTTCGCTCATGTGAACCTCACATGGCTGATTACCTCAGATCCGGCCCACCGCCGGCTCACCCCGGAACACGCCCGCAAAGGCGCCCTTCAGGCCCGGCCCACGACGAACCCTCGTATACCAACAAGCCGTACCCCCCTGACCTGGGCTAACACTGATCCCGGAACCGCGATGCCGGAGCCCCGGCACCGACGGCGAAACGGCCCAAGGATTTCCACCCACCCCGCCTCTCCGGACCCTCCACAAGAGGGAGGATTGCCACTCGCTCAGGACGGCTGATGGGTTCTGATGCGGGGGATGCCGGAGAGCAGGTGCTCCCGGAGGGTGCATTCACGGATGCCGATCTCAGGGAAGTCGCCGGCGCGGAGGGCGCCGGTGATCAGGAGTTCGGGGACCAGGAGGCTGGTGAGCGGGGCATCGGGTGCCGGGTCGACCGGGCCGCCGATGGGAGCGGTGGGCAGGTCCAGGGAGGCGGGGGCGAGGGTTCTGCCGTGAGGGTGCCGGTGACCAGGTCGGGGCGGAACTCTCTCCAGAAGATCGACACCGTGGTCCGCAGATCGCCGTGGATCATCACCAGCTTGTCGGTCATGTCGCCTTCGGGCCGGCGAAGAGGGCGATCAAAGAGAGCACGCTGGAGGATGTGCGGACGGTACGGGCGAAAATACCGTTGTGCGACCTCACCCACCGGTAGAGCATCCGTGATCCGCGGCTCGATCACGGTCAGGCTCCGGACCTGGTCTTCGGCCCGCTGAAGCGAGCCGGGCCGAAGCGAGCCGAGCCGTGTCGAGCCGCACCGCATCGCCTGAGCGCCCTCGAACCAGCCACACCCCAACACCGGCCCCGTACAGAGGAGTCTGGATGGTATCCCTGATCGGCAGCGATATCGCGACCAAGATCGACGACCTGATCGGCAACACCCCCCTGCTCCGCCTCGCCCTCGACGGCCTCCCCTCGACCACCACTCTGCTCGCCAAGCTGGAGTCGGCGAACCCGCTGTCGAGCATCAAGGACCGGGTGGCCCTGCGCATGATCGAGGAGGCCGAGGCGTCCGGCGCGCTGAAGCCCGGCGCGACCGTGATCGAGTCGACCTCGGGCAACACCGGCATCGCCCTGGCGGCGCTGACGGTCAGCCGCGGTTACCCGTGCATCGTCGTCATGCCGGACAACGCGTCGCGGGAGCGCACGCTGACCCTGCGCATGCTGGGCGCCCAGGTGGAGTTCA
This sequence comes from Sphaerisporangium sp. NPDC051011, assembly GCF_040653595.1. Taxonomy (NCBI): domain Bacteria; kingdom Bacillati; phylum Actinomycetota; class Actinomycetes; order Streptosporangiales; family Streptosporangiaceae; genus Sphaerisporangium; species Sphaerisporangium sp. NPDC051011. Next base: position 474,084 of record NZ_JBFAGG010000002.1, on the reverse strand, counting down.
CCGACCACGCCCTCGGTTTCCAGGGATGCGTCGACCGGGCGCAGGAACTGCACGCCGCCCTCCCCGGGTCGTGGTACGCCTGCCAGCACGAGAACACCGCCAACATCATGGCCCACTACTCGACCACGGGCCCGGAGATCTGGGAGGCCACCGGCGGCAACGTCGACGTGCTGGTGTGCGGGGTCGGGACCGGCGGCACCCTCACCGGAACGGGCCGCTACCTCCGCGAGCGCAACCCAGGGCTGCGCATCGTCGCGGTGGAGCCGGAGGGATCGCCCCTGCTGTCCGGCGGCGACCCCGGACCGCACAGGATTCCCGGACTCAACGGCGGCTTCATCAGCCCCGTCACCGACGTCACCATCATCGACGACGTCGTCAGCGTCTCGGACGACGACGCGGCCGGCATGACCCGGGCCATCGCCGCCACCACCGGGCTGCTGGTCGGGGTCTCCTCGGGAGCGGCCGCGTACGGCTGCGTCGAGCTGGGCCACCGCCACGACCTGTCGGGCCAGACGGTCGTGACGATCTTCCCGGACACCGGTGAGCGCTACCTCAGCTGGTGGCCCGCCTAAGGTGACTGGTGTTTTCCGACGATCTCGCGGTGACCTCTCCTTGTGTGCCAGGGTGATCGTCGCTGGTCACCGAGAGCGGGGAGAGGTCGAGGAACGGCAGTGGGCCAGACTCCGACGCAGCCGGGGTTGCTCTCCTCCACGGTGAGTTTCCGCGAGTGCCGGCCGGCGCCGAGCTCGATCTACGCGGTGCTGTACCGCGAGTGCCGCACCCTGTTCCCCCGATGAGATGTTCGCCGACCTGTTCGCCGAGGACGGCCGCCGCTCGGTGCCGCCGATGATCGTGGCGGTGGTCATGGTGCTGCAACGCCTGGAAGGGCTCTCGGATACGGAGGCGGTGGACCGGTTCGCCTTCGATGTGCGGTGGAAGTACGCCGCCGGCGGGGCCGGACTCCGATCATCCCGCCTTCGTGCACACCGTGCTGGTGGACATGCGCGCCCGGCTGGCCGCCTCCGACCGGCCGAACCAGGCGAGGACTCAGCGCGGGGCTGAGCGGGCCACCCGGTTCGACACCGCGTTCAGGATGACCCGCTTAACACCGGTCACCTAGTCCGGTCGCAGGCCCGCGCAGCAATACGTTACTTCGCGGCCACCAGCAGGTATTCGTGCGACCGGTTGGTCACCATCGGGTCGTCGTCGCTCACCGGCCGGTCGTAGCAGTGGACGCGCTCGTCGCCCAGGGTCAGATGCCGGCCGAGCACCCGGGCGACGTCCCAGGCCAGCGGCACGAACACCCCGGCCGGCCGGCGGTTAGCACGGCCGGCACCGCCCGCGCGGCGCATGACCTTCGGATTCGACGACCACTGAGGACGCCGGGCACCCCCGGTGGCCGTCCACCTTCTTCGCCGCTCACCGGCGTGGTCGCGACCGGCTCAGCCGTCCCCGCGAAGCGGAGCCACAGGCTCGCGTACCTGCTCTTCCGGGGGGTCCGGCACGGCCGGCGCGTTCGGATGGACGGCCCGGGCGGGCAGCCACCGTTCCAGGCGGACCAGGGTGAGGGCCGAGCAGGCGACGACCACCGCGAGCAGGAGCCACATGGAGGTCACCGACCAGCTCAGCAGTGCGGTCAGCACGGCGGGAGCCAGCGCGGTCGGGATGGCCCAGGAGAACTGGTAGACCGCCATGTACCTGCCGTGGGTCTCCTCGGGAGCCGCACTGGACACCAGCGCGGACAGCGGCGCGCCGTGCAGCATCTCCCCCAGCGTGAACAGCGCCGTCGCGGCGAAGACCCCGACCAGCTGGACCGACGGCACGGAGACCCCGGCCAGCACGGCGAACGTCACGAACGCCACCGAGAACATGGAGGCGCCGATCGCGGCGGTGCGGGTGCGCCGGTACCGGATCAGGCGGCGCGTGACCGGGATCTGGAACAGGGCGATGCCGACGGTGTTGACCGCGTACAGCACTCCGACGAGCGACGGCGAGGCGCTCAGTTCCTGGGTGACGTAGACGGGCAGCGCCACCGACAGCACCATGTAGCCGAAGGCGGTCGGCACGTTCTGCAGGGTCAGCACGAGGAACGTCCGGTCGCGCAGGACGAGCCGGTAGCCTCCCCCCTTCCGGGGAGCGGTCGCCGTCTCCGTCCGCACGCGTGCGCGGGGGACCGGGATCGTGCGGAGGATCAGCGCGGCGCCGACGAACGCGGCCGCGCTGACGAGGACGATCCCCTTGTAGGCGGCGTCGCTGTCCAGGCCGAGCGCGGCGCCCGCGATGAGGCCGCCCGCGCCGAGGCCGGCGTTGCGCAGGCTGCGCTGCGCGGCGAGGAGCTTGTCGCGGCCGGAGCCCTGCGCGATCGCGGCGACGAACGACTGGATCGACGGCGGGTACGAGCCGTCGCCCAGCGCCACCAGCGCGACCGCCAGGAACATCGTCACCGGCGACTCCACCAGCGGGTAGGTCGCGAATCCCACGGCGCGCACCAGGTAACCGCCCACGACGACGGCTCGCGCGCCGAAGCGGTCGACGAGCGCGCCCGCGATCGGGTTGCTGACCAGGCTGAGCAGCGCCGCCGCGGTCATGATGACGCCGACACGCTCGATCGGCAGCCCGGTGACGTGGTGGAAGAACAGCAGGGACAGGGGCAGGTACATGCCGTTGCCGGTGGCGTCGATCACCATCCCGGCCATGTAACGCACTTGCGTCGAGGGGCGCCTCACGACGGGACCGCCACGACCCGCACCTGCTCCTCCAGCCGCGCGCCGAGCGAGCGCAGCCTGCGCTCGCACTCCGCGCGCGTCGGGGCCGAGGCGATGACGACGGTGAGGAAGTCGGCGGATCCCGCGGCGGGCGGCACCACCTGGCCCGTCCGGGCGTAGAGGTAGAAGTGCTCCACCCAGGGCTCCTGCGGGGCGTCGGGCAGCGAGTGGATCAGCCCTGGCCGCTTCATCATCAGCACCTGACCGGCCATGCGTGCCGGCTTCGGCCGCCGCCCGGAACGCACGACCTGCTCCACCTCGGGCAACGGCAGGCCGAGCTGGGCCCGGATGGAGCTCTCCGCGAGGTTGACCCCGAACAGGGTGTGGAACACCTCGCGGATCTTCCCGCCGCCGGACCGGCAGGCGATCTCGCACAGCACCAGCCGGTCGTCGGGGGTGTGGAAGATCTCCGCGTGGAAGGCGTGGTCGCGCAGGTGGCCGCCGGGCGACCGCAACCCCGCGAGCGTCCGCTCGGTGAGCTCCAGCAGGCGCTCGGTGAGCGGGTCGTCGGGGTCGAGCGCCAGGTCGACCCGGGAGCCGGGGTCGGTGCCGAACGAGGCCAGCTCGTACTGGTACTGGGAGGGCCAGGCCAGCACGGTCTCGCCGTTCACCACCAGTCCGTCGACGTGGCACATGCGGCCGGGGATGTACGCCTCCAGCAGCAGGTCTTCGCGCGGTGCGCCGTACGCCTCGGCGAGGAAGGCCGTCAGCGCGTCCTGGTCACGCAGGATGCGCAGGCCGATGGAGTTGAAGCTGGTCCTGTTCTTGAACACCAGGGGGAATCCGTGTACCTCGGCGAAGGCCAGCACGTCCGCCGCGGTGTGCGGGACGGTGTGCGGCGCGACCTCCACGCCGGCCCGTACGGCGTGTTCCTTCATCAGGGCCTTGTCACGGAACGGCAGCACGTCGGCGGTCCGGGGTCCGGGCAGCCCGAGTCGCTCGCGCAGGGTTGCCACGCGCAGCACGTCCGCCTCGTGTTCGCCGATCAGGTGCGTGGTGCCGTACTCGGCGGCGAGCTGTACGACCCGCTCGGCCACCTGGTCGTCGTCGTCGAAGGTCTCCAGGTGCGTGTAGCCGAGGTTCCCGACCGGCACCTGCTCGCCGAACGGCTCGAACCTGTCGCGGGCGGCGAGGATCACCACCGGGCCCTCGTAGTCGCGCAGCCAGCGGTGGTAGGGGAACGGCTCCAGCGGGCTCCGGTGCACGATGATGACGCTCATGCCCGCACCCCCGCCGGTGATCCGACCTCGGCCACGTTCGCGAGCCAGACGCGCCCGTCCTCGCCGGCCACCCAGATCCGGATGGTCTCGTCGATGACCTCCGCGCCGCGCCGGATCGCCGCGGTCGTGTCCGGGCCGGTCGCCGCGACCAGGCCGAGCCGGTCCCAGTTGTCGCGTATCGAGTGCACGGTGTCGCCTGGTTTGGCGGTGATGCGCACGTCCAGCACGCCGTCCTGCGCGGCGGCGTCGCCGACGCCCTCGACCGACTCGACCCGTCCCGGCTCGCTCACCAGGAACCGCACGCTCGCCCCGGCATGCGCCTCGGGCCGGTCGGGCAGCTCGGCGACCAGCCCGAACGGCCAGCCCAGCGCGTACAGGCTCAGGTCGATGCCGTAGGCGCCGCGCACCAGCTCCGGGATCGCGTCACCGGCGATGCGGTTGTGGCTTTCGATGATCACCGGGCCGCGCGGGCCGATGCGCACCTCGGTGTGCGAGACGCCGTCCCTGAGCCCGATCAGGTCCAGGAAGCGGCCCACGCTCGCGCGGATCTGGTCCTGCGCCGGCTCCTCCAGCCGGGCGGGCAAGGCGTGGCCCAGCTCCGCGAAGCGCTCGGCGTGCACGAACTTCTCGGTGATCGCCACGACGACGTGGCGGCCCGCGAAGCTGAACGCCTCGACGCTGAACTCCGGTCCCTCGACGTACTCCTCCATGAGGAAGTCCTGCAGGAGGTACATCGTGGAGATGCGGTCGGTCCGGGTACCGCGCAGGCCCTCCACCGTGGCCCAGACCTGCTCGGCGTCCTCGGGCCCGCCGACCCGGTAGACGCCGATGCTGGCGGTCGCGTCGGTCGGCTTGACGATGAACGGGTAGCCATGGGCGGCTCCGAAGGAGTCCAGGTCCTCGCGCCGCAGGAGCGGCGCGGCGGCCACCGCGGACGGGTCGAGCTCGGCGAGGTGGCGGCGCATGGCCAGTTTGTCGCGCAGTCTCCTGGTGACCTCGTAGCCGGTTCCGCCCAGCCCGAACAGGTCGTTGACCCGTCCCGCGTTCTCCAGCCCGGGCTCGGTGATGGAGACCGCGACGCGGAACCCCGGCTCCTCCCACAGCTCCCTGGCGACCGGCTCGACGGCCGCCCAGTCGGTGTAGTCCACGACGCGCAGGACGTCGGCGAGCTCCTCCTGCTCAGGGCTGACCTTGGTGGGGTGCTGGAGCAACAGGATGGTCAGGCCGAGCTCCTTGGCCTTGCGTACGGTCTCATCGGTGGCGCCGACTATCAGGACCGTGTTATCCGGATTCATCGATCCATTCCTTTCGTCGGGTGGTCGGACAGGTGGGCTCGGGCGGGAAACCGATCTCCGTCCCGTGACGGCCGGCGCCGCGTCAGACCGGCCAGGGGACCTTCCACGGGCGACGCGGTCCTGCGGCGGGGTGACACGGCCCCCTGGGGGGCGACGGCGCGCGCGCCGGCGGGGATGTCCCCGAGGACGAGCGCCCGCGCCCCGACGATGGCGTCGTCTCCGACGTGCACCGGCCCGAGGACGGTCGCCCCGACGCCCAGCACCACGCGGGCGCCGATCACCGGGTGCCGCCGTTCCCCCTGCGCACGCCGGTTGTCGCGCCACCAGCCGACCGCCCCCAGGGTCACCTGGTGGTAGATGGTCACGTCGTCGCCCACGACGGCGGTCTCCCCGATCACCACGGCCGCGCCGTGATCGACGAACACCCTGCGCCCGAGCACCGCGCCGGGGTGGATCTCCACCCCGGTGACCCCGCGCGCGAGGAGCATCAGCAACCGGGCCGGCAGCCGCCGGCCGCCCCGGTGGAGCAGGTGGGCGACCCTGTGCAGCCACATCGCCGGCAGCACAGGGTGCAGCAACGCCTCCAGCCGGCTGCGGACGGACGGATCACGCTCGGCGATCGTCCGCAGGTCCTCCGCCAGGAGCCGCAGCAGCCCCGGCGGTCGTTCTCCGCGCGGTACCAGCGCTTGTCCGTCGGTCATCAGTAGTTCGGCGTCTTACGCAGCAGGTGCCTGCGTCCGACGATCTCCGGCTCGTAGACCCGCCCGTTCCACTCTTCTTCGGCGACGGGTTCGAGGGCGATCGATATGACGCCCTCGTCGCATCCGAGGGCGTTCCGTACGGCTCCGCTGACCTCGGCGACCAGGGCGGACTCCTGTTCCTCGGTCAGCGGCTGCGGAAAGTACTTGATATTCACATGCGGCATGTTCGGCTCCTCGGTATCCGCCCCCGCGCGGATTGTCGATGACACTTCACGCGCCGAGCGCGCGACGGGCGGTTCGCAGCAACTCCTGCAGGCCCGGTTCCTTGAGAGTGCTGTAGTGATCGGCTTCGAGATGGACGACGGCGGGCGGCTTCGAGAAATATCCGCCGCCGTCCTCGATGAACGACGGTTCGTCGCCCTGGGCTTTCAGTATCGTGATCGGAGCTTTGAGCCGCGGCCCCTCCGGATCCCCGAGGTGATATTTCATCTGATAGGTCCCGCGCACCGTGCGGACGATTCTTCGCACCAGATCCGGGTCGAGCCCCGGGAAGTTCGCGACCACGAACGACACGAAACCGTCCTCGTCCTCGACGTCCTTCAGACAGTCGTCGAGCAGCGGCACGTCGATGCCGCCGGCGAAGACCGAGAAGAGGATCGTCAGGTACTTCCGGTTGGCGTAGACGGGCGCGTCGTCACCGCCGGGGTCGTCGCCCGCGCGGACCCGCGGCGACCCGGGGGCGATGAGCAGCAGACCCTCGACCTCCTCGCCCATCTGCTCAAGCTGGCAGGCCGCCTCGAAGGCGACGCGCGCGCCGAAGGAGTATCCCCAGAGCATGTACGGGCCCTCCGGCTGGAGCCGCCGCATGGCCCTGATGTCTTCCGCGGCCATCTCCTGGACGGTGGAATACGGAGGCTCATTCTCATTGATCCCGTAAGCCTGCACACCGTAGAAAGGCCGGTCGACGCCTATCTTCTCCGCCAGCGGCCTCAGATTCATGGCATAACCGCCGAGACCGGGCCAACAATAGACGGGATTCTTCGATCCTGCGGTGTTCAGCCCGACCAGACGCGAGGAAGGCTCTCTGGCGTCGGCGTCCACCTCGATCAGGAGTTTCTCCACGGTCGGTGACCGGAACACCACCTGCATCGGAAGCGAGCACCGGAACTCCTCGTTGATTCCGCTGACGAGCGCCATCGCGATCAGCGAGTTTCCCCCGGACACGAAGAAGTCGTCCCGCACCGAGACCTTTTCCCGCTTCAGCACCTTCCGCCATACGCGGGCGATCCGCTCCTCGTCCTTCGTCCGGGGAGCGACGAAAGGCTGGTCGTCGGATACCGCGTCGGCCAGGTCGAGCGCCTCCAGCGCCTTCGAGTCGATCTTCCCGCTCGCCGTGCGCGGCAGGCGGTCGAGGATCACGACCCTGTTCGGCAGCATGTAGTCCGGCAGGAAACCGATCAGATCATCTCTGATCATCTCCGTCGGGCCGCTCATGTGGACGGCGTCCTCATTCATCCCCGTGCTCAGCAGCTGCTCGTCACTGACACGGCCGCCGACGGCGAAGTAGAACGGGCCCGGTTCCGCGCCGCAGGCGCGCAGGATGCTCTTCATCCGCCGCGCCGACGGCAGGTCGTCGCCGGTCCTGGAGCTGTAGCCGGAGGACATGAACCCGAGGCCCAGGTCGTTCATCTGCAGGCGGTGGAGCTTCCTGCCGAGGTCGACGTAGCCGAGCCAGTGCGGACCAGCTCTCCCGACCAGCGCGACCCCGAAGCCGGACCGCTGGTAGACCTTCTGGTTGATGGCCACGACGTGCTTTCGCAGGATCATGTCGCCTGAGATCCTGAGCAGATCGCCGGCCGTGTACCGGTAGAGCCCTTCGGCGAGCCCGGTCACCTTTCCGGGGTGGGCCTGCACGTAGACGTCGAGCGAGTCATCGGGCCTCGGCCCGGCATACGGCACCGCCTCGAACGTGCCGAGATACTCGTCCTCGTCCGCGCACTCCAGATGATCCTTGGTCTCGGGCGCGTAGCCGAGGGCCCTGATGTCGAGACCGTGTTCAGGGAGGATCTCCTCGAACAGGCCGACCATGTGGCCGGCCTCCATTTCGAGGACCTCCCGGACGTTCTTCTTGTAGATCGGCTCGATCGCCCGTCGCTTGCCCACGAAGTGGATCCTCAGCTGCGCGGACGGCTCCGCCGGCTTCTCCCGGATCAGGATCAGCTCATGCCGTACGGGGTGGTAGTAGTGATATCCGGGCCGCACGCCGTCGAGCCCGCTGACTTCGAGGTACATCTGCGTCGCGTAGAGGGACCCGGGAGAGGCGTAGCCGTACTTCGGCAGCAGCCGGTCCTCGCTGGAGAACTGCCCGAAATATCGAAGGATCTCCCCCAGCTCCGCGAAGCGCAGCGTGTCCAGGCCACGCGGACGCGCACCCGTGCCGCTCCTCCCCAGCAGCCGCACGATGTCGTCCTTGGTGACGTCGCCGCCCTCGAAGAAGCGGTAGGTCTTGCGGGCGAACACCCGCCTGCGCTGCTCGGGGGTCGGCGTCCTGCCGGGGAGGCCGGTCACCGTCTTGCCCCTGGTCTCCGCCTCGTCCCTGCACCCCCCGTCCGAGAGCTGCGCCATCACCTGGAGCCTGCTCTCCTTCGACAGGTGGTGGTTGCCGTGGTCGCCCTGGTCCATCAGGGCCGCTTCCTTGGGATTCAGCTCGACATAGGCGACGAGGTGCTGGAAGCCGGTGACGGAGTCGTCCTTGACGACGACCGCCGCGTTCCTGACCCAGTCGTGGCTCTCGATGCCGAGCCTGATCTCGTCCAGCTCGATCCGGAAACCCCGCAGCTTCACCTGGTTGTCGACGCGGCCGACGAACTGCACGGTGCCGTCGGCGTTCCAGTAGGCCAGGTCGCCGGTCCGGTAGAGCCTGGAGTACCCGTGATCCCCGTGGAACGGGTTGTCGACGAACCTCTCCGCTGTCAGGTCCGGCCGGTGCAGGTATCCCCGCGCGAGCTGGACGCCGCCGATGTACAGCTCGCCGACCTCGCCGGGGGCCACCGGCGAGCGATCGCCGTCGAGAACGTAGAACCGCGTGTCGTGCGCCGGCGTGCCTATCGAGATGGTATGGACGCCGTCCGCGACGGAGTCCCTGTCGACGGTGAAGCTGGAGGAGTTGATGGTGCACTCGGTCGGGCCGTAGAGGTTGACCAGCTCGCAGCCCGGCAACACGTCCAGGCAGCGCAGTGCGAGGGACCGCGAAAGGGCCTCCCCGCCGCTGAAGAGCTGGGTGAGCGACGTGCACTCCCCCAGCCGCTCGGTTTCCAGCAGCGCCTGCAGCAGGGTCGGGACGCACTGCAAGGTGGTCACGCCGTGGGCCACGACGGTGTCGACGAGCCGTTCGGGGTCGCGGTAGAGGCCGGGGCCTCCCATGACGACCGTGCTGCCGCACGCGGGTGCGAGGATCTCCCACTGCGCCGCGTCGAAGCTCATGGGGGTCTTCTGCAGGATGATCCGGTCCTGGTCGATTCCGTGGACGGTGTTCAGCCACCGCATCTGGTTGACGATCGCGCGGTGCTCGATCACCACCCCCTTCGGCCTGCCCGTGCTGCCGGAGGTGTAGACGACGTACGCCGCGTCGCCGGGGTGGATGCCGACATCGCTCTCCCAGGCCCCTTCCGGCGATGCGGCGGGCTCGAACGCGTCCGCCGCGTCCAGGACGACTATCTTCGTTCCCTGCGGCGCCAGCTCGGCCAGCCGTGCCACGAGGTCCCGCTGGGTCAGGATGATCCCGGTACGGGAGTCCTCGATGATGTAGCGCAGCCGCTCCTCGGGATACTCCGGGGAGAGCGGCAGGTAGGCGCCGCCGGAGCACAGGATCCCCCACACGCCCGTCATCAGCTCGATGGACGGCTCGACGAACACCCCGACGCAGTCGTCGGCGCCCACGCCGAGGCTCCGCAGGTGGGCGGCCAGGTCCGCGCCGCGCTCCGCGAGCTCGCGGTAGGTGAGCCGCTCGTCCCCGTAGACGCACGCCGTACGGCCGGGCTGTGACCGCACGTGCTCCCGTAGCAGTTCCGGCAGGCATTCGCCGCCGGAGGCCCGGCGTCGTGCCTCGTCGAACTCGACCAGGTTCTGTCTGTTCGGCGTCATCGGGCGCACGGCCTCGCCGCCCGCCGCGATGACGTCCTGCGTACCTGATGTGTATTGTCAAGGCTCATATGGCCTCCTCGTTCGGCCGTGGCCCACACCACGGTTCACCGGGACGCCGGTACACGCCCGGCCCTCTGCGGGGAGATCGGCGGCTCGTCGGGAGAGCAACCGATGACACGTGGCGTCCGGCGTCCCCGATGCCGGGCCGTTCACGAATGACCTGAAGGTCCGAGAACTCCGCATGTCGGGTCGAACAGGCCCCCGCCGCCTCATCCTCGCGTGTCCGGTTCAGCACGCAACTTCCAGAGTGTGAACATGCTGATCATCGTGGACGGGTCCGGCTGGGAGCATCTTCCTAAGTGCGGAGATGCGACCGCTTTTTCCGGGGAACCCCGAGGAGCCGCCGCGCCTGAGGAACGCCGGGTCGAACAGCACGGGCAGGGTGGCCGGCGTCGCCCCCCACCCGGGAAGCGACCGGCGGCGGAGCGTCGGCGGGGCGGTGGTCTCCGCCAGGACACTGCTGGAGAAGGTGTGGGACGAGCAACATCGACCCGTTCACCAACACCGTGAGGACGGCGATGATGAAACCCCGACGCGAGATCGGCGAGCCGGCGGTCATCGAGACCGTCACCGGGGCCGGGTACCGCATCCCATGAAGAACAACGTGCGGCTAGGGCTTCACCGAGGACCGCCCCCGCTGCGTCATTTGGTTCGTCCTGTCCCCACGCGACCTGGACAGTGCAAGCGGGAGCCTGCTGTGTGAGGTCTCCTACGTCGCCTTCGTCGACTCCTACGCCGGTGGCGACCGCAAAGCCGGCAACGACCCCGCACAGGCCGGGAAATGACTGTGGGCACCCTCCCCGATAGGGAGAATGCCCAGGTCATCGGTGTTACCCGTGGTGCGCCGCCAGGGACTCGAACCCCGGACCCGCTGATTAAGAGTCAGCTGCTCTAACCAACTGAGCTAGCGGCGCTGGAAGCAGGACAACATTAGCGCACCCTGTGGGCGTCATCGTACGCATCGGGCGGGTCAGGCTAGAACATCGTTCGGGTCGAGGACGGGAGTGCCGATGGCGTCATGGTTCAGCTCGCCCGCCGAGGCCAGGGAGCGGCTCGCCGGGGTGGGCTACCTCGCCGGGGACAGCGTCGCGAGGAGGACGTAAGGCCCCGCCGTGAGGCGCGGCTGGTCGATATCGAGGCCGGGGACACCCTCGTGGCAGCCAGCCTCTCGGGCCCCGCCGCCTGCTTGGCGGGGCGCCTCGCCGGCGCTCTGCCGGCCGGTCCCGGACGCCAGGCGTGGTTCTCCTGCATCGAACGCCGCGACCCGAGCCAGCTCGCGGCGTTCATCGAGGACCCGTGAGGGACCGCCCGGCGGCCGCGGCCGTCAACGGAATCACTCCGAAGAGTCACCGAACCCGTCCAGATACGCGGCGTACTGGAGGCGTTCCTCCTCGACGAGGCGGTGGTGGTCGACGTAGACGTGGTCGAACATGGCCATCGGGTCCGGATCGGGCATCCCCAGGCAGCGCTTGCGGACGTCCCGGCCGAGGTCGTCGGCCTCGGCGTCGATCTCGTGGAAGAACTGCTCGCCGGCGAGGTCGCCGGCCATGAGGTACGCCCTGACCCGGGCGAGGGGGTCGCGCGACCTCCAGGTCTCCAGTTCCTCGCCCAGGCGGTAGCGGGTCGGGTCGTCGGAGGTGGTGTGGGCGCCCATGCGGTAGGTGTACGCCTCGATGAGCATGGGGCCGGCGCCGGAGCGGGCGGCGGCGAGGGCCTTGCGCGTCACGGCGAGGCAGGCGAACACGTCGTTGCCGTCCACCCGGACGCCGGGGAAGCCGAAACCGTCCGCGCGGCGGTGCAGCGGGATGCGCGACTGCCGTTCCATCGGCGCGGAGATCGCCCACTGGTTGTTCTGGCAGAAGAACACCACCGGCGCGTTGAACGCCCCCGCCCACACGAACGCCTCGTTCACGTCGCCCTGCGAGGTGGCGCCGTCCCCGAGGTAGGCGAGGACGGCCGCCTCGGCGCCGTCGCGCTGGATGCCCATCGCGTACCCCACACCGTGCAGGGTCTGGCTGCCGATGACGATCGTGTACAGGTGGAAGTTGTGCTCGGCGGGGTCCCAGCCGCCGTGGTTGACACCGCGGAACATGCCGAGCAGGTCCACCGGGTCGACGCCGCGGCACCAGGCCACGCCGTGCTCGCGGTAGGTGGGGAAGGCCATGTCGGCGTCGGTGAGTGCCCGTCCCGAGCCGATCTGGGCGGCCTCCTGGCCGAGACAGGAGGCCCAGAGGCCGAGCTGCCCCTGGCGTTGCAGGGCGACCGCCTCCTGGTCGAAGCGGCGGACGAGCACGAGGTCGCGGTAGAGGGACGTGACCTCCGCCGCGGTGAGGGTCAGCTCGTAGTCCGGGTGGTCGCGCAGCGTCCCGTCCGGGGCCAGCAGCTGGACGTACTCGGAATCGGCCTGGGTGCCCGGCCTCGTCGGCTCCATATGCGTGTGCCTGCCTTTCAGTCATCCGATCCCCGGCGTGTTGCGCCGCGGAACGGGACCGAGCGAGGCACGGCGCGGATAGAAGAACGGCGATCAGGTCGCCGGAGCACAAATATAGCCAGCCTCGGTGAGGGCGCGCTGGAGACACCCCTCGCCGCGCGGGCGGCGCGGCGAGGGTCACACGCGGGTCAGAGCATGCGGCGCAGGATGCGCGCGGCGGTACGGGCCAGGACCTCGACCTGCTCGTCGGTCAGCTCGGCGTGCGCGTCCCCGAGGATCCACTTGGACGCCCTGCGCGGCAGGAACAACGTGAGTCCCTCGGCGCTGACCGCGGGGCCGTTCACGCGGCCTCCGTGGACGACGAGCAGCGGCGAGATCTCGATGGGGATGCCCGTCTCCTTCGACAACAGGCCGGCCATGGAGGCGGCGGCCTCGACGAGCGGCTTGGACACCGTGACCCCGGACCGTTCGCCGAAGAACAGCTTGCCGCCGTACGCAGCGATGTGGGTGTCGGGGGGCCATGCCTCGTTGTCCAGGATCCAGATGCCGCCCGGACCGATGACGAGGTGGTCGATGGACGCCTTGCCCGGCACGGCGCGCCCGTCGAGCACGCGGTATCCGTGCTTGGTCAGCCCGCGGCGCAGGAGCTTGCCGGTGCGGACGGCGCCGCTGCGCTTGCCGCGCCAGACGGCGGTGGCCTCGAACATGCGCCAGGAGATGAAGGCGTCGACGCCCCACACTCCCGCGCCGCCGAGGATGCCGATGAGGAAGGGGACCGGGAAGGACCGGTAGAACGCGAGCGCGGTGATGAGGACGAAACCGGCTCCGGCCATGATGTTACGCCTGCGGCGGCGTTCTGACCTGGTCTCGCGCCAGCGGAGCTCGAACATCACCGATGGCGAGCCCCACTTGAACTTGTCGTCCGGCGGCACGTAGATGGACCCATTAGGCACCTGAAACCCCCACGATTTCGGGCTCAGTCGGATTACGTTTGGTGGATACCCAACCCGGGGCTCCAACCTGTCAAAAGGTTATGTAAGTACGCCACCGGCGACACAGCGGGGACGTACCGAATGTCCGCCAGGAGGCATTACCGGACACTCGGGGAGACCAACGTCACAGCCAACCGACCGACCAGTCGGTACGCTGAGGGGGATCGACATTCAGGGAGGACTGCGAGATGAACGGCTCGGCGGCGGGAACGCCCCGGGAGAAGGACGAGCCCGTGCGCCGGCGGCTGCTCGGGGCGGCGACGCGGCTGTTCGCCGACAAGGGGTTCGAGGGCACGTCGGTGCAGGAGATCGTGGCGGCCGCCGGGGTCACCAAGGGCGCGATGTACCACTATTTCGGTTCCAAGGATGACCTGCTGCGCGAGATCTACGCCCGCGTGTTGCGCATGCAGACCGAACGCCTCGACCGGTTCGCGGACGCGCCCGGGCCGGTCGCCACGCGCGTGTACGACGCCGCCGTGGACGTCATCGCGACCACCATCGAGAACCTCGACGACTCCAAGATCTTCTTCAGGTCGATGCACCAGCTCACGCCCGAGACCCAGCAGGCCGTACGAGCCGAGCGCCGCCGCTACCACGAGCGGTTCCGCGACCTCGTGGCCGAGGGGCAGCGCACGAAGGTCTTCCGCGACGACGTGCCCGCCGACCTGGTGGTCGACTTCTTCTTCGGCTCCGTCCACCACCTCGGGCTGTGGTACCACACCGAGGGGCCGCTGTCGGGGGTGGAGATCGGGCGCCACTTCGCCGGGCTGCTGCTCACCTCGCTGCGCCCCGGCGACGACCCCGGGCCGGCGTCGGGCTGACCCGGGATCTGCGCACCACGTCATGGACCTGGCCTCGGGAACCGTCATGGGCTCAGGAGCCGTCATGGGCTCAGGGGCCGGACGGCGCCGGGACGTCGGCCAGGACGGCCAGGGCGTCGCGGTGGTCGCCCGGCGTGCCGAGCGCGATCTCGTCCGCCTTCGCGCGCTTGAGGTAGAGGTGCACGGGATGCTCCCAGGTCATGCCGAGGCCGCCGTGCATCTGCACGCACTCCTCGGCCGCGCGCACCGCGACAGTCCCGCACCACGCCTGCGCGACCGCGACCGCCGTCGCCGCGTCGTCCGCACCGCGCCCGTCCGTACCGGCCCCGTCCGTACCGGCCCCATCCATACCGGCCTCGCGCCGCATGGCGGCGGCCAGCGCGTCGGCGGCGTTACGGGCGGCGGCGCGCGCCTGCACGATCTGCGTCCACAGGTCGGCGAGCCGGTGCTTCAGCGCCTGGAACGAGCCGATGGGCCGGGCGAACTGGTGCCGCTCCTTGACGTAGGCGACCGTCGTCGACAGGCACCACTCGGCCACCCCGAGCTGCTCGGACGCCAGCAGCCCCGCGCCGAGCTCCAGCGCGGCGCGCAGGGCGGTGAGGTCGGCGGAGAGCGGCGTGGCGGGGACGCCGTCCAGCGTCACGGTGGCGATCGGGCGGGTCAGGTCCAGGGACACGACCGGCTCGACCAGGACATCGGCGGCGGCGACGGCGTACAGCTCCCGTCCCGCGGGGACGAGCAGCACGTCGGCGGTCTCGGCGCCCACCGCGGCCGTGACACGTCCGCTCAGCCCGCCCGGCCCGGCCTGCACCGGCCCGGCGGGCACCCGGTACGGGAACGTGGCGAAGGACACCGCGAGCGCGGCGGTGGCGTCACCGGAGGCGAGCGAGGTGAGAAGCTCCTCGGCGGCGTCGGACCGGGCGGCGAGCAGGGCGCGCGTCGCCATGACCGAGCTGGTCAGGAACGGCACGGGCGTGACCGCGCGGCCGAGCTCCTCCAGCACGACCGCGGCCTCCCGCGCGGACGCGCCCGCGCCGCCGTACCGCTCGGGGATCAGCAGCCCGGCCGCGCCGATGTCCCGGGCCAGCGACTTCCACAGCGCGGCGTCGTACGGCGAACCGCTCTCGGCCCGGGCGAGCACCGTCGCGGGCGGGTACCTGTCGGCCAGCAGGTCGCGGACGGCGGCCCGCAGCTCCTCCTCGACCTCGGAGTACAGCAAGGTCATCGCGGCAGGTCCTTCCAGGGGACGTTCTTGTCGGCGCGGGGTTCGGCGGGCAGGCCGAGCACGCGCTCGGCGATGATGGTGCGCAGGATCTCGGACGTACCGCCCTCGATCGAGTTGCCCTTGGCGCGCAGGTAGCGGTAGCCGGGGCCACGGCCGAAGAAGTCGACGGACTCCGAGCGCCGGAACGTCCAGTCGTCGTACGCCAGCCCCTCCTCGCGGCGCATCTCGACGTCGAGGCCGGAGAGCTCCTGGTTGAGCCGGGCGAAGGCGAGCTTCATGCCCGAGCCCTCGGGTCCGGGGGCTCCGGCGGCGAGCTGCTCGCGCAACCGCGCCCCGGCCAGGCGGGTGACCTCCGCCTCGACCCACAGGCCGAGCAGGCGCTGGTGCAGCGCGTGCGTGCGGACCTCCGGTCGCGCGCGCCAGGTCTCCAGCACCGCGCCCATCATGCCCCCGCCGCGCCGCACGGGCGAGCCGCCGATCGCGACGCGCTCGTTCATCAGCGTGGTCTGCGCGACGCGCCAGCCGTCGCCGACGGCCCCCAGCCTGAGCGTGTCGGGGAGCCGCACGCCGGTGAGGAAGACCTCGTTGAACTCGGCCTCGCCCGTGATCTGGCGCAGCGGCCGTACGTCGACGCCGGGCGCGCGCATGTCGCAGACGAAGTACGTGAGGCCCTGGTGTTTGGGCACGTCCGGGTCGGTGCGGGCCACCAGGATGGCCCAGCGGGCGTGGTGGGCGCCCGATGTCCACACCTTCTGCCCGTCCACCACCCATTCGTCCCCGTCGCGTACCGCGCGGGTGGCCAGGGTGGCGAGGTCGGATCCGGCGCCGGGCTCGCTGAAGAGCTGGCACCAGATCTCCTCGCCGGTCCACAGCGGGCGCAGGAAGCGTTTCTTCTGTTCGTCCGTGCCGAATGCGAGGATCGTCGGCGCGGCCATGCCGAGGCCGATGGCGAGCTTGCCGTAGTCCTGCTGCGGCGTGCCGGCGAACTCCCGGTCGACGACGGACTGCCACCCGCGGGGCAGGCCGAGGCCGCCCAGCCCTTCGGGGAAGTGCACCCAGGCCAGGCCCGCGTCGAAGCGCGCCCCGAGGAACTCCGCCGGGGACAGGACCTCCGGGGCATGGCCGGCGAGGAACGCGCGGGCGCGCTCGGCGAGGCCCGCCTCATCCACTGTCACGAAATATGCCTCCAAATCGCTCGACACGACCTTCGCAGCCCCGCGGCTTCCCGTACGGCCCCCGCGACAGGCAGCGCGCCCCCGGCCCGCCTCACCCGGCGGGCATGTGCTTCTTGAGCTCGCGGTACGCCAGGGACCGCTTGTGCACCTCGTCCGGCCCGTCCGCCAGTCGCAGCGACCGGGCGGCCGCCCACAGGCCCGCCAGCGGGAAGTCCTGGCTCACACCCCCGGCGCCGTGCACCTGGATGGCCTTGTCGAGGATCCACTCGACCTCGCGCGGAGTGGCGATCTTGATGGCCTGGATCTCGGTGTGCGCGCCCCGGTTGCCCACCGTGTCCATCAGCCAGGCGGTCTTCAGCACCAGCAGGCGCAGCTGCTCGACCTTGACCCGCGACTCGGCGATCCAGTCCTGGACGACGCCCTGGCGGGCCACCGGCGTCCCGAACGTCGTGCGCGACAGGGCACGCGCGCACATCAGCTCGATCGCCCGCTCGGCCATGCCGATCAGCCGCATGCAGTGGTGGATGCGCCCCGGCCCGAGCCGCGCCTGCGCGATGCCGAACCCGCCGCCCTCCTCGCCGATGAGGTTGTCCACCGGGACGCGGACGTCCTCGAACAGCAGCTCGGCGTGCCCGCCGTGGTCGGCGTCGGTGTACCCGAAGACGGTCATGCCCCGCTTCACGGTGAGCCCGGGCGTGTCGCGCGGCACCAGCACCATGCTCTGCTGCCGGTGGGTCGAGCCCTCCTGGGAGGTCTTGCCCATGACGATGAAGACGGCGCAGCGCGGGTTCATCGCCCCGGAGGCGAACCACTTGCGGCCGTTGATCACGTACTCGCCGCCGTCGCGCACGATCGACGTGGAGATGTTCGTGGCGTCGGAGGACGCGACGTCCGGCTCGGTCATCGCGAACGCCGAGCGGATCTCGCCGTTCAGCAGCGGCTCCAGCCACGTCTTGCGCTGCCACTCGCTGCCGAACATCGCGAGCACTTCCATGTTGCCGGTGTCCGGGGCGGCGCAGTTGGTGGCGGCGGGCGCGATGTGGGGGCTGCGGCCCATGATCTCGGCCAGCGGCGCGTACTGGAGGTTCGTCAGGCCCGCGCCGTGCTCGCCGGGCAGGAACAGGTTCCACAGGCCGCGCCGGCGGGCCTCCTGCTTGAGGTCCTCCATCATCGGCGGGCTGCTCCACCCGCTTTCGGCCGCCTGCCGCTCGAACGGCTCCTCCGCCGGGTACACGCACTCGTCCATGAAGGCGGAGAGCCGCTCGCGGAGCTCCTCGGTGGTGGTGTCGAACGCGAAATCCATCAGCTCTCCCGTGACTCAAGCGCGCGCAGCCCGTGGGCCACGAGCGGCGCGACGTGCCCGCCGATCTCCTCGAAGCCCTCCCCGACGGTCAGGCCGCGCGTGTATCGGAAGTGGATGCCCTCGGCGATCACCGCGAGCTTGAAACAGGCCAGGCCGACGTACCAGCCGAGGCGGGACAGGTCGAGGCCGGTGCCGCGCGCGTACGTGCGGGCCAGCTCGCCGGACGGCATGTGCTCGCCCCCGCTCCCGGCCGCCGAACCCTTGCCGATGTCGAGCGCCTCGAAGCCGGCGTAGAGGAGAAAGAGCGCGAGGTCGGTGAGCGGATCGCCGAGCGTGGACATCTCCCAGTCCAGCACGGCGCGCACCCGTCCGCCGGCGATGAGCGTGTTGCCCAGCTTGAAGTCGCCGTGGACGATCGCGTGACGTTGCGTGACGGGCATGTCCTCGGCCAGCAGGGCGTACAGGCGGTCGATGTCCGGCAGCTCGCGGCTGCGCGAGGCGTCGAGCTGGCGCTTCCACCGCCGGACCTGGCGCTCCAGGAAGCCCTCCGGCCGCCCGAAGTCGGCCAGCCCGACCTCGGCAGGGTCCACCTCGTGCAGCCGCCCCAGGATGGCCGCCAGCTCCGCCTCGATGGCCGGCGTCACCGGCGGCTGCCCGCCCTCGACGTACTCCATGACGTAGAACGGGGCGCCGATGACCTCGGGGTCGTCGCACAGGTGGTAGGTGCGCGGCACGGGCACGCCGGTGTCGCGCAGCGCGGCCATCACGCGGAACTCGCGGGTCATGTCGTGCGCCGTGGCCAGCACGTGCCCGAGCGGAGGACGCCGGACGACGAAGCGGCGGTCGCCGTCGCGCACGAGGTAGGTCAGGTTCGACCTGCCTCCGTGAATGACCTCGGCCGCGAGCGGTCCCCCGGCCAGGTCGTGCGCGGCGAGGTGGTCCTTGAGGCGGTCGAGGTCCAGGCCCGGCGGGCTCGTCTCGATGTTCGCGGGCATCGCGCTCCTCAGTCGTCCGGATCACCGAAGCGTACCCACCGATTCCCGAAGCGTACCGACCGGACGGTATGTGTGTCGAGGGCGCGCCGCGACAGGGCGGACGCGCTCCCCAGGACGCGGGCAGGCCGGGCGCGCGCGCCTCAGCCGGCCCGCCGGCCGAGCATGCCGTTCAGGATCTCGCGCATCCCGGCGCGCAGGTCCGCGAGCGCGGGCACCCCGCCGGCGCCTGCCACCGCGTCGAAGATCACTCCTTCGCCGTACGCGACGAGCTGCCGTCCGTGCCGGACCGGGTCCGGCGAGCCCGCGGCGGTGAGCACGGCGACGGCCAGCTCCCGGAAGCGCCGCCCCGCCCGGTCGTACACCTCGCGCAGCTCCGGGCGGCGCGTGGCCTCCAGGGCGAGCTCGTAGCGGGCCAGCGTGGTGCGGCGGCCCTCCGTGAGCTGGGTGTGCAGCAGCCAGGCCATCATCTCGGCGAGCTCCTCGGGCCCGGCCGGCGTGCCCGGCCACCCCGCGTCCCCGGCGGTCGGCAGGGCGAACTGCCGCTCCTCCAGCTCGGTGAGACGGGCCAGCGTGAGCGCGAGCAGCGCCGCCCGGGTGCGCGCCAGGTTGGACGTCGACCCCAGCGGCAGCCCGGCGGCCTCGTCCACGGCGCGGTGGGTCAGGCCGCGCATCCCCCGCTCGACCAGCAGCGTTATGGCGGCCTCCGCGACGACTTCCTCCCTGCGCACGGGATCAGACTACAGGCGTAGTAGTCTTACTACATCCGTAGTCACTACAGATGTAGTTGAAGGAGGGGCCATGTCCCACGCGGTGATCATCGGCGGCGGGATCGGAGGCCTGACCGCCGCGGCCGCCCTGTCCCGGAAGGGATGGCAGGTCACGGTCTGCGAGCGGGCCCCGTCCCTCGAACCGGTCGGCTCGGGCATCGCCATCGCCCCGAACGCCCTCAAAGCGCTCGACACGATCGGCGTGGGCGACCGGGTGCGCGCGCTCGCCGCCCTGCAGGGCGAGGCAGGGCTGCGCGCGCCCGACGGCCGCCGGCTGCTCAGGACCAGCGCCGAGGCCGCGACCGCCCGGTTCGGCGACCCCACGGTGCTCCTGCTGCGCTCCACCCTGATCGGCCTGCTCGCGAGCGCACTCCCCCCGGAGGCGCTGCGCCTCGGCACCACCGTCCACGCGGCCGACCCTCGTACGGGAGCCGTCTCCACGAGCGCGGGAGACCTCCGGGCCGACCTGGTCGTGGCCGCCGACGGCATCAACTCCGCCGTCCGCCGCGCCCTCTTCCCCGGCCACCCCGGGCCGGTCCACGCGGGCGCGACGAGCTGGCGGGCCGTCGTCCCGCGCCCCGAGGGGCCCGAGGGGGAGGTGCGCGGCAGCGAGACCTGGGGGCCGGGCCAGGTCTTCGGTGTGATGCCGCTGGTGGACGGTCTGGTCTACTGCTACGCCACCGCGCCTGCGGGACGGGCGGGCGGCGAGGACGGCGCGAAGGCGAAGCTGACCCGCCTGTTCGGGACCTGGCACGATCCGATCCCCGCGCTGATCCACGCGGCGCGGGAGGGGGAGATCCTCGAACACGACCTCTACTGCCTGCCCTCGCCGCTGCCCGCGTTCCACTCCGGGCGGGTGGCCCTGCTCGGCGACGCGGCGCACGCCATGACCCCGAACCTCGGGCAGGGCGCGTGCCAGGCGATCGAGGACGCGGTGGTCCTCGCCCACGTCGCGGGCGCGGCGTCACCCGTGGACCTGGGGCCCTACACCGCCGCCAGGCTCGCGCGCACGACGAAGATCATGCGAAGGTCGCGGACGATCTGCCGCCTGACCCTCTGGTCGAATCCCCTCGCCGTCCGGGCCAGGCAGGCCGCCATGGCGTTCGCCGGGCGCCTCGGCGACGGCAACGCCACGCGTCAGTTCGAGGACGTGTTCACCTGGCGGCCGCCCGCGTCCTGACCGGGACGGCCTCAGCCGGCGACGGCGATGAGGCGATGTCGGGGCGGAGGCGGCCAAGCGTGATCGTCCCGGCGATGAGGACCGCGGCCGAGGCCAGCGCGGGGACGATGCTCCGCGGGTCGGCGGGCAGCGGCTCGCCCAGCAGGATCACGCCCGCCAGCACGGACGTCACGGGGTCGACGACCTGCACCCCGGCGTACGCGACGCTGAAATGGCCG
This sequence comes from Sphaerisporangium sp. NPDC051011, assembly GCF_040653595.1. Lineage (NCBI taxonomy): Bacteria > Bacillati > Actinomycetota > Actinomycetes > Streptosporangiales > Streptosporangiaceae > Sphaerisporangium > Sphaerisporangium sp. NPDC051011. The sequence goes on along the minus strand of NZ_JBFAGG010000002.1, from coordinate 452,793 downwards.
ACGGCGTAGGACCGCTGCAACAGGACGATCGCGCACACGAGCAGCGCCGGGATCGCCAGCGTGAACCAGTGGAACAGGTGGGACAGGTTTCCGTCGAACGTCCCGCCGACGACCCGGACGAACGTGGACACCGACGCGGTCACGGCCCCGGCGCCGATCGACGTCAGCAGCGCCTTGGCGGTGCCCCGGGCCCGCCGCGCGCTCAGCTCGCACACCGCCACCACCGCGCCCACGCAGGCCAGGAAGGACAGCGCTCCGGGCGTGGAGAGCTCCGGGCGCGTGTGGCTCTGCGGGATGAGCAGCATGATGCCTAACAGCCCGACGGACACGGCGGCCGACCCGAGCACCTCGGCCCGGTGGGGACGCCTGCCGTGCAGCACCGCCGCCAGCGGGACGGCGAAGACGAGCGTCGTCACGCTGACCGGCTGGATGAGCACCAACGGCGCGAAGCTCAGCGCGAGCGCGTGCAGCGCGGCCCCGAGGAAGCCGATGGCCCCGCCGATCCACCAGCGCCGCCGCCTGACCAGCTTGAACGTGGCACCCCCGTGGGCCGCCTCGTACTGCTGGATCGCCGCGCCCCCGGCATACCCGAGCGCGCCGACCAGCGCGATCGAGACGCCCAGCCACATCACGGGCGACCGCCTGGGCGGGGTTCCCCGTGGGCAGAGGGAAGCGCGGCTGTGGGCATCAGTGGGAGCACCCTGCCAGCTTAAGGACAAATTGGGTACCTCGTTCCCTAATCCTCAGGACCGCTATGCCGAATCACGTTCGGCGCCATGCCGCCGGGCCGCGCGCCCTGGCGCCCAGGTGACGGAACCGGACTTTTTCGCTTTTGGGTGAGTCATCCCCTATGTACCCCAGGGGGTATGCAGGAAGGAGCGGCCATGCGAGACGACCACACCGGGCCCCAGGCACACGCCGGAGCCTCCGCCCATCACGCCGACCTCACCGGCGACCCAGGCCGCGCACCGCACGGTCGCCACGACGCCGACGACACCAGACCCCATAGTGGACATATGGGACACAACGACCGCAGCGCCGCCGGTCCACACGGCGGGCATGCCGGCCATACGGGACACGGTGACCATGCCGCCCGGTTCCGGGACCGGCTGTGGATCAGCGTGGCCCTCTCGGTCCCGGTCGTCCTCTACAGCCACATGGTGCAGATGTGGTTCGGGCTCACGCCGCCGTCCTTCCCGGGCTCGCAGACGGTGGCGCCCGTCCTCGGCACAGCGGTGTTCTTCTATGGCGGCCGGCCCTTCCTGACGGGCGCCGTGGAGGAGATCCGAAACCGGGCCCCGGGGATGATGCTGCTGATCTCCCTCGCCATCACCGTCGCCTTCGGCGCGAGCGCCGCCACGGCGCTGGGCCTCTTCGGGCTGGACTTCTGGTGGGAACTGGCGCTGCTGATCGACATCATGCTGCTCGGGCACTGGCTGGAGATGCGCGCGCTCGGCCAGGCGTCCAACGCCCTGGACGCCCTCGCGGCGCTGCTCCCCGACGAGGCCGAGCGCGTCGCCGACGGCGGCACGGAATCCGTCCCCGTCAGCGCCCTGCGGCCCGGTGAGATCGTGCTGGTACGTCCGGGTTCACGGGTACCGGCCGACGGGGTGATCCTCGACGGCGAAGCCGAGTTCGACGAGTCGATGCTGACGGGCGAATCGCGTCCGGTGCCGAAGTCGTCCGGCGACCGCGTCGTCGCCGGGACCGTCGCCCTCGACTCGGCCGTCCGCGTGAAGGTGGACGCGGTCGGCGAGGACACCGCGCTCGCGGGCATCCGCCGCCTGGTCGAGCAGGCGCAGTCCTCGCGGTCCCGGGCACAGGCGCTGGCCGACCGCGCCGCGGCCCTGCTCTTCTACGTCGCGACGGCGGCGGGCGCCCTCACGTTCGCCGCGTGGCTGATCGCCGGCGACCCGGGCGATGCGGTGGAGCGGACGGTGACCGTCCTGGTGATCGCCTGCCCGCACGCGCTGGGCCTGGCCATCCCCCTCGTGATCGCGATCTCGACGGCGGTGAGCGCCAGGAACGGCATCCTGGTCAAGGACCGCACCGCCCTGGAAGGCATGCGGACCGTCGACGCGGTCCTGTTCGACAAGACGGGCACGCTCACCAGGGGCGAGCCGGAGGTCGGCGGCGTCGTGGCCGTCGACGGCGACGCCGGCACCCTGCTGCGCCTGGCCGGGGCGGCCGAGAGCGAGAGCGAGCACCCCCTGGCCCGCGCCGTCGTCGCCGCGGCCCGCGCCCGCGGCCCCCTGCCCGCCGCCCGGGACTTCCGTTCCCGCACGGGCCGCGGCGTCCAGGCCACCGTGGACGGCCACACCGTCGCCGTCGGCGGCCCGGCCCTCCTGCGCGAACTCGGCCTCGAAGAACTCCACGACCACGCCGGCGAGGCAGCCGGCGAACACGCTCACGAGGACGGCCCCGGCGAGCCGGGCGGGCAGAGCGTGGACGCGTGGCGCGAGCGCGGCGCGACCGTGCTGTACGTCGTCGTGGACGGCCGGGTCGCGGGGGCCCTCGCCCTGGAGGACGCCGTCCGGCCCGAGTCCCGCGAGGCCGTGGATGCGCTGCACCGCGAGGGCAAGCGCGTCATCATGATCACGGGCGACGCCGGGCAGGTGGCGCGGGCCGTCGCCGCCGAACTCGGCGTGGACGAGTACTTCGCCGAGGTTCTGCCCGAGGACAAGGAGGCCAAGGTCGCCGAGCTGCAGTCCCGCGGACCGCGCGTCGCCATGGTCGGCGACGGCGTGAACGACGCCCCCGCACTGGCCAGGGCGGACGTCGGCATCGCGATCGGCGCCGGTACCGACGTGGCGATCGAGTCGGCGGGGGTCGTCCTCGCCCGGGACGACCCGCGCGCGGTGGTCGCCGTCATCCACCTGTCCCGCGCGGCGTACCGGAAGATGCTGCAGAATCTCGCCTGGGCCACCGGTTACAACCTGGTCGCGATCCCCCTCGCGGCCGGCGTCCTCGCCTTCGCGGGCGTCACCCTCTCCCCCGCCGTCGGCGCGATCCTGATGAGCCTGTCCACGATCGTCGTCGCCGTCAACGCCCAGTTCCTCCGCCGGACGAACATCACCACGACCTGACCGGCGCCGTCCCAACCCCGCGCGTCCCCGTCCGCGCCCCCCTGTGGAAGCGGATGGGGGCGGGACGGGGCAGGCGGTGGGTGCCGGGATTTATCCCGCTTTTTCAGGATTGTTCCGGGCACACGCAGAACAGATGGCCCTCGGGGTCGGCGAGGACGATCCAGCCCTGGCCCGGCTGGAACTCGGGCTTGGTGGCGCCGAGCCCGACGTACTCCTGGACGGCCTTGTCCACGTCCGGGACCCGGAAGTCCAGGTGGAACTGCTTCGCCGGCCCCGGCCAGGAGGCGGGCACCCGGCCCTCGACCCGCTGGAACCCGATCGTGTGCGTCCCGTCCCCGATGAACGCGTAGTCGTCGTCGGCGTACTGGCTCTCGTACCCCGTGATCTTCGAATAGAAGTCGGCGAGCACCTTCGGCTCGGCACAGTCGAGCGTGACCGCGATGAACGCTGCTTTCGTCGTCATGCCGACCACCCTGCCCGCTATACCTGCCAGCCTCCGTCAGGTACGGACACCACATCTCACCCCTCTGTCGCCCGCCCCCGCGACCCCCACCACAGCATGTGCTCGCGGGAAATGGCCTCCTCCGACTCGTCCACGAAATGGGCCCACTCCGTCTCGGTACGCGGCCATTGGACCCGCGAGACGATATCGCCGAGCTCCATGGCCGCGATCGAATACGAGGTGGCGAGCTGCTGGTGTTGCCGCGTCTGGAGCCACGCGATACCTGCCGCGGCCATTGCTCCCACGATTCCCGGCAAATCCAGATTTATTGCCTGAACGGCGTTGAGGACGGCCGCGATCAACCCGATGGCCTCCATCACCGCCAGCGCGATCGACCACTGGCCGGCCCGATGATCGTGGTGCCTCGCCTTGCGGCCGTACCAGGACCGCTGGTTGTTGATCCGGCCCGTCAGGTAGTGATGCTTGCGCTCCTCCAGCGGCAGCGCCCTCATCTCGCGCATCAAGGCCGTGACCTGGGAAGCCTCCTCCGGTGGAGGCACCAGCGCGAACCCCTTGATCCCGTTGATGATCTCGGAGTATCTGCGCGACAGCAGCAGGTCGACCGCGTCGTCGCCCGCCCCGTGGCCGAACGGCTCGCCTCCGACGAGGTAGCGCCAGGCGAGCGTCTTGGCCGACTCGGCCGCCGCCCGCGCCTCGTACCACTGGCGGTCGGGTCGCATGGTCAGGAGGTACACCTCGCTGACCAGCGCGGACGCGAGGGCGCACGCGGCCACCATGGCCGCCGCGTCCAGGCGCCCGGTGTCGAGGCTGAAAGAACCGAAGATCGCGGCGAGTACCAGGGACACGAGACGTATGCCCGTGGCGGCGAGAAGCCTGCGCTGCCCGACAATCGCCCCTCGATCGGCCGCACGATAGAGCGCCGGGAAATCCGCCTCCGGATCGCTGCTCATACCCATTTACTGGAACCGCTGCGACGATTCGTGTCAAGAACGACGACCAAGCCGATCTTCGCCGATGCAGAAATGCTATCTTCTCCACGTTTTCCGGCGACCGTCACGGCTCCCAGGCCACTCCGACACCACGATCGCTCGGCGGCCCCATCACTGGAATAAACCCACCGATATCGATGCACGGCACAGAGGGTCTCGTCCGACGGCATGAGCGGAGCATCCAGTCGAACACCAGTACTATTTTGCCACCAAGGACATCATGCGCGATTGATGCCAAACCGGCCTATCACCAGAATTCAGCGCACCGATGGACATTAATGGAGAAAAAGGATGAGACCTGACGCTATCCACCCCTATGCACCCGGTAAACGGCTCGCAACTTAACCGCTACAATCCAATATTGGGGGCTCGCCTTGGGACACTGGGCGGGGATGGTTTGCGAGACTAGTGGTACTCACTGTAATCGGCCGGTTACCGATTGCCCCAGCACGCACACTGGGGTTCCGGGCTAATTTGGATGGAACCATGAACAACATATCTGAGGGTGCCGAGTCCGGAATCTCAACAGATCTAGTGGACCTGCGCGATATGCCCCTTTCGCGAGTGGGTTCTCTCGCCGATGCGGGCCTGCTGAAGCGCATCCTTCCCGAGTCCCCGGCCAAGCAGGTGACCGTCGCCGCCTTCCAGTCCTCGATCTAGCATTTCCGTGGCCGGGCCCGCCGTTCCGTTCCGGCAGTTCGTACTCAAGGTCGCCAGCCGATGTGACCTCGCGTGCGACCACTGCTACGTGTACGAACACGCAGACCAAAGCTGGCGAGCCCGTCCGACGGGTATGTCCGACGAGACGATCGCGTGGTCGGCGAGCAGAATCGCCGACCATGCGAAGCGTCACGGCCTGCAGGGTGTCACGGTGGTGCTGCACGGCGGGGAACCCCTCCTGGCCGGTCGTCACCGGCTGGACCGCATCTCGCGTGAGCTGATCGGTGCCCTCGACGGAGTCTGCGAGCTGGACCTCCGCATTCACACCAATGGCGTCCTGCTCGACGAGTCGTTCTGCGACCTCTTCGCCACGTACGGGGTCAAGATCGGCATCTCCCTCGACGGCGACCGCGCCGCGAACGACCGGCACCGCCTGTACGCCAACGGCCGCAGCAGTTACGACAAGGTCCTGCGCGCCATCGAACTCGTACGGCGACGCACTCCCGAGTTGTACGCCGGCCTGCTCTGCACCGTCGACGTCGCCAACGACCCGCTCGCCGTCTACGAGGCGCTCGCCGAGCTGCACCCCCCGCGCGTGGACTTCCTGCTCCCCCATGCCACGTGGGACGCCCCGCCCCCCGGCCCTCCGGGTGCCTATGGCGACTGGCTCGTCCGGATCTTCGACCGATGGCTGGCCGATGGCCGGACGATGAAGGTACGACTCTTCGAGTCCGCGCTCCGGACCATCGGGTCCGAGACCAGCCTGACCGAATCTCTGGGGCTGGAGCCGAGCGACCTCGTCGTCATCGAGACCGACGGCACCTACGAGCAGGCCGACTCCCTCAAGACCTCCTACGACGGCGCGCCCGCCACGGGCTTCAATGTCAGTGACCATTCGCTGGACACGGTCGGCCTGCATCCGGGCATCCACGGCCGCCAGACCGGTCTCGCCGGACTGTGCGCCGAATGCCGTTCCTGTCCTGTGGTGAGCACGTGCGGCGGCGGCCTCTACGCGCATCGCTACCGCACCGGCACAGGTTTCGCCAACCCGAGCGTCTACTGCGCCGATCTCCTGAAATTGATCACCCACGTACAGAAGGCCGTCACCACCGTGGACCGAACCGCTCACACGCTCCCGGCCGCGGACGTCGCGGCGCTCGCGTCCGGATACGGCGGGGCCGAGGCGATCGCCCATTTGGAGGCCGGTCAGCGAAGTGTGCGGCGCGCCCTGCTGGCCGCGATCGGCAACGCCTCCACATCGGTGGAGGCCTGGCGGCTGCTCACCGAGATCGACCGGGACGCACCGGCGGCGCTCGACACGGTGCTGGGCCATCCGTATGTGCGCGCGTGGGCGGTGAAGTGCCTCAGGGGAACCGCCGATGACGGGCATCTCAGCTCCATCGCGGCGACCGCCGCGCTTCATTCCGGTGTCGAGGCGTCGGTGCGGCTTCCTGTGCGCGACGGTGCGCTCCATCTACCCGGGCTCGGGCTACTGCGGGTCGGCGCCGTCTCCGGCGCGACCGTCGAGACCAGGGAGGGCGGGTTCCGCGTCCACGCCGATGGGCTCGACCATGACGTCAGGCTCGACGAGCCCGGCGGTCCCCGTGAATGGTCACCGGTACGCCGTCTGTCCGTGAACGGCCTCACGGTGGCTCTGGAGGATGTCGATCTCTACCGGGACTGCCATCAGTGGCCCGCCACCCAGAGGCTGAGCGATCAAGAGGTGGAGCGCTGGTCCAGGCTGTTCTCGGACGCCTGGGCGTTGATCACCCGTGATCACTCCCCTTATGCCGCCGGGCTGGCCGCCGGGCTACGGGCCGTCATGCCCCTCACGCCGGCCGCCGACGGCTCCGAAGTCAGTTCGACCGCACGCGACGCGTTCGGAGCGGTCGCCGTGGCGCTGCCTGCGGACGCCGTGACGCTCGCCCTGCTGCTCATCCACGAATTCCAGCATGTCAAGCTGGGCGCGCTGCTGGACATGATGGACCTGTACGACCAGAACGACACGACGCTGTACTACGCCCCGTGGCGCGACGACCCACGCCCGCTCGAAGGGCTTCTTCAGGGCACGTACGCCCACATCGCGGTCACCGATTTCTGGCGGGTGCGCCGCCTGGCCGACGACGGCCCCGCGGCCGAGCGGGCGAGCGTCCAGTTCGCCCGCTGGCGCGCGCAGACGGCGGAGGCCGTCGAAACCCTCGCCGGCTCGGGGGCGCTCACCGGAGCAGGACAGCGTTTCGTGACCGCGATGGGGAACTCGATCCGGCCATGGCTGGCAGAGCCCATCCCGGCCTCTGCCGAGGAGGAAGCCCGCCTGGCGTCCGCGCGGCACAGGAGCCGAGCCGCAGCCCAGGCGCGCCACGGCGCCTGAACATCTCCGGGCCCGCGCCACGGCGTTTTCCGGTCCGCACCGATTCGCCGATTTCCGGACGACTCCCAAAGGTGACGGGAGTTTTTTTTCCTGCTTTTCGTTGCACGACTGATTCCATCGGCCTAATGTGCGGTTTACAGTCCGGGACCGTGAACGCTGGGGGTGGATCCGCTCGTGCGAGAAGTCCCACGAGCCGCTCCGTACTTCTTTCTGAGCTATGCCCACACTCCGCGGCACGACCTGAACGATCCTTATGATCCCGATCAATGGGTCGAGAAGCTGTTCAATGATCTATGCCGACATGTGATGGTTCTTACCGGTCTACCCCGTGGAGCCAGGCCGGGATTCATGGATCGGGAGCTTCATCCGGGTAGTGTCTGGCCGGACAGGCTCGCGGAGGCCTTGGCGACCTGCAGAGTCTTCGTTCCGCTCTACTCCAGGCGCTACTTCGAAAGCGAGCAGTGCGGCAAGGAGTGGATGGCGTTCGCGCAACGAATTCTGCACCACCGCGCGCGGGGCTCAGAGAAAGTGGAGACCATCGTCCCCGCCCTCTGGGTGCCCGTTCCCGTTGATGAACTGCCCGAGGTGAGCCGGTCCATCCAGTTCGTCGATCCCGATCTCGGGGCGCGATACGCCGAGCACGGCTTCTACGGCATCATGAAGCTGCGCCAGTTCCGCTCGGCCTATGACCTCGCTGTTTACAACCTCGCCCGGCGCATCGTGGAGGTCGGCGACAGGGCGAACCTCTCACCGATGACGCCGCCCGACTACGAGTCGCTGGAAAGCGCGTTCGGGGCCGGCGACCACACCAGGGCGAACGGCCACCGCCTCCGCGTCACCGTCGTCGCCCCCGACATCACCGATCTGCCGAAGGGGCGCGGCCCATACCACTACGGCCACAACTCCCAGGAATGGAATCCTTATCGCCCCAAACTGGGCAGGCCGCTCGCCGAGCACACCGCCGACATCGTCCGGAGCATGGGCCACCGCCCAGAGGTGGGCTCGCTGGCCGAGCACGCCGACCAGATCACGGACGACGGCGCACCAACGTGCCCCGGGCTGCTTTTGATGGATGCCTGGGCCGCCACCTCTCCGGCGTTCAAGGAGTCTCTGCGTGCGCTGGACGACGCGAACCGCCCGTGGATCAGCGTGATGGTGCCCTGGAACCACGAAGACGACGAGACCACCCAGGCGACCCCCGTCCTACGCGACTCACTGCACTCCGCGCTTCCGCGCAAGCTCGAGGAGGGTCGGGTCGCGCCGCGGGCCGCCGCGCACGGCATCCCCACGCTTGACCAGTTCACCAAGCAGGTGCCGGAAATCGCGCGCTCCGCCATCGCGCACTATCTCCGCCACGCGACGGCGCACCCGCCCGAGGGGCGTCCGTCCATCGAGCGCCCGCGGCTCCAAGGTCCAATGTCCCCGTTCGACGGCAACGACGCGGAGGCTTCGTCATGACCGACGCTCCCGAGGGCCACATCATCACCTTCTACTCCTACAAGGGCGGGACCGGTCGCACGATGGCCCTGGCGAACACCGCGTGGATCCTCGCGGCGAGCGGGAAAAGGGTGCTGGTCGTCGACTGGGATCTGGAATCGCCTGGTTTACATAAGTTCTTCCACCCGTTCCTGGACGCCACCACGATCGGCTCCACCCCCGGCGTGATCGAGATGATCAACGAGTACTCGCTGGCCACGTTGCGTCCGAATCCACGCCCCGGCGACTGGCATCTGGCGTACGCGAAGGTCCTGCCCCACGCGGTGTCCCTGGAGTGGAACCATTTTCCCGGCCAGGGAACGCTGGACTTCATCTCGGCCGGCCGTCAGAACCGCGACTACGCCTCGCTGGTCTCGACCTTCGACTGGGACAACTTCTACGAGCGGCTGGGCGGCGGCCAGTTCTTCGACGCGCTGCGAGCCGACATGAAGAGCCACTACGACTACATCCTCATCGACAGCCGCACCGGCCTGAGCGACATCGCCGACATCTGCACGGTGCACTTTCCCGACACCCTGGTGGTCTGCTTCACGCTCAGCGACCAGAGCATCGAGGGCGCCGCGGCCGTCGCCCGGCATATCGACGACCGCTACGGCGACCGCAACATCCGAGTGCTTCCCGTGCCGATGCGCATCGACGACGGCGAGAAGGAAAAGCTCGACGCCGGCCGGGCGCTGGCCCGGCGACGGTTCGAGGGCTTTCCCTCGGGGATGTCGCAGGAGGAAGTGCGCGGCTACTGGGGCGCGGTGGAGATCCCGTACAAGCCGTTCTACGCGTTCGAGGAGACCCTGGCGACCTTCGGCGACACCCCAGGCTCGCCGACGTCGATGCTGGCGGCGTTCGAGCGACTGGCCAATGTGATCACCCACGGCGCCGTCCCCTCCATGCCACCGCTGCGCGAGGACGTCCGCCTGCGCATCAGAGACGCCTTCGTCCGCAGGCCGACGTCGGTACCGACGGACATCCTCCTCAGTTACGTCCCGGAGGACCGCATGTGGGCCGAGTGGATCGGCTCGCTGCTCACCCGCGCCGGCTTTCGCATCGTGCAGGCGGACGACGCCTCCGGCTCCGCCCAGGGCGACGACGTGCGCAGGATCGGCTCCTACAACCGAATCGTCGCGATCATGTCCAGTGCCTACGTGCGTTCTCCCGAACCGCGCGCGCTCTGGGACACCCTGGCGATGTCCGAGCCGGCGGGGAGCCGACCGCGACTGCTCGTGGTGAAGGTCTCGGACGTACGACCGATCGCGCCGCTCAACGACGGCGCCCTCGTCGATCTCATGCGGCTGGACGAGGCGCAGGCCGCCGAGGCGCTGCTGCGCTCTCTGGGCCGGCCCCAGCTCGCCGAGCATCCGGCCGGGCACGCCCCCGCGGGCCCGCGATTCCCCGGTACACGTCCGCCCGTATGGAACGTCCCCACACGCAATGCCGCGTTCACCGGCCGCAACGCCGTGCTGGAGAAGTTGCGCGACCAGATCGTCGGCGGCAGCAAGACCGTCGTGCTACCTCAGGCTCTGTACGGCCTGGGCGGGGTGGGTAAGACGCAGGTCGCCTTGGAGTACGCCCACAGGTTCATGGCGGACTACGACGTGGTCTGGTGGATTCCCGCCGAGCACCTGGAGCTGATCAATCCGGAGATGGCGGAACTGGCGGGCAGGCTGGGCACTCCGGTGAGCGACAGCGTCGCCGAGGCCGCCAGGGCCGTACGGGAGGCGCTCCGGCTCGGCAGGCCCTACTCCCGCTGGCTACTGATCTTCGACAATGCCGACGATCCGAAGGACCTCGAAGACTTCATCCCGAGCGGGTCGGGACACGTCCTCATCACTTCCCGAAACCCCGCCTGGTCACGCGTGGCCGACCCGCTGGAGGTCGACGTGTTCACCCGCGCGGAGAGCGTCGAGCACCTCCTGCGCCGGGCCCCCGGCCTCGCCGCGGACGATGCGGACAAGGTCGCCTCCGCCCTCGGAGACCTGCCACTGGCGATCGAGCAGGCCGGCGCCTGGCTGGAGCAGACGGGCATGCCCGCCGGCCAGTACGTCGAGCAACTGGAACATCAGGTCACCGAGGTACTGTCCCTGGGCGACCCGCCAAGCGGCTATCCGACACCGGTCCTGGCCACCTGGAACCTGTCATTCGAACGGCTCAAAGAGCGTTCACCGGCGTCGGTGCGCCTGCTGGAGCTCCTCGCGTTCTTCGCCCCCGAGCCCGTCTCGATGGACATGCTGTATTGCGACGCGATGGTCGACATCCTCGTGCCCTACGACGAGGCCATGCGCGAGAAGCTCATGATCGGCCCGGTCATCCGGCAGCTCGGCCGGTACGCCCTCGCCCGGGTGGACCAGGCGGACAACTCCATCCAGGTTCACCGCCTCATCCAAGCGGTGGTCCGCGACCGTATGAACGCGGAGCAGGAGGAGGTCACCGTCCACGCTGTCCACCGCATCCTGGTCGCGGGACGTCCTCGCGTGGGCGACACCGACGACCCGGGCAACTGGCCGCGCTACGACGAGATCTGGCCCCACCTCGCCCCTTCGCGGGCACAGGACTGCGATGAGGAGGAGACCCGCAAGCTGCTGATCGACCGCGTGCGCTATCTGTGGAAGCGCGGCGAGCTGAACCAGAGCCTCCAACTCGGCAACCGCCTGGAGGACGCGTGGAACGTCAAGCTCGGCCGAGGCGACCGGCAGACGGTGCACCTGCGATTCCACATCGCGAACACGTTGCGCTCGCTCGGGCGTTACCGTGAGGCGCACGTCGTGGACACGGAGGTCCTCACCCACCAAAGCCGGGAGCTGGGTGACTTCCATCCGTACACCCTGATGACGGCGGGTGGGCTCGCGGCCGACCTGAGGGCCCTCGGCGAGTTCCAGGAGTCCTTGCGCATGGCGAGCGAGAACTACGATCGGGTCAAGGACCTGTTCGGGGAGGATCACCCCCGGGCGCTCGCCGCCGCGCACAACCTGGCCGTCAGCTTCCGCCTCGCCGGCGACTTCGCCCGGGCCAGAGACCTCGACCAGGAGACGGTGGAGCGGCGCCGCAGGGTCAGCGGCGACCTGCACCCGTACACCCTGCACACGACGTCCATGCTCGCCCGCGACCTTCGCGAGCTGGGCAGGCTCCAGGAGTCGCTGGAGATGCTGCAGGTCAACCTGGAGGACTACCGCCGGGTGCTGGGGGAGGACCTGGTCGACACGCTGCGTGCCGCGACGAACCTCGCCGTGTCCCTGCGGAGGATCGGCCTGGAGACCGAGGCCAGGCGGCGCGCCGAGGACACGCATGAGCGGTACGTCGCCCACGTCGGCGAGAACGCCCCCGACACGCTCGCCTGCCGGCTGGAGCTCGCGTCCTGCCTGAACGTGACCGGCGAGACCAGACGCGCCTACGACTCTGCCGTGGATGCCATGCGCAACTTCTCCCAGGTTCTGGGGGAAGACCATCCGTACACGCTGGCCGCGGCCAACAACAGCGCCATCTACCTGCGTGAGCTGGGCGATGTCCACGAGGCGCGGCAGCTGGCCGAGACGACGTTCCGCGCGCTGGCGCAGAGAATCGGCGAGCACCACCCGTCCACGCTGGTATGCGCGATCAACGTCGCCAACTGTCTCGCCGAACAAGGCGAGCTGAGCGCCGCCGAGCAACTCGACCGGGAGACTCTCGCCGAGCTGCGGAAAATCCTCGGCCCGGAGCACCCCGACAGCCTGGTCTGCGAGGCCAACCTCGCCATGACGCTGAACGCGCTCGGCCGGACGGTCGAGGCCCGGCAGATCCGAGAGCGCGCACTGAACATGATGCGCCACACCCTCGGCGAGAATCACTCGCACATCGCCGCTCTGGCGGCATGGCGCAGACTGAACCGTGACCTCGAGTTGCAACCTTGGTGATCAGGCCGCTCGAGCGTCCCTGACCAGCCACGGCAGTACGTCGGGTAGCACGGTCAAGGCGCCGAAGTGCGCGGCGTCGGGCTCGAGCCTGAACGTGGCCGTCCGGATGCGGCCGGCGAGCCAGCGAGAGTGCGCGACGGGCGAGAAGCGGTCTTTCGCGCCGTGCCAGAGCAGGGTCGGGGCCTTGATGTCTTCCAGGTCGAAGCCCCACGGGGAGCAGAAAGCGATCGCGTCGTCCACCCACCCGTCCTCGGAGTGGCGCAGGGCCTCGGCGTAGTTCTCCAGCAGCATGGCACGCACACGCGGGTTGGCCACCATGCGACGGTCGACCTCGGGCAGCTCCGCGTACAGAGCGGCGATCAGGTTCGCCGGGTCGGTACGGATCTTCCGGGCGGCGGGGGCGAGCCAATCGGCGAATCGGCTGCGGCCGGTAAGTGCCACGGTGTACTCGGTGACGTTCGACTCGGTCATACCGCTGAACCAGTCGAGCCCCTCCGCGGCGCGCGGCGCCAGCCCCACCAGCACCGCGACGCGGATGACACGCTCGGGGAGCAGCGCGGCACAGGCCAGCGCGTGCGGACCGCCTCCCGACCTGCCGACGACCGAGAACCGGTCGAGGCCGAGCGCGTCGGCTATCTCCGCGACGTCGTCCGCCACGGTCGCCACCGACCTGCCGACCAGCCGGTCCGACAGGCCGTAGCCCGGCCGGTCGAAGCTGATCAGCCGCACTCCGAGCCGGTACAGCACCGAGCCTCGCGGGCTCGGGCCCACCCGGCTCCCCGGCGTCCCGTGCAGGAGGAAGATCGGATCGCCTCCCGGCTTCCCTTTCTCCTCGACTGCGAGTCGTCTGCCGTCCGCCGTGCACACGACCTTGGTCAATTCCCCGCCTCCAGTGGCCTCTACTACCCCCACTCCAACATCCCCCAAATCCGCGCAAGGGGGAAGGGGCTCCCGCCCTCGACCGCGGCGCGCGTTCGCCCATGCCCATGCCCACGTGAACGGTGACTCGGGTGTGTCCCATGCTGCGAGCGCGGCACCCGATACGAACAAATCGGCGTCCTGCTGCTCGGTGAGCGTCTGAGTGCGACCTCGGCGGCGGGCGCGGGCTCGGTGGCTCTGCCGGCCTTCGGCGAGTCACGCAAGGACGGCGGCGCGGGCACGTCACACTAGCGCGCGAGCACAACCACGCAGGCACAACCGCGCAGGTACGACCGCGCAGGCACGACCGCGCAGGCACGACCGCGCAGGCACGACCGCGCAGGCACGACCGGGCCCGGCGATCACCACGCGGGGTGTGGCGGACGCAACCGGTGGTTGAATCGGCACGAAGGTTATCCCGCTACGTACGCTGGAAAGACCATCCGGCCCCGGAAGAGAGGCGGTGTGGATGAACGTCGAACGATCACAGGTGAACCCCCGGCAGCGGAACCTCGTGTTCGGCGGGCTCATGATCGCCCTGCTGCTGGCGGCCCTGGACCAGACGATCGTGTCCACGGCCCTGCCGACGATCGTCGGCGATCTGAAGGGCCTGGAGCACATCGGCTGGATCGTCACGGCGTACATCCTCGCCTCCACCATCGGCCTGCCGATCTACGGCAAGCTGGGCGACCTGTTCGGCAGGAAGATCGTGTTCCAGGCGGCCATCGTGATCTTCCTGATCGCGTCGGCGCTGTGCGGGCTGTCGCGGAACATGCCGGAACTGGTCACTTTCCGGGCCCTTCAGGGGCTGGGCGGGGGCGGTCTGATGATCGGCGTGCAGGCGATCGTGGCCGACCTCGTCTCGCCGCGCGAGCGGGGCCGGTACACCGGGATCATCGGCGCCGTCTGGGGCCTGTCGTCGGTGATCGGCCCGCTGATCGGCGGGTTCTTCACCGACCACGCGAGCTGGCGCTGGTGTTTCTACGTGAACCTGCCGCTCGGCCTGGTGGCGCTGGTGGTCACCGCCGTCGTGCTGAAGCTCCCGAAGCCCAATATCCAGCACAAGCTGGACATCCTGGGTACGGCGCTGCTCGCGGGCACGTCCACCTGCGTCGTGCTGGTGACGAGCTGGGGCGGCACCGAGTACGCCTGGAACTCCCCGGTGATCATCGGCCTGGCGGCGGGCGCGATCGTGCTCGCGGTCGGGTTCGTGCTGGCCGAGCGGGTGGCGGCGGAGCCGATCATCCCGCTGCGCCTGTTCCGCGAGAATCAGTTCGCCGTGCCCGCGGCGGTGTCGGTGTTCGTGGGCATCGGCATGTTCGCCATGATCGCGTACCTGCCGACGTTCCTGCAGATGGTGAACGGCGCCAGCGCCACGCGGTCCGGCCTGCTCATGCTTCCCATGGTCGCGGGCATGACGATCACGTCGATCGGCTCGGGCCGGGTCATCTCGGCCACCGGCCGCTACCGCCTGTTCCCCATCCTCGGCCTCGGACTGCTGGCCGTCGGCCTGGTGTTGCTGTCCCGGATGACGGCCGACTCCTCGATGCTGGTCAACGGCGTCTACATGTTCGTGGCGGGATTCGGCCTCGGCATGGTCCTCCAGACGCTCGTGCTGATCGTCCAGAACTCCGTCGACCACCGGGACGTGGGCGCGGCGACCTCGGCCGTGAACTACTTCCGCCAGACCGGCGCGTCCCTCGGCACCTCGCTCGTGGGAGCCGTCTTCATCCACCGCCTGTCGGACGCCATCGCGGCCGGCGGGACGAGGCTGCCGGTGCGCGGCGTCAACGCGATCACCCCGCAGATGGTGCACCACCTCCCGCCTCCGGTGCGCACGGCGATAGCCAGGGCGTACGCGCAGGCGCTGCCGCCGATCTTCCTATACGTCGCGCCGATCGTCGCGGTCGGGTTCGTCCTCGCCTTCTTCATTCGGGAGGTTCCTCTCTCCACGCGGCCGGGCGCGGCGCGGCGGGACGTCGCCGCGCACAGAGCATGAGTGATCAATCGCGGGAACGCCGGTACAGTAGTTGGCGTTGGAGGGAATGTGGCCTCGATATCGCAGTTGATTAGAAACCTCCTGGATCGCCCGGGAAGTGCAAACATCAGCCCTTTTCAACGCACGGCCACCCAGGCCGGCGCGCATGAGGATCGGCTCAGGGAGCTGGACGAGCTCCCGCCGCCTCGCATGGGCGATCTGCCGGAGTTCTGCGCGATAGCGCGAGAGGCCGCCCGGCGCACTCTCGACATGCGCCCGTTCGACGTGCAGCTCGTCGGCGCCCTGGCCCTGCTGTCCGGGCAGGTCGCCGAGATGGCCACCGGCGAGGGCAAGACGCTCTCCGGCGCGATCGCCGCGGCCGGTCACGCCCTGCGCGGGCGGCGCGTCCACGTCATCTCGGTGAACGACTACCTCGCCCGCCGCGACGCCGAGTGGATGGGCCCGCTGTACGAGGCGCTCGGCGTGTCCGTCGGCTGGATCAGCCAGTCCTCGACGCCGGAGGAGCGCCGCGAGGCCTACGCCAAGGACGTGATGTACGCCTCGGTGAGCGAGATCGGCTTCGACGTGCTGCGCGACCGCATCGCGACGTCCGCTGACGACGTCATCGTCCCCGAGCCCGAGGTCGCGCTGATCGACGAGGCCGACTCGGTGCTGGTGGACGAGGCGCGCGTCCCGCTCGTGCTGGCCGGCGCCGCCGACCCCGGCCTGGACTCGGCCGAGACCGCCGAGCTGGTCCGGCGCCTGTCGCGCGGTTACCACTACGAACTGGACGACCAGGGCCTCAACGTCTTCCTCACCGCGAAGGGCACCGACGCGGTCGAGAAGGCCCTCGGCGGCATCAACCTGTACGAGACGCCCGAGGTCCTCACCCAGGTCAACCTCGCGCTGCACGCCCACGCGCTGCTCACCCGCGACGTCGACTACCTCGTGCGCGACGGGCGCATCCAGCTCGTCAACCAGTCCCGGGGCCGGGTCGCGACGCTGCAGCGGTGGCCGGACGGCCTGCAGGCGGCGGTCGAGGCGAAGGAGGCGCTCGCGGCCAGCGAGACCGGGGAGATCCTGGACTCGATCACCATCCAAGGCCTCATCCGCCGCTACCCCGAAATATGCGGCATGACGGGTACGGCGGTCGCGGTCGAGGACCAGCTCCGCGAGTTCTACTCCCTCAAGGTCGCGGTCATCCCCCCGAACCGGCCCAACGTCCGCGCCGACGAGCCCGACCGCGTGTTCGGCCACGTCGTCGACATGCGCATGGCCCTGGTCGACGAGATCGCCCGCGTGCACGAGACCGGCCGGCCCATCCTCATCGGCACCCTCGACGTCTCCGAGTCCGAGCGCCTGGCCGACGACCTGCGCCGCGACGGCCTGGAGTGCGTCGTCCTCAACGCCAAGAACGACGCCGAGGAAGCCGCGATCATCGCCCAGGCCGGCCAGAAGGGCACCATAACCGTCTCCACGCAGATGGCCGGGCGCGGCACCGACATCCGCCTCGGCGAGGGCGTCGCCGAGCTCGGCGGCCTGTACGTCATCGGCGCGGGCCGGCACGCCAGCAGCCGCCTGGACGACCAGCTCCGCGGCCGCGCCGGGCGTCAGGGAGACCCCGGCGGCTCGGTGTTCTACGTGAGCCTCGAGGACGACCTGATCACCCACTATGCGCCCCACGAGTCCCTGCCGCCGGCCGACGACGAGACCGGCGTCGTGCGCAGCAAGCGGGCCGGGTACATCGTCGGCCACGCCCAGCGGGTCGCCGAGGGCACCCACCTGGAGATCCACCGCAACACCTGGCGCTACACGCGGCTGCTCGAAACGCAGCGCGCGCAGGTCCTCGAACAGCGTGACAAGGTGCTGCGCGGCGAGGCCGCCGGGGACGCGCTGGCCGCCGCCCGTCCCGAGCGCTGGGACGAACTGGTCGCCGAGGCCGGCGAACCGGCGCTGCGGGAGGCCGCGCGGCAGATCGTCCTGTTCCACCTCGACCGCTGCTGGACCGAGCACCTCGGCTTCATGTCCGACGTCCGCGAGGGCATCCACCTGCGCGGCCTCGGCCACAAGCTCAAGCCCATCGACGAGTTCCACCGTGAGGGCGTGGCCGCGTACAAGCACCTGCTGGAGGAGGTCGAGCGCCGCTCCGTCGAGACCTTCGAGACGGCGACGATCACCGCCGAGGGCGGCCTGGACGCCGCGGAAAGCGGCCTGAAACGCCCCACCGCCACCTGGACGTACCTCGTCCAGGACAACCCCTTCGGCAGCGCCTTCGACCGAGCCCTGAAGAACCTGGTAACCCCAAGATCAAAGCGCCGCCAATCCCTCGACGACTGACACGGCGAAACCGACGAAAGCGCTCCCGGGAGAAGGTCCTCGCTCCGCTCAGCCGGTCCTTCCCAGGGGCTCCCGCGCCCTTCGCCCCCCAGCGTCCACGCCGTAAGCCTGCGCCGGGCGGCCTGACTAGCGCGGGTTTGATTTCCTGACAAATCAGGCTTGTGTAGATCGTAAAGCGCGGTGATAGTGGGGGTGAGCGGCGTTCATTTATCGGAGGACCGTATGTCCGTGCCCACCGCCCCTGTCTTCACCGAACCGGTCCGGCCGGTGACGGCCTCCGGAGTTCCGCTACTGGGCAATCTGCCGGAGTTCGCCAGGGACCCGCTTGCCTTCTTCACGCGACTGCGCGACGACCACGGCGACATGGTGGAATGGCGGCTCGGCCGGCAGCGGTGCCTGTTCCTCTCCAGGCCCGACCACGTCGGCGAGTTGCTCGGCGGCGCCGAGAGCACTTTCGAGCACGCCAAAATGCCGCCCACCTTCCTCCTGTTGCACGGCGAGGGGATGGTCAACAGCAAGGGGGACGAGTGGCGGCGTAAGCGTGCCCTGGTCCAGCCCGCGATACGTCCGCGCCAGGTGCGGGCCTACGCGCGCACGATGGCGCAATGCGCCGAGGAGTTCGCCGAGGGGTTGACGGTGGGCGAACGCCTCGACGTCCGGCGGAGCATGCTGAAGCTGACCCAGCGCATCGCCGTGCGCACGCTGTTCGGCACCGACACCGCCGAACAGGAGGCGACCGTCGCCCGCACCATGGACGTCGCCCAGCGGGAGGTCGGGGCTGAACTGGGTGGTTTCGCCTCGATGGTGCCGGGCTGGGCACCCACCCCCGGACGACGCCGTCTCAAAGCCGCCATCGCGGAACTGGACGCCGAGGTGCTCCGGCTCATCAGGGAACACAAGGGGACCGCCGGGGAGCGCGAGGACCTGATCAGCCGCCTGCTGACGGCCCGGGACGAGCAGGGCCGGTCGCTCACCGACCGCGAGATCCGCGACGAGGCGGTGACGCTCTACATCGCCGGGCACGAGACCACCGGCACCACGCTGACCTGGGCGTGGTACCTGCTGTCCGGCCACCCGGAGGTGCGGGCCAGGCTCGTCGCGGAGGCCCGCGAGGTGTTCGGGGACCGCTTCCCCGACCACGACGACTACCCGCGCCTGACCTACACCCAGCAGGTGATCAAGGAGACTCTGCGCCTCTACCCGCCCGTGTGGCTGGTGTACGGCCATGCGACCGACCGCTCCACCGTGGGCGGCGTGCGCATCCACCCGGGGAGCCGCGTCTACGCCAGCCCTTGGGTCACCCACCGCGACCCGCGCTGGTTCCCGGACGCCGAGGCGTTCCGGCCAGAGCGCTGGACCGAGGAGTTCGACGCCGTCCTGCCCGCCCACGCGTGGTTCCCCTTCGGCGGCGGCCCGCGCGCCTGCCCCGGCGCCCGCTTCGCACTGGTCGAATCGGCCCTGGTACTGGCAACGGTGGCCCGCCGCTTCTCCCTGCACGTAGACCCCGGCGCCCTACCGGCAAAGGCCGCCCTGACCCTACAACCGGCCAAGAACGTCCTCGGCACGGTGACCACGGCCTGAGATCACGTGATGGCGGCGGCGAAACCGCCCTGCGTGGCGGGCGTCCGCTGTCCTGCAGCCCGATGTTCACGCTCCTTGGCCCGGCGGCGCTCGCCCCGGAACCGCCAATTCACCCCGTTTCGCGCGCGGGCGTAGCTACCAATGGCGAACATCAGCAGGGCGAGCGCGGCACCTCCAGCGTTGGCCTGCCACGCCGGGCGTAGATATCATGGGGGTACACGAAGTTGGTTACGGCCAACTGGGCGGCCCCGTAAGGGGCCGCATTTTTTATTGGCGCCGTATCTGTCATAGCGAGTGCCGCATCGGCGGAAATTGCCTAGATGGCCCTGGTGTGCCGATTCCCATGCCGAATGGGCCCGATCAGATGACCTTCGCACCGACAGGGGTGCGCACCGGCGGTGTGCCGTGCGCACCCCTTCGGTCATCTCATCCGTTCGGCGGTGATCAGCCGCACGGGGAGTAGATCGATCTGGCGCATGGATACGTCACGAACGCTACCGGGATCTGACCAGGCCCCTTGGAGACCACCTGCGCCGCCGGGGTTCCGGGCGGGCCGGGAGGACCCTGGGGACCGGGCGGCCCCGCCGGTCCCTGTGGTCCAGGCGGACCGGCAGGGCCCTGGGCGCCGTCGGCCCCGGGCGGGCCGGGAGGACCGGCAGGCCCCGTAGGACCGGCGGGCCCCGCAGGACCGGTAGCGCCGTCTGCTCCCGGCGGACCGGGAGGACCGGCAGGACCGGCGGCGCCGTCGGCCCCCGGACGACCGGCAGGCCCCGCAGGGCCAACGGGTCCAATCGCCCCGGCAGGACCCGCAGGGCCCGCGGGGCCGTCAGCGCCATCGGCCCCGGCAGGACCCGCAGGACCCGCAGGACCGGCGACCCCCGGAGGACCGGCGGGGCCGGCGGGCCCGGGAGGACCGGCGGGCCCGGCAGGGCCTTCGGGGCCTGGAGCGCCGTCGGCCCCGGGCGGGCCGGGCGGACCTACGGGACCCGCGGCGCCGTCCGCTCCGGGAGGACCGGCGGGGCCGGCAGGGCCAGGTGGGCCCGCGGGACCCGCAGGGCCGTCGGCTCCAGGAGGGCCGGCAGGACCAGGCCTGCCTATGGGGCCGGGGAGACCCGCGGGACCGGCGGGTCCTGGCGCGCCGTCGGCCCCCGCCGGGCCGGGGAGTCCTTGCGGACCCGGAGGTCCAGGCGGGCCCGCGGGGCCCGGAAGTCCAGGCGGACCCGCGGGGCCCGGAAGTCCGGGCGGACCCGCGGGGCCGCGAGGCCCGGGGGGCACCTTGCAGAGGATTTCGGGCACGTGAAGCCATCTGCAGAGCGGGATGGTCCCGGGCTCGGCGCGGACGGTTTCGGGCGACTCGACCCATTGGACGGCCATACCCGACGGCACCGCGCAGAGATAGGGAATACAGTCGGCGGGACCCGCGAAAAGCCACGAAGGGGTCGATGGGACCCCGGCACGCGCTTGTTCGCTTATGCCCATTCCCGTATGGTCGCCCACCGCACGATCAGGCGGCAGGATGGTCGTTGTTTCCGCGCCCGCCGGAGCGGGCGAGTAGAGGAGGACGACCCCGCCGAGCGCGCCGCCCAGCAGGGTCCGTTTCATCAGCATAGCCACTTCCGCTCTCTTCCCAAGGGCCCGTGAAAAGCACCTGCACGACGAAGAATTTCTGTGATGGAGTTCTCGATGCCCAATCATTTCCGACACGGCGAACTTCCCTGCCCGGCGCCGCGCGATTCTTTGCCCGGCCATTCCGGGGCGCCCGCCAGAGCACCCATAACGACACCTGTAGCGAATTGCCTGAATTAATGAAGCGAATAGCGGCCGGATGCGGGACCGCCGGACATTCCACGGAAACGCGGAGGGGACCGGCGCCGGCCGGAGCCCTCGCTCACGCGTTCACGACGGGAGGTCGGCCACCGGACCGAGGGTGTTGCGCATCTCGCAGTTGTTGCCGAAGGTACGGACGATCGTGACGAGGCGGCCGTCCCAGACGCCGGCCGTCGCCGCCGTGACCGGCGCGTAGATCGCCGGGCACGCCCGCCCCTCGGGGGCCTTGAGCTTGCGCAGGTCGCCGCCTACCGTCCCGAGCAGCGCGCACGCCTCGCTCGCCCGCGGATGCGTGCCGCCCTGCTGCGGCGCGCACTGCAGCACCACGCCGGTGGCGGCCGGTACGATGTCCTGCCCCTGACCGATGAGAAGTACCAGAGCGCGGGGGGACGGCGCGGTTTGCGGCGTTCCGGAAGTGACGGCGGAGTCCTTCGGCGGCGGGTCGTCGGCGGCCGAAGCGGCGTTGGCGGCCGTCTGCCAGAGCCCGGCCGTCGCGGCGAGGGTCACGGCGAGGCAGGCCACACGACTGAGACGTGGTCCCACGATTTCCTCCGATGGGTTGAAGAGCAGCGTTGCGGATCTTTCGGGCGGGCGTTCGAGGCGTTCGATGCCGGGCGCCCGCGGTGCCGGCCGGGCCGGGCACGAATGGGGAAGGGGCTACAGCCCCGCGGAGTACAGCAGTCGACTGTTGGCGGCGTAGGGGCCTGTGAGGACACCGCTCGTGGACGCGTCGCTGATCCACTTGTTGACGGTGGCCGTGGGATAGTCCCCATATGTCTGCTTGAACAGCGCGCCGACTCCGGTGACGTAGGGCGCGGCGAAGGAGGTCCCGCTGCCCTGTGTGCTGCCGCCGCCCAGCCTGGCCGAGACGATGTCGGTGCCGGGGGCGTACAGGCCGACACACGGGCCGACGTTGGTGAAGACGGACAGCGTGTCGTTGATGGCGGACGCTCCGACGGCCAGCACCCGGGGAGCGCCGGCCGGCGAGTAGTCGCACGCGTCGTCGCCGCTGTTCCCGGCGGCCACGCCGACGAAGATCCCCGCGTCGGCCAGCGCGGTGGCGGCGGCGTTGGTCGCGGCCGATTTCGGGCCGCCGAGGGACACGTTCGCGACCGCGGGTTTGACCGCGTGCGCGGCCACCCAGTCCAGGCCGGCGATGATCTGGGAGTACGCGCCGGTGCCGTCGCAGCCGAGGACTCGTACCGGGGAGAGTTTGACCGCGCGGGCGACCCCCCACGTGGCGCCGCCGATGATGCCGGCGGTCATGGTGCCGTGGCCCAGGCAGTCGTTGGTGCCGTTGTCGTCGCCGACCGTGCTGTACCCGGGGACGACGCGGCCGGTGAACTGGCTGTTGGTCTTGTCGATGCCGCTGTCGACGATGTACGCGGTCACCCCGGCACCGGTGTGCGCGGCGTTGTAAGAACGGTTGAGCGGCAGACGGCGTTGGTCGATCCGGTCGAGCCCCCAGGACGTGGTGGGCGCCACCGGAGGAACGCGCGTGCCCGGCGCGGCGGGGCCCTCCGGGACGTCCAGGGCCGTGGCGACGGCGTCCTGTTCAATCGCGGCGACCGCCGGATGCGTCCGTATCTCGTTGAGCCGCGCGGTCGTCATCCGGGCGGTGAACCCGTTGATCACGTGCTCGTAGGTGTAGAGGGGGCGTATACCGAGCGGGCTCATCACACCGGAGACGAGGACGCCCGGTTTGAGCCTGATGATGTACTGGCCCGGGATGGCGCTCGCACCTGGAGGAACCGTCACCTCTATCGCGGTTCGCCGCATGGTGACCGTACCGGCCTGGGCGGCCGGGGCCACTGCCATCGAAGCGCTGAGGAACGCAAGCCCGATCAGCGCGTGCGGGGCCCGTCCCCTGATCCTGTGAAATCCGCGTGCGCGGCGCATGAATATCGCATCCCTTCAAAGATCGTCGCCGTCGTGAGTTTCACTCGCCATCCGACAGTAACGATCACCCGTCCGGCGTAATCGCCGTGCCGCTCGGCGCGCCGCGTCCGTTCGGGTCAAAATTCGTCAGGGCGCCGGTCGCCGTACGGCTACCGGCGGACATTTCCGCACCCCCGTAAATGTCCCGCTTTGCAGGGAAATGCCGGTGGCGGCGTCCGCGAAGGCGGGCAGGCTCGCCGAGCCTGGACGACGACCGCCATTCTTACCAATTCCTGGCCTTCCCACGCTCGCCGCCTCCGACGTACGACGGCCACATAATGCGAGCATCGCGGTAGGTCGAAAGGCTGACACACCAAATGCCCTACGATTCCATGCGATGTCCTGCGCATTTCCGCCCGTGAATCCATGGATCAACCGAAGGAAAGTCGGGTGAATATGTTCCGAAAAGCGTTCGTCATCGCGGCCGCCATGGCCGGGCTGACGTTCTCCGCAGTGGCCGCGCCGGCCCACGCGGCACGCCTCACGCCCGCGGTGTCGGCGCGGCCGGCGGCATCGCCGGCCGTGGCGGCTCCGGCCCTGCGGCCCGCGTGCGCGCCGCAGGGCTGCGCCGAGGTTATGTGCCCGCAGGGCTACGTCTGTGTGTATGCGCCCAAGCAGTGCCTGACCACGCCCTGCCCTCAGTACGAATGCGTCCCGGACGGGACCGTGACCACGCCGAACCAGCCGGTCGTCCTGCCGGTGTACCCGTACCCGTATCCGTATCCGTATCCGAACCCGTACCCGTACCCGACGCCCGCCTGGCCGCCCTACGGGTGGTACGGCAAGCATCACCACCATCACCACCCCCCCGTCCCGTACCCGCGGCCCCAGTTGCCGCGGCCGCCCGGCCATCGGAACCCGGTGACGATCCAGGCGTCGGCCCCGCAGCCGGCGGCCGCCGGGCAGGCGGCTGCGACCCCGAACCGCGAGGTTCCCGGTCTCCCGGAGGCGGAGAGGCCCGGCGCTTCGGCGGCAGGCGCGCGGTAGTCACGCCTTCCCGGAGGGCCGGCCGTCGGACGGGGTCTCGTGGCGCGCTGCCGCGGACCCCGCCCGGCGCTTCGCCGGGGGCGTTGGAGGGGGCGGGAAGCGCTGTGATTGGCTTCTGACTAACAGGAGGGTACGAAACACCCCCACGAACCCGGGACGGTGATCGGCATTAACGCCCACGACTTTCTCGAGGTGGACCGCGAGCTATCCGACGAGGAGCGCGCGATCCGCGACGCCGTCCGCGACTACGCGAGCGCCGAACTGCTGCCGCACGTCGCCGACTGGTACGACGCCGGGACGCTGCCCGACCCGCGCGGGCTGGCCAAGGGGCTCGGCAAACTCGGCGTCTTCGGCATGCACCTGACCGGGTACGGATGCGCGGGCACGAACGCCGTCAGCTACGGCCTGACCTGCCGCGAGCTGGAGGCCGTGGACAGCGGGCTGCGCAGCTTCGTCTCCGTCCAGGGGTCGCTGGCGATGACGGCGATCCACAGGTACGGGTCCCCCGAGCAGAAGGACGAGTGGCTCCCCCGCATGGCGACGGGCGACGCGCTCGGCTGCTTCGGCCTCACCGAGCCCGACTCGGGAAGCGACCCCGGCTCGATGCGCACCCACGCCCGCCGCGACGGCGGCGACTGGGTGCTGGACGGCACCAAGATGTGGATCACCAACGGCTCGGTGGCGGACGTCGCGGTCGTCTGGGCCGCGACCGACGAGGGCATCCGCGGGTTCCTG
The DNA here is from genome assembly GCF_040653595.1 of Sphaerisporangium sp. NPDC051011. Lineage (NCBI taxonomy): Bacteria > Bacillati > Actinomycetota > Actinomycetes > Streptosporangiales > Streptosporangiaceae > Sphaerisporangium > Sphaerisporangium sp. NPDC051011. Next base: position 427,545 of record NZ_JBFAGG010000002.1, on the reverse strand, counting down.
GTGCCCGCCTCCACGCCCGGGTTCTCCGCGAATGTGATCCACAAGAAGCTGTCGCTGCGCGCGTCCATCACCTCCGAGCTGGTGCTGGACGGGGTGCGGCTGCCCGGGGACGCGATCCTGCCCGACGCGGAGGGGCTCAAGGCGCCGCTGTCGTGCCTGTCGGAGGCCCGGTACGGCATCGTCTGGGGCGTCGCGGGCGCGGCCAGGGCCTGCCTGATGGCGTCGATCGACTATGCCAAGCACCGCGTGCAGTTCGACCGGCCGATCGCCGGCTTCCAGCTCACCCAGGCCAAGCTCGCCGACATGCTCGTGGACGTGAACCACGCGATGCTGACCGCCCTGCGCATCGGCCGCCTGAAGGACGAGGGCCTGGCGACCCACGCGCACGTGAGCTTCGGCAAGCTGGCCAACGTCCGCGCCGCGCAGCGCGTCGCCGCCACGGCCCGGAGCATCCACGGCGCCAACGGCATCACCCTCGAGTATCCCGTGATGCGCCACATGGTGAACCTCGAGACGGTCGCCACGTACGAGGGCACCGCCGAGGTCCACGCCCTGACCCTCGGCCGCGCCCTCACCGGCCTGGACGCCTTCCGCTGAGCGGACGCCCACCGCCGCCGGTGGCTTTTCGAGCGTGATCCGCGCGGCCTCGCAGCGGTGCCGTGCCCGTTACGCGGGGTCTTGTGGCGGTGGTGCGCGCTCTCCTACTATTACGTCGCACGATATAACGTCGCACGATATAGATAGAGGAGAGCATGGACGGGCTTGGGAGATTCGCGGATCCGGCCGTGCTGATCCTGACCAGCCTCGCGGGCGGCCCGAAACACGGGTACGCGCTGATCAAGGACATCGAGCGGCTCGCCGAGACGACCCTCGGCCCCGGAACCCTGTACGGGGCGATCGGCCGCCTCGAACGGCGCGGGCTGATCGAGGCCCTGCCGGAGACGGACCGGCGCAGGCCCTACCGGATGACGCCCGCGGGAGCCGAAGCGCTGCGGTCCTACCTGGAACACGCGCGCCGGGTGACCGCCACCGGGCTCACGCGACTGGAGGCGTTCGCGTGAAACGCCTGATCCTGCTGTATCCGCCGCGATGGCGGCGCCGGTACGGCGACGAGATGAGCCGCCTGATCGACGACCTCGGGCCGACGTCCCTCCGCGCGCGCCTGTCGGTCGGCGCGGATCTGCTGCGCGGAGCCTTCGACGCCCACCTCGCCAAGGAGGCCCGGATGACCAGGGACACACGCACGGCCGTACGACGCGGCGTCCTCGTCGCCCTCGTGGTGTGGGGCGCGCTCTCGGTGGAGATCGTGCTGTCCAACCTGGTCTTTCCCGCCACCGACGACGATGACGGCCTCGCGGTGCTCGTCTCCTATCTCTGCGTCTTCGCGGCTCCGGCGTTCACCGGAGTCCTGGCCGCCCGGACCGCCACAGGCCTGCGCGGCCTGGCCGCGGCTGGTGCCATCACCGGCGCGCTGGTCGGCGCGCTGACCGTCACCACCTACCTGGTGATCGACAACGTCTTCCTCGACACCATCGGCCGGCAGCAATCCAAGATCGACGGCCTGGCGCACAGCGGAATGACATCCATGCGGGCCTACGTCAACGTCAACCTTCTGTTCGCCCTGGCCGCGCTCACCATCTTCCTCGGCGTTGCCGGCGCGGGGCTGTCGGTGACGGGCGGGCTGATCGCCCGAGCCCGGCGGGCTGCCAAGAACGCGCGGACGGTATGAGATGCCCGGCACGACGATACGGATCGTCCCCCTTGCCGTGCTGGTCGTGGTCGCGGAGATCCTGCTGGCCGCCTTCGGGCTCGTCCATACTCCCGAAGCGCTCGGGCACGGCGGGGTCCTGGCGCTGGCAGCCGTGGCGGTGGCGCAGGCCCTGTGCGTCCTGATGATCTGGCGGGGACCACTGTCGGCCGGCCGCGTCCCGCCCCTGGCCCTACGGACCGGCGCCGTGACCGGTGCGGTCACGGGAGTGCTGTACGGCGTCGTGGGGCTGTCCGAGTACCTGAGTTCCGCGGTCACCGACGCCAGCACGACCGTGGGGTGGGTCATCGTCATCGGCATCGTCGCCTCCGCCGTCGTGGCGGCGGCGGTCGCGACCGCCCGGAGCCGGTCCATGCGCGCCGGTGTCGCCGCCGCGTTCTACAACGCGATCGTCGAATACCTCGTCTGGTACCCGTTCGTGCTGGTCTGCTACTACCTGTTCCGCACCAGCACCGCGATCGACCGCGTGTGGCGGGCCGAGGGCATCTACGACGACTTCGCGCGCAGCGGCCTCGAAGACATCCGCGTCTTCGTGCTCCAGGACTTCTGGGGCGCCGGGTTCTTCCATCTGATCGCGGGGCTCGTCATCGCCGCGGTCTTCGGCACGGCCGCGGCATGGGCCGTCCGCGGCCTCCGGCGGGCGCCGGGGCCGGTTCCGGGAAGCGCAAAGGCCCGTCTCAGGCTTCGCTGAGGACGGGCCTTTCGCGGGCGGGAAAGTGGCTCCGGGGGTCAGCCGCTCTTGCGGCGGAAGGAGCGCTTGCCGGACGCGGGGCCGTGGGCGCCGGCGATCTTGGAGGCGTTCTTGCCCCGGGCGGCGGCGTTCGACTCCGCCTGGGTCTGGCGCTTGCGTTCCAGGGCCTCGCGGAACTTGCGCTTCAGCTCGTCGTCCGGAGTCTCGGCCTCCGGCTCCGGTGCGTTGGCGGTCATGCGGACCTCCTGCTGCTCTTGATAGGGCTACCACTGGGCCTCGCACGCGCGCGTGACCGCTCGCCCGACGACGGTGGCCTGCCCCCGCCCCCGATTACGTCACGCCGAGATCCGGCGAAGCACGCGGACATCATCTCATGGGTGGCCGTTCGGCTTCATACGGCTGTCCTGACATGAACTGACTTCGAGGTGCAAGTGTGTCGACACGGACAGTGGTATTTAGCAGCATTTGTCGATGAACGCCGATTAATGTGCGGAGTATCAGTCCCACCAGAACGACCAGGTGTACTTGCCCACAATCTGCTCGGCGTAGTCGATCAGCGTGCCCGCGCCCTGGACGATCGCGTCGGGGCAGAACGCCCAGTGCTCGGCGGCGACGTGCACGGCGTGGGCCGGCGTCTGCGGCGGCGCGGCGACGCTGAGCTCCAGCGTGTTGAACCCCATGCCGACCAGGCGGGCGGCGAAGCGGTCCTCCCAGCTCCGTACGACGGCGGCGAGCGGGACGTTCCACTCGTTGTGGTGCAGGGCGCCCTGCCATCCCATGACGGCCAGCGCGTCCGCCCCGCGCTGCACCGCGGCGAGCCCCACCGGCGTGCCCTGCTCGGCCAGCATTGCCGCGTACCGGTCGGCGAGGGTGTCGGGGTCGGTCTTCAGCTCGCCGGGATCCGCGGGGCCGGGGCAGACCGGGCCGAAGGGGTCGAGGATCTCGATCTGGTCCTCGTGCGCCTTCTCGATCCAGTCGGACCAGACCTCGTCCATGAACGCGCCGACGTTGTAGTTGTCGATCTCGGCGGCCGCGTCCGGCGCGATCTGGCCGACCGACCACGGCTGGACCGAATCCTCCAGCAGGACGGGCCACAGGCCGGACCTCGGGTGCTCGAGGCGCAGCCGCGTCCACAGCGCCCCCGTCGCGGGCGTCTCGCTCAGCCAGAAGGCGGGGCGCCGGCGCGCGGGGAACCGCGCGTACGTCGGATCCGGCCACACCAGCGATCCCGGCGGGAGATCCACCGAGAGCGTGCGCCCGCCGCCGCCGTCGTCGAACAATCGGCACACGGCGGCCGGCAGCATGCGGCCTTCACCATCGTCCATCTCAACCGTTCCGGTACCGAGCACACCAAAAGCATTCCGGTAAGCCGAGATGGTAGTGCGAGGGGGATCCGTCACACCTTCCGTCGTACCGCACAACCGCCCGTCCTGTCTCACGCCCCCGGCCATGATCTCTACCGTACGGAAATGCGGCTCGATCGGCACTTTGTTCGATCAACCATTCTTACACCGAGTATCAACCCCCGAACCGCAGGTCACGGACGACATGGACGAATACATAATGGGGTGATATAAGCGTGCGAGACGGGCCGCGCTGGACCGCCCGCCGCCCCCTTCAGGCGGGCTGGGGGATGTCGCCGCCGCGGTCCGAGCGGGTGAGGGCCGCGTCGCGGGTCTCGCGCATCGTCGTGTAGACGACGAGCGACACCGCGGCGCAGCCGGCGACGTACCAGAAGAAGCCGGACTCGACGCCGGCGTTCTTGAACCACAGCGCGACGTACTCGGCCGTGCCGCCGAACAGGGCGTTGGCGATGGCGTACGGCAGGGCGACGCCGAGCGCGCGCACGTGCGTGGGGAACAGCTCGGCCTTCACGCACGCGTTGATCGAGGTGTAGCCGGTGACGATCACCAGGGCCACCAGGGAGAGGGCGAGCGCGGCGCCCGCGGTGGTGACCCCCGCCAGCGCGGTCATGATCGGGACGGTGCCGAGCATCGAGCCGATACCGAACGTGATCAGCAGGGGCCTGCGGCCGACGCGGTCCGACAGGGCCCCGGCCAGCGGCTGGAGCACGCAGAAGATCGTGAGGGCGAGGAAGCCGACGAGCGTCGCGTCCGACTTCGACAGCCCGGCGGTATTGGAGAGGTATTTCGTTAGGTAGGTGGTGTAGGTGTAGTAGGCGACCGTGCCGCCCATCGTCAGCGCCATGACCAGCGCGAACTCGCGCTTGTGCTCCAGCAGCAGCCGGATCGTCCCGCGCCGCTCGTCCCCGCCGCCGCTCTCCTCCTCGTACGCCTCGGTCTCCAGCAGGCCGCGGCGGATGTAGAACACGACGGCGGCCCCGGCCGCGCCGACGGCGAACGGCACGCGCCAGCCCCAGGAGTGCAGCGCCGCGTCGCTCAGCGTGCGCTGGAGGACCATCAGCAGGCCGAGGCCGATGAGCTGGCCGATGGTCATGGAGACGTACTGGAAGCTGGACGAGAACCCGCGCCTGCGCGGATGGGACGCCTCGGTGAGGTACGTCGCGCTCGCCGCGTACTCGCCGCCCACCGACAGACCCTGGAGCATGCGGGCGACGAGCAGCACGACCGCGCCGAGGTAGCCCACCTGCGCGTACGTCGGGGCGACGGCGATGAGCAGGGCGCTCAGCGACATCAGCGTGACGGTGAGCGCGAGCGCGGCCTTGCGCCCCCTGCGGTCGGCGTACCGCCCGAGCAGCCACCCGCCGACCGGCCGCATGAAGAACCCGGCCGCGAAGATGCCCGCCGCGTTCAGCAACTGCGCCGTCGCGTTCCCCTCGGGAAAGAACGCGGCCGCGAAGTACGTGGCGAAGCTCGCGTACGCGAACCAGTCGTACCACTCGACCATGTTGCCGATGGCTCCCCCGACCACCGCCTTCCACGGCCTGCGCGGACCACGAGGGGATACGGGCATCGGCACGGCCACAGGGGACCCCCTCGGAGATGAGCGGCTCGACGCAGGCACATCTACCCACGCCCGCCCACCGGCAACTAAGGAAAGGCCGCCTATTTACCGGCTCACATGACTCGACGACACCGCTCCCTTGATCGGGCTCTGGGGTCAGAGCAGTCACGGCAAGCCGAGTCGAAGGCTAATCCGTGAGTCTTCGATAGGTGGTGGGCCGCCCCGGTCCGCCCAGCTGTTCCACGAGCCCTCTCGACCTCAGCTCGCGCAACGCCTTGCGCACATTGGGGGCGGACAGGCTCAGTTCGTGCTTCAATTCGGCCGCGCTGCGGCCGCCGGCCGCCAGGGCGTCGTAAACGCGCAGTTCGGTCTGGTTCAGGTCTTCGCCTGGCCGCATAGGGGGCACCGCCTGCTGGATCACGACCGTGAAACGAATGGCGGCATCGATGTAGTGAGCGGGCCGAAGCCCGGCCTCGGCGAGCACCTGGTTGACGATCGGGATTCCGGTCGCCAGGGCCTCGACGACTCGTGCACCGGTCTCCGGGGTGCGAACGTGCTGACAGATCGCGACCAGGCGGGCGTTACGTGCTGAGGTGACGGCATCCCTGCCGAGCCGCTCCACCGTGATGCCGTACAGCCCCCCCGGGTTGGAGACGATCAGCCGATCCCGGCGGAGCCTCACCTCTGTAGCCATGCCCTCCGACCAGTGATCAAGATCGCGATGTAGAAGAGCGTTGGCGATGATCTCACGAAAGGCGACGTAGGGGTACGTGGGCCGATCATGAACCGTGCCATCAGGTGTGGACACGATCGTCGTGTCGAAGACCCGTCTCGCCCATGCCATGGCGGCGTCCAGCATCCGAGGAATGGGGCCGCTGATCGTCGTCTGATTACGGGCTCGCGCCCCCGCCGGATCCGATGACAATGGCTCCGCCGAAGCCTGGATGACGAACCGGGGGAACCACTCCTGGGGATGCACTCCCATGGCCAGCACCCCCGCGACCGTCGGGGTGCCGTCGGGGAGAGTCACACCCGCGCGCCGGAGCAACTCGGCATCCTCGTTGAACCGGCCCAGCCCTTGAGGATCCCGCTCCCGGACGGAGCGAAGAAAGGCGGCGACGAGCTCCTCGTCCAGGTCCTCCCGGGCAGCGCCCTCCACAGGCTTGCGGTCGAACAGGGGTGGTTGCCGAGCGACGAGGAACGCCTGCTGCTCGAGGGCGGACAGGGGAAAATCGCCATCGTGGCCCCGCATGTAGGCCACACCCGACGCGGCGACCCGGCACGGCTTGGCCGACGGATCACATTCATGGACGCGGGCGACGATGACCGGGATGCCGTCCACCTCCGCGTCACGGATGGCAAGCCGGACGGGAGGCGAGAAAGAGCGCGCCTTGCCTGCCAACCCCTGCTTCAGGGCTTGCGGGTCGGAGAGCCGCACCGGCCGGAAGCCGGTCGCCTCGTCCAGGCCGAGAATGATCGTCCCACCGCCTGGATGGTTGGCAAGAGCACTTAGGGTCGACGTGAGCGACTGCGGCAGTCCACCCGCGGCCGACTTCACCTCGACGTCGTCGTAGTCACCTCTGGTCGCACGCAGCCGTGCGACCAGCTCGTCCAGATCCTGGTCCACCCGATAAATGTAACCACACGCTGGTTACATTCCCCCGGGTTTCAGTTACATTTCTGGGTCCGTCGGCATGCTCGGCCGAACCGCCCTAGCCCGCCGGGAGGAGGTCGTCGGGGTTCGGGAAGAGGTCCTGGGTGATCGTGGTGAGCTCGGGGTGCAGGCCGGACACGGTCGCGCGGCCGGTGGCGTCCACCGCGGCGGTCACCTCGGCCCCGGCCACCCTGAGGCCCTTGGCGGTGACGGCGCCGAGGGGGGTGCCCGTCAGGGGGCGCAGGGTGACCGTGCCGCGCGGGACGTCGGGGTGGAGGCCGAGGGCCGCCTGGACGATCGTGACCGCGGCGGCGGCCGACCACGCCTGCGGCCGACAGGCGGCGGGGTAGGGGACGGGGCGGATCACGGCGTCGCGGGCGTCGCCGGAGAACAACTCGGGCAGGCGGTAATCGAAGGACTCGGCCGCGGCGAGCAGCCCCTCGGCCAGGCGGGCGGCCTCGGCGCCGAACCCCGCGCGGGCGAGGCCCGCGATCACGATGGCGGTGTCGTGCGTCCAGATCGAGCCGCAGTGGTAGGACAGCGGGCTGAAGCCGCCGTCGCCGGAGGACATCGTGCGCAGGCCGAAGCCCTCGGCCATCGCGGGCGAGCCCAGCAGGGCGGCGACGGCCGCGGACTCCTCCCGCGACGGCAGCCCGGTGCCGAGCAGGTGGCCGATGTTGCTGGTCAGCGCGTCGACCGGGCGTTTGTCGCGGTCGAGGGCGAGGGCCGGGTGCCTTCCGTGCGGGCCGTCGACCCAGAAGTGGGCACGGAACCGGTCGGACAGCGCCTCGGCGTACTCCTGCCAGCGGGCCGCGCCGGGGCGTCCGAAGGCCGTGAGCAGCTCCGCCGCGAGCCTGGCCGCCTCGTAGGCGTATCCCTGCACCTCGACCAGGGCGATCGGGCCTTCCGCCTGCCGCCCGTCGCGGAAGCGCACGGAGTCGCCGGAGTCCTTCCAGCCCTGGTTGGCGAGGCCGTGGCCGGTCGTGTCGATGTACTCCAGGAACCCGTCGCGGTCGGCGTCGGCGTCGCCCGCGAGCCATTCGAGGGCGGCCTCCATGGCCGGGAGCAGGTCGGCGACCTCGTGCTCGGGCATGCCCCACCGCCAGGCGTCGTGCAGGAGGCTGATCCACAGCGGCGTGGCGTCGATGGTGCCGTAGTAGGCGGTGGGCAGGCGCATGCCGTGCTGGGCCAGGACGAACTCGTACCGCCGCAGCTCGTGCATGATCTTGCCGGGAGCCTCGCCCGACGCGGGGTCGAGCTTGACGCCCTGGCGACGCGCGAGTACGCGCAGCGTGCCCGCCGCGAGGTCGGTGCCGAGCGGCAGGAGCATACGGGCGGCCCAGATGCTGTCGCGCCCGAAGAGCGTGAGGAACCACGGCACGCCCGCTCCGAGGAAGGTGTCGTCGGGGGCGCTCACCTCGGCCAGGCGCAGCGAGCGCAGGTCGTCGAGCGACCGGTCGAACAGGCGGGTCAGGCGGTGGTCGTCGGCCGTGACCCGGGCGGCGCCCCATTCGACGGGACGGGCGGGGGTGGTGACGACGGCCTTGGGGTCGTCGACCTCGGCCTGCCAGCGCAGGGTGACCCGCCCGCGCGGAGCGAGGGTGACCTCCCAGCGCAGGCGGGGGGCACTGATGTCGGCGTGGGCGCCGTCGCCGGTCACGGTGACGCGCACATCGTCCTCGGACTCCCACGCGAGGCACCCGGGGCGGTCGGTCCACGCCGGGGACGGGGAGGCGGCGCCGCCGGACTTCACCGTCTCGATCGGGGCGAAGTCGCAGCGCAGGTCGAGGGTGACGGTCGTGGTCACGGGGGCGTCGACGGCGGAGACGATCTCGACGGTCTCGGTCATGCCCTCGGCGGTGACCTGACGAGTGCGGTCGACGCGGACCGTGGGGTCGGGGCCGGGGTCGCCGAGCCAGCGGGGCAGCACGACGAACCGGGCGCCGCCGGGGCCGGTGAGGGCGTGGGCGATCGGCTCGGGCTCGCGGCCGTCCAGCAGGAGGGTGGCCTGGGACAGCACTCGGACGTCCGCGTGGAAGAGCCCCTGCACGCCGCCCGGACGGATCTGGCCGTCGGCGCCGCTGAGAGCGCTGGTGGGGGCGAGCACGGCGATCACCAGGTCGTGCAGCAAGGGCTGGTAGCGGCGCGGGGCCTCACCGTCGCCGGGCACGGCATCCCTTCCGGGCACGGCCGCCCCGCCCTCCCGGTGCCCGTCCGCGGTGGCGGGAGCGGGGAGGGAGGTTGGGAGGTTCGTCGCACCGGCGGGTTCGGGGGTCACCGCGTCGTCGAAGTCGTCGAAGTCGTCGAAGTCGTCGAAGTCGTCGAACACCGTAGGGCCTCCGCGGGAAGAACAGTGGGGAACGAGGGGACGTCATTGGGATGCCGCCCGTGACATGACCGTCGCATCGCCTCGCGAAACATTCTCTCTACCGAAATGCGGGCCAGTGCTCTGGCCTTCGGGCCGGGGGTGAAGGCCGCGCGGGAGTGCCCGCTAGGGCGCGAGCGTGCCTTCACCCGCAGGTCACAGTGGGCGTTACTGCTGCTCGATGTACTGCTTGAGTACCGTGAGCGGTGCACCGCCGGCTGATCCGGCGAAGTAGGACCCGGACCAGAAGTGTCCACCCCACAGGAACTTGCGGACATGCGCGGCATACGCCTTGCGCAGGAGCCGTACCGAGACGCCCTTGAGACTGTTGACCAGTTTGGACAGGGCGACCTTTGGCGGGTGGTGGATCAGCAGATGGACATGGTCGTGTTCGCCGTTGAACTCAACGCAACTCGACCTCGAAGTCCGCGCACACCTCCCGCATGATCTCCTCGCAGCGGGCCGGCATCTCGTTTGTGAACACTCCCTGCCGATACTTGGTGACGAACACCAAGTGCGCGTGAAGGTTGCAGACGAACGTCGCCGGCGTCCGCTGCGTACATCGGGGTTCGTTTTCCATCCCGGTGACGCAACGAAGCGATACGATCACGGTGTGGAGAAGGTAAAGCAGGCGCGGGCGCATGTGGCCCGCCTGGAGTTGAGCGTGGCCCAGGCGGCGGTGCTGGACGGTCAGGCGCACACCGCCCGCGCGCTGTGGAACCTGTTGCACGAGTACGCCACCTTCCGGCAGGGCCGGTTGGCGACGTTGAAGGAGTGCGACGAGGCGATCCGGGTGGCTCGTCGTGAGATCGACTGGATGGGCCGGCTGCCCGCCCAGGCGGCTCAGGCGGTGCTGAAGAGCTACCGGCAGGCGTGGATGAACTTCTTCGACCCTGATCACCCCGCGGGGCGCCCGGCGTTCAAGGCCCGGTTGCGGTCCCGGCTGGCTGTGGATGTGCCCCAGGCCCGCGATCTGCAGATCAAGCGGGTCAACCGGCGGTGGGGTGCGGTCAATCTGCCCAAGGCCGGGCGGGTGCGGTTCCGGTGGACCAAGGACCTGCCCGGCGTCACCAAGGGCGGCCCGGGCGGGCGGATCACCGGAGCCCGCCTGGTCAAGGATGCCTTCGGCTGGCAGATCGTGTTCCGGACAGAACGCCAGGTGCCTGCCCCGGTCTGCCACTGTGGCCCGCAGGTCGGGATCGACCGGGGAATCAACGTCGCCTTGGCGTTGTCGGACGGCACCCCGCGTGAGCACGGGCCCTGGCTCACCGGCGGCGAGAAAGAACACCTGCGCCGCCTGGAGAAGAAATCCGCCCGCCAGCGCGCCGCCCGCATTCCCGGCCGGCCCACGTCCAAACGGCTGACCCGCACCTACGACCAGATCGCCAAGGCCCGCGCGACAGCCAAGCGCCGAGCCGTGGACTGGCAGCACAAGACCACCACCGAACTCGCCGGCACCTTCGGCGTGGTCGTGGTGGAGGATCTGAAGATCACGAACATGGTCCGCTCCGCCACGGGCACGATCGAGCGACCCGGCCGGAACGTGAGGCAGAAGGCAGGGCTGAACCGTGCCATAAGCGGCGAGGCGTGGGGCCGTACGGTCGCCCTGCTGGAGTACAAGACCCGTGATCGCGGCGGGCTGGTGGTGAAGGTGCCCGCCCCGGGCACCTCGCAGACCTGCCACCGGTGCGGGCACCGCGACCCGGCCTCCCGGGCTGGCGCCCGGTTCTCGTGCGCCAGCCCGGGATGCGGGTGGACCGGGCATGCCGATACCAACGCCGCGATCAACATTCGCAACGCCGCAGGGACTGTGGTGTCAGGACGTGGAGACCTCGGGGCTGCCCGGTCTGCGAAGCGTCAACCCCCGCGCGCCGCTTGACCACGACGCGACGGGAGAACCTCCGGCCTTCAGGCCGGGGAGGAGTTCAATGCGTCCCGAAGGACTTCCACGCTGGCGCTGATCGTCAACGACGACCTGTGGAAGAAGGCGGGCCTCGCCGAGGCGGACGTGCCGACGACCTGGGACCAGCTCACCGAGGTGTCCAAGAAGATCAAGGCCAAGGGCATGGTGCCGCTGGCGCTCGGCGACACCCGTGACCGCATGGGCGCCTTCATGGTGCAGGCCGGCGGCTGGATCATCAGCCCGGACGGCAAGCAGGCCACCGCGGACAGCCCCGAGAACGTCGAGGCCCTCGACTACGTGAAGTCGCTCCTGAAGGACGGCCTGGCCAAGACGCCCAAGCAGCTCGACGCGGGCTGGAGCGGCGAGGCGTTCGGCAAGGCCAAGGCCGCCATGACCATCGAGGGCAACTGGATCAAGGGCGCCATCAAGGCCGACTACCCCGACCTGAAGTACACCGCGCACGAGCTGCCCGCGGGCCCCAAGGGCAAGGGCACGCTGTCCTTCACCAACTGCTGGGGCATCGCGGCCAAGAGCAAGCACAAGGAGCAGGCCATCTCCTTCGTCGAGGCGATGACGAAGGCCGACCAGCAGATGGCGTTCGCCCGCGCGTTCGGCGTGATGCCGTCCCGCCAGTCGGCCAAGGACGCCTTCGCCCAGGCGTTCCCCGAGGACGTGCCGTTCGTGGACGGCGCCGCGTACGCGCAGGGCCCGGTCAACGCCCCCAAGATGGACAGCGTCCTGGCGGACTTCGACGCCGGCCTGCAGAACCTGACGACCACGGAGCCGAAGACGCTCCTGGAGCGGCTGCAGAAGAACACCCAGAGCGCCCTCGGCTGAGGCCCCGCGCCGCGCACCCGTCCCCGCTTCCCGGCGAGCCTCCCGGCGTGATCTCCCGCGAGGCTTCCAGGCGGAGCCTCCCGGCGAGGCGAGGGGGACGGGGCGCGGGCACGCCCATCGGAAGGAGGGAGCGAAGGTGGAGACCACGTCCGGCAGGCGGCGTCTCGGGCGAAGGTCCGCGACCAGGGAGAACCTCGCGGGCTGGCTGTTCCTGGCCCCCGTCGTCGTCATCCTCGCCCTGTTCATGCTGCTGCCGATCCTCATGGCGCTGTGGGTCAGCCTGACCTCCTGGAACGGGCAGGGCAGCCCGTTCACCGGGAAGGTGCCGTTCGTCGGCGTCGACAACTACACGCGGCTGTTCGCCCAGGACGACCTGGCCCGCCAGGACTTCATGACGAGCATCCGCAACACGATCTACTACGTCGCGATCGTCGTACCGGCGCAGACCACGCTCGCGCTCGGGCTGGCGCTGATCGTGAACAACCGCGTGCTGAAGGGCAAGACGTTCTTCCGCAGCGCGTTCTTCTTCCCGTCGGTCACCAGCTCGGTGGCGATCAGCGTGGTGTTCCTGTTCATCTTCGCCAACTCCGGCGCGGTGAACGGGATGCTCGGGCTGTTCGGGATCCGCGGGCCGGAGTGGTTCTCCGACTCGCGTGGCCTGCTGCACCTGCTGCTCGGCGGGCTCGGCCTGGTCGATCCGGACGCGCCGCCCGCGGCGCTGACCGGCGGCGGCCCGTTCGGGCTGTCGTGGTGGGACTGGCTGTCGGGGCCGAGCGTCGCCATGGTGACGATCATCATGCTGGTCGTGTGGACGACCTCCGGCACATTCATGCTGATGTTCCTGGCCGCGTTGCAGGGCATCCCGGTGACGCTGGAGGAGGCGAGCCTGCTGGACGGCGCGGGCCGCTGGCAGCGGTTCCGGTACGTGACGCTGCCCATTCTCAAGCCCACGATGTTCCTGGTGCTCACGCTCGGGCTGATCTCCACCTGGCAGGTCTTCGACCAGGTGTACGTGATGAGCCAGGGCAATCCCGCCAAGACCACGCTCACCCCCGCGTACCTGTCGTACCGGAAGGCGTTCCGCGACTTCGACTACGGGACGGGGACGGCGATCTCGTTCGTCCTGTTCGCGGTCATCGTCGTGCTCACGCTCGTCCAGCGCTGGGTGATGCGGGACCGGACGCCGGCGATCCGGCCGGGGAGGTCGTGACATGTCCACGCACGCGCGGGAGAACCCGCGCCGGCCGGGAGAGGGACGGCGGCTGGCGTCCACCTTCGGCGGGTACGCGGTCCTGGTCTTCTTCGCGCTGGTGTTCCTGTACCCGTTCGTCATCCAGATCGCGAACTCGCTGAAGACCGAGGCGGACGCGACGGCCCACCCCCTGTCCCCCGTCCCCGGCCCGCTGTCGTTCGGCGCCTACGACCGGGTGTTCTTCCAGACCGACCTGCCGCTGTGGCTGGGCAACTCGCTGCTCGTGACGATCATCATCACCGTCGGGCGGGTCTTCCTGGACTCGATGGCCGGGTACGCGCTGGCGCGGCTGCGCTTCCGAGGCCGGCGCGAGGTGTTCGGCGCGATCGTCGCCGTCATCGCCGTGCCGGGAGTGGTGCTGTTCATCCCGAAGTTCCTGGTGCTCAACCAGCTCGGGATGTACGACAGCTACGCCGCGCTGATCCTGCCGATCATCGCGGACGCGGGCGGGGTCTTCATCATGAAGCAGTTCTTCGAGTCGATCCCGGTCAGCGTGGAGGAGGCGGCGCGGATCGACGGCGCCGGGGTGTTCCGCACGTTCTGGTCGGTCGTGCTGCCCATGGCCAGGCCCGCGCTGATCACGCTGACGATCATCTCGTTCCAGAGCAGCTGGAACGAGTTCCCGCACACGCTGGTCGCCGTGCAGAGCCCCGAGCTGTTCACGCTGCCGCGCGGGCTGGTCGACCTGGTCAGCGGGTCGCTCGGCGTCGGCACGCAGTACCCGCTCAAGCTCGGCGCGGCCGTCCTCGCGACGATCCCGGTGGCCATCATCTTCGTGGTGTTCCAGCGGTACTTCATCCGGGGCGCCAACGAGGGGGCCGACAAGGGCTGAGAAGGGCTGAGAGGCCAGTGCGCCGGGCCGGGACGCGCGTCGTCCCGGCCCTCCCCCAGCCCTTCGGCCCTTCCCCAGCCCGCTCCCTGCCCGGCGGCGGCCGTCAGAGCAGGCGCTTGATCTCGCCGTACGCGCGGTAGAAGCCGCCGCGCTCGGACGAGCGGACGCCCTGCACCAGGTACCGCGCGCCCGCCTCGCGCACGCCCTTGGGGAACTGCACGTTCCACAGGGGCTCGTAGCCCGGGCTGACCACGTGGACGCGCAGGCGGTCGCCCTCGCGGACGCACTCGACCACGATGCCGTCGCCGTCGGGCAGCGCGCTCGCCGGGACGCTCTCCAGCACGACCGACGGCTGCACCACTGCGAGACCGGCCGCCGCCTTGACGTCCACCGGCTCGGGGACGCTGCCCTCCTGGGCCGCCCTGATCGCCTCCTCGCTCGCGTCGATGCAGGCCAGCGTGCCGTTGGTCGTCACGATGTACAGCCGGTCGTCCAGGAACTGCATGGAGAACGCCGAGCCGCAGCCGGTGCCGAGCTTCCACAGCCGCTCGCCTCCGCGGTCGAAGCAGTAGATGGACGAGTGGTTGTCCCCCGCGAAGACGAACCGCCCGTCCGGGGCGGAGGCGCAGGAGAAGACCGCGCCGTCGCAGTCGTAGACCGCGCCGACCACGCCGTTGCGCTTGTTCAGGCGGTACACCTTGTTGTCGTGCGTGCCGGCGTAGACGACGTCGCGCTCCTGCCAGCCGAACAGCACCTGGCCGCCGAGGGAGGTCTGCCAGACGGGAGTGCCGTCCCCGGCGTCGTAGCGGGCCACGCCGCGCGAGTGCCCGTGGTACACCGCGTCGCCGTCGCAGCGGACCATCCACGCGGAGTCGCCCTCGCCCTTCCTGGCCCACTGGAACTCGTCCTCGTGGTCGATCGTGGTGATCCGCCCGGCGCGGTCGGACACGCCGAGGACGCCGTCGTGGATGTCGAGCCAGTAGATGTCGACGTCCTCGGCGATCTCGTACGCCACGCGCGGGACCTTGCCGCTCAGGTCGTACACGTTGCCGTCGTCGGCGCCCGCGTAGATCCAGAAGTCGTCGGCCACGATGCACTTCACGCCGTCGGGCAGCAGGAAGTGGCCGGTCACCGTGCCGTCGTGGCCGACCGTGTAGACGTCGCCGTTCTGGTTGCCGACCCAGCACCGCTCCTCGTCCACGAAGATGCCGAACGCGGCGGCCCCGCTGGCGAAGCGCCACAGCACGGGGGCCTGGCGGGCGGTCGAGCGGATGCTCACGATCTGACGGCGGGTGACCGTGCGCCGCTGCCGCACCCCGCGCACCGCGGGCGCGTACCCCTTGCGGACCTTCTCGGCGATCTTCTTCGCCGCGGCGGCGTCGGCCTTCTCGGCGCTGGCGAAGGCGGACACCTTGGTCTGGCCCTGCTCGCCGATCCTGCCGTAGGTGATCGCCACCTGGGTGCCGGTCACGACGACCTCGTAGAACTTGTGCGCGCTCCCGGTGTCCTCGGACAGCTCCAGATACGTGCTTCGCGGCGACATCGGCGTCCCTTTCCTTGATCGATTGCCCCGGAGCGTACGGGAAGCATCCGACATTTCATGCGATATCCAGGACATCGCCACGTACGCCCGGCCCCGCCCGCGCCGCGCGAACCGTCCCCGGGACAGCGAGGGCCGATCCGAAAACCCATGTTTACCTGCGGCGATGCGGGCAACGCCCAAAAGGAGGGAACTGCGCCACCGGCACGGGAGGCAAGCCATGGCGAACGTGTTCGAAGTCCTGCAACGGGACCACGAGATGGTCAAGCGCCTGATGCTCGAACTGGAGTCCGGGCCGCCACTGACGGGGAGCGCCGAGCGTGAGAGCATGCTCGACCGCAGGCGGCAGGTCGACCAGCTCATCACCGAGGAGTCCAAGCACGAGGCCGTTGAGGAGGAGTACTTCTGGCCGGTGATCCGCGAACTGGTCCCGGGCGGGAACGAGATGGCCGACCACGGCATCGCCCAGGAGCAGCGGGGCAAGTTCATCCTGGATTCACTGATCGACTACCGTCCGGGCGACACCCGGTCCGAGGACACGCTGATGGGCTTCATCAGCGAGGCGCGCGAGCACATCGCGTTCGAGGAGGAACAGGTCTGGCCCGAGCTGCGCCTGGTCATCAGCCCCGAACGGTCCGCGGAACTGGGCGTGAAGATCGAACGGGCCAAGAGGATGGCCCCCACCCGCCCGCACCCGCACACCCCGCCCAAGCCGGGCCTGCTCAAGGCCGCCAGCCCCTTCGTGGGCGCCGCCGACCGCATCCGCGACCTGGTCACCGGCCGAAGCCGCTAAGCTCCCCGCGAGCACAGCGATCCTCGAGCGAGGTTCTTCAGGCCGTGCCCGGGTTCCTCAGGAAACGGGACGCGACGGGGGCTCCGGCGTCGACGCCCTCGGTGATCATAGCCAACGCGAGGTCGCCCCTGACCTGTACCCGATGAACCACAAGTGGGTCGGCGGGTTCTTCCCCGACCCGGACTCGGCCATACCCGTCTTGCCGCCGGTGCCGGACGGCAACGCGACCACGCTCGCCGTCCCCTCGCTGACCACGGCGGCCATCAGCGAGCGCAGGGCGCAGGCCACCGCGGGCTCCAGGCGGCGCAGAAAAGCATTGATCGCTGGCTGGCTGCGATACTGCATGTCCGCTGCTCGACGTCGCGATGCCGCCCGTGTCATCGTCTTGGACGAAAACGATCGCGTCCTCCTCCTGCGATACGACGAAGGAGGAGGCGTGTTCTGGGCGACCCCGGGCGGCGCAGTCGACGCCGGCGAAGCCCACAACCAAGCAGCACTCCGCGAGCTAAAGGAAGAACTCGGCGTCGAAGACGTCGAACTCGGCCCGCAGATCGCCTCCCGCGCGAAGACCCATATGATCAACGGTGAGCCAACCGAGCAGGTCGAGCTGTACTTCACCGCCCGCGTTCCCGCTGGCCAGGTCGACCCCGCCAACGCCACCCAGACCGACGGCATCCTCGCCTGGCAGTGGTGGACCCTGGCCGACCTCGACCGTACCCACCAGACCGTCTACCCGCTCGGCCTCACAACGCTCATCGAGCGATACCTGAGGGATGGAGTCCCGACAGTCCCCGCCATACTGCAGGGATAAACGCGGCCCGGTACACCGAGCGGCGCCCGTTGGAGGACCTCTATCTCTTTTGAGACGACCTGCTGGGCAGATCTTTCATGGGGACGAGGTCTACAGCAGGTGCTACATGGCCGTATGCCGAGCAGGTGCTCGCCGGGCTGTACGCGGCCGTAGCAGCACAGCCAGCAGACCACCATCACTACGATCTACGCTGCTACCAGTCTGGCTGGTCTACGCCGGTACCGTCATTGTCATCCCGACTCGCAGCGTGCGATGGCGAATCGTCTTCGAGCGCTGGTCTGAAGGGAGTGTCTGATCCAATGAGCAGATACATCTACTCGATCGTTCGCTGCCTGCCTGACCCGCGAACCGGGGAGTTCGTGAACGTCGGCGCCATTGCCGGTGATCCGACGACGGGCGACTGGGCCGTCCGGCGCCTCGGTAACACCGAACGGATCAAAAGGTTCGCGCCCCCCGCAGCCATCGACGTCACCGACCGCTTTCTGGTCCGCCTGAGCAGCGAAATCGCCGAGGCGCGCGAGATGCTTGAGGCCGAGGGGAGCCACCCGTTCGCCGACGACTGGCTACTGAGTCTCCATCATGATCATCGGAACATCGTGCAGCTCAGCCCACCGGCCTCGATCGTCGCCGGTCACGCGGAAGCGGCCCTGGATGTCATCTTCAATCGAATGATCATCGATCCGGCGACGCAACCACGGCCGGTCACCGTGGGCAAGGATCGAGTGGTGCAGGATCGGTAGCGGCTAACTGGCTCGGGCCTCGGTCACAGTACTCCGGGACGGCTCGGGGTCAGCTCTGGGCTTCGGTGGTCCTCCCCGACCTGCTGGCCGACAATGCGGGCGTCGGCCGAGGCGGCGCGGGAACCGGTCCCGCGCCGCCGGCGGGTGTCCTAGCAGCGGCCGAGCATGCTCGACAGCGCCGACTTCTCCGCGCTGTCCACGCTCAGGCTCCACTCGTACTTCACGTCGATGTACGCCTTCGCGTAGGTGCACCAGAAGGAGGTGAGCGGGGGCTTCCAGCGCGCGGGGTCGTAGTCGCTCTTGGCCCGGTTGACGCTGTTGGTCACCGCCCAGAGCTGCGGGTTGGTGAGGTCGTTCGCGAAAGCCTGGCGCTTGGACGTGGTCCAGGCGTACGCGCCGGAGCGCCAGGCCTCGGCCAGGGGCACCATGTGGTCGATGTCGATGTCGGAGGCGAGGGTCCAGGTGGCGCCATCGTACGGGGAGGTCCACCGGCCGGAGGTCGGGTAGCAGTCGGAGCCGGTGACCACGCCGACGCCGTCGCGCTTGAGCACCGTCTCACGGGTGTTGCAGGTACCGGAGATCGTGATCCAGTGCGGGAACAGGTTGCGGTCGTAAGTGCTGGCGTTCCGCTCGATGTCGACCTTGAGCGCGTTGAGCTCGGCGGTCGCCGTGCTGAGGGTCGGGATGTTCGGCGGGGCGGCGTTCGCGGGGGAGGTCGCCACGGTGGTGACGACGAAGGCGAGGGCGGTGGCTACGGCCAGGAATAGGACTCGTCTCACGAGTCTCTCCTTCTGTCTCCGGGCCTGCTGCGTGGGAAGCCGCAGGTCCAGGGGATTGATGAGACAGATCGGACGATTACACCGCGTGGATTATCACGAAATATCAGGCTTTGATGACACGAATCGATCAGCTTGGTCAGGTCATGCCGCTAGCTTTTTCCCCATAAGCCACCGAACAGCCCAAACCCCCCGAACATCACCCAACGTCACCCATCGCGCCCATCAACGGCGATCTAACACCCCCACGAATTGTTGGTGAACCCCGCACCCCCAACAGTTCCCCGCCCCAGCCGCCATGCCGAAGGCCCAACCGGAGACGAATCGATACGAACCGAACACGCACCCAAACGTGGGACCGACCACGTGCCGGAACATGGGCCGAGCAGTAGGTGCGCTCCGCGCAACAGCGCTCGGTCTGTGTTTCTTCGGGGGCAAGCCCCCAGCGAGAGGCCTCCGGCCCCTCGCACTCCCCGGCTCTGGGCGGCATCGGCGTGAACGACGAACAGGCATGAGACCCGCATCCTGGAAAAGGTTCCGGCCGGCATGCAGAGAACGGGCGGACGGCTTCGACCTCCTCGTAACGACGTCGCCGGACAGGCGCCGGGAACGTAGGAGGCAGTGAGATGAGCAAGGTCACGTGTGACATGGCGATGTCCCTCGACGGCTTCGTGGCGGGACCGCACCAGAGCCTGGAGAAGCCGTTCGGTGAGGGCGTGGGCCAGCACCTGCACCGGTGGATGTTCGAGGAGCCCGAGCGGCACGCCGCGATGATCGAGGGCATCACCGTGGCCGGAGCCTTCATCATGGGCCGCAACATGTTCGGCCCCGGCAGCGGCGCCTGGAGACCCAAAGTTTCTTTACTGGTTCAAGGGGCGGCACGGACGCGCCGCCCGGGGCCGCCGCCCTGCGGGCGGCCAGCGCTCCCCGGGCATGCGGCCTTGGGGGCCGGTCCCGGGGGCGCGCCGTCCTCAGGCGACGGCCCCCGGCACACAAGCACATCCCAGGACCTTCAAGATCTTTTAGCTTCAAGCCGCAGAGCAGTCCAAGATCGACTATTCGCCGCAGTGGCGCCGGCCAAACTCCCTCACGGTCGCCCTACGGGAGGCCTACGGCCATCTCGCCGGCCCCACCGCTCCCGTTCATGGCCGGAGCACATGGAGCCAGGCCGTACACCGCCGGAACTCTCCCCGCCCAAGTTCGTCTCTGCCAGACGCTCCCACAGTGCCCAGTACTCGATCCCAGCGCCCCGCATGGGCACTAACACCAGGAAGGCCCCCGGCCGGACTTCCAGCCGAGGGCTTTCCCAGATGCCGATCCATTGCGCAGCGCAACCGGCGCGCTCCACCTACTTGATTGCGTTGCCCGGAGAGTCGAGCCAGACGTATTGACCTTCGCGCGTAACCGTCATCCCGAACCGTTCTTTGGATGGCGCGCCCCAGGAGACCCACCGCAGATAGGCGGCCTCCACCTCATCCCACAGACTGCGGGGTCCCCGCTGTAGGACTGCCACGCCCTTGTAATCGGGCGCGTAGTGCACCTGAGCGTCAGACTCCTCCGACCACAGAGACAGGTGGAATTCGCCGCCCTCCTGGTCTGCATGTGTACCGGACACATCCGGCAGCAGTCCCGCCACGGCGATATCGGCACCGGTCGAGGAACGCACCACCCGGCGCGGATCGAGGTAAGTAGACGATCTCCGGTAGTCGCCCTCAAGCTGGGGAAGATCCCACCGCTGCGACCGTAGCAGCATGAAGCCGACGCCCCCGTAGAACCTCCCTACTGCCGTACCGTCTCCGACCACAGTGAGCATGGTCAGGTAGCCGCCTTCCCAGCGAGGCGTCCAGGGGATCACGATCACCCCACCGGGACGGGCTTGACTCACCCACGAGTACGGCACCTCAGAGACGCCACAGGTGACGTGTATCCGGTCGTATGGCGCGCCATCGGCCCACCCCACAGCCCCGTCCCCGTGAACCAGCCGGGGCACATGTCCGGACCTTTTCAGGTTCTCGGCAGCCAAGGTGAATACGGCCTGATCGATCTCGATACTGGTCACATTCTCGTCCCCGAGACGATGCGCCAGTAATCCCGCCGTCCAGCCCGTGCCCGTGCCGATCTCCAAGACCTCATCGCCGTCGTAGGGATCGAGCAATTCCAAGGCCGCCGCTACGACACTCGGCGCGGACGACGAAGAGGTGTAGTCGCCTTTCCCCTCCGCTATCTCGGTCGCGCCGTCGTCTAGCTGCGTGATAATCGCCGCGTTGGAATAAACGGCGTCCATCCACACCTCAGGATCGGCACTCCGGTCAATGAGACGGCCGGGGCCGTCATCAGAATCGCACCACGCCCTGTCAGGAATGAACAGGTGACGGGGCACAGCGTGAAACACACCCCGCCACCTGTCATCCAGGCCCGTCAGTTGATCAGCGAGAGCGGAGATGCGTCGATCAACGCTCACTTATTCCCTGGCTTCTCATGCTTGCCGGGGTCGTCGGGGCGAGCTCCATCGGAGTTCGGCTTTGGCTTAGGCACCGGCTTGTCTTCTGGCTTGTCGCCATCGTGCTTGCCCATTGACTGACTTTCCTTCCCTTTGCCGATCATCTTTCGTTGGAACTTGCTCGGCCATCGTAGCTCCGTTAAGCCGAGACCGGTATACCTTCAAACAATAAGTCGTAATCCGAAAAGGGACACCAGTGATGTTATTCATCGCAAACGAAAATCGACTCACAGCGTGCCCCCTGCATGACCCCACGGGCAGGGCCACCCATGAGCCAGAATCCAGGACCAACCCGGCGGCAGCGCGCAGAACGTACAAGTCAGCTCAGGCAGCGGGTTTCACCTGGGATCAGATTGCCCATGTCTGGATGGCGGATTGCCCTGACAGCACACCACGCCGTGCCTATCGCTGGGCACACAACCTCACCCATGAGGAAGTGACCGGCCGCTGGAACGAAATCGATCCCGGCGAGCCAACCATGGCCAAGGGGCGAATCCACGACTTCGAGGTCTGGCCTGCAGGGGGACACCGGCCAACTCCTTACAACCTGCAAATAATGGCACGCATTTACCAGACCAGCGCACGCGCCCTGCTCACCGACAATGAATATGACTTATACAACGCAACCGCACGTGCTCAGATCTTGGACGAGGGGTCCCCCCCCTCGGCTCAGCACGCCTCGATGCGAGCCGGATTCGGAGGGCGGTCGGGGGCTGTTGATCATCAGTGCGCTCGCCAAGGAGTGGGGTGTAACCCACCGAGGAGCCACCGTTACAACCTGGTGCGAAGTGCCCTTTCAGGAGCCGGGGTCCGTGGAAGCAGGGCTCACAGCTTTATCGCCGTAGACCACACATCGCCTGCGTTGACTTCGTAGGCACCGCAGCAGATCCGGCGGCACCGGCCTTGAGGGGGGTGGGGGCGGAGCCCCTGCCTTGGGGTTTGGGGCGGGAGCCCCAATGAGAACAGTCCGAGCGCAACGAGGGCCATTTCCGGCGGAGCCATCAGAAGACGGTCGGCCGTACCT
The DNA here is from genome assembly GCF_040653595.1 of Sphaerisporangium sp. NPDC051011. Lineage (NCBI taxonomy): Bacteria > Bacillati > Actinomycetota > Actinomycetes > Streptosporangiales > Streptosporangiaceae > Sphaerisporangium > Sphaerisporangium sp. NPDC051011. Next base: position 405,134 of record NZ_JBFAGG010000002.1, on the reverse strand, counting down.
CGTGGGAGGTACGGCCGATGTCGGAAGGTGGTCGGCTGCGTTTGTCAGTCGACGTCGACCCAGTTCAGGGTGCGTTCCACTGCCTTCTTCCAGCCCGCGTAGCCTTCCTCGCGACGGTCGTCGGACCAGGCGGGGAGCCAGCGGCGGTCCTCGTTCCAGTTGCGCTTCAGTTCCTCGGTGGTGCTCCAGAAGCCGAGCGCGAGCCCGGCCGCGTACGCCGCGCCAAGGGCCGTCGTCTCGGCGACGACCGGCTTGGACACCGGCACGCCGAGGACGTCCGCCTGGATCTGCATGCACAGGTCGTTGGCGGTCACGCCGCCGTCCACGCGCAGCACGTCGAGGCGGACGCCGGAGTCGTTGGCCATGGCCTCGACGACGTCCCTGGTCTGGTAGCAGATCGCCTCCAGCGTGGCGCGGGCGATGTGCGCGTTGGTGTTGTACCGCGAGAGCCCGACGATCGCGCCGCGCGCGTCGGACCGCCAGTACGGCGCGAACAGCCCGGAGAACGCGGGCACGAAGTACACGCCGCCGTTGTCGTCCACCTGGCGGGCCAGGGACTCGCTCTGCGCGGCGCCGGAGATGATGCCGAGCTGGTCTCGCAGCCACTGGACGGCCGACCCGGTGACGGCGATCGAGCCTTCCAGCGCGTACACCGGCTTCTCGTCGCCGAACTGGTAGCAGACCGTGGTGAGCAGCCCGTGCCGGGACCTGACCGGCTCGTTGCCGGTGTTGAGCAGCAGGAAGTTGCCGGTGCCGTAGGTGTTCTTGGCCTCGCCGACGCCGAAGCACACCTGCCCGACCGTCGCGGCCTGCTGGTCGCCGAGGTCGCCGGACAGCGGCACCTCGCCGTGCAGCGGGCCGTCGGCGCGTGTGACGCCGTACAGGCCGGGGTTGGAGGACGGGCGGATCTCGGGCAGCATGCCGCGCGGGATCCCGAAGAAGGACAGCAGCTCGTCGTCCCAGTCGAGCGTCTCCAGGTTCATCAGCATCGTGCGGCTGGCGTTGGTGGGGTCGGTGACGTGCACGCCGCCGTCCCGGCCGCCGGTGAGGTTCCACAGCAGCCAGGTGTCGGTGTTGCCGAAGACGGCGTGCCCGGCCTCGGCGGCCTCGCGTACGCCCTCGACGTTGTCGAGGATCCACTGGATCTTGCCACCGGAGAAGTACGTCGCCGGGGGTAGGCCCGCCTTGCGCCGGATGACCTCGCCCTTGCCCTCGCGCTCCAGTGCGCTCGCGATGCGGTCGGTGCGGGTGTCCTGCCAGACGATCGCGTTGTAGTACGGACGGCCGGTCCTGCGGTCCCACACGACGGTGGTCTCGCGCTGGTTGGTGATGCCGAGCGCGACGAGGTCGGCCGCCGTGAGGTTCGCCTTGCCGAGCGCGGTCTCGATGACCGCGCGGGTGCGTTCCCAGATCTCCACGGGGTTGTGTTCGACCCAGCCGGCCTGCGGGAGGATCTGCTCGTGTTCGAGCTGGTGGCGGGTGATCTCGTTGCCGCCGTGGTCGAAGATCATGAAGCGGGTGCTGGTCGTGCCCTGGTCGACTGCTCCGACGAAGTCAGCCATGAATCGTTTGCCTCCTTATGCGGCCTCCGGCGGGCGGGGGCCGGAATTGCGGCGCCGGGCGCCTCAGGCTTCGGTGGGGACCCTTCCCGGCTCCTGCTCGCTCGAGCGGGGCAGATACCGGGCCACGAGCGTCTGATACAGGCCGGCTCCGAGCACGGCGCCGATCAGGGGTGCCACGATCGGTACCCAGAAGTAGAGGCTGCCGTACTGGTCCCGCCACGCGGACGCGTATCCGGTGAGCCACGAGGCGAGGCGCGGCCCGAAGTCGCGGGCGGGGTTGATGGCGTACCCGGCGTTGGTGCCCCAGGCCATGCCGATGGCGACGACGACGAGGCCGACGACGAACGGCGCGAGGTTGGCCACGGGCGCGCTGTTGTTGACGTCGGTGACGGCGAGGATGAGGAACAGCAGGATCGCCGTGCCGATGACCTGGTCGCGGAAGGCGCCCCACTCGTGCACGGGCAGGACGCCGTTGCCGGGCAGCGTGGAGAAGACGCCCTGGCTCTTGAGGGTGAAACCGGGGTCGAACTTGGCGAGCACCTCGCCGTAGTTCCAGCGGACGATGAGCGCGGCCACGAACGCGCCGAGGACCTGTGCGGCCGAGTACGGGAGCACCTTGCGCCACGCGAAGCCCTTGAAGACGGCGAGCGCGACGGTGACGGCGGGGTTGAGGTGGGCCCCGCTGACCCGGCCCGCGACGTAGACGCCGAGGGTGACGCCGAGGCCCCAGGCCCAGGCGATGCTGTCGTGGTCGCCGATGCCGCCCGCGACCACCTGCGCCACGACGGCCGTGCCGAAAAGAATGAGGATCAGTGTTCCCGCGAACTCCGCGGCGAGTTCGCCGGCCAGGGTGGGGGCTTCCCTAGGTTTGACCATGTTCTGCCGTCCTCTCCGTGCCTGTGGGGCTGGGCGTGCTCTGACGTCGGTCTCCTCGTCCCTCCCGCCGGTGAGATCGCCGGGGCTCGTCATGGGAGGCGGGGACCGGTGACGCGGCGTGGGCCGGGGTGGGCCGTGAGGGACGCGTGAGGGTCGCCATGCCTGTGACCTGCACCAACAGTGCACCCATGGCGGCGAAAGCCACGTCCACGCCGGGGTCAAGATTTTTTGGCCGCGCAAGCCGGACAGGCTGGAAGATGTCCGGCGATGTTTCGGTCTCCGCACCGATCACCCTTCCCGAGTATGAACGGTCGCCGGAAAATTTCCACACCTGATCGCCGCCGGGTGCCGGAGTGTCGCCTACCGCGCGCGGAGGTCCTCGCCCGGTGGGTACCGCGATCGTGGTAGGGGCGTTCGGTCCTCGGGGACGAGGTGAGCGGTCCCGCGCGCCGCCTACCGTAGGGGCGTGACACGTGTGACCCGGCTGCGCGAGGCCCTCAGCGTGACCCGGCTGCGCGAAGCGCTCCGCTCCCGCCCCTACGTGGTGGACACGGGCATCGCCCTGCTCACCTTCGCGGTGGTCGTCGTGGGCCCTCCGTCCGACCGGCGGAGGGAGGCCGTCCCGCTCACCGCGGAGATCGTGGCCCTCGTCGCCGTGATGTGCGCCGCGCTGGTGTTCCGGCGCGTCCGGCCCCGCCTGGTCGTGGCCGTGGAGGTCGTGAGCGTGGTCGTGATCCAGATCCTCACCGGCGGCACGCACAGCCCGCTCGACCTCATTCCCGCCCTCGCCGTCGCCACCCTGGCCGCGCACAGCTCGCGCCGCGTCGCCTGGACGGCGGGGACGGTGTGCGCGGTGGTCCTCGCGCTCGCCCGCGCCGTCGCCTCCGAACTGGCGTCGATGCCGCCGGAGGTCGTCGGGCAGGTCGCGTGGATCTGCATGGCGACCGCCGCCGGGGACGGGCTGCGCAGCCGCCGCGCCCATATCGCCGCGATCGAGGAGCGCGCGGCGCGGGCAGAGCGCACCCGCGAGGAGGAGGCGCGGCGGCGGGTCATGGAGGAACGGCTGCGCATCGCCAGGGAGCTGCACGACGTCCTGGCCCACCACATCGCGCTGATCAACGTGCAGGCGCAGGTCGCCGCGCACGTGATGGACGCGCGGCCGCGCGAGGCCCGCGAGGCGCTCGGCCACATCCGGCAGGCGGGGCGGGCCGCGCTCGACGAGCTGCGCACGACCGTCGGCCTGCTGCGCCAGCCGGGCGCCGCGGAGGACCTGCCCACCGAACCCGCTCCCGGCCTCGACCGGCTCCCCGACCTGATCACCTCGTTCACGGCGGCCGGCCTGGAGGTCGACTGCCGCCTGGAGGGCACGCCCCGGCCGCTGCCCTCCCCCGTCGAGCTGACGGCGTTCCGTGTCGTCCAGGAGGCGCTGACCAACGTCAGCAAGCACGCGGGCGAGGCGTCCACCCGCGTGCGCATCACCTACGGGCGGCGGGACCTGACCGTGGACGTCACCGACGACGGCAACGGCGGCCGGGTCCCGAATCAGGGCGACAAGGGCGGCACAAACGGCGCAGAGGGCACGGACGGCCCCAACGGCACCGGTCACGGCCTGCTGGGCATGCGTGAGCGCGCCCTTTCGGTGGGCGGCACGTTCAGCGTCGGGCCCGCCCCCGGCCGGGGCTTCCGCGTCCACGCCGTCCTGCCCGCCCCCGAGACGAGCGCGATTTGACCGCCCACCAGACCCGCCGCGACCGAACCATTCACGAGCCTACGGCCCGCGCCCGAACCACCCGCGAGCCCGCGGCGCGGGGCGAGGAGTCACGATGACCGTCCGGGTCGTGCTGGCCGACGACCAGGCCCTGGTGCGCGCCGGTTTCCGCGTCCTGGTGGACTCCGCGCCCGACCTGGAGGTGGTGGGCGAGGCCGACACCGGCCACGAGGCCGTGCGGCTGGCCCGCGCCACCCGCGCCGACGTCGTCCTGATGGACATCCGCATGCCCGAGATGGACGGCCTCGCCGCCACGCAGGCGATCACCTCCGACGAGGAGCTCTCGGGCGTGAAGGTCCTGGTGCTGACCACCTTCGAGATCGACGAGTACGTCTTCGCGGCGCTGCGCGCGGGGGCGAGCGGCTTCCTCGGCAAGAGCGTCGAGGCCGGCGAGTTGCAGGACGCGATCCGCGTGGTGGCGCGCGGCGACGCCCTGCTGTCCCCCGGCGCCACCAAGAGCCTCATCGCGCGGTTCCTGGCCGCGCCCGGCGCCTCGGCCGAGCACACGCCGAAGAGCCTGGAGGTGCTCACCGACCGCGAGCGCGAGGTCATGACGCTGGTCGCGAGCGGCCTGACCAACGACGATATCGCCGACCGCCTGCGCATCAGCCGCATGACGGCCAAGACCCACGCGAACCGCGCGATGCTCAAGCTCGGCGCCCACGACCGCGCCCAGCTCGTCGTCATCGCCTACGAGACCGGCCTGGTCCGCCCCAGGTCCCTGTCCTGAGACCCCCCGCGCGTGGTAGTTCGCCGCGGGGCGTACGACGTTCGCGGTACATGAAGACCATCCGATCGGCGGACCTTTCGCGCTCGTCCCGGCCACGAGCCTTGTAAGGGTGGGCCTGCGGCGACGCCATCGTCCGGTGATGACCGGCGCGCAGGCCCGCCATGACACCGAGAGAAGTGGACCGATGTCGTTACTCGCAAGGCTGAGCCTCAAAAACCGGGGCCTCGTGGCACTGATCACGATCGCGGTGGCCGCGTTCGGCTTCTATACCATCCCGGCGCTCAAGCAGCAGTTGCTGCCCTCGCTCGCGTTTCCCGCCGTGTCGATCATCGCGCCGTATCCGGGGGCGGCGCCGCAGATCGTGGAGGACCGCGTGGCGCGGCCGCTGGAGGACGGCGTGCGCGGCGTGGCGGGCGTCACGGGGGTGACCTCGACGTCCCGGGAGTCGAACGCGACCCTCCAGGTGCAGTTCGAATTCGGGGAGGACCTCGAGGCGGCGCAGAACCGGATCCAGCAGGTCATCTCCCGGGTGAAGTCCCAGCTCCCGGACGGGGTGGACCCGCAGGTGTTCACCGGTAGCACCGACGACATCCCGGTCGTCCAGCTCGCCGTGGCCTCGACGCAGGACGAGCGGCGGCTCGCGGACAAGCTGCGTACCGAGGTGGTGCCCGCGCTCGCCGGCATCGACGGGGTCCGGGAGGCGACGGTCTCCGGCACCCGCGACGAGGTGGTCACGATCACCCCGGACGAGAAGAAGCTGGCCGAGCACGGGCTGTCCGCCGCGGCGATCGCCACCGCCGTCCAGTCGGCCGGCACCCCGCTGCCGGCGGGCTCGCTGACCGACTCGGGCAAGTCGCTGACCGTCCAGGTCGGGACGGCGCTCGGCTCGGTGAAGGACATCCGCGACCTGTACCTGCCCGCCGCCCCCGCCGTCCCGGGCGCTCAGGGTCAGGCGCAGCGGCCGGGCGCCCCGCCCGCGCAGCCCGTACCCGCGCAGCCCAAGCCCGTCCGTCTCGGGGACGTCGCGACCGTCGAGCAGGGGCTCACCGACTCCACCACGCTGACCAGGACGAACGGCAAGCCCAGCCTCGCCGTGGCGATCACGATGAAGCCGGACGGCAACGCGGTGTCGATCTCGCACGCCGTGCGGGACAAGCTGCCCGGCCTGGAGGCGTCGCTCGGCGGCGACGTGAAGTTCACGGTCATCTTCGACCAGGCGCCGTCGGTGGAGAAGTCCATCGAGAGCCTCACCACCGAGGGCCTGCTGGGCCTGGCCATGGCCGTGCTGGTGATCCTGGTGTTCCTGTTCTCGCTGCGCTCGACGATCGTGACGGCGCTGTCGATCCCGCTGTCGGTGCTGGTCGCGCTGATCGCCCTGTGGACGCAGGGCTTCTCTCTCAACATGCTGACGCTGGGCGCGCTGACGATCGCGATCGGCCGGGTGGTCGACGACTCGATCGTCGTCCTGGAGAACATCAAACGCCACCTGTCCTACGGCGAGGACAGGCGGACGGCGACGGAGAACGGCGTCCGGGAGGTCGCGGGCGCGGTCACCTCGTCCACGCTGACGACGGTGGCGGTGTTCCTGCCGATCGCCTTCGTCGGCGGGCTGGTGGGCCAGCTGTTCAGCCCGTTCGCGATCACGGTGACGGTGGCGCTGCTGGCCTCGCTGCTGGTGTCGCTGACGGTCGTCCCGGTGCTGAGCTACTGGTTCCTGAAGCCGCCGAAGAGCGGCGACGCCGAGGCGATCCGGCAGGCGGCCGACGAGAAGGAGCGCAACAACTGGATGCAGCGGGCGTACGTCCCGATGATCCGGTTCGTCACCCGCCACCGCATCTCGACGATCGCGGGCGCGATGGTGATCTTCGTGGGGACGCTGGCGCTGGTGCCGCTGCTCCAGACCAGCTTCATCGACAACTCCGGCCAGAACACGGTCAGCGTGCGGCAGACCTTCCCCGCCGGCACCTCCCTCGCCTCCGCCGACGCCATGGCCAAGCGGGTCGAGGACGTGATCGCGGGCACCAAGGAGGTCCAGTCGTACCAGGTGAACGTGGGCGGCGGGGGCGGCCTGTTCGGCGGGGGCGGGGGCGGGCAGTCCAGCGCCAGCCACTCCATCACCCTGCGCGACGGGACGGACGCCGGCGCCGTCGAGAAGCGGCTCACCGACCGGCTCGGCGCGATCAAGGGCATCGGCGAGGTCAGCGTGGGCCAGTCCGACGGGTTCGGCGGCGACGCGCTGGAGGTCGTGGTCCGGGCGTCCGAGCTCGACACGCTGCGGACGGCGACCAAGACCGTCCAGGACGCGATGGCCGCGGTGCCGAACGTCGCCGAGGTGACCAGCAGCATGGCGGACACCTCGCCGCGCGTCGAGGTCACCGTAGACCGCCGCAAGGCCGCCGAGAAGGGCCTCAGCGAGATCGCCGTCGGCCAGGCCGTGGCCCAGGCGTTCCGGGGCAGCACGATCACCCAGATCACCCTGGACGGCGGGGCGGCGGACGTGATCCTGCGCGGCGGGGACGTGCCCGCGTCCGTGGAGGCCCTGCGCGACCTGAAGATCGCCGGGGACATCACGGTCGGCGACGTCGCCACCGTCGACCGGGTCAACGGCCCCGTCGAGGTCACGCGCATCGACGGCGACCGCAGCGCGACGATCTCGGGCAAGGCCACGGGCTCGAACCTCGGCGCCACCACCCAGGAGCTGACCACCAAGCTGAAGGCACTGAAGCTGCCGACGGGGGCGACCTACACGATCGGCGGCGTGAGCGCCGACCAGGCGGAGGCGTTCGGCAACCTCGCGCTGGCGCTGGTCGCGGCCGTGGCGCTGGTGTTCTTCGTGATGGTGGGCACGTTCCGCAGCCTGATCCAGCCGCTGGTGCTGCTGGTGTCGATCCCGTTCGCGGCGACCGGCGCCATCGGCCTGCTGCTCGTCACGGGCACGTCGCTGGGCCTGGCCGCCATGATCGGCATGCTGATGCTGGTCGGCATCGTGGTCACCAACGCGATCGTCCTGCTGGATCTGATCAACCAGTACCGCGAGCAGGGGATGCCGCTGCACGAGGCGGTGGTCGAGGGCGGACGGCGACGGCTGCGGCCGATCCTGATGACGGCCCTGGCCACGGTGTTCGCGCTGCTGCCCATGGCGCTCGGCGTCACCGGGGGCGGCGGGTTCATCAGCAAGCCGCTCGCCATCGTGGTCATCGGCGGCCTGATCAGCTCCACCTTGCTCACGCTGCTGCTCGTCCCGACCCTCTACACGATGGTCGAGACCCGCAAGGAGAAGCGGCGGGCCAAGCGGCTGCGGCGCCAGGGCGTTACGGCGCCCGTCGAGGAGGCCCCGGCCAGGCACGCGGTCACGGGGGCGGGCAGGTCCTGATCGACCACTCGGGGAGGGAGACCGCGCGCCGGTCTCCCTCCCCGACGTCCACGCTCGCCTGACCTGTGTTCATGGCCGAGCCTCCGGCTCGGCGGTTCTGGGCGCCTCTTTTAGGCCCCGAACAACATCTCAGAGCAGGTGGTCGAGCAGGCCGTGGAGGGTGACCGCGCCGGTCAGGCGGCCGCCCTCCACGACGGCCACCACCGGGCTACGGGTGCGGGCCATCAGCGCGGCGACCTCCAGCACGGTCGCGTCCGGGTCGGTGATCGGCAGCTCGCGCGGCTGCTCGGGCAGGCACTCGCGCACGGTGCGGGAGCCGAGCGCGCGGACGAACAGGTCGGCGTGGCCCTCGTCCACGACGCGGGCCAGCGCCGGATCGTCCTGGCAGTAGCGCGGCACCGCCATGCGCAGCACCTGCGTGCCCGGCAGCACGCACAGCGGCCGGGCGTCCCCGTCCACGACGATCAGGCCGGGCAGGTCGTGCTCGGCCAGCAGCCGTGCGGCCTCCACCGCGGGGGTGTCCATCGCCACTGCGGGGAAATCGACGACGAGATCGCGCGCGTGCACCAGGGGCCTCCTTCGCCCGTACGACCAGCCTAACCGGCCAGGTAGCGGAGCCAGAGATAGGGAGTGGCCAGGCCGATCGTGACCACGGTGACGATGAGACCGTACTTCGTGAACTCCCAGAAACCGATGCGGACGCCGTTGCGGGCGGCGATGCCCAGCACGACGACGTTCGCCGACGCGCCGACCGCGGTCGCGTTGCCGCCGAGGTCGGCGCCGAGGGCCAGCGCCCACCACAGCACGTCGCCGCGCGGGCCCGCCGCGTGCGCCAGGTCCGCGACGATCGGGCTCATGGTGGCGACGTAGGGGATGTTGTCCACGATGCCCGACAGCGCGGCCGACCCCCAGAGCAACCCCATGGAGGCAAGGCCCAGCCTGCCCTCGGTGGCCGACGCGGCGGCCTGCGAGACCTGGCCGATCACGCCGGTCTCGACCAGGGCGCCGACCATGATGAACAGGCCCATGAAGAACACCAGCGTCGCCCACTCGACGTCGCGCAGCGCGTCCTCGACGGTGACCCTGGTCGCGGCGACGAGCAGACCGGCGCCGAGCAGCGCCACGACGGACGGCTCGTAGTGCAGCACCGGGTGCAGGACGAACGCGACGACCACCACCGCGAGCACGGCGAGGCTCTGCCACAGCAGCCGCGGGTCGCGGATGGCCTCCCGCTCGTGCAGCTTCATGATCTCGGCGGCGCGCGCCGCGTCGTAGGTGAAGGCGGAGCGGAACAGCCACCGGCACAGGGCCAGCAGCACGACCAGCAGGACCACGACGAGCGGCGCGAGGTGGACGAGGAAGTCGTTGAAGGTGAAGCCCGCCCGGCTGGCGATGATGATGTTGGGCGGGTCACCGACGAGCGTCGCGGTGCCGCCGATGTTGGCGCCCATCACCTCGGCGATCAGGAACGGCGCCGCCGGGAGCGCGAGCCGGTCGCAGACCAGGAACGTGACGGGCGCGACCAGCAGGACGGTCGTCACGTTGTCCAGCAGCGCCGAGGCGACGGCGGTGATCAGCACGAGCATGACCATCAGGCGGAACGGCCTGCCCCGGGCGCGTTTGGCCGCCCAGATGGCGACGTACTCGAACACGCCCGCCTGCCGGAGCACCCCGACGATGACCATCATGCCGAGCAGCAGGAAGATCACGTTCCAGTCGACGCCGGAGTGCTCGGAGAAGAAGGCGGAGCGGGCGTTCGCCGCGTGGATCAGCAGCATCAGCGCCGCACCACCGAGCGCCGCCGCCGTCCGGTGGATGCGCTCGGTGGCGATCAGGATGTAGGCGACGGTGAATACGGCGACGGCCGCGATGGCGGTCATCGGAGATGCCTCCCGGAAGAATCGGCACGAGCAACGTCAAAGACCCAACGCCGACCAGACTTCCCGGCACACCCAAGGGCACCTTAGACCACAACGCCCACTTCGCGCTCCCCCATAGCGCCGACGTCTCGCACTGGGTGCTCGCCGGACGCCGGATCCGCCGCTCGCGGTCCGGCGGCGCTCAGCCGGTCTTCGCGACCGTGAACAGCAGGACGGAGTCCTCCAGCGCCACCACGCTCTGCCGGCTGTCCGGCAGTTCCAGCAGGTCACCGGCCAGGACGTCCCACGACGTGCCGCGCGCGCTCACGCGGATCCGGCCCTCCAGGACGTGGAAGGACCCCTCGCCGGGGTTCTCGAAGTCCTTCATCTTCGCCCCGCGCATCAGGGCGATCACCGTCTGGCGCAGGACGCGTTCGTGCCCGCCGACCACCGTGTCCGCCGCGTGCCCTCCGGACGAGTCCGCCGCGCGGTTCATCTGGAGACGGCCTATGGCTACGAGCGAGAACTTCTGCATGGCACTTCCCCTGAGTCCGGGACGGCCGGCCGGAGCCGGGCCGGGCGCGAAACCCGTCCCCGCCCCGGCCAGCGCGGTCCAGCGATCCGGCAGGACGTCGGTGAGCCGGACGGACCCGTACGGCGGGCCCGGCTCACGAGGCGGGACGCCCGGGCGGCGTCTCACCTTCACTACCGGGCGCTTACCCCGGTCAGGTCCCCGCAAGCGCGACACCCGGCCCAGGCCCCGGCGAGCACCGGCTCAGGTCCCGGCTCCCGGCGAGCACGACGCCACGCTCAGGTTCCGGCGAGCGCCACGGTCGGCGAGAGGCGGGCCGCGCGCATCGCCGGGTAGAGGCCGGCGACCGTGCCGATGACCAGCGTCGCCGCCAGCGCGCCGCCCACCGCCCAGGACGGGACCACCGCCGGCCATCCCTTCACCAGCGCGTACGCCGTCGTGGCCCCCGCGCCGAGTACGGTCCCCACGGCCCCGCCGAGGGCCGACAGCAGCAACGACTCGGCGAGGAACTGGAGCCGTACCTGCCCGCGCGTGGCCCCGAGGGACCGGCGCAGGCCGATCTCTCGGCGGCGTTCCAGCACCGAGATCACCATCGTGTTGGCGACGCCGACCCCGCCCACCAGCAGCGCCACCGCGCCGAGCCCGAGCAGCAGGTTCGTGAACGCCCCCGCCGCGGCGGCCTTGGCCGCGAGCGCGTCCGACGGGCGGCTCACGTCCACCTGGTCGGGGTTCTCGGGGTTGACCGTGCGCGGCAGCACGGCCCGTACGGCCTCCACCGACGCGTCGTCCGACCGCTCGTAGATCTTGGTCGGGTGCCCGTCGAAGCCCAGGTAGCGCTCGGCGGCCGGCCAGCCCATGAGCGCGGAGCGCTCGATCTCCGGGGCCAGCGGCATCGCGTCGAGGATGCCGACCACCGTGAACCAGCGACCCGAGATCCACACCCGCGGCCCCACCCGATCGATGCCGAGCAGGCGCGCGGCGAGCGAACCCAGCACGACGGCGGGCCGGTCGGCGTTGGCGGCGTTCAGCCACGTCCCCTGGCGGACCGTTCCCTCCAGGGTCGCGGCGAGCTCCATGGTGGCCGCCTGGACGGCGATGCCGCCCGTGACCTCCTCGGGGATGCGGTTCGTCCTGCGGACCGTGGCCTCCACGGCGCCGGTCGCGGCGGCCGTGGTCACCGGGCCGATCCTGCGGACCATGTCCACCGACTCCTCCGGCAGCTCGGCGTCGTCGCCGAACATGGTGCGGCCGGGCTCGACGGTGAGCAGGTTCGTCCCGAGGCGGTCGAGCCGGCGCAGCAGTTCCTCCCGCGAGGAGGACGAGATGCCGATGACGGCGACCATCGTGGCGATGCCGATCGCGATGCCGAGGGCCGACAGCACGACGCGCGCGGGCCGCGTCCGCAGGCCGGCCGCGCCGACCCGCACCACGTCCCGCGATCCGAGCCGCGCCGGGACAAGCCCGGCCCTCGCCCTCACGCCGACCCCCTTCCCGGCCCCGCACTCGCCGCGCCGTCCATCCCGGCGGCTAGGGACGTGCGGCCGTCCGAGGCGAGGACGGAGGGGTGACCGTCCGCGGCGGGAGCAGCGGCGGGCGAGCGGGCGCCGGAGACGGGTGGGGCCGGGGGACGGCGGCCGGTGCCGGGGCCGTCGTCGGAGGCGATCAGGCCGTCCTTGACCCGCACCCGGCGCGGGGCCCAGGCGGCGATCTCGCCGTCGTGCGTGATGACCGCGATCGTCGTGCCGGAGGCGTGCAGGGCCCCGAGTACCTCCAGCACCTCGGCCCCGGCCGCCGAGTCGAGGTTGCCGGTCGGCTCGTCGGCCAGCAGCAGCGGCGGGTCCCCCACGACGGCGCGGGCCACGGCGACCCGCTGCTGCTCCCCGCCGGAGAGCTGGTGGGGCCGGTGCCCGAGCCGATGCCCGAGGCCCACGCGTTCGAGGGCCGCGGCGGCCCGCTCGCGCCGTTCCCGCAGGCCGGGGCCGCTGTACAGCAGGCCGTCGGCGACGTTGTCGAGCGCGGAGGTCCCCGGCGACAGGTGGAACTGCTGGAACACGAACCCGATGTGGCGGGCGCGCAGCGCGGACAGCTCGCGGTCCGACAGCTCCCCCACCTCGTACCCCGCGATGCTGACATTTCCCGATGTGGGGCGGTCCAGCGTGCCGATCATGTGGAGCAGCGTGGACTTGCCCGACCCGGACGGCCCGACAATGGCCAGCAGCTCCCCCGGCTCGACCGTCACGCTCACCCCGCGCAGCGCCTCGACGTGCCCGGCGTAGGTCTTGCGCACGTCCTTGAGGTGGATGATGGCGGTCACCGGGCCGGCACCCCGACCTTCATGCCCTCGGCCAGCCCGTCGCCGGAGACCTCGACACGGCCCCCGCCGTACGCGCCGGTCTTCACCGCGACGACGCGGGTGGACGAACCGTCCACGACCTCCACGCCGAACCCGCCCTCGGCGAGCGCGAGCAGCGCGTCCACCGGCACCGAGAGCACGTTCTTCACACGCTCGCTCTCCATGGCGACGGTGACCGGCGCCTGGTCCAGCCGCCCGACCTTCTTGGCGGAGGCGAGCGAGATCTCCACGTCGATCGTCGCGCCCCCGCCGCCCCCGCCGGGCCGCCCGTCGTCGCCGGACGCCACCGCCACCGTGCCGACCTCGCTGATCTTCCCCTTGACCTGCGCGCCCCCGGGCAGCTCGATCACCACCCCGGCCCCCTTCCTGGCCATGGACTGGTCGTCGGTGTCCAGGTCGACGTGGACGGTGCGACGGGTCGAGGTCACCGACAGCGCCCGGCGTCCCGGGGCCGCCGGATCCCCCACCTCGACATCCGCACCCGACACCCGCACCGGGCCGGGGAGGAAGACGACCTGGGCCGCGTCCACCGTCCCGGTCTCGGGCAGGCCCCGGTCCTCCTGCCAGTCCAGGACCGCCTGCCGGGTGGCGGAGGTGAACTCCTCGTCCACCGTCATGTCGTCCCCGTACCCGAGGGCCTTCAGGTTGCGTTCGAGCTGCCGCACGTCGGGCCCGTCCGATACGCCGAGGCGCAGCGGACGGTACAGCGGCAGCGTCCCGTACATCAGTACGAGCGGCTTGCGGTCGATCTTCAGCAAGGGGCGGCCGCGCGCCACCGTCGTCCCCTTCTTCGCGACCGCCGTCACCGTGCCCGCCGCCCCCGCGTACACCCGGCGCTCGCCCGCGTACGTCAGCTTGCCGTCCACCGAGGTCGTGTCCACCAGGTCGCCGCGTACGACCTCCGCCGTGCCCGCCGGCAGGGGCTTCCCGGACGGCTCGGCCGTGCCCGGCCGCGCGTTCATCACCGCCGCCGCCGTCGCCGCCCCGGCCAGGGCCACCGTCACCCCGATCCCGGCCGACAGGGCGGCCAGGCGCCGAACTCCCATAACGTGTCACCTCCGCGCGCCACGGGACCCACGCCCGTCAGCACAGCCGGTTTTCTAGCCGCGCGCCGATTAGCGGCGGATAAGCCCGGCGGCGCCTCCGCGCGCTTACCGGTGCCTAACGCCGGATGGTCCACGCTGGTCAGTCGCGGTCTCGCGCGAGGCCGTCGTAAAGCGGGCGGAACCGGGAAGAGGGGGTGCTGGGGAGATGCGTGTGCTCGTCGTCGAGGACGAGGAGGAGCTCGCCGACGCCATCGCCCACGGGCTGCGGCGGCGGGCCATGGCCGTGGACGTGGCCTACGACGGCGCCGACGCGGCGGACCGGCTCGCGTACGTGCACTACGACGTCGTCGTCCTGGACCGGGACCTTCCCGGACTCCACGGAGACGAGGTGTGCCGAGGGTTGGCTGAGGCGGGGTCGGCGAGCCGGGTGCTCATGCTGACCGCCGCCGCGCGCGTCGGCGATCGGGTCCGCGGCCTCTCGCTCGGGGCCGACGACTACCTCGTCAAGCCGTTCGCGTTCGACGAGCTGGCCGCGCGGATCCGCGCACTGGCCCGCAGGACCGCGCCCGCCAGGCCGGCCGTCCTCGAAGTCGCGGGCGTACGGCTGGACCTGGCGGCGCGCACGGCCGCCCGGGACGGGGTCGCGGTGGCGCTCACCCGCAAGGAGTTCGCGGTACTCACGGAGCTGATGCGCGCGGAGGGGGCCACGCTGTCGCCGCGCGAGGTGGTGGCGCGGGCCTGGGACGAGAACATCGAGTCGGGAACGGGGGCGTTGCGGGTGACGATCACCACGCTGCGCAGGAAGCTGGGCGCCGAGGTCATCGAGACCGTGCCCGGCGTCGGGTACCGGGTGGGCCGGCCCGCGGGGGCGCGAAGCGACGGGATGGAACCGTGACGGGACGGGTGCCGTCCGCCGTCCGGGGGCCGCGGGCGGTTCGCGTACGGGCGGGGCTGCGGACGGTTCGGGTGCCGGGGGCGCTGCGGCGCGCGCCCGGCCTGCGGGGCCGGCTGACGCTCATCTACACCGGCCTGTTCTTCGCGGCCGGCGCCACGTTGCTGTGGGTGACCTACCTGCTCACGGCCCGCGCGCTGGACCGCGAATTCTACCTGTCCCTGCCGTCGGCCCCGCTCCCCGAGCCGACGCCGGGGCAGGCGGACCGGAAGTTCCTGGCCGTCAGCCTCCCCAAGGCCCTCGTGACGCGGATCGAACAGGGCAAGGCGCAGGTGCTGCAGGACCTGTTCCAGAACTCGGCGCTCGTCATGGTGGGGATCGGGGCGCTGGCGATCATCCTCGGGTACGTGGTCGTGGCCCGGGTGCTGCGCCCGCTGCACCGCGTCACCGAGGCCGCCGAACGGCTGTCGGAGAGCACCCTGCACGAGCGCATCGCGCTCAGCGGGCCGCAGGACGACGTCAAACGGCTCGCCGACACCTTCGACGCGATGCTGGACCGGCTCCAGCGGGCCTTCGACGCCCAGCGGCGCTTCGCCCTCAACGCCTCGCACGAGCTGCGCACGCCGCTGGCGATCAACCGGACGCTGCTGGAGGTCGCGCTGGAGGAGCCGGACGCCTCCGAGGACCTCACCCGGCTCGGCAAGGCGCTGCTCGCCACCAACGCGCGGCACGAGCGGCTGATCGAGGGTCTGCTGATGCTCACCCGCTCCGAGCACGAGCTGGTCGCCCGCAAGCCGGTGGACATCGAGGACGTCACACTCGGGGTGGTGGAGCTGCTGGAGCCCACGGCGCGGCGCAGGCACATCACCGTCACCGAGCGGCTGGGCCCGGGCGTGGCGGACGGCGATCCGGTGCTGATCGAGCGGTGCGTGTTCAACCTGGTGGAGAACGCGCTCAAGTACAACGTGAAGGACGGGGTGGTGGAGGTCGAGGTGGACACCGAAGACGGAAATATCGTGATTCGGGTGGCGAACACCGGGCCGCTCATCCCGGCGTACGAGGTGGCCGACCTCTTCGAACCCTTCCACCGGCTGCGCGAGCGCGTCGGCTCGGCCCAGGGATCCGGCCTCGGCCTGTCCATCGTCCGCGCGATCGTCACCGCCCACGGCGGCGAGGTGGAGGCGGCGCCCCGCGCCGAGGGCGGCCTCACGATCACCGTGCGCCTGCCCTCAGCGGCCCGCGTGCCCGCGCCCGCACGGTGAACGTACTCCCCGCGATCGTCCTCCCGGCGCGGACGGGTGTACCGCCCCGGCGGGGGCGGCACGTGAGGTCTCCCGCCGCGCGGGCTGGCCGCCCCGTCCCCGAGCCCGACCGTCCTACGGGGCGCCCGGGAGGAACTCCTCGCACGCCTTCTGCGCCGCCTCGAACTTCTTGCCGTCCATGTTCGCGCTCTTGGGGATCTTGATCATGCCCTCCCCCGGGGCGGGGTCGGGCATGTCCACACCATGCTCGCGCATACACTGCGCGAGCTTCAGCGCCGCGTCCCGGAACTTGGGATCGTCGGCCCTCTTCGCTTCGCCGCCCTGCATGTACTTGCCGCACTCCTTCTGGGCGGCCTCCATCTTGTTCCTGTCCCCGCCCGTGATCCGTAGCTGGATCCTGCCGCCGGGCTCCGGATCCTTCACGTCGATCCCGTGCTCGCGCATACACTGGGCGAACTTGAACGGATCGCTCGACGACGTGGCCGACGGCGACGCGCTCGCCGCGCTGGTTCCGTTCCCGGCCGAGGCGACCCCCGTCCCCTCCTTCGGTGCCCCGCACCCGGCCACCGCGAGCGCGGAGACCACGCCGACCACCACACCGGCCACCAGGGCCAACCGCCGGACACTCATCTCGTTCTCCTCCTCGGCCCCAGGCCGGACGCCTGGCGGGCAAGCCCATGTCTACGGAGGCGGGGATTAGCGAGGGGTAAGCCATCCACCGGGAGGGAGCCCGAGGGGTAGGCCATCGGGAGTCCCGAGCCGCCGCTGGAGGACACCCTCGGGTGCTCCGCCAGATAGGGTCGTCTGGTACCGGTTGGTCCTGACCAGTGCCGCGATGGGACCGCCCGTGAGTTCACGCCCCGAACAGAAACCGGAATGATGACCCCACGCGACTCACGAGCCACCTCCGAGGCCGTTCCCGACGTCGAGCCAGGAACAGCACCTGACACCGCGCCGGAATCCACCTCCGAGGCAGCACCCGCCACCGTCCCCGCGGCAGCGCCCGGCACCGTCCCCGCGGCCGTGTCCCGCACCGTGCCTGAGGCCGTATCCAGCACCATGTCCGAGGCTGCGTCCGAGGCGGCATCCGAAACCGTGCCCGAGGCCGTATCCAAGACCGTGTCCGAGGCCGTGTCCGAGGCTGCGTCCGAGGCGGTCTCCGGCACCAGTCCGGGGGCGACCGAGGCGGGTCCGTCCGCCGCCGTCCGGGCCGCGAACGCCGTGCGACTGCCGGAACCCTGGGCGTCCGCGGCCGTCACCATCGTGCTGCCCACGTACAACGAGGCCGGCAACCTGCCCGTCATCCTGGGCGCCCTGTTCGCGCTGCCCCTGCCCGGCCTGCGCGTGCTCGTCGTGGACGACAACTCCCCCGACGGCACCGGCGACCTCGCCGAGCGCCTCGCCGACGACGAGTACGGCCGCGACCGGCTGTCCGTCCTGCACCGCCCCGGCAAGCAGGGCCTCGGCCGCGCGTACGTCCACGGCATGGGCCACGCGCTCGACCAGGGCGCCGACTACGTGGTGCAGATGGACGCCGACCTGTCCCACCCGCCCGAGGCCATCCCGCAGATGCTCGGCACGCTGCTGTCCACCGAGGCCGACGTCGTCATCGGCAGCCGCTACGCCACGGGCGGCAAGCTCGCCGAGGACTGGTCGTTCCGCCGCAAGGCCCTGTCGGCGTGGGCGAACTTCTACGTCCGCGTGCTGCTCCACCTGCGCGTCCGCGACGTCACCGCCGGTTTCAAGCTCTGGCGCCGCGAGACGCTGGACGCGATCGACGTCGCGGGCGTCACCAGCAACGGGTACGCCTTCCAGGTCGAGATGAACTACCGGACGCTGCGGCAGGGCCTGAAGATCGTCGAGGTGCCCATCCGGTTCGAGGAACGCCGCGCCGGGCAGAGCAAGATGAGCCTCGCCGTCCAGCTCGAATCAGCCCTGATGCCCTTCAAACTCCGCCGCGACATCACCCGCCACCCCACCCCACCCCACGAAACGCCCGACAGCACGACCACCGGCCCATCCAATGGCGCAGCCGACAGCCCATCTAACGCCACCGCCAACGGCACGTCCGACAACACAGCCGGCAACGTCGCCAATGGCGCAGCCGACGGTCCATCCAACGCCACCCTCGACGACACGTCCGCCGGCATGGCCAACAGCCCATCCGACGACACAGTCAGCGAGGCGGCCAACGGTCCATCCAACAACACGACCAACCGCCCATCCAACGGCGCGGTCGGCGGCACGGCCAGCGGCCAATCCGGCGGCACGGCCCCCGCCACAGCCTCCCGGGACGACTGAGCTCGCCCTCCCCACCCACCCTCTGCGCCCTGGGTACCGGGGCGTGCATGGCGGGTCAGGGGTTGTCGCGGAGGGTTCGGGCGTTCTGGTGGGCCTTGGTGGCGCGGCGGGCGGCTTTGTCGCGTTCGCGTTCGGCCATCGTGAGGCGTTTGCCGGCGATCTCCTGGCGGTGCAGGGCGGCGGCGAGTTCGTCCCGCAGGCGGTCCACCTCGTCGCCTGCCGCCGTACGGGCCTCGTCGGCCTCCCGGGCCTCTGCCTCCCATTCGGCGAGGGCGCGGTCGGCGTCCCGCGCCTCCCGCTCTGCGGCCGCGATCCGCTCGGCGACCTGCATGCGACGCTCGTCCTCCTCCCTCCGCCGCTTCTCCTCCCGCTCACGCTTCTGCCGCTCCGCCCGCTCCTGCTTCTCGCGATCCCGTTTGTCTCGCTCACGCACGTCCGGTGCGCGTTCGTGCTGCTCGGCCCGCTCACGCTTGCCCGGCTCGGCACGCTCGTGCTTCTTCTGCCGGTCCCGCTCGCGTTCGGCAGGGCCTTCGGGTTCCGGCGCGCCGGCGACCGGGGCGGGGGCATGCTCGGCCGGTTCGGGGAAGCCTCCGGCGGGAGCGAAGCCCACGTAGCCGCGGGGCTGCGCCAGCCGGCCGGCGCGCACCTCCTCGGCCACGTCCGGGTCCATCGTGGCGGCGTGCAGGGTGTCCTCGACCTCACGAACCGCGGGCTCGCGCAGCGGACGCCCGGCCTCGTCGGCGAGGGCCTGGGCCCTTCGGAGCAGGCGGGAGACCAGCTCGCCGCGCCGCTGATCCAGCTCGCCGATCCGCCCGCCGGACGTCCACGCGGCCCGTAGCTCGTCACCGAGGTCGAGCAGACGGCCGACCTCGTCCGGCGCGGACCTGGCCAGTTGATTGGTCGCCCACGCCGACACGGTGGGCCGCCGGAGCCCGGCGATCCGCTTGGCCAGCCCGGCGTCCCCGCCCTTCTTCGCCTCGGCCGCGAGCCGCTTGCGCGTCTCGACGAAGTCCTCGGGCGCGCCCGCGTAGAGCTCGTCAACCGCCGAAGACAGATCCACACCAATCTCTTACCCGCCCATGCCCTCCGGATCCACCCCTCCTCCCCCGTCCGAGTGGGAAAGCCTGGGAACCTCGGGAAGACCAGGGGGCGGTCACGGGCCAGGACGGGGCCGCCTGCATGGTCGTATGGCAGGGCAGGTCAGGCGGCGAACAGGAGGAGTAGGCCGCCTACCGTGTAGGTGACCATCAGGACGAGTAGGGGGATCTGGCCCATCACTGCTGTGCGGCGGGGGAACAGGGCGAGGGCGCGGTCGTGGGCGAGGACGGTGCCGATCACGTGGCCGACGACGATCACCGTCACCTGGAGCATGGCGATCCCGGCCGGGCTGGTGCCCACGGCGCTGACCTTCCACCCGGCCGTGCCGAACCAGTTCGCCCCGATGACCAGCGGGTCGGACAGCAGGGCGAGGGTCCGCTGACCTTCGAGCAGCAGCAGCGTGAAGTAGTGGGCGATCAGGTACCCGACGGCGATCGGCACGATCGAGTGGGCCAGCTCCCCCGCCATCGTCCCGCGCTCCACGCCTCCCCAGCGGCTCGCCAGTGCGGTCGCTCCCAGGTACGCCGTGAGTACCAGGCCGATGACGGCGACGAGCCCCGCCGTCCCGGTCACGACCGGCGGTAGCGGGCTCTCCTGCACGAAACGCACCCAGAACGGGGCGTTCGAGAGGCTGTCGTACATGGTGGAGCCGAGCAGCACCACGACGAGCGTCGCCAGCCCGCGCGCCGGCTCCAGCCCGGCCATGCCGTCCAGTGAGTTACGCCAGGTCAGAGCGCCGTCGGGACGCCTGCCCACAGGGGCGAGCCTGCCGATGAGGGCGCTGTGGACCTCGAACGCGTCCCCCTTGTCGAACCACCCGGACCCGAACACCACCGCGCCCGCGAGCATGGCCACGGCGTACACGGCGAGCCACGCGCCGATGACGGGCAGCGTGGCACGCTCGGGGGCGACGAGTTCCAGCCACACGAACGCGAACAGTCCGGCCACGGCGGGCCAGTACCCGAGCCGTTCCGGGAGCGGACGCAGTCCCTGGTGATGGTCTCGTCCAAGGGCGGCGCACGCGAGCCGGTGCAGGGTGCGCAGCGGGTTCAGCGTCCGCCAGACCGGGCCGAACAGCAGCGACAGCGGGATCAGGCCCACCCAGAACAGGACGTAGACGACGCCCGCCGTCGGGTTGGCGACCCGGTCGGGGCCGAAGAGCAGGCCCAGGCAGAAGTACGCGGCGGCGAGCAGCCCCGCGACCCGCCAGAACCACCGCCAGGCCGGACCGGACACCACGCCCTGGACCAGCGCGGACACCGGGCGCGCGTACCGCAGGTCACCGCCGAGCCGGGGCTCGGTCCACAGCGTGCCGAGCGCCGCGAACGACGCCAGCAGCGCGACGATCGCCCCGGCCATCGCGGCCGAGAACGGGATCGGCAGGTCCTGACGGCCTCCGATGCCGTGCGCCAGGAACGTCTGGGCGGCCTGCTCCGGGAACACCTCCGCGGACCTATCGGACGAGGAGTTGGAAGAGCTGCAGCTCCTGTCCGTGCGTCTCCGCCTCGAACAGCCCGCTCTGGTCGGCGACGAACTCGATCGTCGCGGGGGTCCCGGGTTTGAGGTCCGTCCCCTTGTCGTAGCCATGGACGTGCGCGAAGTCGGCCACGTCGCTGGTCACCGTGATCCGCACCGTCTGTCCCTTGGCCACGTCGACACGCCCCGGCGGCGGCGTCACCTTGCGCGCGGCGATGGTGACGGTGATCTCCTTGACGCCCGTGGGGGCCGGGGTGGCGGCGCCCGAGGAGCCGCAGGCCGCGACGCCCATCAGCACGGCGAGGCCGAGCAGCGGGACGAGGACCAGCCGGCGCACGAGACCGGCGGACGGCCGACGGGCGGCCAGGGTCCGCGGGGGCATACCGAGGGCGGCGGCGCGCATGGGAAGTCGGAGGGGGGATCTCACTGTGGTGCTCCTGAATATGCGGGACGCGGGGGTCAGCGCCGTTTGGCGGACTTGGTTGGGCTTGGGGTCAGCGCCGCTTGGCGGACTTGGTTGGGCTTGGGGTCAGCGCCGCTTGGCGGACTTGGTTGGGCTTGGGGTCAGCGCCGCTTGGCGGACTTGGCCTTCGGCGCGGGGCGGGCGGCGGGCCCGCGCCGAGCCGAGGGAGGCGTGTTCTTGCGGTTCTGACCACCGCTCGGGTTCTTCCGGTTCTGACCGCCGCTGGGGCCTTTCCGGTTCTGGCCGCCGCGGGCCGTGGCGCCGCCGGGAGCCGGCCGCCGGGCGGCGCGTACCACCATGACGCCCACTCCGACGACGAGGAGCGCGGGCAGCAGCCACACCAGCAGGTCCACGCCGCCGTCCTGCGACGAGGCGGAAGACGAGGCGGCCTCGGTGGACGGAGCCTGGGACGCGTCGCCGGGCGTGCAGCCGGTCTCGGGCATGGTCCTCGGCGTGCACGAGGTCTGCGGGGTCGGGCCCGCCGCCGCCACGGGGGACGGCGTGTCGCTCGGGGTCTCGCCCACCTGCGGCGCGCTGGTGCGGCCGGCGGCGGCCTCGAAGGCAGGGTCGGGCGAGTTGGTGGGGGTCCGCCATCCCTTGGGGGCTTCGGTGGTCTTGCCGTTGTAGGTGAACTTGACCTCTCCGCGCACCTCCTCCCCGTCTGAGGCGATCGTCCGGTACGTCGCGACGTACACGCCCTTGTCGGGCCAGTACGCCACGGGGATCTTCGCCGGGAAACCCTCGTGGTAGAGCTTCGGCTCCCACGTGCCGTTGATCAGGTGGTACTCGCGGACCGGCTCGTCGAGGCGCTTGGGCGGGCCCTGCGTCCACGGCTTGTCGACGCGGACGCCGCTCGGCGCCTTGACCGTGAAGTACGCGTACGAGATCGGCGCCTCGGTGAAGTACAGCTCGACGGCCTCGATGGGCGACGAGATCGTGCCGTCGTTGGCCGGGTTCGACATCGCGAGCTGGCCGTGGGCCGACGCGGGCGGGGTCACTGCGGTCAGGGCGAGCCCGCCGACGAGGGCGAGCATGACCACGCGGGCCGTCCACCGCGCCGTCGCCGCCCAGGCGCGCGCCGACCAGGAACGCGCCGACCAGGAACGCGCCGGACGGGCGGCCCTGAAGGTGAACCCAGTGAACCGGGTGAACCAGGAGAACCGGGCGGACCGGGCGGGAAAAAGACCTGAAATACCCCGAAAACGCCGGTCGGCGGACGACGACGTCTCCCACTGCTTTTCTTCCACCGGTACTCCGCTCATCCGCGCCGCGCTACCTAGAAAGACGACGGGCGAGATCTCACGCCGGAGCCGGAACGGCAGGACGCGGGGACGGGAACGCGAGAACGAACGCAGGGCCGATCCTTTCAAGTACCGGACACGTGCGCCGAACACGTCTAATTCGGGAGCCACAAATCGGGAGTGACGAGCCATCGCGCCGCCAGGTGCCGACCGGCATACGCAATGGTCATCGCGCCACATTGTGGCCACGCGCCCGCATGACCGTCAAGGGCGCACCCGGGCGGCCACCATCCCGCCGGGAGCCCGGCCGCCCATCGGGGACCGGCCGACGGTCGGTCACTCACCGGTCAGAAGGCCGGCCGCCCGGCCGTCACTCGCCGTCGGAGGGCCGCCGCCGGGCCGCCACACTCGCGTCCGGCGGGCCGGCGTCCACGTGGTCACTCGCCATCCGGCGGAGCCTGTGTCCGCGTGGTCAGTCGCCGTCCGGTGGGGTCTGCGTCCGCGTGGGATCGGACGCGGTGTCCGTCCGTACGGGCCCAGGCTTCGCCGATCCGCGACCGCGCAGCAGCATCGCGGCGATGACGACCACGAGGAGTGCCAGCGCCGCCCAGATCCACACCGGGAAACCTCCGCCCGACGCGGCCTCGCCGGAGGAGGGCGCGGTCGCTCCCTGCTCGGAGCTGGACGGGGCGGCGGGGGCCGGGGCCGTGACGCCCGGCGCGTTCACCGTGAACGGGATCTCGCCCTCCACCGGGTGCCCGTCGGAGGACACGACCCGCCACGCGATGACATAGCTCCCGGACGGGAGCGGCCCGGCGACCTTCTCGATGACCTTCGGGCCTTCGGCGGTCGGCGGACCGGACTCGAAACGGCGGCCGGCGGCGTCGTGGAGCACGACCGCGGGGAAGCTGACGCGCGCGCTGAACTCCAGCTCGATCTGGTCGAGGCTGGTGACGACGGCGTCCTTGGCCGGGGAACTGCGTTTCAGGCTGTCGTGCGCCAGCGCGGCGGGGGTGGCGAGCCCGAGAAAGGTCGAGGAAAGGCAGAGCACCAGCAGCGCTCGTACGAAGGACGGTTTCACGGAAGGGACTCCAGGCGGGGTCGTGGAGGCCGCTCGCGAGCCGCGTGCCGGGTCCTGCGAGCGGCGGCGAAACGGCGGACGGCGGTGGGAACGCGGACGACGGTACCCGGGGGCGGAGGTGCCGGCTGTGTCGAACCACCAGTGCAGGAGGAGTTGGGCGGTGAGCAGCCATGCGACCACGGCGGCGGGCGGGCGTTCGCGGCGGGCGAGGAGCGTGGTCGCGGTCATGACGGCCGGCGCCCCGGACGGCAGCACCCACGGCGCCGGGCCCGTACCGCCCGCGAACCGGTGTGCCCCGGCGGCAAGCCCCAGGCAGACGACGGTGAAGCCCGCCGACCGCGCGAGCCTGAACGGCAGGGTGGCGTGCATGACGCGACGAATCGTCTCATACCTCTCTGCCCCTCGGCCAAGCGCTATGACGCCCGCCCGGCCCCCGTCCGAGCGCCGCACGGTGAGCGCCGGAACGGCGACGTTCCTGCTCATCGGCGGGGCGCCGGGATACCGCCGGATTCTCACCAAGGCGGGTCGCTTGGGGTGAGAGAAGCCCCGCGAGGGCCTCCGGAGAAAGCCGACAAGAGGGGCATTGACGAAGATTTATTACATGTTATCTATGGGAAAAGTCAGGAAATTTCCGTAATGGCTGCACCACCAAACCGGGGGACCGTAAGAGCCCACCCTAGGAGGACGCGCATGGCGCGCAGCCGACCCACCGATCCCGTCGATTTACTCGGACCCGTCCAGGGCGAAGTCTCCTGGTTCTGCTGCGGCGCGGCCTGGGGGCCGTGCGGCACCGTGGGCAAGGGCGCCTGCGGCACCTGCAACTCGGGCAGCCTTCAGCACGCCTGGCCCAACACCTCCGACGCCTGCTGGGCGATCACGCGCCCGGACAGCTGCGGCGTCACCCTCTCGCGCCGGACCTGCGGTTTCGCCCACCGCACGACGGCGCTGTGCGGCGGCGCCAGCGTCGTCACCACCATCGCCGACTGCGGCCCGCAGACCGACCTGTTCTGCGGCGAGCGCAGCTGCTGCGGCGCGACCTGCGCGAGCAACCGGCTCATCGACCTGACCCCCGCCGCCTACAGCCAGATCGCGAGCCTGTCGTCGGGCCTGCGGCCGTGCGAGATCTCGGCCTAGGAGGAGGCGGACATGACCACGAGAAGGCAGCTGCTGAGGTCGGCCGTGCTCGGCGGCGGCGCGACCGTCGTCGCGGCCACCGCGCTCGGGTCGCTCGGCCCGGAGGCGGCGTTCGGCCAGGCGGCGCCGGACATCGAGCCCGGCGCGGTGGACCCGAACTTCGCCGAGGGCCGCATCCGCTCCATCAAGGACAACACCCTGCTCGTCCTGGGGTCGAACATGGTGTTCCACAGCATCCGGGTCGTGGACGGCACGAGCCTGTGGAAGCTCGGCCCGGTCCCGTTCGACCAGGCCAAGCCCGGTGACGGCCTGTACGCGCGCGGCGTGCGCATGCCGGACGGGGTGCTGGCCGCCGAATCGGTGTGGCTGAACATCGTCAACATCAAGGGCCACATCATGAACATCACCGGCGACAAGCTGCACCTGGACCACGGCGGCAAGGAGATCCTCTGCCACCGGATCCCCGGCAAGTCGGTCGCCATCTATTCGGACTCGCCGCCCTCGGCCGACCTGTCCCCGCTGCGGGTTGGCCAGCACGTGCAGGTCCTCGGCGCGTGGCGGCCGGACACCAACGAAGTCGACATCGCCACCGTCTTCTCCCCCCACTAGGAGCCACCGATGCACGGGATCGCCGCGCTGCAGCCGTACGTTGTCGGCCTGGTCCTGCTCTGGGCCTCCCTGACGAAACTGTTCAGCGCCAGGATGCGGGCCGAGGCCGGGCGCACGGCCCTGGCCCGGCTGGCCGGCCCGGCGCGCGCGGTCCCGGCGCTCCGGCTGACCGGGGCGCTGGAGCTCGTCGTGGCGGCGGCGCTGCTGCTGCCGCCGGCGCTTCCCGTGGAGGGTGTGGCCGCCACCGCGCTCTCCACGGGGTTCCTCGCCTACCTGGCGTACGCGCGCCTGACCGTCCCGGAGTCGTCCTGCGGCTGCCTGGGCGCGCACTCCCGCCCGATCGAGGGACGGTCGTTCACGCGCGCGGGCCTGCTCCTCGCCGGGAGCGTCGTCTCCATCTGGGCGGGGCCGTACACGGGCGGCGTGGGGGCCGCGCTGGTGGCGGCGGCGCAGGTCCTCGTCCTGCTGGGGTTGTCGCCCGAACTGGACCGCCACTGGCTGATGCCGCTGCGCCGGCTCGTGGTCAGGGTGCGCAGGCCGCTCGCCCCGGTACCGTCGGGCGAGGTGCCGCTGGAGGTGACGCTGCGCCTGCTCTACCGCAGCCGCGCGTACTGCTCGGCGTCGGCGCGGCTCACCTCGGACGTCCAGGACGTCTGGGACGAGGACGGCCTGCGGTTCGTGGTGTACACGACACGCGAGGGGTCGGCGGTGTTCGCGGCGCCGCTCGGAGGCACGGACCCGGCGGACGTCCGCGTCGCCCTCGTCGGCGAACCCGCGCTCGCCTGAACGCACTCCCCTGAAGTTGCTACGGTAGCGGGCATGGACGGCGCCACCACCATGCCCGCCCGGCTGGCATGGCTGGACGCGCTGCGCGGCGTCGGCGCCGTCGCGGTGCTGGCCGAGCACCTGCTGCCCTGGGTCGTCCCCTCCCTGCGCCCATACTGGTTCAACCTCGGCCTGTACGGCGTGCTGGTGTTCTTCCTGGTCAGCGGCTACATCATCCCCACGTCGCTGGAGCGGCGCGGCGACGTGCGGGCGTTCTGGATCGGCCGGGGGTTCCGCCTCTACCCGCTCTACCTGGCGGTGATCGGCCTGGTCCTGGCCATGAGCCCGTGGCTCGGGGTCCGCGAGACCGTGCCGCGCGACGCGTCCGGGGTGGCCGCGCACGCGACGATGCTGCTCGACGTGGTCGGGGTCGGCGGGGTCGCGGACACGATGTGGACGCTGTCGTACGAGATGGTGTTCTACCTGCTGGTCACCGCGCTGTTCGCGACGGGGACGCACCGGCGCAGCGGCGTGCCGGCGGTGGCGTTCGGCGTCGCCGCGGTCGCCGAGGGGCTGCTGCTGGCCGCGGCCCCGCTGACCGGCGTGTGGCCGGCCCTGGTGTCGTGCGCGGTGTTCCTCGTCGGCCTGGCCTGCGTGGTCGCGAACCGGTTCCGTACGACGGCCGCGTGCGCGCTCGGGTTCATGGCGGTCGCGCTGCTGCTGTCGAGCAGCAGGACTCCGTGGTTCGGCGCGGCCATCCTCGCGGTGATGTTCACCGGGACGGCGATCCACCGGTGGGAGCAGGGCACGGGAGGGCTCTGGCCGGTGGCGGTCACGGCCGGGCTCGTGGCGGTCTCCCCGATATGGGCGATCCAGGCGGGCTGGTGGTGGGTTCAGCCGCGGGTGTGGCTGACCACGGTGGCGATGGCGGGGGTGACGTTCGCGGGCGCGATGGCGCTGCGGCGGCGCCGCCTGCCGCGCGCCCTGCTCTGGCTCGGGCTGATCAGCTACTCGCTCTACCTGGTGCACCACCCGCTGCTGAAGCTCGGCACGAAGATCACCGGCGATCTGCGCTGGTCGCCGCTGTCGGTGCAGATCCCGGTGGCCGTGACGTTCGTGGCGCTGATCCTCGCGGCGAGCTGGGTGACGTACCGGTTCATCGAGAAGCCCATGCAGAACCTCGGACGCCGCCTGTCCGCGCCGCGCGCCCCGGCCGCACCGCCCGCCGGCTCGCTCATCGGCAAGTGACGCCCACGCGCAGCCCGGGGTGCCGTCCGTACGGCGGGGAGGCCGATCGGAGGCGCCGTCCGTGCGCCCCGCAATGCCGGATCACCGGTACGGAACGTGCGCGCTCGCCAGTACTGGTTCAATGATCGTGATGACCACGCACCTCTGGCACGGCACCGAGGGTGCGACGGCTACGGGAGCGGGGAGCGGCGGCTGTGCGGGTGCGATGGCGGGATCGTCTGCGGTACTGGTTCGACGGCACGATGGACCGCGGGACGCCCGCGCTCATCGGATGGCTGGCCTTGGCCTCCGTCGCGCTCATCCTGGTGGTCACCTCGCTGGTCATCGCCCTCACCGACAAAGACCAAAATGAGAAGCTGAGCTGGGGTGAGGTCACGTGGATGAGCCTGATGCGGGCCATCGACCCCGGCACCGTGGCCGGCGACACCGGCCGGCCCCTGTTCCTGGGGCTCATGCTCGCCGCGACCATCGGCGGCATCTTCATCGTCAGCTCGCTCATCGGTGTGCTGACCGCCGGCCTGGAGAACCGCATCGCCCAGCTCCGCAAGGGCCGCTCGCGGCTCATCGAGAGCGGGCACACGGTCGTCCTCGGCTGGTCGGAGCAGATCTTCACCGTCATCGAGGAGCTGGTCAAGGCCAACCACGGGCAGCGGCGCTCCTGCGTGGTCGTCCTGGCCGACCGCGACAAGGCGGACATGGACGATGAGATCCGCTCACGGCTGGGCGAGACCGGCCGTACGCGCGTCATCTGCCGGTCGGGCAGCCCTCTGAAGCGTGCCGACCTGGAGCTGGTGAGCCCGGACACCGCCAAGGCGATCCTGGTGCTCCCGCCGCCGAGCCCGGACGCCGACATCGAGGTCATCAAGGCGTTGCTGCTGCTCAACAACCGCGTCTGGCGCGGCGCCCGCCCGCATGTGGTGACGGCCGTGCAGAACTCCGAGAACCTCGCCGCGGCCCGGCTCGCGGGCGGCGAGTCCGCCCTGGTCGTGGACGCCGACGACATCGCGGTGCGTCTGGTCGTCCAGTCGCACCGGCAGGCCGGGCTGTCCACGGTCTGCACCGACCTGCTGGACTTCGCCGGGAACGAGTTCTACATCCGCCCCGAGCCCGCGCTGGTCGGCTCGACGTACGGGCAGGCGCTGCACTCGTACGCGCGCGGCGTCCCGGTCGGGCTGCACAAGAGCGACGGCACGGTGGTCGTCAACCCGCCGATGGAGACCTCGATCGGCGCCCGCGACAGCCTGATCGTGCTGGCGGAGGACGACCTGCTGATCCGGCTGGCCGACTCCCCTCCCCCGGTGGACGAGACGGCGATCGTCTCGGCCCCTGACCAGCGGCCGATGCCCGACTGCACGCTGCTGATCGGCTGGAACACCCGCGCGACGAAGATCATCGACCTGCTGGACCGGCTGGTCGAGCCGGGCTCGGTGGTGGACATCGCCGCGTCGCGCCGGCCCGAGGAGGTCCTCGCCACCGCCCGCCACAACCTGGTCGTCGGGTACAAGCACTGCGAGCCCACCCGCAGGACGTCCCTGGAGTCGCTGGACCTCGGCGGGTACAAGCACATCATCGTGCTGGCGGACGACGGCGCGGGGCCCGGGCAGGCCGACGACCGCACCCTGGTGACGCTGCTGCACCTGCGCGACATCGAGGTGAAGCTCGGCGACCCGTACTCGATCGTCACCGAGATCAACGAGGACGACAACCGCGAGGTCTTCCAGGTCACCAAGGCCGACGACTTCATCGTCAGCACCAAGCTGATCAGCCTGCTGCTCACCCAGCTCGCCGAGAACCGCCACCTCCAGGGCGTGTTCGGGCAGCTCTTCGATCCGGTGGGCTCCGAGATATACCTCAGGCCCGCCTCCGACTACCTCACCCCGGGGGCGAGCGCGGACTTCGCGACCGTGATCGAGGCGGCCCGGCGGCGCGGTCAGACCGCCATCGGCTACCGCACCAAGCACGACAGCGACCAGGCCCCGTCGTACGGCGTCGTCCTCAACCCGCCGCGGACCGAACCCCTGTCCCTGGGCGCGGACGACAACGTGATCGTCCTCGCCGTGGGGTAGCCAGAAGGGCCCCGGCGCGCCGCGGCAACGCCAGGGCCCTCCGGTTCAGGGCGTCAGGAAGGGATCACGGCTTGACGCCGGGCACCCTTCCCAGCGGGACCTTGTCCGCCTCCGGAGCACCACTGCGGTCGTCCAGGCTGACGATGAGCCAGCCCTTCACCGGAGTGGACGCCAGCCGCGCCGGGTCGGCGGTGAGCTGGAGTGTGCTGGACGCGCCCGGCTCCAGCGGCACGTACGCCCCCGTCGAGACGGGCGGGGCGAAGGCGTCGAACGCCGCCGACTCGGTGTCGTCCACCAGCCCCTCAGGGACCTTGGAGAAGGCGCTGACCGAGTAGGTGAAGCGGGAGGCGCCCTCGGCCAGCCCCACCTGGGAGGCGAGGACCGGCATCAGCAGCGTGCCGCCGTTCATCGGGGCCGTGGCGACCCACGTGTCCACCAGCGACCCGTCGGCCTTGAAGACGAACGTGGCGAAGCGGCCGTCGGAGGAGCCCGCGGTCACCCGGCCGTAGTCCGCGCCGACCAGCACGTAGTCGGCCGTCCCGTCCCCGGTGGTGTCGAGCGGGATGTCGAACTCGTTGGCCGAGGCGTTGGACCAGCGGCCGGAGGTGTTGACCGCGAAGATCAGCGTCCGGTCGGTGTCTGCGCCGCCGAGCACCGAACCGGGCAGCGCCTGCGCGCCCGCCGCGCGGACGTCCATCGAGTCCTCGGCCCCGCGCACGTCGCCGGGGTCGGTGATGCCCCAGGCGTAGACGTCGGCGGCGCCGGCGTGCGCCCCCTCGTTCCGCACCTGGACGGACGTCGTCGCCACGCCACCGGTCACGGTGTACTTGGACGGCTGGGAGGCGGTCACCTCGGACTGGGCGTCCGGGACGAGCAGGAACGCGGCCCGCAGCGGGTACACGCCCTCGGCGACCGTGCGCGGCGTCGCGGTGACCGCGCCCTGGATGTGGACGACCGACCCGAAGTTGGACGTCTCGGCGGCGGGCAGCGCGGCCACGGCCTGCGCGGTGAGCGACAGCGTGACCCGCACGTCGCGGCTGCTCTCGCGGCCCACGGTGACCGACGCCGGGGAGACCGCGACCTGCGCGTCGTACGACTGGCCGGTGAACGCGGCGGCCAGGTCGTAGGTGACCGGCGTCTTACCGGTGTTGTGGATGGTGAACGTCTCGCTCTGCCGGTACGCGCCGGTCAGGGACTGGAGGCCGAACGAGAGGTTGCCCCCGCCGTGCCCGGTCTCGCCGAGGACGGTCGCGGCGACCGCCCGGCGGGCGGCGACCACGCCGGAGCCGGCGACCCTGGCCGTGTAGCCGGCGATCTTGGTGGACGCGTCGGCGGTGCTGACGATGGCGGCCTTGATCTGGGCGGGCCTCCAGCGCGGGTGCGCCTGCTTCACGAGCGCGGCGACACCGGCGGTCATCGGGGAGGCCATCGAGGTGCCGGAGATGGTCGCCGGGCCCGAACCGGTGCCGACGCCCGTCGAGACGATGGACACGCCGGGCGCGGTCACGTCGGGCTTCAGCGCGCTCGCGCCGTTGCCGGGACCGCCGGAGGAGAACGAGGCGAGCTTGGCGTAGCCGGGGTTCGGGACGGCCGTCCCGGTCAGCGCGGCGCTCTTGCCGTCCAGCGCGGTGGCCGCCGCGCGGTCGGTGCTCCGGATGCCGAGGAACGGGATGGTGACCGTGTACTGCTCGCCGGTGTCGGGGTCGGAGGTGATCGCGCCCTCGATCGGCGGGAACGCCGAGTCGGTATTGATCATCGCGACCGCGGCGGCGCCGGCCTTCTGCCCGAGGACCGCGCGCTTCACCCGGGCGCACACGCCGCGCAGCGTGACCACGAGCCTGCCCGTGACGCCGCCCGGGTAGGCGGTGTAGTCGGCCAGGTCACAGCCCAGCGACACCGGCCCGGACGGGTAGCTCGTACGCAGCACCGCGATCGGCGGCGCCCCGGAGGGCAGGGCCGCCTCGTTGGAGTTCTGCGCGATGAGCTCCGCGCCGTTCGCCGAGATCTTCACCGCGGGCAGCGTGGCGCGGGCGGCGTCCAGGGCGGCCACCGAGATGGCGGTCGGGGCGACTGCCGGGGCGCCCGTGATGTAGGCGTTCGGCCCGGAGTTGCCCGCCGAGGCGACCACGGTCACGCCCGCGCGGGTCAGCGTCCGCACGGCCTGCGCGCTGGGCTCGTCGGTGCGTCCGAAGGGCGAGCCGAGCGACATGTTGACGACGTTCGCGCCGTCCTTGAGCGCCCGCTCCATGGCGGAGACGATGACGTCCTCGCTCGCCGAGCCCTCGCAGCCGAACACGCGGTAGGCCAGGATCGACGCCTTCGGCGCCACGCCCGGCCCGACCTTGAAGGACTTGGTGTGCGTGGTGGAGTCGTACGGGCCGGCGTAGGTCTTGCCGCTCGCGTCCACGCCGAAGCCGGCCGCGCTGCCCGCCACGTGGGAGCCGTGGCCGTTGCAGTCCAGCGGGTCGGGGTCGGGCTTCGGCACCGAGGTCGGGTCGTTGGAGTCGTAGTCGTCGCCGACGAAGTCGTACCCGCCGATCACCTTCGCGGTCGGGAAGGTGCCCGGCTCGAGGACCGTGCCGTCGTTGCGCTCGAAGTCGGCCGGGTCGCCCGAGCCGCCGAAGTTCGCGTGGGTGTAGTCCACGCCGGTGTCGATGACGGCGACCTTGACGCCCTCGCCGGTCTTGCCGAGGTCCTGCCACACCTGCGGGGCGCCGATGTAGGGGACGCCGGAGGCGTTGTCACGGCTGAAGGTCCGCACCGGGTGCACCGAGACGACCTTGGGGGTCTCCTCGATGGCGGCCAGGCTGCGCGCAGGGATCGTGGCGGCTATGCCGTTGAAGCTGTCGGTGTAGGTCGCGAGGACCTTCCCGCCCTCGTCCTTCACCTTCTGCTCGACGCTCTGCCGCTCGTCGCGCAGCGCGGATCGCAGGGCCGGCTTGTCGACGGACGTGCCCGCGTCCTCGGCGTTGGCCGCCGCGTCGCCGACCGGCGTGCCGGTGACCTGGATGAGCACCTTGAGGGAGCGGGCGGTTTCCAGGACGGCGGGCTTGAAGCCGGTGTAGCTGTACGCGCCGGGCAGGTGCTGGAAGGCGGGTGGGCGGGCGGGTTCCGCGTTCGCCGTGGACGGGATCACCGCCGGCGGGACGGCGACGCTCGCTGATGCGAGTATCGCGCCGAAGAGCAGGCGCCTCTTCACTGATCACCTCATAGGGGGTGGTGGGACATACGTGATCAGAGCGTCGCGTCACCGACGAAGCCGTTCGGCACCACTTTGATAACAAATAGGACACAAGGTCAGTAAGTGTCGAAGTTGCCGGACACCGACGGTCAATTCCGGTCGCTTAGCCGGACACTGCGGTCAATCCGGGCGCGCCGGGCCCCGGTCGCGTCCCGAGACGGCCGGGTCTCCGCACGGCCCGCGCGGTGACCCGGCGCCGTCGGTGCGGCCTGGGCCCCAAGCGGACGGCTGCGCGGCGCGCCGCGCTTCACGATCACCTGCGGCAGGGTCTCCGCCATCGACGTGGTCGCCGACCGCGGCACACTGGAACACATGGACGTCACGTTCTTCGGCGCGTGATTCCGCCCGGATGCCCCGGGCCATATCATTGGGCCCTCTGATCTCGCCGCGATTCATCGGGTCCATATAAGGGGTGGGCGGTGTCCGATGCTCACCTTCCCGGTCCGGACGAACCCTCGCAGATCGGCGGTTACCGGCTGATCCGCCGCCTCGGTGGCGGCGGGCAGGGCAACGTCTACCTCGGCCGGTCCCCGTCGGGCGACGACGTCGCCGTCAAGGTGCTGCACGCCTGGATGTCCGGCGACGCCGACGCGCACAGACGCTTCATGCGCGAGGTCGACGTCGCGCGCCGCGTGGCCCCGTTCTGCACGGCGAAGGTGCTCGACATGGGCATCCAGGGCGACCGCCCGTACATCGTCAGCGAGTACGTCCCCGGCACCTCCCTGGAGCAGCTCGTCCGGACGGCCGGGCCCCGCGCGGGCAGCGGCCTGGAGCGGCTCGCGGTCTCGACGATGAGCGCGCTCGCCGCGATCCACCGCGCGGGCATCGTCCACCGCGACTTCAAACCGAGCAACATCATCCTCGGCCCCGAGGGCCCGGTGGTGATCGACTTCGGCATCTCGCGGGCCCTGGACACCAGCGTGACCCGCACCGGCTCGATCGGCACCCCGCCGTACATGGCGCCCGAGCAGTTCACCCACGAGCACACGGCCGGGCAGAGCGCGGACGTGTTCAGCTGGGCGTGCACGATGGTCTACGCGGCGACGGGCCACCGCGCGTTCCCCGGCGAGACGGTCCCGGCCGTCGTGAACGCGATCCTGTCCCAGGAGCCGGACCTTTCGGGCGTGCCACCGATGCTCCGGTCGCTGCTCGCGGCGTGCCTGGCCAAGAACCCGGACCAGCGCCCGGCCAGCGCCGAGGTGCTGCGCGTCCTGACCGGCGAGAGCCCCGCGCCCTCCCCTGCGTCCTCCTCTGCATCCCCGGAGCCCCCGGTGTCCCCGCCGTGGCCGGCGCCCACCCTGCCCATGCCGCCGGCGGGATCGGCGGCGGGCGGCTGGGGCACGGAACCGGTCACGGACCCCTCCCCCGGTGCTCGCGCCGGCATGGAATCGCCCCAGGGCACCCGACCGGCCGCGGAACCGCCCCACGGCACCGTACCGGTCACGGAACCGTCCTACGGCACCCAGCCGGGCGCGGAACGGCCCCAGGGCCCGGCGCCGGTCACGCGTCCCTCCCCGGGGCCGGTGCCGATCACGCATCCCGCGCCGGAGCCCGCGACCCAGCCCGGGACGCCGGAGCGCCGTGGCCCGATCCCGCGCCGGGCGCTGCTGTCCGCCGGGGCGGGCCTGGCCGTGCTCGGGGCGGCGGCCCTGACCCTGCCCTCCCTCTTACGGGAACGCGACAACGCCAGCGGCCCTGCCGCCGAGTCCACGGTGACCCCGTCCGGCCGGTCCCCCGCGACGACCACACCCGCGACAACCGGGCCCGCGACGAGCGCCCCCGCGACCGGCCCCGCACAGGGCCACCCCTTCGGCACCCCCCTGTACAAAGAGATCACCGAGCACAGCAATGACATCCGGTCGATCGCCGTCGGCACGCTGAACGGCGCCCCCGTCGCGATCTCCGGCGGCGACGACAAGACCGTGCGCGTCTTCGGCCTCGCCGACGGCGGGCAGATCGGCGCCCCCTACACCCAGCACACCGGATGGGTCCGGGCGGTCGCGTTCACCGACCTGGACGGCGCGCCGGTCGCGGTCACCGGCAGCGACGACGACACCGTCCGCGTCTGGGACCTGACCACCAGGAAGGCGGTCGGCTCGCCGTTCCTCGGGCACACCGGCGACGTCAAGGCGGTGGCCGTCGGACGGCTGGACAACCGGCCCATCGCGATCAGCGGCGGGGCCGACCTCACCGTCCGCGTCTGGGATGTGGCCACGGGCAAGGAGGTCCGCCCGGCCATGCGAGGCCACACCGGGACGATCTGGTCGATCGCGTACGGCGAGGTGGACTCCAAGCCGGTGGCCGTCACGGTCGGCGACGACAGGACCGTCCGCGTCTGGGACCTCTCCCGGGGCGCTGAAATCGGCAAGCCGCTCACCGGGCACGGCGACTCGGTCCGGGCGGTCGCGTTCGGCCGGCTGGACGGCACGGCTGTCGCCGTCACCGGGAGCATGGACAAGACCGTGCGCGTGTGGGACCTCGACAAGATGGAGCCGCGCGGCGACCCGCTCACCGGGCACGAGGGGCCGGTGTGGGCGGTCGCCTTCGACGAGGTGGACGGCGTGCCGATCGCCGTCACCGGCGGCGACGACAACACCGTCCGCGTCTGGGACCTACGCGCGGGCAAACCCCTCGGCAAGCCGCTCACCGGGCACCGCGACCGCGTGTGGACGGTCGTGACGGCCCGCGTGGACGGCCTCCCGGTCGCCGTCAGCGGCAGCCGCGACGAGACCGTCCGGGTGTGGAGCCTCGCCCCACCGCTGCCGGGCTCCTGACGGGACGCTCACCAGCCACCCCGCGAGCAGCGAACTCCTGACCCACCCACGCCAGCGCCCCGCAACCAGCAACTCCCACCCCACCGCGGGAAATGACGACGACGGACGTTGTCAGGACTGTTCGGTTTCCAGCACGTCCTTGTCGGTCACGCCGGCCGAGTCGAAGGTGGCCACGTCGCGCAGCGCCCGCGCGGCGCTCTGGACGAGCGGCAGCGCCAGGACCGCGCCGGTGCCCTCGCCGAGTCGCAGGTCGAGGTCGATCAGCGGGCGCAGCCCGAGGTGCCGCAGCGTGGCGGTGTGCCCGGGCTCCTGGGACCGGTGCCCGGCCAGGCATCCCGCGATCGAGTCCGGCGCCAGCGCGGCCGCGACCAGCGCCGACGCGCCGACGATCACCCCGTCCAGGACGACCGGCAGCCGCGCCGCCGCGGCGCCGAGGAAGAAGCCGGCGATCGCGCCGTGCTCGAACCCGCCGACCGCGGCCAGCACGCCGAGCGGGTCGGCCGGGTCGGGCCGGTGCAGGGCCAGCGCGCGGCCGATCACGTCCACCTTGTGCGCCAGCGTCGCGTCGTCGATGCCGGTGCCGCGCCCGGTGACCTCCTCCGGGCCCAGCCCGGTGAACACCGAGATCAGCGCGGCCGAGGCGGTGGTGTTGGCGATGCCCATGTCACCCGCGACCAGGCAGCGGGCGCCGGACGCGGCGAGCTCCCCGGCGACCCTGATGCCCGTCTCGACGGCCTGGCGGGCCTGCTCGGGCGTCATCGCCGGGCCCTGGGTCATGTCCGCGGTGCCGGGCGCGACCTTGTACGGCAGCAGCCCCGGCACGGCCTCGAGGTCGGCGGCCACGCCGATGTCCACGACCGTCACCCGTGCGCCGACCCGCGCGGCGAACGCGTTGACGACCGCGCCGCCGGCCAGGAAGTTGTACACCATCTGCGCCGTGACCTCCTGCGGCCACGGCGTCACTCCCTGGGCGTGCACGCCGTGGTCGGCGGCGAAGACCGCGACCGCGGCGGGCTCGGGCGGCTCGGGCGGGCACGCGCCCGCGAGCCCGGCGAGCTTCACCGAGACGTCCTCCAGGACGCCGAGCGAGCCGCGCGGCTTGGTCATGCGGTCCTGCCGGGCGCGGGCCTCGGCCATCGCGGACTCGTCGAGCGGCCGGATGGCGGCGATCGTTTCCTCTAGCGTGCTCACAGGCTCCTCCTCGGGGTGGTCCGTCAAGCCTGCCACCCCGCGGGCCCGCACGGACGCCGGCGGAACTCGACGGCCTCCTCCTGCCGACTCTCACCAGCTTCGCCGTCGCCGCGCCGGCGCTCGTCGTGCACCGGTTCCGCCGGCCGGCCCTCCTCTTGACCAGCGCGCATACCCGGCGGACGTGTGCGGGGGACGCGCGGGTGTGATCGGGATCTCCCTTCCCGATTTGCCCGCGCGGGTCTCGCCATCCCCGATGGTGATCCAGAATCGTGTGGATCATGTGCCTCACAGGGAGCGGTGTCGGTGTCACCACACGAGCGTGTTCGTTCCGTCCTGGAGACCCAGCTTGTGCAGCGGGCGGTCATCCTGGTCATCGTCGTCAACGCCGTCACGATCGGGTGTGAGACCAGCGTTTACCTGACGGCGCGGATCGGCGGCCTCCTGCACGTCGTGGACCGGATCGCGCTCGGCATCTTCGTCCTCGAACTGGCCGCCCGCCTGTACGCGTACCGGAAGTCGTTCTTCAGGGACCCGTGGAACTGGTTCGACGCCCTGATCGTGACGATCGCGCTCATCCCGGCCTCCGGTCCGACCTCGGTGCTGCGCGCCCTGCGCATCCTGCGCGCCCTGCGCCTGCTGTCGGTGGTCCCGAGCATGCGCCGCGTCGTGAACGCGCTGCTGGCCGCCGTCCCCGGCATGGCGTCGATCATCGGCCTGCTCGTCCTGATGATCTACATCGCGGCGGTGATCGCCACCAAGCTCTTCGGCGACATCGCGCCCGAGCGCTTCGACGAGCTGCCCCGGTCGCTGTTCACCCTTTTCCAGATCATGACGGGCGACGACTGGGGCAGCACGGCGCAGACCGTGATGGAGCAGAAGCCCTGGGCGTGGATCTTCTTCATCGTCTACATCCTGATGTCGACCTTCGTGGCCCTGAACCTGTTCATCGCCGTGGTGGTGAACGCGATGAACGAGGTCGAGCCCTCCCCCGCCGAGACGGCGACCCAGGCCGAGCTCCAGCGCCTCAGGCAGGATCTGGCCTCCGTGAACGCCAAACTCGACCAGCTCCTGACCCAGAGGAACGGCCACCAGCCCCGCTCGCGCACTCCCGTGTGACCTCCCGGGCTCCGCGGCCGCCCGGCGAGCGACCCGGCACCTGGCCGGCCGCCCCGTCCTTGTCCAGGACGGCGATGCCGTCGCCGACGGCCGCGAGCCAGTGCCCGGGGCCGTCTAACGCAGCGTCTCCTCCGCGCGCATGCGGAGGGCGGGCAGTTCGTCGCGGGTGGGGAGACCTTCCCAATCTCCGTCGCAGGCCACGCAGGCCGCGCCCAGCAGGGTCGCTCGTTCGAGCCGGCCGTGCGCGTCGAGCCCGTCGAGCCGTCCGGACAGGTATCCGGCGGTGAACGCATCGCCCGCACCGACGACGTCGACGACCGGCACCGCGACAGCGGGAACGTCCAGCGACGTCCCCGCGTCGTGGTAGCTCGCGCCGGCGGCGCCGCGCTTGATCACCACCTCTTGGACACCGGCGTCCAGGAGGGCGTCCACGCGATCTCGTTCGCCGTCGCCGTCCGCCACGATGGCCAGTTCGTCGTCGGAGGCGATCAGCACGGTGACGTTCGGCAGCAGCGGGCGCAGCGCACGCGCGGCCGCGTCCCGGGTCCAGAGCAGAGAGCGGTGGTTGACGTCGAGGCTGACCCAGGCGCCGGAGTCGCCGGCCTTTTCGGCGGCTGTGGTGACGGCCCGCAGCGGTGCCGGTCCCAGCGCCGCCGTGATGCCGGTCAGGTGCAGGCCGTCGAAGCCGTGATCGGCGGCGGGGCGGACGTCGTCCCAGGTGAGGGTCGAGGCGGCCGAGCGCTTGCGGTAGTAGTGCACCCGCGCGCGGCCACCGGGCGCCACGTCGCGCAGCAGGAGGCCGGTCGGTGCGTCCGCGCGCCGGATGACCGCGTCGGTCAGGACGCCTTCGGCTCGAAGGGTGCGTCGAACGAGTTCGCCCGGTTCGTCGTCTCCCACCGCCCCGGCCCAGCGTGCCGCATGCCCGAGGCGGGCCAGGGCGATGGCGACGTTGGACTCCGCGCCGGCGATGGAGATCCGGGATGCGCCGCCGAGGCGGAGCGGGCCGGCGCAGCGTACGGTGGCCATCGCCTCGCCGATGGTCAGGATCTCGGCTCTCACCGCGGGCCGGCCAGGTCCAGCGCGGTTCTGACGCGACGGCGCAACTCGCCCAGGTCGCCGCCGTTCGCGGCGTCACCGAGCAGCGGCGACCCGAGACCGACCGCTACGGCACCGGCTTCCAGATATTCCTGGACGCTGTCGAGGCCGACCCCGCCGACCGGCACGAACGGCACGGCGGGGAACGGGTCGCGGAGCGCGCGCAGGTAGGGGACGCCTCCGGCGGAGGCGGGAAAGAGCTTCACGGCGGCGGCGCCCTGCTCGACCGCGGCGATGACCTCGGTGGGAGTGAGCGCCCCGGCGAGCACGGGCAGGCCGAGACGGATCGCCTCGGTCATGCCGGCTCCCAGCCCGGGTGTGACGATGAACGTCGCGCCCGCATCCCTGGCCGCCGTGGCGTCCCGCGCGGTCAGGACCGTACCGGCTCCGAGGTGGACGCCTGAGCCCCCCGTGCCGGTTCCCAGCGCGGCGGCGGCCTTCCGGACGACCGTCAGGGCGTCGGCGCCGCTGAGCGAGACCTCCATCATGGTCACGCCCTCTTCCGCGAGCACCTCGATGGCGCGCAGCGCCGCATCGGGATCGCTTCCTCTCACGATGGCCAGCAGCCGCCGCGACCGGAGAAGATCGAGCAGGGGGGTCGTGGGATGTGGTCGCACAGCGGTCACCATTCTGCGAAGGAATGGTCGGGATAGCGCCATACCGGGGAGCGCCAGTGGTGGCCCTTCCGGTCGGCCTCGCGCACTCTGGCCTCGTCGATCTGGATGCCCAGGCCAGGGGCTGTGGGCCGAGAGAGCCGACCGTCGGTGAAGGTGAAGACCGAGGGGTCGACGAGGTAGTCCAGCAGCTCGTTGCCGTCGTGGTAGTGGATGCCGATGCTCTGTTCCTGGATGAGGAAGTTGGGGGTGGCGAACGCCACCTGGAGGCTGGAGGCCAGGGAGATGGGCCCCAGCGGGCAGTGGGGCGCCAGCAGGGCGCCGAACACCTCCGCCTGGGCGGCGATGCGGCGGACCTCCGAGATGCCGCCGGCGTGGGAGAGATCGGGCTGGGCCACGGCGACGCCTGCCTGCAGTGCGGGCATGAAGTCCCACCGTGAGTAGAGACGTTCTCCCAAGGCGATGGGGATGTTCGACGCCTCGACGAGGCTGCGCACCTGGTTCATGGACTCGGGGACGACGGGTTCCTCGACGAACATGGGGGTGAGCGGTTCGAGCAACGTGAGGAGCCGCCGCGCGTTGGGGTAGGACACCCGGCCGTGGAAGTCGATGGCGACGTCACGGCCGGGGCCGAGCACCTCGCGTGCGGCCGCGGCGCGTTCGACGACCGCGTCGAGCTCGCCCGGGCCCGCTATCGGTGACATGCGACCGCTGGCGTTCATCTTCACCGCGGTGAACCCGGCCTCGACCTGGCGCTGGGCCTGCTCCCCGATCTGCCCCGGTTCGTCGCCGCCGATCCAGGCGTACGCGCGGACGTGGTCGCGCACGGGACCGCCCAGCAGTTCGTGCACGGGGACGCCGCGCGCCTTGCCGGCGATGTCCCACAGGGCCTGGTCGAGGCCGGCGACGGCGCTGGCGAGCACGGGCCCACCGCGGTAGAAGCCGCCCTTGGTCATGACCTGCCAGTGGTCTTCGATGCGCAACGGGTCGGCGCCGACGAGCAGTTCGGTGAGCTCGTTGACGGCCGCCCTGACCGAGCCGGCACGCCCTTCGACGACCGGTTCGCCCCAGCCGACGTGTCCCTCGTCGGTCTCGACGCGGCAGAACAGCCATCGTGGCGGGACCAGAAAGGTTTCGATGCGCGTTATCTTCACATGTCTCCCTGAATTGGTGGGCGGCTGTCAGGTTCACTTCCAGCTGCCGGTTCCACGACGCCACGCTCAGGTCGTGCGCGGGCCGCACGTCCACGACGTAGGCGTTGCCGACCAGATGCCGGACCGGGCCAGAGCAATGCAAGAGTGCAGGTCGTGGCTTCCTCGACACGCTCGTCCAGTGAGTCACGCCGGCCGTCCCAGGCGGCCCAACGGCTTGCGCCCTCAAGGATCGTCATGGCGAACTTGACCGCTCGGGCCGGCGATTCGTGCCCCATGTCCGCGGCGGCGGCACGATAGAGGGCCTCATAGAGATCGACCCAGGCGTCGGCCTCCTCCCTCAGGCTCGACGGGAGAAAGCGGGCCATCCGATCCGTTGCCACGAGGAGATCCCAGAGATTGCTCTCAGGGAGTGTGAGCTGTCTGATCACGTGGACCCGCACCATCCGTCGCCAGGCCTCACGAGGATCGGTCACCTCCTTGACATCCTCGACGATGGCCATGCCGAAGCGGTAGAAGTGCCAGCGGAGAGACTCGGCGACGATCTCGTCACGCCCATCCGGAAAGTGCGCGTACAGGCTCGGGGCCTTGACCTTTACCTCTCGTGCGATCATCCGCATCGACACCGAGTTGAAGCCGTGTTCGATGGCGAGCCGGAGGAACGCCTGGAGGATGCCGCGACGCGATGGCGTCTGGTTCGACCAATCGAGCTTAAGCAGGTGTCCCTCGAAATCCTCAAAGGCGTGCCGCCACTCCTGAGTCACGTCATCCTCCGTCCGTCGACCCTCACGAGCACCTCGCCTGCGTTGGCACTCGAAAACGGAGTGGAGGACGCGACACCCCACATCTCCGGCCGGGCCTCCGCCGTGCCCCTTCTGACTACCTTACGTCCGTTAGGCATACAGGGGAGCCCGACGCTCTGTTGCCGGCGCCTGTTTCGGAACCGGCAGAGCTACTAGGGCGCGTTGCTGAAGTGGTGAGGGTGACCCGTGGGCGAGTCTTGTCGGGTAGCTCGCAGTGAGATCTCGGATGAGGCGTGGGTTGTGATCGACCCGTTGTTCCCGATGCCTGATGCGACGGGTCGGCCGCCGGTGGAGCGTCGCGCGGAGGTCGAGGCGACCGCCTGGCGGTATGGAACCGGTGCGCCGTGGCGTGCGGTTCCGGAGCGGTTCGGGAATTGGCACGCACTTGGCATTCTGGGGTCAGCGCGTCTCCGCCGTGATGGGCGTCGCGGGGGTGAGAGCCGGCCCTGACTTCCGCGTCCGCCACCAGACGATCGCGGTGATGACGATCACGGCGATCGTGGGGACGAGCAGATACGGTGAGCCCGCACCGGCCGAGCGGTCCTGCAGTACAGCGCCGAGATCCACTCGCAGGTACGGAGCCACGATGAGGGACGACGTGTTGAGGATGGCGTGGAGCACGACCGCGACCTCGATGCCGCCCGTGCGCCAGGTGATGATGGCCAGCCCCGTCCAGAGCACGAAGTACCACACGATGATGTACGGATCGGTCGAGCCGTGGGCGGCCGTGAACAGCACGCTGGTGATCAGGATTCCGGCGATCAATCCGGCCTTCGGCCCGCGGAACCAGCTTCCGATCACCCGGAAGATCAGTCCGCGCACGCCGTACTCCTCGCCCGCTGCCTGAAGCGGCGTCAGCAGGAGCGTGGCGAGGAAGAACGCGATGAGGTCGGCCCGCGACCACGCCCCCTCCTGCTGCGGCGCGATGGCGCCCAGCACATTCACGACCAGCCACGCGGGGCCGAACACGAGGAGCGCCTTGCCGAACAGGTCGAACCGGAATCGCGCCGTCACCGAGTGCAGTGAGGCTCCGGGCACGCCGTAGAGCCATCGCTGGATGAGCATGCTCCACGGCACCAGGAGGGCGAGCGAGATCATCGAACCGGCGTGAAAGAGCGGCGTGTAGTCGGTGCCGCCCAGGATCGGAGGAGTGTGGCCCATCTGCACGTCGATGGGCGCGAGAGCACGACCGATGACCGTGGGGAAGATGACGAAACCCGCCGCAAGGAGCACGATTGCGAGGATGCCGCGACCGATCCGGCGCTTGTCGCCGGCGAGGACACGGTGGTACTCCACGCCGGCCGGGACCATTGGCGGGTTCTTGGCCTCGCCCGGGCTGAGCAGCCAGTTCTGCGTGGTCGTCATTGTCATGGGTTCCTCCATTGGTGGTGTGGTCAGTTCCCCGCCCTGTCCAGCAGGGGGTTGTAGCGCAGCCGCAGCGAGCGCTCCACGCTGGCCAGCACCGCCGCAAGACCGAGGGCGATGTTGAGCCAGAGCGGCAGGTGGATGGGCGACTCGAAGATCCCGGCCCTCTCCGCGATCGGGGGGATCCGCGAAAGCGGTTCGGCGATCTGCAGCAGGTTCAGCCCTACGCCCACCAGGAGCGTCAGCACCGAGAACACACCGATCGAGCGGCTCAGCGCGGGGTGCTCGCCATCGAGGCGGGCGCGGCGCCCCTCGGCGGACTTCGGATCGGGAGTCAGCTGGTGCTCCGCACCCGCACGCGTGACGTAGTGACAGCGGCGGATCCCGTAGGCGCTCATCGCGACCTCGATGGCACCGCCCTCGACGGGGAACATCGCCGGGAGCTTGGATTCGAAGCGGTGCGCGCCGTCCACGTAGAGGTGCGCCCTGACCTTCTCCCTGTCCATGTTGGCTCCGTGCCGGACGTCGACGGCGTACTCCGTCTGGCGATCATCACCCGAAGACACCGAGAGCCAGAACAGTGCGCGGACTGGGAGCTGCCACCAACGGAAAGGCTGCAATGACCGCCCATCCCCGTCCTTGATGCGCGTGGACGCCCGCCACCGCCGCCAGCCGTCGATCACGTTTCCCCTCTCTACGCCGACTCTCGCAGCACTATTACAGTGTGCTAGTCGTAACGCTAGCACGGCGTGTTAGTAGGATCGAATGGTGGCGCAAGACGAAGATCACATCAGCTCGCGAGAGAAGGTCATCGCCGCCGCGGCGGCGATGCTCGCCGAGGACGCCGGCGCAACGCTGAGCGTCCGGGCCGTGGCGGCACGGGCCGGAGTCAGCACCGGCTCACTCAGATTCCATTTCCCCACCCAGCGCGAGCTCCAGGACACCGTGCTCGCGAGGATCTACGGCCACTTCTTCCCGGACGACCCGATCCACGACCGTTCCCTGCCCCCCCGAGACCGGCTGGTGAACTGTCTTCGTCAGGTACTCGCCCCGGCCGGCGTGGGACAGCAGGCGCGAGAGGGGTGGAGCCAGGTGTACCAGACCTATCTCGCCGCGGAGCCCACCGAGGATGCGCGCGCCGCGTACCTCGCGATAACACGGGAAGGGCGGCGCCGTATCGAGCACTGGCTCGCAGTGCTCGCCGACGACGGCGCCCTACCCCGAGACGACCATGCACGGCACGTGAGACTCCTGCTCACCGTGCTGGACGGCCTCTCCGTCGCGCGTGCTCTCCCTGCCGAGGAGTCGATCCTGAAGTCCGAGACCGAGACCCTGTACCTGGCGGTCGATTGCGTCCTCGGCACTGCGCCGACCAGGTGAGCCCGCCGACCCACCGCCCCGGAGGATGCGGAGGACATCGAGGGGAGTGTCGTTTTCGCGGGATCGCCTGCGGACTCAGCGCCCGAGGAGGCCGGGGAGCGCGTTCATCACGATGTAGGTCGAGTTGAAGACGACGTGCATCACCACGCCGGGCCAAATCGATCGACTGTAGCGGAACAGCAGTGCGTTGCAGACGCCGACGATGAGCGCGTTCACGATCACCGCGTTGATCCCGTGGGCGAGTGCGAAGATCACCGCGCTGCCGAGGACGCTCACGACCGTGCCCCAGCGCTGCAGAACATTGGCGACGACACCACGGTAGAGCAGCTCCTCGCCGAGCGGGGTGAGGATGCCGCCGAGCAGGATCCCGCCGATGAGTGCCACAACACCGGCGCCTCCGGCCGCCCGATAGTCCGACTGGACGGATTCGGATCCCGGGAACAGCTGCGCGAGCGGCTC
Source organism: Sphaerisporangium sp. NPDC051011 (assembly GCF_040653595.1). Lineage (NCBI taxonomy): Bacteria > Bacillati > Actinomycetota > Actinomycetes > Streptosporangiales > Streptosporangiaceae > Sphaerisporangium > Sphaerisporangium sp. NPDC051011. The sequence continues at coordinate 360,210 of NZ_JBFAGG010000002.1, read as the reverse complement.
GGAGATCGCGTACGTGAGCGCGACACAGCCGGCGGCGATCCCGATCGCAGCGAGGATCCACCACAGCTTGGTGCGTCGCAATCCGAACACTCGGACATCGCGGATGCGCAGCAGGACCGCGGCAATGAAGGCACCGAGCGGCGCGAGGCCGCCGAGCGCGTACTGCCCGAAGCCCGCGGCAACCGGATCGGCGTTCGGCATCGCGACCAACAGCAGGAGCGCGCCGCCCACGAGCAGCACGACCGCCGCGGCTGCGGCGACACCCAGCTCCGGCCACCCGGGGCGGGAGGGTGTGGCGCGCTCGGGGTACGGCCTCGAGGCGACCGGGCTCGAGGTGAGGTCGTCGTTCATCGTGTCTCTTTACTGTTCGCTCGTCGAGGGCGGACACCGAAAGCCTGTCGTCTGCCCCAAGGGCGCAGTCAATTGAGCCTGCGGAGCTAGACCCAGGAGCAGGCCCTGCGTCAGGATGGACGCGCAGATGTATCGAGGAAGGCGCCGATGGCCTGGAGCACGCGTCAGCTCGCGCGCCTGGCGGGCACCACCGAGAAAGCGGTGCGGTACTACCACGGCATCGGCCTGCTCAGCGAACCTGACCGTGATCCGAATGGCTACAAGCGTTATGAAGTCGCGCACCTCATCCGCCTGATCCAGATCGTCCGGCTCGTTGATCTCTGCGTGCCCCTCTCGCAGATCCCGGCCGCCGACGACGTCGACGATCCGGAGGCCTCGGTGCGTGCATTGGACGCGGAACTGGCGTCGGGCATCGAGCGGATGCAGCGCATCCGTTCGGAGCTGGCAGCCATCCTGCATCACCGTGTCCCGTGGGACGTCCCTCAGGGCTTCGCGGAGGTCGTAAAACCGCTCAGCGCTGCTGATCGCGGCGTCATCACGGTGGTCTCGGGCATGCTCGACGCCGACGTGCTCGGCGACATCAAGCAACTGGTCGCCGAACGCGATCCCACCGACGATGAGCTCGACGCGATCCCCGACGACGCGTCGGACGCTGATATCGAGCGACTCGCACAGCGGATGGCACCTGTCATCCGTGACTACTGGCGACGCTTCCCCGCCGTCGCCGATGCGGCAGCGCACGCCTGCGTCCCAGCGCCCGTCGCACAAGAGGCGATCGATACCGCGTTCGCGCAGCTCTACCGACCCGTACAGCTCCGAGTCCTGCTGCTCGCCAACGAAATACTGCAGTCCCCACGTTCGCGCGACTGAGGTAGTTGCCACCGGAAGCGCCCAGCAGGCAAATCCTGAAAGGCGGCTCCTACGAACACAACACGTTCTTCAGATCTGCACTTGACCTCGCCGACGGGCCCTGACCGAACCGAGACTCGACGAGGACCAGCCGCAGGTCGATGCAACAGGGCGGATGCCCGCCGCGGGTGCGCGCGCCTAGGACCGCTGACGGTGCGGCACTGTCAGCGGAGGCGGATGGGCGGCTTGTCGAAGCCCCGCGTTCGGCGCCGAGGTCATGCTGCCGCCCGACGACCTCCTCCTCGCCGACCTCACCGCGCCGACGTGGAGAGAGAGACGACGGGCATCCCGCCGCGGATCCAGATCGAGCCCAAGGAAGACCTCGTCGCTCGCCTCGGCCGCTCGTCCGACCGAGGCGACGCGGTCGTCATGGCGTTCTGGGCGGAGCACCTCGCCGCCGGCATCGTCCGTTCACCCGCCCGGCGCCAAGCACGGGCGCAGGGGACCGCCGCAGCCCGGTACGGCCGCCCCGTTGTCGGAGGGGGCCGATAACTGGCCTGCCACCGGCCCCGCCCTGTCAGTCTTCGCCCTCCTGACCCGCAGCGGCCCGGATCTTGGCGATTTCGTTCGGCGTCGCCTCGAACTGGACCGGCCCGAACGTCCTGTAGCCGCGCGGCTCCTGGCCCGGGTCGTAGTCGTCCTTGGGCACGACGTACACGAGGTGGTCGAACAGGTTGAGGTCGATCTCGTACGTCTGGAACTCCTGCTCAACGTCGAAGGGGTAGCGGTCGAGGTCGGCAATGTGGGCCCACTGCTTCGGGCGTGGAGGGTAGGTAGACCCTGAGGGATGGTGCTCGTTGGAGTAGACGAGCACGGCGTATCCGGTTTCGGTGAACTCATCACCGTCTGAAGCATTAGTCATGGCTCCAGGCTAGGGAAGATCGTCCCGCTGGTTGTAGTTCCCGGCTTCGCTGTCCGGGGTGAGGGAGCCACCTGATCAGCGGTTGAAGCGGCCGGAGGCATCACCAGGCAACGCGAAGGGCAGGAAAGCGAGCCGAATCTCGCGGTCCCGATCCCCGTCCGCATGGATCACGCTCCGCACGCCGAACCATCCGGACGCTAGTTCGGGTGGTGGCCTGGCGGTGGGGCGGTACGGGCGGCCCGTGGCAACGGGCGGTCGCGGCCGGTCTTCGCGATGAGCGAGGCTCCGCGGTCGTTGTTCGCCTCCTTGCGGAACCGAACGCGGGAGCCTCAACGGTCGCAGCCTCAGCCGGCCGCCTCCCGAAGTTCTCTTTCCGCCGCGTGCTCCGGCGACTCGCCTTCTTCCACCTGCCCGCAGGGCATCTCCCACAGGCCCGGCACAGCGTTTCCCGGCGCTTGGCGCAGCAGGAGGGTCCGCCCCTTGCCACCTTGTGGGATCGCCGAGCGTGCGGGGCCAGGTCGGCACGGAGGTCGGCCAGCAACATGAGGCACCGGGCCGAGGTCACCATGGGCAGGCGGTCCAGTGCAACGCAACCTATCTGCACAGCTTGATCAAGATCGCCTGCGCGGACGTAGGCGAGGCTCAGCCAGGCTCCGTGTCGTAGGGCCGACCTGCGATGATCCTCAGCCGGGTCCAGGGCGCGCTCACGCAGGAGCGTCTCGGCATCACGAATCAGGCTGCCCTGGCGGCGCCCGGGGACGTGGCGGGCCAGCATGACGAGAGCCCTCCCGGCGATCGCGTCCACCTCTGTCGCCGTAACGTACCTGGCCCACGTCGGCCGCTCATCAGCGTCGTTGATCAGCTCGGCGGCACGGGCACGGGCACGCTCGACCCCCGTCAGATCGCCCGCGCCTGCGTGCGCCAGAGCACTACGCGCGGCGATCAACGCCTGTACGGCGGCGGGAGTCTGGGATGCGGCCTCCCCGGCAGCGGCAGCGAGCTGGAGCGCGTCACCGTGCCTGCCGAGCGCTGTGGCGTGATTGCTCATCAGCGCCATGATGCTGGCGGCCAGGCTGCGGTCTCCGGCGGAGTGAGCGTTACGCAGACCGAGGTGATACCAGCGTTGCGCGAGACCGTCCTGGGCGGCCTCCTGAGCCATCCAGCCGGATGTCTGGGCGAGCTGGGCAAGCGCGGCGCACAGGCGCCGCCCCGTCTCGGCGTCGTACGTGCTGCGGCGCACGATCCGCGCAACCGTGGCGAACTGGCCGGCCACGAAATCAGCCGCGGCGCTCCCGTGCTTCTCGTCGAGCTGCTGGGCGCCGGCCACCATGCCATCAATGATGGGCAGGAGCGGAGGCGGAACCTGCGTGGAGGTTCCCCCTCGCGCCGGAACGGGGACGGGGGCGTCCAGCCACTGCCAGGCAGGGTCAGTCAGCGCCGCGCCGCTCAGGGCCAGAAACGTGCGTCGCGTCAGCATGCCAGGCCACGCTCCCAAGAGTTGCAGCAGTCCCGTGTGATCCCACGGTACGTCGAGGTCCTCTACCCGCCAGAGCTGGGGACGACCGTTTCGGACTGTGGTCGGCCATACCTCGTCGTGCGCCACAGGGTGCCCGATGGCCTGTCCGAGCAGGTCCACCACGATGTCCGGGATGGGGGGATGCGGCACCTCGCCGCGCAACCACTTGTAGGGCGTCTTCTCGTGGATACGGCGCTTCCAAGGCGGCTGTTCGAGAACGGCGTTGACTCTCCGGGCAAGAGCCTCGGGGCGCCATCCAACCTGGTCGAGCAGCCCCCTGAGCGACAGGTTGGGCGCTGCCGACGGATCCCCAGCGGTGCGAGTGCGGGCCATGCAACGGGCCTTCCAGCAGGAGGAAGCACAGGCAAGCTGACTCTGAATGTACGCCGGGATCTGCGGCGCGGAACGGAAACGCACCAAGCGCACCAAGCGCACCAACTCAACGGTCAACCGCACCGGCCGCACCACGGCACCCTCTACCGCGACCATGGCCCTTGGCCCATCGTGTGAGCAGCACACTCCGACGTCCCCAGCGCGTTGCTCAGACGCAGGCCAGCCTGCTCGGGCAGGCTAACCCCCAAAAGGGAGCCGCATGAAACTCAGTGATCTTCTCGCCGGGTACGACCACCACGTGGTCCAGGGCGATCCAGAGACGACAGATGTCCGGGCCGGCATCGCCTACGACTCTCGGCGGATGACCGCCGGGTCCATGTACATCGCGATGCGGGGCACCCGAAGCCACGGGCACGGGCACATCCAGGATGCCGTCGAACGGGGCGCGATCGCCATCCTGGTGGAGCACCTCATCGAGCAGCCCGTACCACCGCACGTGTGCGTCGTGCAGGTGGCCGACACCCGGGCGGCGGTCCCCACCGTGGCCTCCCGCTACTTCGGGGAGCCCGCCCGTGAGATGAACGTCATCGCCGTAACCGGCACCAACGGCAAGACCTCGATCAGCTACATGGTCGAGGCGGTGCTGCGCCTCGGGGCCAAACAACGGGTTGGCGTGATCGGCACCGACGGCTACCGTGTCGCCTACGAGCCGATCCAGGTGGACAAGACCACCCCAACCACTCCCGAGTCGGTCGATCTGCACCACATCATGCGGTGCATGCGTGATCGAGGGGCCGGGACCGTTGTCATGGAGGCGTCCTCGATCGCCCTGGAGCTGCACCGCGTGGACTGCGCGGACATCGACGTCGGCGTCTTCTCCAACCTCACGCCGGACCATCTGGAGAGTCATGGCACCATGGCGGCGTACGCGCAGGCCAAGCTGCTGCTCTTCGGTGGCCTGTGCAAGCGGGCGGTGGCCAATGCGGACGACCCGGTCACCGCCGACATCGTCAGGCTGATGCCGGACGCGACGACCACGTACGGCCTGGACGCCGCAACTGCAGACTTCCGGGCCACGGACCTGGTCGTTGACGCCACGGGAACCCGGTTCGTCCTGCACCACGCCGACCGCGAGTATGAGGCGCGCGTACCGATCCCCGGCCGGTTCGCCGTCTACAACTCGCTGGCCGTGATCGCCACCAGCCATCTGCTGGGGCATGACCTGGAGGCCGTCCTGGGGGCTCTGAGGCAGCTGCCTCCGATCCCTGGCCGGTTCCAGTCGTACCAGTCCCCGGCCGGAGTGTCGGCGATCGTGGACTACGCCCACTCGACCGACTCCTTGGAGAAGGTACTCACGACGATCCGAGACGTCGCCGCTGGCCGCGTCATCACGGTGTTTGGTTGCGGTGGCGACCGGGACACGACCAAACGCGCCCCCATGGGCGAGATCGCGGGCAAGAACAGCGACTACGTGATCGTCACCAGCGACAACCCGCGCAGCGAGGACCCCGACGCCATCATCGACCAGATCATCCCTGGACTCGCCGCAACCGGCACCGACTACGAGCGCATCCCCGACCGCCGGGCGGCCATCGCGCGGGCGCTCGCCGTGGCCGAGCGGGACGACGTCATCCTGATCGCGGGCAAGGGTGCCGAGACGTATCAGATCGTCGGCGACCGCCAGGTGCACTTCGACGACATGGAGACCGTGCAAGAGCTCGCCGCCAGCGCGACGCAGTCCTTCTAGGACGGGACGACGCCGCTATCCGGCGTCATCCCCACCAACGGCGCCGGCCGCCATCCGGCCGGCGCTTCTCATCTCTCGGCTGGCTCCGTCCAGCCATCCCCCTTGGAGTCATCATGCTCCTTAGTCATGCCCGCATCCTGGTCCTTGGACTCGGAGCCAGCGGAGAAGCCGCCACAGCATTGTGTGCCTCGCGCGGCTGGCCGGTGACCGTGACCGACATCCGCGACCGCGATGACGTTGCCTCGGCGTTGACTCGGCTCGCCGGTCTCCCGATCTTCTACTGCCTCGGCCAGGCGCCTCCGAGCTGCGCCGACTTCGACCTGATCGTCCGCAGCCCTGGCGTCCCTCGCGACCTGCCCGTGCTGCACGAGGCGCACATGCACGGCATCCCAGTGTGGAGCGAGATCGAACTTGGCGCCGCCGTCTGCCCGTGCCCGATCACGGCCATCACCGGCACGAACGGCAAGAGCACCACAACCGTCCTGATCCGCGACCTGATGCGCGCCGCAGGCCGTACCGCGCTCGTCGCCGGAAACATCGGTCACCCGTTCACCTCGTCGGCGTCCCTCATGCAGGACGACGACGTCGCGGTCATCGAGGTCTCCGCCTCCCAGTTGGAGAACTGCCACGCTTTCGCACCGCGCACAGCGGTCCTGACCAACGTCCGCCGCGAGCACATGGACGTCTACACGTGGGAGCAGTACGTCGCGGCTAAGACACGGATCGTCCGCAACCACACGCCTGACCACGCCACGATCGCCAACCTCGACGACCCGGTGTGCCGCCAGATCGCCGAGTCCAGTCCCGGCCGCGCCATCTTCTTCAGCACCCGCGGACCGCTGCCCGCCGGCCGTGAAGGGGTGTTCCTCGAACGCGGCCAGGTGGCGGCGATCTACGACGGGGACCAGGTCACGGTGTGCTCCCGGCGTGAGCTGCAGGTGCCCGGCAGCCTGCCCAACATCATGGCGATGATGGCAGTCGGCCTGCGCGAAGGCGTCCCCGTCAAAGCAATCCGCGACGTCGCCACAAGCTATCCAGGGCGCGAGCACGTCATCGAGCATGTCGCCACCGCTGCCGGGGTCGACTACTACAACGACAGCAAGGCCACCAATCCGTGGTCCACGCTGCACGCCCTCGACGCCTTTCCTGACCGGCCGATCGTGCTGATCACGGGAGGCAAGGACGACAAGGAAGCCGACGTTACCCCACTGGCGGCCACCCTCACTGGTCGCGTGCGCCATCTCATCACGCTGGGGCAGACCGGGCCTCGCACGATCGCGGCGGCGCGTGCACACGGCATGACCGCCATCACCGAGACCACCAGCCTGGCCGAGGCGATCAGCCAGGCCGTCAAAGTGGCCGAGCCCGGCGACGTGGTGCTGTTCTCGCCTGGCGCCAACAGCAAGGACATGTTCCCTGACCACCGCACGCGCGGCTCCAACTTCAAACAGCAGGTGCGTCTGCTCTGCGGTGCGGGCAGATCCACCCTGCTGCCCGCGGGGTGAGGACGTGGCCGAGCGGATACGCGTCTGCCTCGACGAGGCAGCGATACGAGACAACATCCGCGCGGTCCGCCACTTGAGCGGGACGGCGCAGGTGATGGGCGTCGTCAAAGCGAACGCCTACGGACACGGTCTGGTCCCAGCCGCCCGGCTGCTCGTTCACCACGGTGTCCACCAGCTGGCCGTAGCCACTCCCGAGGAGGCATGCGTCCTGCGGGAGGCCGGACTCCGTGCGCCGATCACAGTCCTATCGCCGACCTCCGCATCTGCAATGGCCGAGCTAGTGGCGCGCAGAGTACGTCCGTCTCTGTCCACGCTCGCCGCCGCCCGAGATCTGCACCGCGCCGCCGTCCGCCTCGGCCGGAGGGCGCCAGTTCACCTGGAGGTGGACACCGGACTGGGGCGGTACGGGTGGGCGCCTACCCCCGCCGGCGTCGCCCAGATCGAGCGCCTGACCATGCTCGACCACCTGGTGGTGGCGAGCGTGTACACCCACCTGGGCGGCACCTGCCGTGACTCGCTCGCTGACGGACTCCAGCGATTCCAGCGGATGTACGAGAAGGTCGTCGAGGTGCTCGGGCACCGTCCTGCGCGGCATGCGCTGGCCAGCTCCGCGCTCGCCGCCGGCCTGCACAACGACACCCCGTTAGAGATGGTCCGCCCTGGCGCCCTGCTGTACGGCCTGGCACCGGCCTACGCCGCCGCGCCCCTCGGGATCGGCCTGCGCTCGGTGCTGTCGCTGACCTCCCACATCGCGCACGTCAGCGAGATGCCCGCCGGCGCGAGCATCGGCTACGACGCCACCTACCGCACCTTGGAGCCTGTGGTCGTCGCCGTGGTGCCCGCGGGTTTCGCTGACGGCATCCCGCGGGTGCTCGCGGGTGCCGGCCGTGTGCTGATTCACGGCTGCCACGCGCCGATCATCGGGACCGTTGGGATGAGTCACCTGACGGTCGACGTCACCGACATCCCGCAGGCCGCCCTCGGAGACGCCGTCACCCTGATCGGAGCCCAGGGGGTCCGCGCCATCGACGCTCAGGAGTGGGCTCGCCTCGCCGGGACCATCAACAGCGACGTACTTACTCGCGTCGCTCCCACCTTCCCGCGCACCGTCATCACCCCGCATGCCCCAATGGAGCTTTCCGCATGACCGCTGCCACCATCCCCATCGTCCTCGGCACCAAGGCCCAGACGCTCGCCCGGGTGCGCGGCGCGCTGACCACGGCAACCGTCTTGGATCAGGTGACCGTCACCGTTGCCCAGTGGAGGAACGACCAGCAGAGCGTCATCGACGCAGTACGTGAAGCCTTCCCTGACGAGGAGCTGATCGTGCGCAGCAGTGCGCCAGACGAGGACACAGACACCCACTCCGCCGCCGGCCTCTACGCCAGCGTGCTCCACGTCCCCGCATCAGAGATCGCCGCTGTCACCGATGCCGTCGAGGCCGTCATCTCCAGCTACACGCGCCGCCACGGGCAGGATGTCGACGACTTCGAGGTGCTCATTCAACCAATGCTGGCCGATGTCACCGCCAGCGGCGTTGCCTTCAGCCGTGACCTGAACGGTGCGCCGTATCTGGTGGTGAACTACAGCGAGGGCAAGCTCACCGACACCGTCACCAGCGGCGTCGGCGCCGTCCCTGAGGGGGTGCGCATACACCATGACGTCTTCGCCGCGGAGCTGCGGCCACCGTTGGGCGCGGTGGCCGCCATTGTCCGGGAACTGGTGCAGCTCACCGGAACCGAGTTGGACGTGGAGTTCGCCGTGAGCTCGGGACACCTGTACGTGCTCCAAGCCCGTCCGCTGCAAGTGGGGGTTCGTGACCGTACCGACGAGGACGCGCGTGTAGCCGCCGAGATCGCCCAGATCAAAGACGCCATCCACGGGCAGAAGCGCCCCCGCGGTGGCCTGTGCGGCAGCTACGGCGGCGTGTACAGCACCATGGCCGACTGGAACCCGGCCGAGATGATCGGGTCACATCCTCGCCCTCTGGCGCTGTCGCTATATCAACGGCTCATCACGCGGGAGGTGTGGCGCGAGGCTCGGGCCCGACTCGGATACCGCAACCCGGCACCTCACCAGCTCATGGTCACCCTGGCGGGTCACCCGTACATCGACGTGAGGGCAGACCTCAACTCCTACCTGCCCGCGGACCTCGATGACGGTTTGTGCAACAGCCTGGTGGACTTCTATCTGGCCCGCCTCGGTCGCGCCCCACAAGCCCACGACAAGATCGAGTTCCTCGTCTGTCCCAGCGTCTTAGACCTGGACTTCTCCACCCACGCCACCGCGATGGCCGAAGCAGGCTTCACGGCGCAGGAGATCGACCAGCTGCGCGGCAGCCTCCTCAGGCTGTCCAACAGCGTGATCCGGGACCTGCGCGGCGTCCGCTCCCACATGCACTACCGCATCGACCAGCTTCCCGCCCGTCGGGCCGAACTACTCGACCGGATCGGCGAGGAACACCCTCTGTTCCTCGCCGACGCCCTTTTGGAGGACTGCCTGCACTTCGGCACGTTGCCGTTCGCCGTGGCGGTCAGAGGGACATTCATGGGGGTCGCGCTCTGGCGATCGCTGCTCACCACGGGCGTAATCGACCAGGAGCAGCACGACGGGTTCCTGGCCGGCATCGAGACCGTCTCCACACGATTCGCGGCAGACCTGGCCGCATGCCAGCACGGCGATCTACCTCAAGAGGACTTCCTGGCCCGGTACGGGCACCTCAGGCCCGGCACGTACGACATCACGATCCCCAGCTACGCGGCAGCACCCCACCTCTACCTGTCCGGGGTGGGCTCACAGCACAGGCGCCAAGCGCCGGCCACCGGTGTGCTGCCCGCCCGCGTCATGGGAGACATTGACGACCACCTGGAGCACGCCGGGTTCGAGTTCGACGCCTCAACGCTGCTCGACTTCATACGTGAAGCCCAGGTGCGCCGTGAAGGGTACAAATTCGAGTTCACGGCGAACCTCTCGCACGCGCTCGACCTCATCAGCGCATTCGGGCAGCAGCACGACCTGGATGCTGCCTGCCTTTCCTGGCTCACGGTGGAGGACCTACTGGCCTGCGCGACGTCCACTGTCACCTCCCGCGATACTGACCGGCTGCGGCACGTCGCGGAGGATCGGCGCCGCATCTACCAAGCGCAGAGCCTTGTTCATCTTCCCGACGTGATCTCTGGGCTCTGGGATGTCGATGTCGTCACCGGCCGTTCGGCGCCGAACTTCATCACCAACAAGACCATCACCGGGCCGGCCGTCCTGCTCGCGCAGACGCAGCTCGCCGACGTCGATCTGACCGGGCGGATCGTCCTGACCACGAATGCCGACCCCGGCTACGAGTTCCTGTTCTGCCGGAACATCGCAGGACTGATAACCCAGTACGGCGGGGCCGCCTCTCACATGGCTATCAGATGCACGGAGATCGGCATCCCGGCGGCGATCGGATGCGGACGCGACATCTTCGACCACCTCGCCCATGCGGGCACCATCACCCTCGACTGCGCGCAGCAGCGCATCATCCCAGGCTGAGCCATGCTCGACTTCCACGACACCATCGCCGAGCAATTCGACCAGGCTGTACACCAGCAGGTGTTTCCCGGTGCGGTCTGGGCAACCGGCAGCGCCGACGCCGTGCTCGATTTCGGCGCCTGCGGGCTGGCGGACCCGACCAACCCCACATCCGCGATGCGATCGGACATGCTCTTCGACGTCGCCAGCCTCACCAAGATCCTCGCTGTGTGGACAGTGATCGGGACTATCTGGCACGACGGCATGCTCCCTCTCGACGACCCGCTGGCCACCATCTGGCCCGAGGTCGTCGACTACCCGATCGGCCAGGTCACCGCCCGCCAGCTACTCACCCACACCGCTGGCCTGCCGCTCCGATCCAACCTCAAAAACCTGTACGGCACCGACCCTCAAAGCATCCGTGACGGCATCCTGCGCGAGCAGCTACACCGGCCACCAGGCGAGGCTGTCGAATACACCAACCGAGCCGGACTCATCCTCGGCTTCCTGGCCGAGCACCTCACCACTACCCCGCTCGACCAGCTCGCCACCGAACGGATCTGGAAACCGCTCGGCATGACCAGCACACGCTTCGGCCCGCTGCCGGCCACCGATCGGAGCCGATGCGCGCCCACCGAGCTCGACTCAGACACAGGCACCCGTCTCAAGGGTGTTGTCCATGACTACTCGGCCCGTCTGCTGGGCGGAGTGTGCGGCAGCGCGGGGGTGTTCTCCACGCTGCCGGACCTGACCCGGTTCCTGCAGCACCTTCTGTCCCTTGGCTCCGATCCTGACCGGGCCGGGTTCGGCCCTGCTTGGCTCGCCGAGTCCCTTCAGGTCCATACCGGAGATCTCACCCCGCCATGGGGCCTGTTCTGGTTCCCCCCGCCCGGTCAAGAGGTCGTATACGTCCACTACGGCTTCACCGGGACCGGCATGTGGCTGTCGCCGAAGCAGGATAGCTGGGCTGTCATGCTCACCAACAAGCTGTATTACAGCTCGGACCGCACACCGATCATGAACGTCCGCGGGGTCTTCCGCGCGGCGATCTTCGGGTGATTTCTACGGGCCAGGCCGGAACCCACACCCCCGGGGGTCGGGATGCCGTCCAGTCCTGCCAGCAGTCGCGGAAGAGCCTGTCGGTGCGCACCTCGATCGGCTCTTCGGCGAGCTCGACAGGGGAGTAGCGCTCAGCGACAAGGCCGAGGATCGTGTTCGTCTCGGCGCGGGCGAGGAGCTGCCCCGCGCCGACCCGCGGCCGAGCCCTGGGAAAGAGCGAGAGGCGCCTCACCCGCCCCGATCTATCCGGCCGTGTAAGCCCCGTCCACCACAACGTCGCTGCCGGTCATGTACGACGACTCGTCAGAGGCAAGAAACACCACGGCGGAGGCGATTTCCTCGGCACGCGCCCATCGCCCGAACGGCAGCCCGGTGGGGGGAGAGACCGTCGGGTCAGCCCTGATAAGCGGCGTGTCGGTCTCTCCAGGGCAGACGGCATTGACCCTGATCCCGTCCCGCGCGAGTTCGAGCGCCGCGGCCTTGGTCATGCCCCGAACGGCCCACTTGGATGCGACATAGGAGAAGTTGTTCTCAAAGGCGACCAGGCCCGATGTGGAGCAAATGTTGATGATCGAGCCGCCGCCCTGGCGGCGCATGGGCCCGACCACCGATGAGCGCACCGACGTTGGCGAGGGCGAGCACGAAGATCGCGAAGAGCCCGAGCAGGCCGAGCGCCGGTGCGGCGAGCGTAGACCACGCTCGGCCGGCTCGAAGCGTCCGGTGCCGCCGGAAGTAGCCGAGGACCGCCAGCGAGACGCAGCACATCAGGAACAGGGCGGCGATGGTGCCCAGCTGAGCCCGTTGACGCGGATTTGAACTCCTCCCCGGCCTGAAGTGAAGGCCGGAGATTCTCCCGTCGCGTCGTGGTTAAGCGGCGCGCGGGGGTTGACGCTTCGCAGACCGGGCAGCCCCGAGGTCTCCACGTCCTGACACCACAGTTCCTGCGGCGTTGCGAATGTTGATCGCGGCGTTGGTGTCTGCGTGGCCGGTCCATCCGCATCCGGGGTTGGTGCAGGAGAACCGGGTGCCGTCACGGGAGGCGGGGTCGCGGTGCCCGCACCGGTGGCAGGTCTGCGAGGTGCCCGGGGCGGGCACCTTCACCACCAGGCCGCCGCGATCACGGGTCTTGTACTCCAGCAGGGTGACCGTGCGGCCCCACGCCTCGCCGCTTATGGCACGGTTCAGCCCTGCCTTCCGCGTCACGTTCCGGCCGGGCCGCTCGATCGTGCCCTTGGCGGAGCGGACCATGTTCGTGATCTTCAGATCCTCCACCACGACCACGCTGAAGGTGCCGGCGAGTTCGGTGGTGGTCTTGTGCTGCCAGTCCACGGCTCGGCGCTTGGCTGTCGCGCGGAGCCTGGCCATCTGGTCATAGGTACGGGTCAGCCGATGAGAGGTCCGCTGCCCGGGGGTACGGGCGGCGCGCTGGCGGGCGGATTTCTTCTCCAGGCGGCGCAGGTGTTCACGCTCGCCGCCGGTGAGCCAGGGCCCGTGCTCACGCGGGGTGCCGTCCGACAGGGCCAGGGCGACGTTGATGCCCCGGTCGATCCCCACGGCCGGGCCGGGATGGGTGTCCATGACCGCGGCGGCCATGGTCTCGGTGCGGAAAACGATCTGCCAGCCGAAGGCGTCCTTGACCAGCCGGGCTCCGGTGATCCGCCCGGCCGGGCCGCCCTTGGTGACGCCGGGCAGGTCCTTGGTCCACCGGAACCGGACCCGCCCGGCCTTGGGCAGGCCGACCGCGCCCCACCGCCGGTTGACCCGCTTGATCTGCAGATCGCGGGCCTGGGGCACATCCACGGCCATCCGGGATCGCACCCGGGCCTTGAACGTCGGGCGCCCCGCGGGGTGATCAGGGTCGAAGAAGTTCGCCCACGCCTGCCGGTAGGTCTTCAGCACGGCTTGGGCGGCCTGGGCGGGCAGCCGGCCCATCCAGTCGATCTCACGACGAGCCACCCGGATCGCCTCGTCGCAGTCCTTCAACGTCGCCAACCGGCCCTGCCGGAAGGTGGCGTACTCGTGCAACAGGTTCCACAGCGCGCGGGCGGTGTGCGCCTGACCGTCCAGCACCGCCACCTGGGCCGTGCTCAACTCCAGGCGGGCCACATGCGCCCGCGCCTGCTTTACCTTCTCCACACCGTGATCGTATCGTTTCGTTGCGTCACCGGGAGGGAAACCGAGCCCGGATGTGCGCAGCGGACGGCATGTCGTCTGCAACCTTCACGCGCACTTGGTGTTCGTCACCAAGTATCGGCGGGGGGTGTTCACAAACGAGATGCCGGCCCGCTGCGAGGAGATCATGCGGGAGGTGTGCGCGGACTTCGAGGTCGAGTTGGGCGAGTTCAACGGCGAACACGACCATGTCCATCTGCTGATCCACCACCCGCCGAAGGTCGCCCTGTCCAAACTGGTCAACAGTCTCAAGGGCGTCTCGGCACGGCTCCTGCGCAAGGAGTATGCCGCGCATGTCCGCGAGTACCTGTGGAGTGGGCACTTCTGGTCCGGGTCCTACTTCGCCGGATCAGTCGGCGGTGCACCGCTCACGGTAGTCAAGCAGTACATCGAGCAGCAGCAACGCCCACTGTGACCTGCGGGTGAAGACACGCTCGCGCCCTAGCGGGCACTCCCGCGCGAGCCTTCACCCCCAGCCTGAAGTGAAGGCCGGAGCACTGGCCCGCATTTCGGTAGAAGGCACCCGGGCGGTCCACATAGCGGGTGATCGTCGTGTAGCCGATGGAGAACAGCAGGAGGATCCGCGTGGTCGCCGCGAAGCTCGCGATGATTCCTGAGCCGGCGAACCCGATCATCGACGGCATCAGGCCGACGACCACAAGCAGCGGTGCCGCCCACGCGAGGACCGAGAAGAAGACGCTCGCGACGCCGAGATTTCCTTGCAGCGATGGCTGCGACCCGTCGTCCGGGGCCCCTCCGGGTCGATTCGCCTCGCTCAGACCGGCAGCGGGTCCAGAGGTCGATTCAGCGGTCACGGCCAGTCCCTTCTGCGCTTAGAAGCGAGGGAGAGCGGCGGGCCTGACGGAGTCGCAGGCCGTCAGGCCACCTTGGTGGAAAACGGTGCGTCATCGCGCACCGCCGGGCCGGAGCCAGGGTGGGGGAACCATGCGCTTGGCCGTGGTCGCCTCGTAGGGCATCTGGCCGGGACGCCACCGCAGAAGCTCGATGACAAGTCCCCACGGCGTCAGCAAGTACGCCCAGTCCAGGCCGTCGAGTGGACCGCCCTCCTCCCGTACGACGGGACAGAGGAACCTGATGTCGTCGCGCTGCTTGAGCTGCCGCTCCACCTCGTAGATGTCCTCCACGTAAAACGCGAGGTGCATACCGCCCGGGTCGGCGGGCCGGGGCGCCGCGGGAAGTTCGCCGACCGAACGGTCGCTGTATTCGAGCAGCTCGATGTTGTGAGAGTCACCATGGCGGAGCACCGCGAGCCTCAGGGTCGCCTTCTCGGGGCCGGTGTCTCCGGGCCAGACGTAGCCGAAGTCGTCGTAGGGGCCGGCATGGAGCACGACCTCGCAGCCGAACACGTCGACGAAGAAGTCGACCGCCTGGTCCAGGTCGGGCACCGAGAGTCCGACGTGGTCGATGGCGACCTTGCTGTTGATCACCTGTTCCTCCGGTTTTTTCTATCGGGATGGGACGCGGCCGAGGTCCGCCAGAACGATGGATGGATCCGGGCCTCGCCGACGCCACGGACACCGCTGTCCGGGTCGCTCCAGGCCCGCAGGGATGTGCCGCTACACGGCCAACCTAACGAACGTTAGTGTGGATTTTTATCACAGGTGTTACAGGATGCGACAGCCATGCCTCCCGCCTCACCGAGGCTGGGACACGGCACTCAGAGTGAATGGAAACGTAAGGTCGCCGTAACCGAGGGTCAATGGTTTTCGCTCCACGAATCGGCGATTTGTCCGAATCCGAATTACTGTTATGTCGATCGCGGATCAATCCTCACGAGCCCCGCGGCCCGCACCTGACGCCCTCGCCGCCGTACACCCCGGCCACCACAAGCCCCTGCCACCACCCGACGCCCTGACCGCCGACCGCACGCCTCGGCCGCCGCACGACGCCTTGGCGACACGCCCGCGCCATGGCGAACACCGCCGTGATCCCGTTGATCACCATGCGTGCCGCGTGGGACATCCTGGGTCTGACCTGACGAACACAGGGCGACGCGGACACTGGAACGCCCGTCGTTTGCCGGAACCATGCCGAACCAGGGAGCGACCAACGGCCGCTCTCAACCTCGTCCGAGAGTCCTCGAGAACCAAGAAACCCCAGCTCAGTGCACCGAGCTGGGGTTTCGTGCGGTGCGCCGCCAGGGACTCGAACCCCGGACCCGCTGATTAAGAGTCAGCTGCTCTAACCAACTGAGCTAGCGGCGCGTGACTCCATCTAGAGTAGCGGCACAAAGAGGGTGCCTGTGACATTGTTCCGGCATGTCCTGTGACCTGGGCTCTCGGCGAGGGGTGATGTGGGCTTTTCAGGGCCAGCGGATGTCGGCGTCCTCCGCGGGGGGCTTGGGGCAGGCCACGCCGAGGCGGTCCAGCAGGGTGAGGAAGGTGGAGGCGTACGGGGAGACCGAGACGACCTCGGCGACCCGGTCCCAGTTCACCTGCTCGCGCAGGGCGCGGACCTGCGGCAGCAGCGAGCCGTAGTCGCAACTGTGCTCCGACATCGGCATGATCCACGTGATGACCAGGTCGGTGGCGTCCAGGACCGGCAGGCTGAGGGCCGCCGTGTTGATCATGTGGGAACGGGAGATCATCTCAGGGGTGATCGGCCGCTCCTCGATCCTGAAGATGAGGTCGACGAGCCTGTCGTCCTCGTCGAAGGCCTTGACCAGCCAGTCCTCCGGCGGCTTGGCCGTGCGGAACCCGGCCTGCCTCAGGGTCTCCAGCGCGCGGGGCACGTCCTCCTCCACGAGCGCGAAGTCGACGTCGTGCAGCGACGGCGCCGCGCCGCGCGCATAGGCGGCGCACCCGCCCGCCAGCGCGAACCGGATGCCCTCGGCCTTCAGCGCCGAGCCGGCCCGCTTGAGCGTGTCGATGATCGCATCGGTGACCTCATGCGTGTGGCTGCCCAAGGCTCACCCCCCATGAAGAGCGATGGTCGAAGATCATCACGACTACCCCCTTTTCCAGCCCAAACCCTGGGCATGGACGTGCCCAGCGGGGGTACTCGCCGCCTATGACCCTTTCTGTGAAGAACAAGCTTCGTGAGGAGGAACGGGCCTACGAGAGCGGGACCGATCGTCCGCTCGGTTCCTACCTGCGCATTCTCACCGTCTACGGCGGTGCCGTCGCGGGCCTGGTGGGACTGGGCAGGATCACGGGCATCAAGGCGCCGGAGCGGATCGCCCCGCTGGACCTCGTGCTCATGGGGCTGACCACGCATCGCGTGTCCCGCACCCTGACCAAGGACCCCGTCACGAGCCCGCTCCGTGCCCCCTTCACACGGTACGCCGGAGTGAGCGGTCCTGCGGAACTGAGGGAGGAGGTCCGGGGCCACGGCGTCCGGCACGCGGTCGGCGAGCTCCTGACCTGCCCGTTCTGCCTCGCGCAGTGGGTCGCGACCGCGTACGCCGCGGGCATGGTGTTCGCGCCCGGCTTCACCCGGCTGGCCGGCGCGACCATGTCCGCCGTCGCCGTGTCCGACTGGCTGCAGCTCGCGTACGCACGGCTGATGCAGGTGGCGGAGGGGGAACCGGAGAGGGGAGGGGACTCCGAGTGATGAGCGAACTCTCCCGGAACATCGCCCCCCGCCCGGACACGACGAGCCCCCGGGCGCTCCCCGGGCCCAGGTACGCCCTTCCTGTGTCCTAGCCACGGCGGCTTTCGAGTTGCGCGGGACGGACGACGCGCGGGGCGGGGCGTTGTTTGCGCTGTTCAGGACGTTGGTTGGGGGTTACTTGCCCATGAACCCCGCGAGGGGAAGAGTTGATCCGCAACCGCGTTAATGCCTGATTTGTCAGGGCAGTTGGTGCGCATGGGAACAATTCTCTGGATCATCGCCGTCATACTGGTCATCTCCGGGATCTACGTCATCCTGGCCCGTCGCGATCTCCTCTGGGGGATCGTCCTGATCGTCCTCGGCTTCCTCGTCGGCCCGGGCGGTGTGAGCATCTTTCACCCATAGCGGTACCACGACGACCGGCCCCGGATCCGGGGCCATGAGAACGCGGAAACGGCGGACCTGCGTACCCCCGTCCGCCGTCCGCCGTCCGCGGTCGTGGTACCCCGGCGACCGGCCCGTGAGAACGGGCTCCACGAGAAACGGGCCTCGTCAAGGATCCTCGGCGGGGCCGGTGAACCGGTGGCGTGACCTCAGCAGCCCTCGGGGTCGTCGCCGCCCAGGCCGTACACCGCGTAGGCCCGGCGCAGCACCGGCAGGGCCACGTTGCGGACGCGGACGCCGCCCGGCGTCACGCCCTTCTCGACCCCGGCGTGCGCGTGGCCGTGGATGAAAAGATCGGCGCCCTCGGCGTCGACCGCCTCGGCCAGCAGGTAGCTGCCGAGGAACGGGTAGATCTCCGGCGGCTCGCCCGCCAGGGTGTCCTTGATCGGCGAATAGTGGCTCAGCACGACCCGGTGGTCGGTGTCGAGGCCCTTCAGCGCCTTGTGCCAAAGGTCGGCGATCTCGCGGGTGTGCCGGACGAACGCCTTCATCTCCGTCTCGCCGAACTCGCTGGCGCACTTCCCGGCGAACCCGCCGCAGAACCCCTTGCCCCCGACGACGCCAAGGCGCGCCTCCCCGCACGGGATGACCATGGAGTCGTCTTCGAGAACCTGGATGCCCGCGTCGCGCAGCAGGGCGATGATCTCGTCCTCGGCGTCGGACTGGTGGTCGTGGTTGCCGAGCACGGCGACCACCGGGACGGGCAGGTCGCGGAACTCGTCCGCCACGATGCGGCCCTCCTCGGGCGTGCCGTGGCGGGTCAGGTCCCCGGCGAGCAGGAGCACGTCCGCGCGCTCCTCGATGCCCGCCAGCCGGGGCCGGTATCTGCCGCGGATGTCCTCGCCCAGATGGACGTCACCGACGGCGGCGACTCTGATCTTCACAGGGTCTCCTCCTCCCCCGGTTCCCGTACTTCGACGACGGTCACCTCGTTGCGCACCGTGAACCCCGGCGCGTTCTCGCCGGCGACGGCCGCGACGTGCGCGCGCCGCTCGGCGCCTTCCACCTGGCCGCGCAGGAAGAGCTGGTCGCCGCGGATGTCGACGCGGATGCCCAGCTCGTAGGTGCGCTCGTCCTCCGCGAGGGCGCGCTGGACGCGCGCGGCGACGTAGTGGGGAGCGTCGTGGTGCGAGGCGACGGAATGCGGAGCCTCGTGGGACATCTCTACCCCCTCCGATCGAGTCCTGGTCTCGCCGTGCCCGTGATGGCACCGGTGAAACCGGGGATAGGTTTGGTCCTCGCCTTTCAGGATAGAACCGCGCCTTGGCAATGTGTCCAGGACATACGCGCCTCCGGACACCGGCGGCGCGTGCGGGCCGTCCGACCTTCACCCCGAAGGCGTGAGCGCTCACGTCGCCCGATCCGGCGCCCGGACGGGAACGGCGGGCCGTCCATGGCACCGGGCGCTCGCGGGCGGGGGCGATCCCGCGGCGTACAGGAAACGACGTGCGTGACCTGCGAAGACATGCGAGCGAAGACTCGGGAGCACACATGACGTCAGATTTGTCGGGTATGGGGAGTGTCCACCGGGAAGGAGGACACAAGGAGCAGGAAACTCCTGAACAGCGGTCCGAGACCGGCAGGCCGATGGCGGCCGCGACGCCCCGGGATGTCATCCACATACGCCTCGCGTCGTTCGTGCTGTTCGTCGCGATCGCCCTGGGCGTGCTCTCGCTGATCGCGGGGGCGACCGTCCCCGCCGTGATCATCGGCGTGGTCGTGGTGGCCGCCGTCGTGGACGTCGCCATGGCTCTCCGGCGGCAGCGCCGTCTCGGCACCGGACCCTGATCCACCGGCTGAAGGGCACGAACATGTCGAGCTTGAGCGGAAAGGTCGTCGTGGTGACCGGCGCCAGCGGTGGCGTCGGCCGCGCGGTGGCACGCATACTCGGAGAGCGGGGCGCCAGGGTCGCGCTCATCGCGCGAGGGGAGACGGGCCTCGCGACCGCCGCGGCCGAGATCGGCGGCGAGGGCGGGACCGCATTGGTCTTCCCCGCCGACGTGGCCGACCAGGAGCAGGTCGAGGCCGCCGCCGACGCCGTCGAGAAGGACCTCGGGCCCATCGACGTGTGGATCAACGTCGCGTTCTCCTCGGTGTTCGCGCCGTTCCTGGAGGTCGAACCCGAGGAGTTCGAGCGGACGACCGCCGTCACCTACCTCGGGTACGTCTGGGGCACCCGCGCCGCGCTGCGGCGGATGCGGCCCAGGAACCGGGGCGTCATCGTCCAGACCGGGTCGGCGCTGGCGTACCGCGGCATTCCCCTGCAGTCGGCGTACTGCGGGGCCAAGCACGCCATCAAGGGCTTCACCGAGTCGATCCGCACCGAGCTGATGCACGACCACAGCGACGTGAAGATCACCATGGTGCAGTTGCCGGCCGTGAACACCCCGCAGTTCGACTGGGTGCTGTCCCGGCTGCGCCGCCACCCCCAGCCCGTGCCCCCGATCTTCCAGCCGGAGGTCGCCGCGCGGGCCATCGTCCACGCGGCGGAGCACCCCGCGCGGCGGGAGTACTGGGTGGGCGGCAGCACCGCCGCCACGATCATCGGCGAGCGGCTCGTACCGGGGCTGATCGACCGCTACCTGGGCAAGACGGGCTTCTCATCCCAGCAGACCGACGAGAAGAAGCCGACCGGTGTCGCCAATCTTTGGGAGCCCGCGGACCAGGATCGCGACTACGGCGCCCATGGCAGCTTCGACGCGCGCTCCAAGGACCGCAGCGTCCAGGTGTGGCTCTCCCAGAACCGCACCCGGCTGACGGCCGCCTTGGGCGGCGGCGCCGCGACGGCCCTCGCCGTCCGCGCCCTGCGCCGCCGCTGACCGACCCACGAGAACTCAAGCACCCCTGCGATGACGGACCCCGCCTCTGCCCGGCCCGGCACGGGGGCGCCGTCCACAGGGTCATCCGTGCGGCCAACCATGGCATGACATTTCGGGATTCGCCGCGCCGCCGAGCCGGTGTCGCCGTCCCTACGGACCCCGGAACGCGCTCCGCCGGGAGGGTGATGGAAGGGCCGGTACGGTCGCCGAAGACCCGGTCACGAAAAGTGGTGGGACGACCTGCTTTGACGTTCGCGAAGGGATCCGTGTTGACTGCGGGCATGTCGAGTGAACCGAGCGGGCCGGCCTTCGGCGCCGGGGCGCTGCTGTCGATCCTGCGGGACGGCCAGGCCCGCACCCGTGCCGAGCTGATGCAGATGACCGGCCTGGCCCGATCCACGGTCTCACAGCGTCTGGACGCGCTGATGCACCACCGCCTGATCACGCCCGCCGGCGACGCCATCTTCTCCGGCGGCAGGCCCGCCACGGCGTTCGCCTTCAACAGCGGCGCCCGCGTCGTCCTCGCCGCCGACCTCGGCGCCACCCATGCCCGGATCGCCGTCACCGACCTCGGGACCGAGATCATCGCCGACCGGACGGCGGACCTGCCGATCGACCGCGGCCCCGAGCCCACGCTGAGCTGGCTCGTCGAGGCGTTCACCGAACTGCTCGCCGCCCACGACCTCACGCCCGACCAGATCGCCGGGGTCGGCGTCGGCCTTCCCGGCCCGGTGGAACACTCCTCCGGGCGGCCGGTGAACCCGCCCATCATGCCCGGCTGGGACGGCTTCCCCGTGCCGGAGTGGCTCGGCTCGCGGCTCGGCGCGCCGGTGCTGGTCGACAACGACGTGAACATCATGGCGCTCGGCGAGCACTGGGCGGGGCAGCCCGAGGTGGACCACCTCATCTTCGTCAAGATCGGCACGGGCATCGGCTGCGGCATCGTCTCCGAGCGCCGCCTCCACCGGGGCGCGCAGGGCGCGGCGGGCGACATCGGGCACATCCGGGTCACCACGGCCGACGACGTCGTCTGCCGGTGCGGGAACATCGGCTGCCTCGAAGCGCTCGCCAGCGGCTCCGCCCTCGCCGGGCAGCTCCGCGCGGCCGGGCTGCGGGCCGAGGGCAGCCGTGACGTGATGGAACTGGTGCGCGCGGGCAACGTCCAGGCTGTGCGGCTCGTCCGCCAGGCAGGGCGGGAGATCGGCGACGTCCTGGCGTCGATCGTCAACTTCTTCAACCCCGCGGTGATCGTCGTCGGCGGCGACGTCTCGGAGGCGGGCGAGCACGTGCTCGCCGGAGTGCGCGAGGTCATCTACAGCCGGTCGCTGCCGCTGGCCACGCATAACCTCAGCATCCGTTCGAGCCGCCTCGGCGACCGCGCGGGCGTGGTCGGGGCGGCCGTGATGGTGATCGACCACGTCCTGGCCCCCCATACGGTCGACCGGACGATCGCGGGCTGAGCCCGGCACTCGCGTCACCGGCAGGCCGTAGGCCTTCCGAAAGCCCGGTAGGGCACGGTAGTGAGGAAAGTCCCCTGAACGCGAACCTCCCCGATTCCCTGCGCTTCCCCACCGCGGTCGCCGCCACCGCGCTCATCCGGCTGCTGATGTGACCCCGCCACGACGGGGACACATCGCCCTATAGTCGGGTCGACCGGCGACCACGCCGTACGAGCGTGATGAGGCTTATATGGGGATCGAGCACTCGTTCTGGCGTGCCATCGCGGTCTACCGGATCGCCTCGCTCGCCTACGCGGCGCTGCTGCTGGCGAGCGCCGGAGGCTACGCGCGTCCCGTGGTGGGATGGCTGATCATCGGCGTCATGGCGCTCTGGACGGCGGTCACGTCCCTCGCCTACGCGACCGCCAGGTCCCGGACGCTGCTGGTGCTCGACGTGCTGGTCACGCTGGGCTGCCTGCTCTCCTCCCCCTACATCCAGGGGCCCGGGGCCGGTCCGGCGGGGGTCATGCCGATCACCGCGACCTGGATCGGCGGCCCGGTGCTCGCCTGGGCGGTGCACGCGGGACGCCGGGCGGGCGCGGTGGCGGCGATCATCCTGTCCCTCTGCGACATCTGGCTGCGGGGCTCGGGCGGGTTCGGCCATCTTTCCGTGCCGATCAATGGATCCGTCCTGCTCGTCCTGTCCGGCGCCGTGGTCGGGCACGTCGCCCGGCTCACCAAGCAGGCCGAGGAACGCCTGCAGCGGGCCACCGAGATGGAGGCGGCGGGCCGGGAGCGGGAACGGCTGGCCCGGGGCATCCACGACTCCGTCCTGCAGGTGCTCGCCCTGGTGAAGCGGCGGGGGCTGGAGATCGGCGGGGAGGCGGCGGAGCTGGGACGGCTCGCGGGCGAGCAGGAGGCGGCGCTGCGCGAGATGGTCCGCGGCGAACCCCCGGCGGCCGGGCCCGAGGAGAGCGGGCTCACCGACGTGGGCGCCCTGCTGCGCCGCTACGGCTCGGCGACCGTGACCGTCTCCACCCCCGCGACGCCGATCCCGATGCCGTCCAGGCGGGCGCGCGAGGTGGTGGCGGCCGTCGGCGCGGCGCTGGACAACGTCCGGGCGCACTGCGGGGACGACGCCCGGGCGTGGGTGCTCGCGGAGGCGGACGACGCGCGCGTCACCGTGACCGTGCGCGACGAGGGCCCCGGCATCCCCGCCGGGCGGCTCGCGGAGGCCGAGGCGGAGGGGCGGCTCGGCGTCGCGCAGTCGATCCGTGGGCGGATCGCCGGGCTGGGCGGCGTGGTCGGCATCGTGTCGACTCCGGGCCAGGGAACCGAGGTCGAGATGACCGTCCCCGTGCCCGGCCCCGGCCCCTCCCGCCGCCTCCGCGCCAGGCTCCGCCGCTGATCGCCGGCCCGGAAGCACGCCCGCGCCCCAACCCCCTGATCCAAGCTTCTGATCCAGGGCCCGATGACCTCCCGGTCCGCGCACCGCCTAGGCCCGGCACGCCGGTCCCCGTACAGTTACGATCGTGAAGACGCTGCGGGTGATGGTGGTGGACGACCACCCGATGTGGCGCGACGCCGTCGCCCGGGATCTCGCCGAAGCAGACTACGAGGTGGTGGCGACCACCGGCGAGGGCCGTCAGGCGCTGCGCGTCGCCGCCGCCGTCCGTCCCGACGTGGTGATCCTCGACCTGCGCCTGCCCGACCTGCCCGGGGTGGAGGTCGCCCGCGGCCTCGCGGCCTGCGACCCTCCCCCGCGCGTGCTCGTCCTGTCGGCGAGCGCCGAGCAGGACGATGTCCTGGAGGCCGTCAAGGCGGGCGCCTCCGGCTACCTGGTCAAGTCGGCCGGGCGGGAGGAGTTCCTGGACGCCGTCCGGCGCACCGCCGAGGGCGAGCCGGTGTTCACGCCGGGCCTGGCGGGCCTGGTGCTCGGCGAGTACCGCCGCCTGGCCGGGCGCACCGGCCCCGACGCGGGCGGGCCGCGCCTGACCGACCGCGAGACCGAGGTGCTGCGGCTGGTCGCCAAGGGCCTGTCGTACAAGCAGATCGCCGAGCGCCTCGTGCTCTCCCACCGCACGGTGCAGAACCACGTACAGAACACCCTGAACAAGCTTCAGCTCCACAACCGCGTCGAGCTGGTCCGCTACGCGATCGAGCGAGGTCTCGACGAGGAGTGACCCGCCGGGCCCCGTCCGGCGGGTCGTCCCGGCCTCAGAGGTTTTCGACCTTGTAGGGGTCGTGCTCGGACAGCAGCCTGTCCAGCCGCGCCTGGTCCACGCGGCTGGACATGGCGCCGAGTTCCTGCCGGTCGCGTACGCACTTGGCGAGCATGAAGGCGGAGGTGACGGTGTAGAGCACGGCGATGGCGAGGAAAGCGCGCACCCAGGCGTCCACCGGGAGGTAGGCGACCCCGATCGCGACACTGCCCACCGCGATCCCGAAGGAGATGACGCATTGGGCGTAGTAGGCGGAGGTCAGAGTGGGGTGAATCGGCTTGCTCATACCGTCGATGGTCCCGCTCCCCCGGCTGCCGCGGCCTGAGTACGCGTACCCGTCCACGCCTGAGTACGGCCCCGCCCCGCACCGGCACTCGACTCAGCGGGCCCTGTTCCAGGCGGCCTGGGCGGGGCGACCCCGTCGTCTCAGTCGGGTCTGACCTTGGGGGCGGTGTCCTCGCGCTCGGTCTTCCACTCCGCTCCCGTGATCATCACGTACGCCATGCAGCCGATGGCCAGCAGCAGGCCCACGAAGAACAGCAGCCACGCCTGGGAGATACCGCCGTAGAGGGCGAGGGCCAGGAAGACGATCAGCCCCGCGGCTCCGAGGACCGTGCGGACGTTGTACCGACGTTTCATGCTTTCAGCCCTACCCATGTGAGCCGCGTCAACCGCGGGAGCGGGTCACGCGGGGCGACTCTCCGCGCAACAGGACGCCCGCCGGACGTCCGCGCCCGTGACCATGTCCCCCAGCCCCCTGTGCCCGGAGTCCCCGTGCCACTCGGCCACCAGCACGGTCGCGTCGTCCTGCAGCCCGCCCTTGTGGTATTCCAGCACGCTACGGATCAACCGGCGGAGCGTCTCCGGGATCGGCAGGCCGTCGGCGCTGCGGCGGATGATGAAGTCGACGAACCGGGCGAGGCCGAACTCCTGGCCGTGCGGGCTGCGCGCCTCGGTGATGCCGTCGGTGTAGAGGAGCACCCGGTCGCCGGGCTCCAGTTGCTGCTCGCACACCGTGATCGGCATGCCGAGGTCGAGGCCCAGCGGGTGGCACGGCGGGCAGCGCAGGGTGAGCGTGTGGCGGCCGCCCCTGATCAGCACCGGCGGGTGGTGGCCGCGGTTGACCCAGCTCAGCATGCCGGTGGAGGCGTCCAGGTCGGCGAGGATGGCGGTGACGAAGCGGGTCTCCCTGCCGAACTCCTCCAGCAACGTCTGCTCGGCCGCCCTGCTGCTCTCGGCCAGGCCGTCCCCTTCCACGCGGCGGTTGCGGCAGACGGCCACCGCGAGGTTCGCGGTCAGCCCGGCGGACACGTCGTGGCCCATCGCGTCGAAGATCGCCAGATGCGCGGTGTTCCCCGCGATGGAGTAGTCGAAGGCGTCGCCGCCGATCTCGTACGCGGGTTCCAGCGCCCCGGCGATCACCACGTCCGCGTTGGCGAAGGTCAGCGGGGGCATCAGGTTCCACCGCATCTCGGCGGCCACGTTCATGCAACGGGTCCGGGCGAGGTGCGCGTGGGAGTCGCTGTATCGGCGGGTGCAGACGATCATCAGCGCGACCAGGGCCGACAGCGACCGCATCGCCTCCAGGTACGTCTCGTCGGCGTCCGGGGTGGTGATCCGGATCACGCCGAGGCGCTCGGTGCCGTTCAACAGCGGCACCCACCAGGAGATCGGACCGCCCTCCCCGCTCGCCACGGACAGGAACCGCACCTCCTGGAAGGCCCGCCCGGCCAGCGTGGCGTCGATCTTGAGCTCGCTGAGCTCCTCGGGCGTCCGGCCGCTCGTGGCCGGACCGGTGCCGATCATCGGGCGCAGGACGTCCTGCTGCAGGTCGGTGAGGAAGATCACCGCATCCCGCAGCCCGGCGTGCGCGGCGTACTCGGCCGCCAGCGCAGGAATCTCGTCGAACCCGGCCAGGTGGCTCGCGTCCAGCAGGCCCGTCAGCATGCGCTCCATGCCGCGGTGGTCGTCCATCGAGCTCACCCCCCCGCCCGGGACATCGATGGACCTTCGGGACAATCTTTCCACTGGCCCCACCCGCTGGCGAGACATAAACCAAACCAGGGACGCCGCTTTACCGGGTAATGGCCATCTTTACCCTAACGCCGCTTGGACGCAGGGCGGGGGCCGACCCGCGTCGGAGGAGCGGCCTTCCTAGCAGGGTTGGTCCGCCACGGAGATAGCGCCTCTTCGGTTCCAGTGTGAGCTGAACTGACCAACATGTTCGGTTACCCAATGGAGTTGTTCAATTTCACGACGTCCTACTCGGACGGCGGTAGCCTACTGTCCATGTTAAGGCTATCCTTGATTTCGGGAGGGCTCTCTTGGCGTGGACGGTGAAGGTCACAGAGGAGTACGCCGCTTGGTTCAGGATGCTCCTCAAGGAGGAGTTCGACTCGGCGATTCAGGTCGCTCAGGCTGTAGCCGCTCTCCGGGAGGAGGGGCCGACGCTGGGCAGGCCGCTCGTCGACCGGCTCAAGGGAAGCTCTCTGCACCATCTCAAGGAACTGCGTCCGGGATCGCGGGGGCGATCGGAGATCAGGATCATCTTCGCCTTCGACCCCACTCGGGCCGCGCTGTTGTTGCTGGGCGGAGATAAGGCGGGCAACTGGGATCGGTGGTACAAGGAGAACGTCCCCCTGGCCGTACAGCTCTACATCGACTACACCAGCGACGAAGAGGAGTGAACATGCCGAAGAGGACTTTGGGGGACTGGGCCGACCTGGAGCGGGAACTGCACGAGGCCGGTGTCTCCCCTTCCGTGATCGAGGAAGGTGCCAGGAAGCTTCTCGCCGAGGCCCGCGGCCGTCAGCTTGCTGAGGTACGCAAGCAACTTGGGCTCGGACAAAAAAACGTCGCGACCGCCATGGGCGTGAGCGTTGCCCGTGTCTCCCAGATCGAGCACGGCGAGGTAGCATCCCTTGAGGTCATCGCTCGCTACGCAGAGGCGCTCGGGGCCCGCTTGGATCTGGTCGTCGACTTCGGCGATCGGACGGTACGCCTGCCTGTCAGCGAGAAGTCGCTGGATGCCGCTTGAGTGGGGCCCTGGTTCTGTCGCACGCAGCTCTCACGGCCACCTTCCTCCGGGGACACGGCGAGCCACACTCGACGTATGAAGGTCATCACTCGGTGTGAGCTCAGGAAGAGCTTCGCGGCCGTCATGGATGCCGTGGAGGCCGGCGAAACTTACCGCGTCACCCGCAACGGCATAGAAGTCGCCGAACTCCGGCCACTTCCGCGCAGGCAGCGCCTGACTGCAGAGGAACTGGTCGCCCGGCATCGCCGCCTGCCGCACGTGGACCACCAGCAGATGCGCCAGGAAGCCGACGAGCTCTTCGGCTCCGAGGACCGCGTCGGCGATGACGATCCCTGGGAGCGTCCCGGGCGGGAAAGCCGTCCGATTCCGGAGAGGGAGAAACGGTGAACGCGGGCGCGGATGGCTACCGTCCGGCCACGGCCTCCTCCACCCGGCCGTCCGCGACGGCGAGGTGGCGGGTCGTGTCGACCGCCTTCAGCATGCGGCGGTCGTGCGTGACCAGCAGCAGCGTGCCGGGGTAGGACGCCAGCGCCGACTCCAGCTGCTCGATCGCGGGCAGGTCGAGGTGGTTGGTCGGCTCGTCCAGGACGAGCAGGTTGACGCCGCGCCCCTGGAGCAGGGCGAGCGCCGCGCGCGTCCGCTCGCCCGGGGAGAGCGTGGCGGCGGGCCGCAGCACGTGGGCCGCCCTCAGCCCGAACTTGGCGAGCAGCGTGCGCACGTCGGCCGGGGGCATGTCCGGGACGGCGGCGCCGAAGGCGTCCAGCAGCGGCTCGTCGCCGAGGAACAGCGCGCGCGCCTGGTCGACCTCGCCGACGACCACGCCGGGCCCGAGGGCGGCGTGCCCCTCGTCCAAGGGGACGCGGCCGAGGATCGCGGCCAGCAGCGTGGACTTGCCCGACCCGTTGGGCCCGGTGATCGCGACACGCTCGGACCAGCCGATCTGCAGGTCCACGGGGCCGAGGACGAACGCGCCGCGCCGGACCACCGCGCCGCGCAGGGTGGAGACCACCGCGCCCGCCCGGGGCGCGACGGCGATCTCCATGCGCAACTCCCACTCCTTGCGGGGCTCCTCCACGGCCTCCAGGCGCTCGATGAGCCGCTCGGTCTGGCGCGCCTTGGCGGCCTGCTTCTCGGTCGCCTCGCTGCGGAACTTACGCCCGATCTTGTCGTTGTCGGGAGCCTTGCGGCGGGCGTTCTTGACGCCCTTCTCCATCCAGGCCCGCTGCGTCCTGGCCCGCGCCTCCAGCGAGGCCCGCGTGTCGGCGTACTCCTCGTACTCTTCGCGGGCGTGGCGCCGGGCGACCTCCCGCTCGGTGAGGTACGCCTCGTAGCCGCCACCGTAGACGTTGACCTGCTGCTGGGCGAGGTCGAGCTCGACGACCCTGGTGACGGTCCTGGTGAGGAACTCGCGGTCGTGGCTGACGACGACCGTGCCGGCCCGCAGGCCGGTGACGAACCGCTCCAGCCGGTCCAGGCCGTCCAGGTCGAGGTCGTTGGTCGGCTCGTCGAGCAGGAAGACGTCGTACCGGCTGAGCAGCAGGGACGCGAGCCCGGCCCGCGCGGCCTGCCCGCCGGACAGCGCGGTCATGGGCCGGCCGAGGTCGATGTCGAGGCCGAGGTCGGCGGCGACCTCTTCGGCGCGCTCGGCGAGGTCGGCGCCGCCGAGGGCGAGCCAGCGCTCGAGCCCGGCGGAGTACGCGTCGTCGGCGCCGGGCCGGCCTTCCACCAGGCCCTCGGTGGCGGCGTCCAGGTCGCGCTGCGCGGCGGTGACGCCCGTGCGGCGGCCCAGGAACTCGGCGATGGTCTCGCCGGGCCTGCGCTCGGGCTCCTGCGGGAGGTAGCCGATGGCCGCGGTCAGAGGGCTCGCCTGGACGGAGCCGCGCTCGGGGGCGGCGAGCCCGGCGAGGATGCGCAGCAGCGTGGACTTGCCCGCGCCGTTGACGCCGACCAGGCCGATGACGTCCTCGGGCGCGACGACGAGGTCGAGCCCGGAGAACAGCACGCGCTCCCCATGCCCGGCGGAGAGGTCCTTGGCGACGATCGTGGCGCTCATGCCCAAACGGTATCCGTCCCTGCGCGCCGGGGCACGCACACCCGGACCGTCCCGGCCCCCGTACGCCCGACCAACGCCCCCGTACGCCCGTCCGGCGCGCCCGGGCACGACCGCGGGAAGGCGGCGCCGGTTACGATCTCCTTGTGACGATGAGCGGCATGGCCAACGGCAAGCTCATGGCGATCAGCGATCTGCACGTCGCCTATCCGGAGAACCGCAAGATCGTCGAGAAGCTGCGGCCGGAGTCGGACTCCGACTGGCTGCTCGTGGCCGGCGACGTCGGCGAGTTCGTCGCCGACGTCGAGTGGGCGCTCGGCCTTCTCAATGAGCGTTTCGCCACCGTCGTGTGGGCGCCCGGCAACCACGAGCTGTGGACGCCCAAGGACGACCCGGTGACGCTGCGCGGCGAGGCCCGGTACCGCCACCTGGTGGAGGTCTGCCGCGGCCTCGGCGTGCTCACCCCCGAGGATCCCTACGCGGTCTGGAGGGGCCCGGGCGGTCCGGTGACGATCGCGCCGCTGTTCGTGCTGTACGACTACACGTTCCGGCCGCCGGACACCACCAAGGAAGAGGCGATGGCGTGGGCGCACGAGACCGGGGTGGTGTGCACCGACGAGTTCCTGCTGCACCCGGACCCGTACCCGAGCCGGGACGCCTGGTGCCGGGCCCGGCTGCGCGAGACGAGGGCCCGGCTGGACGCGCGTGACCCGGACATTCCCACGGTCCTGGTGAACCACTTCCCGCTCGTCCGGCAGCCGACGGACATCCTGCGCTATCCGCAGTTCGCGCAGTGGTGCGGCACGGTCGAGACCGCCGACTGGCACCTGAAGTACAACGCGGCCACGGTGGTGTACGGCCACCTGCACATTCCGCGTACGACCTGGTACGACGGCGTCCGGTTCCAGGAGGTCTCGCTCGGCTACCCGCGCGAGCGGCGCATGTACGGCCGGGAGGACGCCCCGCCGCTGCGCGAGGTCTTCCCCTCGGGGGACGCCTCGTGATCGAGCGCATCCTCCCCCCGTACGTGGCGTACGCGGAGCTCTTCCACGACCCCCCGGACGTGACGCTGTTCCCGGAGGAGGAGCTGGTCATCAGCCAGGCGGTCGACAAGCGCCGCAGGGAGTTCACGACGGCGCGGGCCTGCGTCCGGCGGGCCCTGGCCGGGCTGGGCCTGCCCCCGGTGCCGGTGGTGCCCGGCGAGCGGGGGCAGCCCGGGTGGCCGAGCGGCGTCGTCGGCAGCATCACCCACTGCCAGGGGTACCGCGGCGCGGTCCTCGGCCGCGCCGGGGAGGTCACCGCGATCGGCATCGACGCCGAGCCCAACGACCCGCTGCCCGAGGGCGTTCTGGAAGTGATCTCCCTGCCGGAGGAGCGCGGCCACCTGCGCGACCTGTCCCGGCACGGGGGCACGGCCTGCTGGGAGCGGGCGCTGTTCTGCGCCAAGGAATCGGTCTACAAGGCCTGGTTCCCGCTGACCCGGAAGTGGCTGGACTTCGAGGAGGCGTCGGTCGAGATCGACCCCGAGAACGGGACGTTCGCGGCGCGGCTGCTCGTCCCCGGGCCCGTGGTGGACGGGGTGGAGATCAAGGGCTTCTCCGGGCGGGTGCTGGTGGAGGACGGGTTGATCATCACCGCGATCGTCGTCCCGGGCCCCGAGGCGCCGGCCGTGGACGCGCCGCTCCCGTAGGCGTCCCCCGATCCCACCAAGGCGGCGTAACTTCGGATCCATCCGAGTTCGCGCAGGTCAGGAGCCGGGTAGGGAACGTTGTTGGCGTTCCGCGTCTCCGGGCCGCCGAGGGGAGGGATCAGCGATGATCAGCGTCGGTCTGCTGGTGCGCGTGCACGCCCGGCCGGGCAGGGAGCACGACGTCGAGGACTTCCTGCGGGACGGGCTGGCCCTGATCGAGAACGAGGGGCGGTGCCCCGCCTGGGTGGCGCTTCGGATCAACTGCACGACCTTCGGGCTGTTCAACGCCTTCGGGGAGGAATGCGACCGGCGGGCGTACCTGGCGGGACGGCTGGTCGAGGCGTTGCGGGACCGGTCGGACGAGCTGTTCATCCGGCCGCCGACGGTCGAGCGGGTGGACGTGCTCGCCGCCAAGCTGCCGGGCGAGCGCGCCCCGGCCTCACCGCCGGTTTAGGTATTGAATAAGAAAGTTTCCTATTGAATACTGCGCTCAGCAGGCGTTCAAAGGAGACAACATGCCCCGTCGTGCCATCACCCTGTTATCCCGCTCCTCCGCCCTCCTCGCCGGGTCCGTCCTGGCGGGCGCGGCGGTGCTCGCCACCACCGCCCCCGCGCAGGCCCGGACCCTGGCCACGATCGACATCGTCATGAGCCCGGTCCGCCTCGGCGACTACTGCATGGCCAAGGTCCACCCCGACTCGCTCATCGGCCTCTACCAGTCGACCCTCGGCTGCTACAAGCGCGGCCCCGGCAGCTCCGTCACCTACGTCGGCCAGGGCGACCCGTACCAGGCCTGCCAGTACCTCACGAACGACGTCGTCGTGAGCACCAGGCGCGGCCCGAGCGACTCGCTCGTCTGCACCGTCAACCACTGATCTGACCCGCCGGCCAGGCCGGCGAGAGCGGATAGCGGTAGTCGATGGCGCCGTGGCCCGCGTCGAACAGCTCGAAACGGATCACGTCCGGGGAGACCCCGGTGTCGAGCAGTGAGCGGCGGAAGGCCTCGGCACCGAGATCCAGGTAGTACTCGTCCCTGGTCCCCGCGTCGATCCAGATCGCGCGCATGCTCCGCATGGCGTCGGCGTACTCCGGCACCATGCGGACCATGCGGACCGGGTCCCAGTCCAGCCGGCGCCGCCACGGCTCGGGGCGGATGCAGCGCCTCGCTGTCGATCACATGCTCGTCCACGCGTCCTTCGAGATCGGCCTGCCAGGGCAGCCTGGTCAATCCTCCTGATGGTGGGCGCGGCCTTCGGAAAACCGGGATCCGGGATCGTTTCACGGCTTTCGCGCGACGATGACGTCCCGGATGATCGCCTGGTCCACGCGGTGCCGGAACCGGCGGTACGGCCCGTCGTTCAGGACCTCCAGGCCGTTCTTGGCGAAGACCTCGGCGACGTCGTCGCGGCCCGCGACGTAGGTGTTCCACGAGATGCCGACGGCCCCGCCCGGGCGCAGCAGGCCCGTCCACTCGGGGAGCGCCGCCTCGAGCAGGTCCAGCGGGCGCCGGCTGAGGTGCTGTTGCTTGTCGCGGCTGCCATGCTGCACGCCGTACGGCGCGTCGGCGACGATCACGTCGAAGGAGGCGCGGGGGAAGAACGCGCCGGCGGCGGTGGTGTCGGCGTTGACGACGGTCAGCCTGCGCTTCTCGCCGGACTTGTACTCCTCCTTCGACAGCCCGATCGAGACCTCCAGCCTGCGCGCCACCAGCTTGCGGTCGCGCCGCACCGGCACGGTCTCGGCGGTGTGCTTCATGCGCTTGCGCTTGAGGTAGGTGCGGATGAACGCGGAGTACGCCTCGAAGTCCTTGCCGTCGACGTCCAGCCCCGCCGCGTCGTAGCCGTACATCAGGGCCTGGTTGAGGGTGGTGCCCCGGCCGCACAGCGGGTCCAGGACGGCGAAGGGCCTGTCGACCATCTCGCCGGCGAAGCGCGAGGACAGGATGGTCGCGTTCAGCAGCATCTTGGTGAAGTGCTCGTTGGTCTTGCCCGCGTACTTCTGGATGGTGATCAGGTCGTCGTCGAAGCGGTCGAGCGGGCGCAGCGGGACGGGCGCGAGCGTGCCGTCCGCGTTCAGCCCGAACAGCGCGTAGAGCGACGACAGGTTGGACAGAAACCTGATCTCACGCTCGGACAGTTCCGGCGCGGCGAACGTGATGTACGGGACGCCGCCGATCGTCTCGGGCGCGATGTCCTCCAGCCGCCCGCCCAGGACCGCCCGGTCGAAGACCTCCAGCTCGGCCTCCATCAGCTCGACCGAGGCCTCGGCGTAGACCCGGTTGGCGGCCGGCATGATCAGGATCCCGTAGCGGCGTGTCGTCACCGGCCAATTCTAAGGACGTCTACGGACGCCGCCGCGCCGCCCGCGATTCACGGCGAGATCAGCGCCGGTCCGGCTCGAAACGGGTTCAGGAAGGGTTCAGTTCACCGAGCATCTGCTTGATCTGCGCCGTGCGGGACAGGTCGATGCGGTGGGCGAGGTTGCGGGCGTCGGTGTTCTTCCCGTTGCCGTACTCCTCGCGGGCCATCTCGATGGCGTTGTGCTGGTGGCCGATCAGCATGTTGAGAAACGCGGTCTCGAACTGGGCGCCCTCCATCCTGCCGAGTTCGGCGATGTCGGACGGCCGGGTCTCGTGGTGGTCGTGCTCACTCTTGGTGCGCCGGTCCCCGGTGAGGGGCTTCTTCCACTCCAGCAGCCAGGCGGTCATGGTCCGCATCTCGTAGATCTGGGTGACCGCGATGGCGTTGGCGAGGTCCCGGACCTCCTGGCGGAGGGCCCGCGTGCGCCCGAGCTCGGCCATCTCGATGGCCTGGCGGTGGTGCGGGATCATCATCTGCAGGAACTCGACGTCGACGTCGTTCTTGGCGCCGGTCGCGGGAGGGTACGGCGGCAGGGAGGCCGGCGCGGGGTAGGCGGTCGACTCGGGGGCCGCCGTGGCGGCGCCGCAGCCGGGGAGCGTCAGCAGGCTCAGGGCTGCGGCGAGGGCGAGTGCGGCGCGTTTCATCGGTGACCGGCTTCCATTGGCGGATGCGGCGTTCGCGAATTCGGTGTGCGCGAATTCGGCGTGCGGGGAAACGGGCGGGAGCGAGGCGCCCTCCGAGGCCGTGGCGGCCGGGGAGGGGACGGCCTCGCTCCCGCGTTACTCCTCGGGGCCCGCTCCGTCAATGCCGTGACGGCAGCTCCACGTCGTCAGCGACGTGTAGCGATCGCCAAGGGCACGGGCGACGGGGCCGGGCCGTGCGGGAACCGGGTCAGACGACCGCCCACAGCGCGGGGACGTTCGGCGGCTCCCAGCCCTGGAGGGCGGTGTGCGGCTGGATGCAGCGGTACCGCACGCCGTTGTACGTCACCTGGTCGCCGGCCTTGTAGGTCGTGCCCGCCGCCCACGTGCCGCTCGGGACGGTGGGGGTGGGGGTGGGGGTCGGAGTGGGCGTCGGGGTCGGAGTGGGGGTCGGGGTGGGCGTCGGGTTGCCGCCGCCACCGCCGATCTGCAGGTCGACGCAGGAGTAGAAGGCGTTCGGCGTGTCCGCGATGTTCCAGATGGCCAGAAGCTTCTGCCTGCCGCTGAAGCCGGACAGGCTCACGTTGTGCGAGACCGTCGCGCCGGGCTGCTTGCCCCCGTCGTTGAACACGGCCACGCGGGTGCCACCGATGTAGTACTCCCACGTGCTGGTGGCGTGCCGGACGGTGAGCGTCCAGTTGAAGGTCACCGAGGTGCCGACGGACGTGGCCGGCCAGGGCTTGCTCTCGTCCGCGAGCTGGGCGAAGCGGCCCACACCGCCGTTGCAGCTCCACTGGCCCTTGGGGGCCTCGACGCTCTGCGGCTCCCAGATGATCTCGCCGCAGTCGGGCACCTTGCCCTGGGCGCAGAGCGCCTGCCGGCTCGGCGGGGAGGAGATGTAGCCGTGGGCGTGCGCCGGCGATGCGGCGAACACCGTGACGCCGGCGGTGAGCAAGGCCATTGCAGCAAACATGATCGTTCTTCGCATACCACGCTCCTTTGCTGGGGGGATGCCTGGAATATAAAGGAAAGTTTCTTAACGGTAAAGGCCGTGGAACGACTGTAAGGCCTGTCGTCAAGACCACATCCGCGTTCCGCTCACCTGGCGCCACCGCCGTCACTCCGACCCCCGCCAGACTGCGAACACGGGTCGCGAGGCAGCCCAGTCAGGAACGATCCACGCCTATTTCCTGTAACCCATCCATAAGGCAGGAAAGCGGGGTAATTCACTACACACAGTAATTTCCACTCACGACGCGGCGACATAGTCGCCTGTTCCGGTCCGTCCTCCGGCGTGGACGCGATCCCGGGGCGCGTCTTGTGGGGAGGGGTGGGATCTGTCAGAGTCGTGCAAAGATCCTTACCCCCTGTCGACGCATGCCGGAGGACAGAACCAGGTGATCGGGCTGACGTCGGGCGAGCTGGAGGAGATCCTGGCCACGGTGACGGGCCAGGACATGGAGACCCCGGGCGAGGTGCTGTACGTCGCCCGCACGGATCAGCCGTCCTTCGTCGCCACCCTGCTGAGCGCCTGGGAGCGGGACGGGCGCGAGCTCGGCCCGGGCCTGGCCCACGACCTCGCCCAGTACCGCGGGCGGGTCGCGTTCTACCGGGACCTGCACGCGCGGATCGGCGCCACCTTCGGGAACCCGGTCACGTTCAAGGGCCTGGAGGTCGCCGCCCACTACCCCGAGCCCCTCGTGCGTACGATGAACGACCTGGACTACTGGGTCCCCGAGCAGGACCGGGTCTGGAGCATGGTCTCCTGGCTGGTCGAGGACGGCTGGGGCGTCCACAGCGCCACGTTCCTGAAGTTCGAGGGCCGGCTGGAGTTCATGGTCAGCATGCGCCGCCTGCCCGACGACCCGTACGGGCTGCCGTACACCGTCGAGCTGAGCACGCTGGCGATGCTCGGTGACCGGGTCGGCATCCCCGCCCGCCGCGCGCTGCCTCCCCCGTGCGAGGAGCCGGTGGCCAAGAACCTCGTCGCGCTGCTGCTGGAGCGGTTCGAGCAGCCGTTCCGCGCCCGCGACCTGGTGGACGCCGCGCTGCAACTGACCGGCGCGCCCAAGAATGTGCTGAACGCGTGCGCCCTCGCCGTCCACGAGGTCGGGTTGTGGCCCGAGTACGCCGAGCTGGCGTCGCTGCTGGAGGCAGCCTCGCTGGACGTGCCCCCGCTCCCCGGCGACCTGCGCGCGCTCACCCGGATCGGCCGGGCGCGGCGCCGCGTCACGGCGGCGCGCGGCCTGCGGCGCCCGATCGACCTGGCACTGCTGGAGTTGCAGAACCGCATGATGGCGGGGCGCTCCGGCGCGCTCGGGCGGCGCGCCTGGCAGCTCACCGAACGCAAGGTGGACAGCAGGACCGCGCTGGAGGCGGGCCTGGTGTTATTCGCCCTGCCCGTCGCGGGCGACCACTACGCCGAGACGGCCACCCTGCGCGAGCGCGGCGGCACGCTGTGGGCCGACACGCCGGTGGGCGGGTTCGTGCTCGTCCACGGCGACGAGATCGACGAGGCGGCGCTGGAGGGCGCGGAGGCCACGGGCGGCCTGGACGCCGAGGACTCCGGTATCGGCGACGACGACTTCGAAGCGGCGGCCGGCGAGGACGCCGCGAAGGGGGAGGACACGTGAGGGCTCCGGTGCGCGTGGCGCTCGGCAACGGCATCCCCGTGTGGGTCCTGCACCGGCCGGGCGCGACCGCGACCACGGCGTCGCTGTGGCTGCTCACCGGCTCGCGCTACGAGCCGGAGGCCGTGGCGGGCGGCACCCACCTGCTGGAGCACATTCTCATGCAGGCGCCCCTGCCCGGCGGCGGGCGTCCGATCGACCTGTTGGAGGGGCTCGGCGGCGAGGGCAACGCCATCACCAGCCGCGACCACCTCGTGCTGTACGCCCGGGTGCCCTCGCCGGAGGCGCCCGCCGCGCTGGAGATCCTCGCCCGCGCCATGGCCGAGCCGGACCTCGGCGAGGAGATCCTGGAGTCCGAGCGCAAGGTCGTGCAGGAGGAACTGCGACTGGCCGCCGGCGACCCCTTCGACATCGTCCACGACGTGTTCTACGACGTCGCGTTCGCGGGCCACCCGCTCGCCCGGCCGGTCGGCGGGACCGCCGAGAGCGTCGGCCGGGTGAGCCTGGACGACCTGCGCGCCTTCCACACGCGGTGGGTGCGCGCCTCGTCCGCCGCCGTGATCGTCTGCGGCGACCTGACCGCCGAGGCCGTGCTGAAGGTTCTGGAGTCCGGGCCGCTGACCGCGCTGCCGCCCGGCGGCGACCCGCCGGACCACGGCCTGCCGAGCGTCAGCGGCGGGCGGCGCAACCATCCGCTGAACAACGACTCGGCCGGGGTCGTGCTGGGCGGGCCCGCCGTGCCGTACGGCCACCGCCTGCTGCCGGCCTGGCAGGTGCTGATGGACCTGATCGGCGGGGCCAGCTCGGCGCTGCTGTTCGAGGAGATCCGGAACCGGCGCGGGCTGGCGTACGACATGTGGGCCTTCACCAACGCCTACCGCGACACCGGGGTGTGGCGTGCGTTCATCGCCACCGCGCCCGAGCACGTCGGCGAGGTCGTGGAGACGGCCACCGCGCTGCTGACCGAGCGCGCCGAGCGGGGGTGGACGGCGGCGGAGGTCGAGCTGGCCACGCGGCGCACGGCGGGGCTGCTCCAGTTGGAGACCGAGCAGTCCTTCGAGGAGGCGCTGCTGTACGGCCGATATGGGCTCATTCCCGGACACGGCGACTGGACTCTGGCCGGTCAGATCGAGGCGATCCGGACTGTCACGGCCGACGACGTGCTGCTCAGCCTTCGGACGGCGCTGGAGCCGATGGTGATCACCGTCGCCGGTATTGACTAACCACTAGGACACCCGAAAACTCGGTAAATAGCGATTTGTTCGCTGGGAGTGCACCCAGTGTTCGCACTCCTCGCTACCCGATCGGCCGAACGAAGGAGAGCACATGGACCGTCGCGCCAAGGCGATGCGCCGCCCGAAGGTGTCCAAGCCCGCCAAGGGCTGAACGTGGACCGCGAGGACAAGGCCGTACGCCGGCCCAAGATCCGCACGATGAAGAGAGGCTGAGGGTGGACCGCAAGTACCAGGCCCTACGCCGCCCGAAGATCCGCAAGCCGAAGAAGGGATGACCATGGACCGCAGAGCTATGGCCGCACGCCGCCCCAAGGTCTCCAAGCCCAAGAAGGGATGACCATGGACCGCGGAAGGTCAGTGTCACGTCGTCCGAGAATCTCCAAGTCGAAGTAGGGGGGCCCATGGACCGCATGATGCTCCAGTCACGTCGCCCCAAGATCAACAAGCCGAAGAAGGGATGACCATGGACCGAGCCATGGTGACGCTGCGCCGCCCGCGCGTGCGTCCGAAGAAAGGCTGATCATGGACCGTCGCAAGATGGCGTTACGCCGTCCGAAGATCAACGCGAAGAAGGGCTGACGGCATGGACCGCAACCGCAGAGCCGCCCGCCGGCCGCGCGTGACGCGTTCCCGCTAGTCCCGGACCCGACCCCCACAAGACCGGTCAGTAACCTTCCAAGGAGTGATGGGTGACAGCGATCGACTGGCAGCGGACCGTTCTCGTTCTCCTACCACCCGACGCGCTGGAACGTCACCTGTGCTCCTCAGTCCTGGACCTGCTGGAACGTCACGCGTTCACTCCGGTGCGCTACGACGTTCTCTGGCACCGGCCGCCCAACCAGGACGCCTGGCAAGAACGCAACATCTCTTCCGTATGGGAGGCCTACTTCTACCGGCAGGTCGACCTGGTGTTCGATCTCGGACCCACCCTCGCTCTGCTGGTAGAGGACGGGCAGGCGGACGTCTCGCCCGAGCCGCCCCACAAACGGCTGCGCGCGCTCAAGGGCGCGAGCCACCCCGCCGAGGCCGCCCCGGGCACGATCCGCCGCGACTTCCGCGCCATCAACGTGATGCTGGACATCATCCACACCTCCGACAGCCCCGAGGACTCCGAGCTGGAGGCGTCCGTCTTCTTCGGCCCCGGCCTCGGACGGCCGCTGGAGGGCGGCCAGACCGAGCTGCGCGAGCTCGTCGGCCTGCTGGAGGCGGGCATCCCCCGGGAGACCCGGGAGTACGACGACGTGCGGGCGGGGCTGCGCTCCAAGATCACCGCCGCCGTCTGGAACGACCTGACCGCCGAGGCGCGCAAGCTCGCCCCCGGGCTGGCCGCCGACCCCCGCCCCGGCGCGGGCGCCGAGCTGGCCGCGCTGCTCCCGGGCGGCGCGTCACACCCGCTGGCCGAGCTGGTCTCCTGCGAGTTCCTTCCCGACCACCCGCAGGTGGACCTCAAGCGCGCGGCGGCGCAGATGGCCGTCTACGGGCTCACCCTGGACCGCTGGGAGCACGCGGTCCTGCGGACGTCCATGACCTTCCCGCCACTACGCAGGGATTCCTGACCCCCCGAACCGCCGTGCCGGAGGCGCGGCAATGAGCACAGTGGTCGTCGCGTTCGCCACCACTCGGGCGAGCGCGGGGTCCGTGGCGCGCACCCAGCCCGGCGTCGGGACCGCCTCGCACCCGCGTGACAGCTTGGCGCGCCAGGACGCGTGGCCGTACTGGAGCCGCCGCGCCCCGGCCTCGGAGGCGACGCGCACGGGCTCGTAGAAGACGGTCGCGAAGTAGGCGTGGCGCGCCTCGTGGCGGCCGTAGTCCATGCCGGTGCTCACGCAGACCCAGACGCCGCCGTGCCGGATGAACAGGCTGTGCCCGACCAGCTCGCCGTCGCCCGGATCGTCGGGCGCGGCCAGCTCGGCGCGGAACAGCAGCGGGGTCGGCACGCCGGCGAACCCCTCCAGGCGGGCGCGCACCTTGTCCCGGTCGGCCGGACGTCCGTCGTTGTACTTGGCCGAGTGCGCGCGCTTCGACGTCACCACGTCCTCGGGGACTGAGGTCATCGGGACCGCGCGCACCCGCACGCCGGCGTCCGCGAGCGCGCGCAGCTCGCGGCGCACCTCACCGCGCCGCTTGCGCGGCAGGGACGCGAGGTAGCCGTCGAAGCCGTCCCCGGGCACCGGCAGCTCGCACGAGTAGGACAGCTCGACGCGGGAGAAGCCGTGGCGGGGCAGCACGTCCTGGAGCGCGGCCGTGGACGGCGGCGTGTAGAGGAAGGCGACGGCGCGCAGCCCTCGCTCCCCCGCCCAGGCGACGATCGCCTCGACCAGCTCGGCCAGGGCGCCGGGGTCCCCGGCCAGCGGGCCGAGCGGGTGGCACTCGTAGCCGGGCAGCATGAGCACGAGGCTGGGGTACCAGCTCTCCGGGGGCGGGGCCTGCCAGGTGGCGCGGTCCGCGCGCGTCTCGGGGCTCAGCGGCAGCTCGCCGGGGTCGCCCGCCAAGATGTACGGCAGGTCGAAGATCTCGCCCTCGGGAACGCCGCGCAGGACGCTGCCGTACAGCGCGAGCCGCGCCTCGCCGTCCTCGCGCAGGACGAAGGTGAACAGATCGCCTGGAACCCGGCCGCGCATGGCCTCCAGCCACTTCTCCGTGGCGAACAGCGGGGCGCCGGCCGTCAGCCGGTTCCAATCCTCAGGACGGCCGGGGACGGCCTCGAACGCGCGCATCAGACGCGCGACAGGCAGGCGTCGAGGGGCAGCGGCGACAGGCCGTGTTTGAGCTTGAAGGCGTGGTTGCTGCGCCCGCCCTCCAGGACGAGGCGGCCCTCGCGCAGCGCCTGCGCGACCGACTCGGTGTAGAGGATCGGGTAGGGGCTGTAGTTGGCCCGCGTGTCGTAGTCGACGCCGCAGGCCCAGGCGTGGAAGCGGGTCTCGTCGCGTAAGCAGACCGCCACGCCGACCAGCTTGGCGTCCTCGCGCACCTCGACCAGGCAGGCGTGGTCACCGAGCGCGGTGACGAAGTCCGCGAACAGGCCGGGCGGGTAGAACGCGCCGGTGCCGTGCCGGGCGGTGGTGGCGGCGCACAGCTCGGCGACCTCCATCAGGTCGCCCTCCCCGGTCTCCAGCACGCGGATCGTCGCGCCCGCGTCCTGCGCCCGGCGGCCGTTGCGGCGCAGGTTCGCCCGGCCCCTCGTCCTCGCCCCGGCGATGTAGTCGTCCACGCTCGTCATGCCGCGCAGGTCGACGGTGAAGCGGTACTCGATGTGCTCGGCGGGGAAGCCCTCGGCGATCAGGGCGTCGCGCAGCGGCGAGGTCCGGGGGACGTTGATGAAGCCGTACCAGTCGGCGCCCAGCTCACCGGCGAGCGCGCGCATCTCGCCGGTGACGGCGGCGACGTGGGGCTCGCCGGGCAGCCAGGCGTCGTAGCAGTGCCAGACGTGGCTGAGCAGGCCGCGGTCGCCGTCCGAGACGGGGTAGCGGGGGCGCAGGTGGCCGATCGGGTCGACCCCGCGCAGGAGTGAGACGGGCAGCACGGCGACGGCCCGCCCGTGGTCACGGACGACGAAATAGAAGAACGCCTCGACGCCGGTCAGCGGATAGCGCTCGTAAGCACGCAAATACCGCTGGTGATAAAACACCGGCGCGCCCGCCCTCGATACAACATCATCCCATTCATCCTCGTCAACAGCATCGACGGACTTATGTACTTCGACGGTCAATGACGCGCTCACGGCACCCCCGGCATGGATTCACGGCCCATCGACTACGACGCTTGACGCGAATGGCGTAAATGACCCCATACTAAGCTGACACCACAGCAGTGAGGGAGAAAAGCCGTGGCCCACGTCGTCTTCCATGACAAAGTCGGCGGCTCGGAGACTCTGAGCGCAACCCCTGGACGGCCGCTTACTGAGGTCCTGACGGCGTACGGCATTCCCGTAAACGCCGTGCTTACGACTCAGAACGGGAAAATCGTTCCCGAAGAGACCACGACCGTCGGGGCAGACGACGTGATCGAGATCCGGCAGGTCCGCCACTAC
The DNA here is from genome assembly GCF_040653595.1 of Sphaerisporangium sp. NPDC051011. Classification (NCBI taxonomy): domain Bacteria; kingdom Bacillati; phylum Actinomycetota; class Actinomycetes; order Streptosporangiales; family Streptosporangiaceae; genus Sphaerisporangium; species Sphaerisporangium sp. NPDC051011. The sequence goes on along the minus strand of NZ_JBFAGG010000002.1, from coordinate 318,079 downwards.
GACCTGGACGTCACACGCAAGCCTCAACGTACCGTTTACGGCACCCCCGATCCCGTTTACGTGAAAACGGTCATGTTCGACGTAAACGGACAGCTCGAGCATCGATCCGAGCAGTTCGACCGCGAGGGCTTCATCCGGTACGTCGAGGAGACGTTCGTCCAGAGCATTCACAGCCACGCGGTGCTCCGGCCCGGCGAGAAGGTCGTCATCGGCCTCTCCGGCGGCCGGGACAGCGTCGCGTTCGTCAAGCTGCTGGAACGCGTCGGCGACCGCGTCCCCCGAGTGCCCATGACCTCGGTCACGATCACCGGCCTGCCCGACTGGGACGAGCCGGCGACGTTCGAGGCCGCCCGCGCCTCCGCCGCCGGGCTCGGCATCGACCAGGTCATCGTCACCGCCGAGGACATCGAGCGCGTCTTCAAGATGCGCCGGCCGTTCGTCGAGGCCATGAACAGCGTCGTCTCCGGCGAGCACCGGCACTACAACATGGTCGTCGGCCACCACGTGCTGCGCCGCATGCTGGAGAACTACGCCCAGGAGAACGGCGCCGGCACGGTCGCGTTCGGCTTCAACGGCGACGACCTCGTGGCCAGCATGGTCACCTGGATCACCAGCGGCTACCGCATGGGCGGCATCCCCGTCCGCGAGATCGGCGGCCTGCGGTACATCTTCCCCCTCTACCGCATCACCAAGAAGGAGCTGATGCTCTACCTGGAGCTCGTCGCCCCCGAGCTCAACCGGCAGGGCACGCCGGGCCGCTTCACCACCGGCCCGCAGGACCGCTCGATCGCCTACGCGCTCGCCGACCACCTGTACGGCCTGTGGCCGGGCGTCGACTACTACCTGTTCGAGTCGTTCGCCAACATGCAGCGCTACATGTTCCCGTTCGTGGAGCAGAAGTGCCGCATGTGCGAAGGGGTCTACATCCTCCAGGAAGGAGTACAGAACCCGCCGGACCTCTGCGACGTGTGCGAGTTCTTCGGCAAGATGGGCTTCTCATGACGCGGTGGTACACCGAGTACTTCACCGCCGACTACTGGAGCTTCGCCCGCCACGAGTACACCGCCGCGCGTACGGCCGGTGAGGTCTCGTACCTGGTCAAGACGCTGGAGGAGCACGCGCCCGGGCGGCGCGTGCTCGACCTCGGCTGCGGAATCGGCCGGCACGCCGTCGCGCTGGCCGAGCACGGCTTCGAGGTCGTCGGCGTCGACGTCAGCCGGTGGGCGCTGGACCAGGCCGAGGAGTCCGCGCGGCGGGCCGGCGTCCCGCTGACGGTGGTCCTCGCCGACCTGTTCGGACGGGCCGACCTGCCGGAGGCGGACGCGGCGGTCTGCCTGCAGAACTTCGGCTGGGGCACCGACGACGAGCAGCGCCGGTTCCTGCGCCGGGTCCGCGAGCGGCTCGTCCCCGGCGGGGTGCTCGTCCTGGACCACTCCAACGTGACCGGCATCCTGACCCGGTACCAGCCCACGGCGCGGTTCGAGGCCGAGGGCGTCGTCTACGACTTCTTCCGCTCCTACGACCCGGTGACCGGCCGCAACCAGGGCGAGCTGCGCGTCACCTACCCGGACGGCACCGTCGCGCGCCTGCTCGACGACGTGCGCCTCTACCAACCGCCCGAGGTCGCGGGGATGCTCCGCGACGCGGGCTACGAGATCGTCCGCGCGGACGCCGACTTCGCCGCCGGGTCCGAGATCCGGATCGACACCCGGTACGTCCAGTTCGTCGCCCGCGCGGCCATCACTCCCGAGCCGGCCGTCCTCGACTACACCCGCGTCACCCCGGCCCCCGGCGACCTCGACCTCCGCTGGGCCCCCGACGAGATCGAGTTCGTCCGGGACGTGATCGACCAGGTCTGGGCCGAGGTCACCCCGGACGGCCGGCCCACCACCGCGACCGCCGACCCCGTCCCGGACGGCCGTCCCGCCTCCGTGCCCGCCGACCTCGTCCCGGACGGCCGGTCCGCCTCGGCGGTGGCCGACCTCGCGCGGCATCTCGCGGTCACCGACCCGTACGGCGGCGAGCGCGCGGCGCCCGTGCTGAGCGCGCACTTCGGCGCCCGCATCACCCCGGACCGCGTGGTCGCGGGCGCGGGCACCACCACCCTCCTGCACGCCCTCGGCGCGCTCGCCGCGCCGGGGACGCTGCTGTGCACCCCGTACTCTCACCCGGACCTGCCCGGCTGGGCGGCCCGGCTCGGCGCGACCCTGCGCCCCTTCGACCCGGCCGACGACGACGCGCCCGGCACGATCTCGCGGCTGCGGCCCGCGCTCGTGCTGGTCGAACGTCCCGGCGTCGTCGGGGAGCTTCTCCCGCCGGACCGCGTCCGCGCCCTCGCCGAGGCGGCCCGGAACGCCGGCGGGCTGCTGGTGCTGGACGAGGCCTGCGCGACGTACGCCGGGCCGGAGGCCAGCGCGGTGCCACTCACCTCCGAGGTCGAGGGGCTCGTCGTGCTGCGCGGCCTGTCCAAGGGGTACTGCTGCGGCGGGCTGCGCGTCGGGTTCGCCATCTGCTCGGCGGACGCAGGGGCCGCGCTGCGCCGGGTCGCACCGCCGCTCGCGGCCTCCGCGCTTCCGCTGGAGGTGGCGATGCGCCTGCTCGAACGCGGCGACGTGCTCCAGCCCCTGCGTACGGCCCTCGCCACCGCCAAGCCCGAGCTCGTCGCGGGGCTGCGCCGTCTCGGCGTGACCGTGGAACCGGGACACCCGGCGCTGCCGTGGGTCACCGTCGAGGGCGACGTCCCGCCCGGCCTGCTCGGCAAGCCCGTACGCCCGATCTTCGGCCCGCCACGCACCCGCGTCAGCGTCCCCCTGTCGGCGGAACGCCGTACCGCCTTCCGCGCGCTGGTGGACCGGGCGGCCCCGGCGGACGGATGAACGCCGTGGCGGGCCGGTGAGCGTCCGGGGGGTCGTCGACCGGATCCACGCGTCCTTCGACACGGCTGCGGCGATGGCGGACGTCGCCGCGGTGTGCGGGTTCGACCGCTACCAGGCGTCGTCCGGCGTCATGGCGGCGGCCGAGTACGTCGCCGCCCGGGCCGAGGAGGCGGGTCTCGCCGACGTACGGCTGCTGAAGTTCCCCGCGGACGGTGGCCGCCGCTGGTGGAGCTTCCGCGCCCCCACATCCTGGACACCCCTGCACGCCGAACTGACCGCCGTAACCGGACCGTCCGGAGTGGTTTCGGAGATCGGCGCGGCCGGACCGTCCCCCTGGGGGTCGGCGACCGGGCCCTTCACCGTGTCCGCGCACTCGGACGAGCCGTTCACCGTCGCCGCATACCCAGACGAGCCCTTCACGCTGGCCGCGCATTCCGCGCCGACCGGGCCGGAGGGGGTCGAGGTGCCCGTGGTCCGCGCCGGCTCGGGGACCGCGTCGCTGCGCGGGGCGCTGGCCGTGCACGACGACCCGGCGATCCCGCTGGCGCGCGCGCTGGCCCAGGCCGAGCGGGAGGGCGCGCTCGGGCTCGTCACCGACCAGGTCTCCGAGGACGGCCAGGTGGGCAGGGTCGAACTGCGGGGCGGCACCTCGCTGCTCGCCTTCAGTGTCCCCCCGGGACGGCTCGCCGGGCTGCTCGCCCGGGGGCGCGCCCGCGTCACCGTCACCGCGCACGACACCGCGCCCATGCCCCTGGTCACCGGCCTGATCCCCGGCGACGAGGCCACCGAGACCCTGCTGTACGCCCACCTGTGCCACCCGCGCCCGAGCGCGAACGACAACGCCTCGGGCGTGGCCGCCCTGCTCGGCATCGCGCGGGTGCTGGCGGGCCCTGCCGGTGAGGCGCGGCGCGGCTTCGGCGCCCGCTCACGCCGGGGCATCCGGTTCGTCTGGGCCCCCGAGTTCACCGGCATGGCCGCCTACCTGCACGATGTCGCGGCCTCCGTCCCCATGGCCGCCGTCAACGTGGACATGGCGGGCGAGGACCAGCGGCTGTGCGGCGGGCCGCTCATCGTCGAGCGCGCACCCGACCACCTGCCCGGGTTCGTCAGCGCGCTCGCCGAGCACGTCGTCACCCTGCTCCCCCAGGCCGCGCGCTCCTACACCGGGGCCGTGGCGTGCGACACCTGGGCCTGGCGCGCCACGCCCTTCGTCGGCGCGTCCGACCACAGCCTGCTGGCCGACCGCTCGATCGGCTGCCCCGCCGTCACGCTCGGGCACTGGCCGGACCGGTTCAACCACAGCTCGGCCGACACCCTCGACAAGGTGGATCCGGAGGAACTGCGCCGCACCGCAACCGTCGCCGGAGCCACGATCGCCGTCCTGAGCACCGCCACCCCGGCCGACCGCCCCGAACTGGAAGCCATCGCCACACGCTGGGCGGCGTCCCGCCTCCTGGAGTGCCTCCCCAGCCGCGCCCCCTCTGCCGACATATCCGAAATGTCGGCAGATGGAACCGAGCGCCACACGGCCGGCGAGGCGGACCTTGATGCTCGGCACGGAGTGCTGGAGGCGGGGCGGGCGGGCGCGTTGTTGTGGCATCGTACGGACGTGGCGATGGCGGCGCTCGGGTTGATCGACGAGCTGTGCGGGGACCGCGGCGGGTCCGCGTCCCGGCGATGGATCCAGGACCTCGCCACCCACATCGCCACCTTGTTCCCAGCGTTCCCAGCGTCCCCTGCCCCGGCGGACGCGCGCGCGGGCGGGACGCCGTCCATACCGCGGCGGACCTGGGAGGGGCCGTTCAATCTGCGCGGGCTCGCCGAGGCGGCCACGCCGGATGGGCGGGAGTGGATCGGGGGACGGCTGGCCGAGGAACGGGCGCGCGGGTACGCGCTCATGCTGGCGCTGGCCCATGCCGTGGACGGCGCGCGCGACCGCGAGGCCGTGGCCCGGTACGCCGAACACGCCACGGGCCTTCCCGTCGAGGACGGGTTCGCCGGGCGGTTCCTCGACATCCTGGTGGAGGCGGGATGGGCCGCCGAAACGGCCACCGTCGACGAAGGGAAAGCGGGGCCTGATGGGGGCGCTGTAGGCGGGGTAACGGCGGGATCGGCCGCCAGGGATGGAGGTACCGGTGCGCCGGCTCATGCGTGACCCCAGATTCGTCCTGCTCTTCGCGGGCCAGGCGATCAACATGTTCGGCGACCGGGCGCTGCTCGTCGTGCTGGCCATCTGGGTGAAGGAACTGACCGGGTCGGACGCGCTGGCCGGCGTCACGTTCGTCCTGCTGTCGCTGCCGTCCCTGCTCGCGCCGCTCACCGGACTGCTCGTCGACCGGTTCCCCCGCCGCCTCACGCTGATCGTCAACGACCTCGCCGCGACCGTCCTCGTGCTGTGCCTGCTGCTGGTGCGGGACGCGGGCGACCTGTGGATCGTGTTCGCCGTCACGCTCGGCTACGGCATCTCCAACCAGATCTTCAACGCGGCGCGCGGCGGCCTCGTCCACTCCATGGTGCCCAAGGAGCTGCTCGGCGACGCGAACGGCCTTTTCGGCTCGGTCGGCCAGGGCCTGCGCATCATCGGCCCGCTGCTCGGCACGGTCATCTTCGTGACGGCCGGGCTCAGCGGGGTCGCGCTCCTCGACGCGAGTACGTTCGTCGTGTCGGCGATCATCCTGATGATGCTGAAGAGCACCCCCGACCTGGTACGTGCCCGGGACAAGGTGCCGGGGCGGCTGATGGGCGACCTCACGGCGGGCGTCCGGCACATCCTGCGCGACCGCGAGCTGCGCGGCGCGGTCCTCGCGGTCGGCCTCGCGCTCGGCGCGGGCGGGCTGCTCAACACCGCGATGTTCGCCGCCGTGGACGAGGGCCTGCACCGGTCGACGGCGTTCATCGGCATCGTCGCCACGTTCCAGGGCGCGGGCTCGATCGCCGGGGGCGTGAGCACCGGAATGCTGATCAGGCGGTACGGCGAGGCGCGCGCGGCGGCCATCGGGTTCGCGTTCGGCGCGGTCGGCATGGCGCTGGTCATCCCGACCCACGAAATCGGCATGTGCGTGGGCGCGGTGCTGGTCGGCGTCTCGATCCCGGTGTTCCTGGTCGCGACCACGACGCTCGTGCAGCGCCGCACGGAGGGCGAGCTCCAGGGGCGGGCCCTGACCGCGATGGAGGCTCTGATCGACATCCCGTTCATCGCGTCGCTGGGCCTCGGGTCGCTGATCATCCAGTTCGTGCCGTTCCGCTTCATCTACGCCATCAGCGCCGTGGCGTTCATGAGCGTGGCGGTGTACGTGCTGGTGTCGCGCCGCGGCGGGGCGGCCTCGGACCCGGAGGTGCCGGCGGCCACGACCGCGTCGGAGCCGACCGCCTCCTGAAGGCGCGCGGGTCAGCGCCAGGTCGCGAGCGGGACGAGCATCTCGTCCGGGGTGAGCGCGCCGTGCTCGAAGGCCATGCCGGGCACGGGGAGGGGGAAACGGGGCGAGGTGGCGATGGCGACGACCTCGCCGAACCGCTCCCCCACGGCGGCGGGAAGACCGGTGGACCCAAGAACGGGCAGGCCGCTGGACCCCGGACCGGACAGGCCGGTGAGCCCGAGGGCGGGGAGGTCGGCGGCAGGGACCACCAGGGCGTGGCCGTCCATGGCCTCGCGGAGCCGTTCCAGCACCTCGGCGGCGCGGCCCGCGCGCGGGTGGAGCCAGCGGGTCCGGCCCGCGCCTCCGGCGGGGAGGCGGCACAGCTCGGGGGTGTCGACGCGGGCCCAGGCGACCTCGAGCGCGGCGTCGGGCTCGCAGGGCACCTGGCCGTGGTCGGAGTGGGCGAGGACGGTCCACCCGCGCCGGGCCCAGGACAGCGCGTGCCGTTCCAGCGCCTCGACCGCGCGCGCCGCCCGGTCGTCGTAGCCGTGCCGGTGGACGTGGTCGTCCAGGTTGACGTACGTCCAGAGCAGGAGGGGACGGTCGTCGCGGTGGGCGGCCAGGACGTCCTCGACGTCGCGGGCCACGGCCTCGACCATCCGCCCGGGGTCGGCCGCGTCGGCGGACAGCGCCCGGGGGTCGGGTCGCGGGCCGCGCGAGGCGCCGGCGAGCAGCGCGGACGCCCAGGGGCTGTCGATCGCGCCGATCTCCCGCGCCTTGGCCACGGGCCGCGCGCGCGAGGCGGCGACCTGGAAGACCGTGGGCAGCGCGGCCAGGACACCGGGCGAGACGGGACTCCCGGCGGTGACGGGGATGCGAGGGGCGCGAAGGCCGTCGGCGGCGCGAGGGCCGTACGGGGTGGCCGGACCATGGGGCGCGCCGGGGATGCCCGGAGCATCGGGCCCGGCGGGGGCGTCGTGGGGGCCGGCGAGGATCGTGCCGAAGATGACGTCGGCGAGGGCGTCCTCGATGGGGGAACGGTAGGCCGCGCCGACGACGAGGTGATCGGTGAGCGGGGCTCCGGTGACAGCGGTCATCCAGGCCGTCGCGGAGGTGCTCGGGAACGTGGAGGTCAGGCATTCGAGGGCGGCGTCGCGCCACCCCGCGTGGGCGGCCCGCCACGACAGGCCGTCGACCGCGAGTACCACGATTCCCCGGGCGGCACGGTCGAGCTCGGCCAGAATCCGCCCGGGTATCGCACACAACGATTGCTTCGGATGCGGGGCGATGCCGCCCGCGTCCGCAATCGCGCATTCATTGATCAGTGCGATATCGTCCAGCAAGGGAGTCGATCTCCGCACAGTCGATTAACCGGCGCGAAGATCGACGCCGGCCGCTCGGTCGAACCGACGCTTCGTCACATATTCGGGACGCAGTCGGTGCAGGTCGTGCGGAACTTGATCGCCAGCTCCGCCTGGCGCGCGGCCAGCATGTTCTGCACCAATTCCGGCGTGAGCAGAACGGGGGTTTCGGTCGTCTTCTGTACGAGCTTGGGCGTCATCCCTACCTCCTACGGGAAATTGACGGCTGCCCAAAATGTCGGGCGAATGTAGCGTAAAATACGCCTAGATAGCTGTCAACAGGAAAATGTACGGTAAACGACCCCATAAAGCCCTGACGGCGTGACGTGGGACATCTCCGCAGGACACGCCCCACACGCCCCGAAGCCACCCCCACGATGCCCCGCCGCCGGGCCCCCGCGAATAGGCACCGGCCTTCGGTCCCGGCACGGCCGGAACTCACGGTTACCAGATGTGATCCGTTATTCGCCGGGCCGCGCGGCCCCTCCGCCGCCCGCCCTCAATAGGGAACGTCCGCATCCCCCGTCCGTGCGGTCCGAAACCCCCGGCCACGCGCCCCCGGACCCGTCCGTTTCCGTCCGACGATACGGGACGCCCCGGTCACGGACCAGAAGGACAGGACCAAAATGACAGGGCCAGAAGGACAGGGGCGCCCTGGGGCCGGACCGGAAAGAGCCGGCTCCCGCACGCCGTCCCTGCTCGGCGCGCGCCCGCCCGGCGCCGTGGCCGTGGCCGCACGACCGCCGTGCCCGCGGAACCCCCGCTCCCTTGACCCCGCGGCCGCGTGACGGCGGGCCCGGCGTGAATGTCCACGTCCGTGTATCCGGTGTAAGCGTAGGGATTATCGGGCCGGAAAAATGTGAAACACAGCGGTAATTGACGCCCAACGCCGCCTTGTGATCACAATACTGCACGATTAGCAACGCCACGCCTATCGACCCACGGAGGATCCGTTGTCCACGGAGAGTCAGTCAGACTCCGACGCGCCGGAACTCGCCGCACCACGAGACCGGGGACTCTGGTCCAACCACGACTTCACCAAGTTCTGGGTCGGCGAGACCATTTCTCTGATGGGCGTGCAAGTCACCGCGCTGGCGTTGCCTCTGACCGCCGTACTGGCGCTGAACGCGGGCCCCGAGGAGACCGGCGGCCTGCGGTTCGCCCAGTTCGTGCCGTTCCTCTTCCTGTCGCTGCTGTTCGGCGTCTGGGCCGACCGGCGCAGGAAGCGGCCCCTGATGATCGGCGCGAACATCGTCAGGTGCGTGCTGATCGGCCTCGTGCCGCTGCTCGCCTGGATGGAAGCGCTCAGCATGTGGTCGCTGTACGCACTGGCGATCGGCATCGGCATCTGTACCGTCCTGTTCGACGTGTGCTGGATGTCGTACGTGCCCACGCTGGTCGACAAGAAGCACCTGGTCTCGGCCAACGGCAAGGTCAACTCAAGCTTCTCGGTAGCCGATCTGGCCGGCCCCGGCATCTCCGGCCTGATCGTGCAGATATTCACCGCGCCGTGGGCCCTGATCATCGACTCGTTCTCCTACTTGGTCTCGGTGATCACCCTCTCGTCGATCCGCCGGCCCGAGCCGGAGCCGTCGCCCGGCGCCGAGCGCCATCTGGGCAAGGAGATCCGGGAGGGCATCGTCTTCGTGACGAGCAACCCCTTCCTGCGGGTCATCGCCGCGATCGGGTCCGCGTACAACTTCTGCTACATGTTCATCGACGGCCTCTTCGTGCTGTACTGCATTAAGACGCTTGGATTCGACCCCTTCACGCTCGGCCTCACGCTGAGCCTGAGCTCGGTCGGCGGCCTGCTGGGCTCGCTCGCGGCCGGCACCTTCATCAAGCGCTACCAGTACGGCCGCGTCTACATGGTCGCCGTCGTGATCGGGTACTGCGGCCCGCTGCTGGTGCCGCTGGTCACCGGGCCGACCTGGCTCGCCGCGGTCGTGATCGGCGGAGGGTTCGTGTTCACCCGGTTCGGCCTGTCGGTGGCCAACGTCGTGGCGCTCAGCCTCAGGCAGGCCGTGACCCCGCAGCACCTGATGGCGCGCATGACGGCCGGAATGCGCACCCTGCTGTCGGGCCTGGGCACCCTCGGCGCCCTGGCCGGCGGGTTCGTCGGCGCGAGCATCGGCCTGCGCGAGGCGATCTGGGTGGGGGCCATCGCCTCCGCCGCCGCCACGCTGCCGCTCTTCTTCTCCATCATCCCGCGGCTGCGCAAGCTCCCGGAGAGCCCCGAAGAGGCCCTGGAGTTCGCCACCGCCCAGCGCACGGCCTGACCCGCACGCGGCGCCGGTCGGCACGAGGCCCGCGCCCGGGACCCCCGCCCGGGCGCCACGGGTCCCTCTCGCCGTGCGCCGGCGCCGCCACGGGCTCCCTGTTTCACGACGGCTCTCGTAAGAGATTTCGATAGACGCGTTTCATAACTATCAGTATTGCCTTCCTGCACGGAGCGCGGCTTATGCTGCACTCCGGATCCGGCCGCCCGCCATCGGGAATCCAGTCCCTTGTCCATAAACCCATGATTCAAGCCACAGCGATACTCCAAGGAGGCGGCCATGTCGGACGTCGACACGCTGCTACTCGATCTGGAAACGCATCTCGCCACGAGTGTGAGCGAGGAATCCATTGCGCGGGCGCGGCGTAATTTCTCCTACCTGGGCCACGCCAAGGTTCCCTTTCTCGTCCCCGACTCCGTGAAGAAGGCCATCGCCGCCGAGGTCAACGAGCTCCTCGAGGTCGGCAGCGTGCGCCGCGAGGTCAGCTTCAAGGAGACCGACTTCAGCCCCCGCCGGATGCGCAACGTCCGGCGCAAGGAGATCGCCGAGTTCGGCACGGTCATCCCTGAGATCTACAAGTCGGCCAAGCTGCTGCAGGGCCTGGCGCAGATCGCCGGCGAGCCGGTGCACCCCTGCCCGTACGAGCCCGAGCAGTACGTGATCACCTGCCTGGAGAAGGACGGCGACACGCACGGCTGGCACTGGGACGACTACAGCTTCGCCGTCGTCTGGGTCATCGAGACCCCGCCGATCGCCGACGGCGGTTTCGTGCAGTGCGTGCCCGGCACGACCTGGAACAAGTCCGACCCGCAGATCAACCGGACGCTGGTGAAGCACCCGATCTACTCGGTCGAGCTCTTCCCCGGCGACCTGTACCTGATGCGGACGGACACCACTCTGCACCGCGTGTACCCCGTGGCGAACGGCACGCGCAAGATCATCAACATGGGATACGCGTCCACGCAGAACCTGACGATGGAACTCTCCCACGAGACCATGGACGGTCTCTGGGCCGAACCGGAAACCGTGGAGGTCTCGTGACCAGCAACGCCGGGAAATCGCCCGAGCACATCGTCCTCGCCTTCTCCGGCGGACTGGACACCTCCGTTGTGCTGGTGTGGCTCCAGGAGCGCTACAAGTGCCCCATCACCGCGTTCGTCGCCGACCTCGGCCAGGGTGAGGAGCTGGAGACCGCCCGCCGCAAGGCGCTAGCCCTCGGCGCGGTCGACGTGAAGATCGTCGACCTGCAGGAGGAGTTCGCGAGCGACTACGCGTTCCCGATGTACCGGGCCGACGCGATGTACGAGGGCCAGTACCTGATGGGCTCGTCCATCGGCCGCCCGCTCATCGCCGCCGCCCAGCTCCGGGTCGCCGAGGAGGTCGGCGCCGACGCCGTGGCCCACGGCGCGACCGGCAAGGGCAACGACCAGGTCCGGTTCGAGTACACCTACGGCGCGCTGCGGCCCGACATGAAGGTCATCGCCCCCTGGCGTGACTGGGAGTTCTCCTCGCGCAACGACCTGCTGGCGTACGCGAGCAAGAACAACATCGAGGTCGACCTGTCCAGCGGCGAGCGGCCGTATTCGATCGACACCAACCTTCTGCACACCTCCTACGAGGGCGTGGCGCTGGAGGACCCGGCGCTGCCGGTGCCCGCGGGCCTGCTCACCCGGGTCAAGGACCTGCTGGACGCCGAGCCGGAGCCCGAGGTCGTGCGGGTGTCCTTCGAGAAGGGCAACCCGGTCGCGGTCAACGGCGAGGCGCTGTCCCCCGCCGGGGTGCTGCGCGAGCTCGGCGCGATCGGCGCGCGGCACGGCGTCGGCCGCCTCGACATCGTCGAGAACCGCATCTTCGGCATGAAGACCCGCAACGTCTACGAGGCGCCGTCCGGGACGATCCTGTGGCACGCGCACCGGGCCGTGCAGTCGCTGGTGCTCGACCCCGAGGTGCTGCACCTCAAGGACGAGTTCATGCCGCGCTACGCTAGCCTCGTGTATCGGGGTCTGTGGTTCGCGCCGGAGCGTCTGATGCTCCAGCACGCCATCGACTGGAGCCAGGACGTCGTGACCGGCGAGGCCAGCCTGCTGCTGTACCGCGGCAACGTCCAGGTCGTCGGCCGCACGTCCCCGCACAGCCGCTACGACATCGCGTTCGCCACCTTCGAGGCCGACGACGTGTTCGAGCAGCGCGACGCCGCCGGGTACATGAAGGTCAACACGGTCCGCTTCCGGGCCGGGCGGCGCGCCGCCGGCGGAGCCGCCCAGTGAGAGTCCTGTTCATGGGGTACGGGGAGCTGGGCGCCAACATGCTCGGCGGCCTCGTCAGGCGCCACGACGTGGTGACGGTGCTCACCCACGTGGCCGAGTTCGGCGGACTGGGCGAGCCCGACGTGGAGCAGCTCGCCGGCAAGCTGGGCATCCCCCTCATCCACTCCTCCACGGCGGCCGAGCCGGAGCTGTGGCAGAAGGTGGAGGAGCTCGCGCCGGACGTGATCGTCTCCACGAACTGGCGGACCCGCGCCCCGATCGAGCTGCTGCGCGTCCCGCGGCTCGGCGCGCTCAACGTGCACGACGCGCTGCTGCCGGAGTACGCCGGGTTCGGCTCGGTCAACTGGTCCATCAGGGACGGGCGCACCGAGATCGGCCTGACCGTGCACTTCATGGACGCGGAGCTGGACACCGGCCCCGTGGTGGCCAGGGCGCTGGTCCCCATCGGCCCGCACGACACCGCGGGCATGGTGCTCCAGAAGCTGATGAGCGAGTACGTGCCCGTGACGCTGCGCGCGCTGGACCTGGTCGGGGCCGGGCACACCGGCGAGCCGCAGCCGACGACGGGGGGAACCTTCTACCACAAGATCGGGCTTGAGGACACTCGGATCGACTGGCGCGATTCCACCACCGAGGTCTACAACCTGGTCCGCGGGCAGAGCGACCCGTTCATCAACGCCTGGACGACGCACAACGGCGCCCGGTTGTTCGTCAAGGTGGCCCGCCCGCCCGAGCGCGGCTACTGCGGTACGCCCGGCCGGATCATCAGGGCCGCCGAGGACGGGGTCGCGGTCGCCTGCGGGCGTCGCGGCGACCCGGACGCGCGCGGGCTGATCCTGCTGCAGGTGAAGACGGAGGACGGCCCGCCCGTCCGCGCCGTCGACTACTTCAGGAAGGTACGCGGCTACCTGGAATAGCCCGGTGTATCCGTGAGAGGCGGCCGCCCCGCACCGGGGCCGGCCGCCTCTGCCTTTCCCTGCCGTCTCACGTCGCCGGGTCAGTCGGCGGCGACCGCCTCGACCTCCAGCAGCCAGATCGGGTCGTAGATGCCGGCGATGATGATGGTCATGGCGAACTGGTGGCCGGCGAAGTGCTCGTTGCGCACCCGCGACAGCGCCGCGCGGTACTGGCGGTCGCTGAGGTAGATGGTCAGCTTGACCAGGTTGGTCACGTCCATGTCCGCGGCCTTCAGCAGGGACACGATGTGACCGAACACGAGCCGGGCCTGGTCTTCGAAGTCGGCCGGGACGTGGCCGTCGGCGGTTTCCGGGATCTGGCCACTGATGTAGAGAAGCCGTGAGAAACCGGTCAGCTCCTTGGCGTTCGCGTAGTAAGGACCGGTGCCAGGGACCTCAGGGGAGGTGATCGTCCGCATCTCCATGGCCAAGAGTGTGACACAAACGCGCACCCCTCGAAGCGCCCATCGGCCCTGCTCCGGCAAACCTTCCGGCAACGCGAAACGGCGGGTACGGGGCCGATCCACCCCATACCCGCCGCCCAGCGTTCAGCCCTTGTTCGGGTGGAGGATCACCGGTAGATGCGTGATGCCGTTGAGGAAGTTGGAGCCCAGGTGACGGGGCTCACCGGCGAGCTCGAACCACTCGACCTGCTCGACCAGCTCCTCCAGCAGGAGCTGGACGCCGGTCTGCGCGGGCGAGTTGCCGATGCACCGGTGGGAGCCGAAGCCAGCCAGAGAAACCGTGCTGGTGCATATTGGCGCTCGTGGTGATCGCCCTGCTGGTCTTCAGGCCTGACAAGCTTCCCGGCACGGCGGCCCAGGCGGGCCGCATGTTGCGGCAGCTCCGGCAGATGGCGAACAACGCGAGGAACGACCCACATGAGTGGTTCGAGGCAATGCTCAGCTGGGGCGTCGCCGATCGTGACTGCCATCTCCAAGCAGCCGACGTTCGCCGGGCGATCGTCGGTGGGGCGGGCAGCGGCCTAACTAGGATGGCTACATGACTTCGGAGGGAACGCAGACGGCACCGGATGTGGTAGAGGATGTCTTCGAGGGCATGGCCACCGGTATCGAAGTGGAGGACTCCAGCAGCGTCGAGGAAGTGATCCACCGGCCGTGGAATCCCGAACAGGTTCGTGTAACGACGAGCGTGTTCTCCCTGCGTAACATCCTCGACCTGATCGACGAACGTTCCCTTGAGCTCGCGCCGGACTTTCAACGTGGCCAGGTTTGGCGCACGGACCAGAAGTCCCTGCTCGTCGAGTCCCTGCTGTTGCAGATTCCGCTCCCGGCGTTCTACTTCGCCGAGGACAGCGACGGCGCGTTCCGCGTCGTTGACGGAGTCCGGCGACTGTCCACGCTGTACGACTTCGTGCGCGGCTCGGACCCAGCGTTCCGACTCCAGGGCGTTGAGTATCTCAAGGACGTAGAAGGGCTGCGTTTCCAAGACCTCGCCGTACAGCTGCAACGCCGGATCAACAACACACAGCTGGTAATCAATGTGATCGACCCGGGGACACCTCCCGAGGTCATGTACGACATTTTCAAAAGGATCAACACCGGAGGCACGCCGCTCAACGCGCAGGAGATCCGGCACTGCATGAGCCGGCCGCGTAGCCGCGACATCCTCAAGCGTATGACGCACACCGACGCGTTCGCCAAGGCCACCAACGGCCTGACCGATCACATCAGGATGAACGACCGCGAGATGGCCCTGCGCTTCGCAGCGTTCTGGCTGCTTGGCATGGACGCATACATGGAGAATCCGGTGATGGAAGCCTTCCTGATGGACGCCACTCGCCTGCTGGACGATCCGGAAGCGGCGTCGGACGCGAAGGTACAGGAGTTGGAAAGCGCCTTTGAGGCGGCGATGACCAGCGCGTACCTGATCTTCGGTGAGCACACATTCCGCAAGTGGCCCCATGGCGCAAGCGGACGGAGTCCGATCAACCGGGCGCTGTTCGAAACCTGGTCGATCGCAGTAACCGGCTACAGCGCCCAGGATCTCGCCGCGCGCCGTGAGGACATCGTGGCAGCCGCTCGTCATCGGATGACCACTGATGTCGACTACCTCAACGCCATCACTTCTTCCACCGCTGACCGGCGGAGGGTCGCGTATCGGTTCGAGGCTGCCGCCGAGGATGTGAGGGCAGGACTGTGATCCGCTCCCTGGATATCACGCATTTCAAGTGCTTTCGGGAAGCATCATTCACGATGCGTCCGCTCACTGTTCTGACCGGCGTCAACGGTGGCGGGAAAAGCACCGTGCTGCAGTCCCTGCTGACGGCCCGGCTGGCAGCCACCTCACCGGGGCGTACGATCCGGCTGAACGGACCATTTGGGCTCGCTCTGGGCGAGGCCCGTGACGTCCTGCATTGGGCCGCGCCGGAACCCGAGATCGGTGTGCAGCTTGGCGGTCCGGCAGGCGAGCAGTGGGAGTATCGGTTCAGCTTGCCGGAAGAGGAGCACGCCCTGCACCTGGATGTTAGACACGCTCCTTCTGGCCAGGTGCCAGGCATCGGCAACTCACCAGCCGGCTTCACCTACCTCTGCGCGGAGCGCCTCGGTCCGCGCGACACTCTGTCGATCTCCGCCGAGGATCCGGATGAGATCGGAGTAGGGGTGCAGGGTGAGTTCACCGCCCAGGTACTGGCCCTGCGTGAGACGCGGGCAGTGAGTGCCCGCAGGGTGGTCCGTGAAGCACTTCGTCACCCGGAGGCTGGTAGTCCGCAGCCCCGGTTTCAGGCCCAGGCGTGGGCATCTGACGTCATCCGTCCCATCCGAATCACCGCACAGCTGGCCGTAGGGATCATGGCGAGTACGATTCGCTTCGAGGAGTCCGACTATGACCGGGAGCAGGTGCGCCCGGCGAACAGCGGGTTCGGTGTCTCCTATGCACTGCCAATCATCGTCGCCGGCCTGCTCACCGAACCCGGTGACATGTTCCTCGTCGAAAACCCTGAAGCCCACCTGCATCCCGCAGGACAGTCCAAGCTCGGCCGGTTCCTTGCCCTAGTGGCCGGCAGTGGGGTTCACGTCGTGGTGGAGACTCACAGCGACCACGTGCTCAACGGCGCCCGACTGGCTGTGGCCCAGGACCGCTCTCTTCCTGCGGCGGACATGATCGTGCACTACTTCGACCATGACCAGACCCTGCCGATCCAGGTCAACGACAGAGGGGAACTGGACCACTGGCCGGCCGGGTTCTTCGACCAGATCGAGAGCGACCTGGGGAGGCTGGCACGTGCCCGGCGAGCCCGATGACGACTATCGAGTGGTGCTCGACGAGGGGAGCCTCGATTGGCGCCACCTGTCGAAAGCCGAACTACGAGATGTCCTGGTGGTCTTCGGGGACCTGCTGGAACCGCTGGCCGATGGTCGGCTGGCCGCGTTCATGGACCCGGCCTACTCAACCGAGTGCTTGCCCGACCTGACCCTTGGCGACCTCATCTACACCCCGCATCCCGCGGTGCCCCGTGACGAACGTGTCCGCCTCGCCAAACTGCTCGACAAATGCCGAGCCCTGGAACCGCAGGAGGAAGACCTCCCACAGTTCGTACGGGTAAACAAGGACGGATGGAAAGAGGCATCGTGGGGAATGACCCATACTCTGGTCCGCGCCGCAACCGGCCGAGCGATGTCCTGCCTCGTCGTGCCGGTAACCCCTGGCCCCTCGGGATGGACCACTGTCAACCGTGAGACGGACCAGGTGGACATCCACATCCTGAGCGACCCGACGGAGGCGACTGGATTCTGGCGGGAGATCTACACCCGCGAACTCACTCCCGAGGACCAGTTCTTCACCCTGTCAGGCCTGGCCTTCCCCGAGTTACTCTTCGCCCCCTCTTTGAGCTTCCGTCGTTTCAAGAGCGCGTATACCGAGGTGCTCCCCTGGCTGGTCCGGCTGCTCGGCGCCCTCAATGACCACTTCGCCGATGACCTGACTGATCACGCCGGCGACCACAACCAGGTCATGGCCCGGTTCTCCGCCCTGGGTCTGGACATCTCTCCCGAGAGTCCGCTGACCCGGAGGAACACCAAGGCATGGGCGGAGCGTCTGGTCACCTATAGGGATACGGAATACCGCTGTGAGTGGCACGGCAAGCGGCTGTGGGACCGTGACCGCGTACACTTCTCTCTCCCTATCCCTGAGCAGGATGGACGGATTTTGATCGGCATCTTCGTCGACCACCTGAGCTAGGGGCTCGCAAGCAAGGATGCGGCTGTGAGGCACCACCGGACCGGGCTGAAGACCCGTGCAGCCGTATCCCCCCACAGACCGCTGGGGCCCCGGCAAACCATTCGGCGACGTGAAACGGCGGGTACGGGGCCGATCCACCCCATACCCGCCGCCCAGCGTTCAGCCCTTGTTCGGGTGGAGGATCACCGGTAGATGCGTGATGCCGTTGAGGAAGTTGGAGCCCAGGTGACGGGGCTCACCGGCGAGCTCGAACCACTCGACCTGCTCGACCAGCTCCTCCAGCAGGAGCTGGACGCCGGTCTGCGCGGGCGAGTTGCCGATGCACCGGTGGGAACCGAAGCCGAAGGCGACGTGCTGGTTCGGGCTGCGCACCGGGTCGAAGGTGTAGGGGTCGGCGAAGATCTCCTCGTCCCGGTTGGCCGAGCCGATCCAGGCGGCGACCAGCCCGCCCTCGGGGATGACGTGGCCGCCGAGCTCGACCTCCTGGGTCGTCCGGCGCAGCAGGTGGTTCACCGGGCTCGACCAGCGCAGGGTCTCCTCCAGCGTGAGCGGCAGCGTCGAGCGGTCCGCCTCACGGATACGCCGCCACAGGTCGGGGTTCTCGGCCATGGTGAGCACCAGGTGCGAGGACGCCTGCGGGATCGTCGGGTTGGCGCCCATGATGAAGGCGTAGCAGTTGACGAGGACCTCCTCGTCGGTGGCGGGACGCCCGTCGACCTCCATGCCGAGCAGCAGCGAGATCAGGTCGTCGGTGCCGGGTTCGTCCCTGCGGTCCTGGATCAGCTCGATGAACATCGAGAACAGGAACACGTGGGCGGCCCGCAGCGTCGCGGCCTCGTCGCCGATCGAGAACGCCGGGTCCTCGGGGGCCATGCTGGCCACCGTCCAATGCGCGGCCTCGGTCCACTTGTCCTGCGGGATGCCCATGAGCTCCCCGGCCACCAGCATCGGCAGCATGGTGACCAGCTTCGCCATGTCGGTCTGTCCCTCGGCGATGGCCCCGGCGACCAGCTTGGCGACCCGTTCGCGGATCTTCGGCTCGTGCCGGCGCATCACGCGGATGGACAGCGCGCTGATCGTGGCCCCGCGCACCTGGCCGTGGCGCGGCGGGTCCATCAGGTGGATGGCCTGGCCCGCGGCGGTGTCCCGCTCCAGGACGCTGAGCATGGTGCTGTGCTCGGAGCTGAACCGCCGGGTGTCGCGCAGGATGTCCACGACGTCGCGGTAGCGGGTCACCGACCAGAAGGGCGTCCCGTCCGGGGCCTCCTGGCGCCACACCGGGGCGGTCTCGCGCAGCGTGCGCCAGGCGGCGTGCGGGTCGCCCGAGCGGTAGAGCTCGGTGCCGTACAGATCGATCTCGTCCAGGGATACGGATTTCGCGCCCGCGTCGGTCAAGCGCATCTAGCTCTGCCTTTCATCTGAGGGAGCCGCCGCGTCCGAGGAGGCCGCGGCCGGGTGGATCGCGGCCAGGCGGTGCCGGCCCGCCTCCTGCCAGAGCGCGCCGGGCGGCCCGAGGCGGGTCGCCGCGGACCTGATCACCTCGAAGAAGCGGTGCACGGGCGCGCCCAGGGTGAGCCCGCGCGCGCCGTGCGCCTGGACCGAGATCCTGATCGTGCGCAGCGCCACCTCGGCGGTCCAGGCCAGCGCCTCGGCCGCCTCCCGGGAGAAGGGCTCCCCCGCGTCGGCCTGCCAGGCGGCCCGGTACACGAGCAGCCGCGCGGCCTCCAGGTCGATCCTGGCCTTGGCGAGGGGGAAGGCGACGGCCTGGTTGTCCAGTACGAACCGGTCGAACTGCCGCCGGTTCGCCGTGTGGGTGACGGCGAGCGCGTGCGCGCCGAACCCGAACCCGAGCAGGTACCCGGCTTGGCGCACGCGGTGCCTGGCCAGCAGTCCGGCCGGATCCGACAGCGGGCGGCCCGCGCCGAGGCCGCCGACGACCTGGCCGGACGTGACGGTGACCTCGTCCAGGGACAGGGCGGCCGGGCTCTCCACCGGGCCGCTCCACGGGTAGGCCGGCCCGGCCGCGCCCCGCCACACCGTGGACGGCAGGACGGCGAGCAGGACCTCGCCGTCGCCCTCCTCGGCGCGGAAGGCGGCGCAGCACGCCTGGTCGGGGTGGACGTCCTCGACCGTGACGGCGCCGGACGGACGCCAGCCGCCCTCGGACCGCCGGGCCCGGACCGCCGTCGGGCGGCAGACCTGGTCCAGCCCGGCCGCCACCACGACCTGCTTGCCGGCCACCACCGCGGCCGCGACGTCGGCGCCTGGCGCGTCCTCGCCGGCCTCGGCGAGCGCGTCCACCACCAGCATGCCGCCGGAGTAGACGTCGGGCAGCGCGCGGCGGCCGAGCTCGACGGCGATCGTGACGCCGCAGGACAGGCCGAGGTCGAAGCCGCCGAGGTCGATCGCGGCGGCGAAGGCGAACCCGTCCATGTCGGCGAGCGCGGCCAGCGCCGAGGTGCCGTCGCGGCCCGGCTCGGCGACGCTCAGGCCCTCGCGTACGGTTCCGGCGATCCGTTCCAGGACGGGATCAGATTTCAGATCCACCGCCGGCACCCCCGATCACGTCAGGCCGGTCGAAGGCCGAGCTCGCGACCAGCTCCAGCATCATTTCCGAGGTCCCGGCCGAGAGGGTCAGGCCCGGGCTCTCGCGGTACCCGGCCTCCAGCACGGCGGCCTTCTCCGGGCTCAGCGCGCGCAGCCCGTACCCGTGGCCGTGCACGAGCGCGGCCCAGATCGCGACCTGGGCCGCGGTCTCGCTGGTGTGGTACTTGCTGATGGCGGCCGACGTCGGGTCGAGCGGGCCGCGGCCGAGCTGGCTGATGGTGCTCCAGGCGAGCAGGCGGCCGGCGTCGACGGCGGCGCCGTACCTGCCGACCTCCTCCAGCAGCGCGTCGTCGGTCGTCTCGGGGATCAGGCCGGTGAGCGTGGCGTCGTACCAGCGGGCGGCCTTGAGCGAGTAGTCCAGGCCGGTCCGCTCGATGGCCAGGCAGCGGGTGAGCAGGGACCAGCCCTCGCCCTCCGCGCCCAGCAGCGCGTCCGCGCCCACCCACACGCCGTCCAGCTCGACGCGGTCGTACTGCTCGTCGGCGAGGCTGGCGATGTGGCCGCGGGTGACGCCCTCGGCGTGCAGGTCCACCAGGAACAGGCTGATGCCCTCGTACTTGGTGGTGCCGGTCCCGGTGCGGACGGCGCACAGGCCGATGTCGCTCATGCCGCTCTTCAACCCGAACACCTTGGTGCCCGAGAGCCGGTACCCGTCGCCGTCGCGGACGGCGGCGGCGCGCAGCGAGGCCAGGTCGGACCCGACCTCCGGCTCGGTGTACAGAACGGTGGCGAACAGCTCGCCGCTCGCCAGTTTGGGCAGGTAGCGGGCCTTCTGCTCGTCCGAGCCCGCCTCCAGCAGGAACAGGCCGACGATCTGGACGCTGAGCACCTGCAGCATGTCGGGCATGCCGCCGCGCACCAGCTCCTCGATCACCGCCGCGGCCTCCAGGTGGCTGACGCCGCGCCCGCCGTACTCCTCGGGCCAGCTCGCCGCGAACAGTCGGTGCGCGGCGATGGCGCGGTACAGCGGGCGGACGTCGGGCTCGCGCTCGCCCGCGGCCGTCACGCGGGCGAGGTCGTCGAGGGCCGCCCGCACGGGGGGCGTGCCGAGGACCTCGCGGACCTCGGCACGTAGCGCGCGCTCGGCGTCGCTCTCTCCGAAGTTCATGCGGAGCCGTCGCCCTCCTGGTCGCCGAGGAGCTTGGCCACCTCGTCCTCGGGCATCTGCTCCAGCAGCGCCAGCAGTTCCTCGTCCGACATCGACTCCTGCTTCTGCGCGTCCACCACGCCGCCGAGGTGGGCGACGGTGGGCGAGCGGAAGAACTCGGCCAGGCCGAGGTCCACGCCGAACCGGTCGCGGATCCGCGACACGAGCTGGGTGGCCTGCAGGCTGTTGCCGCCGATCTCGAAGAAGTTGTCGTGGATGCCGACCTTGCTGAGCCGCAGCAGCGGGGCGAAGATCTCCTCCGCCAGCACCCGCTCGGTCTCGTTGGTGGGCTCGGCCGAGACGCCGCCGGTCCTGGCGCTCTCGTCGGGGGCGGGCAGCCTGCGCGCGTCCACCTTGCCGGCCACGGTCAGCGGGAGCTGCTCCAGCAGCACCACGTACGCGGGCACCATGTGCCGGGGCAGGTGCTCGGACACGTACCCGCGCAGCAGCGTCACCTCCGGGCTGGTCCCGGCGGCCGAGCTGACGTAGGCCACCAGGTGCTTCTCGCCGACCTCGTCGGTCCACGCCTGCACCGACACCTGGCCGACGTCGGGGTGGGAGGCGAGCACGGTCTCGATCTCGCCGAGCTCGATGCGCTGGCCGCGGATCTTCACCTGGGCGTCGATGCGGCCGAGGCACAGCAGGTTGCCGTTGCGCAGCCGCTTGACCAGGTCGCCGGTGTGGTACAGCCGGCCGCCCTGCGCGGTGCCGAACGGGTCGTGCACGATCTTGGCCTGGGTGAGGAACGGGTCGTTGAGGTACCCGGGGGTGAGGCCGACGCCGCCGATGACCAGCTCGCCCGCCACGCCGTACGGCAGCAGCTCCATGTGCTGGTCGACGACGTGCGCGACGTGGTTGGCGTACGGCAGGCCGATCGGCGGGCCGGACTCGAAGTGGCCGATGCACTCGTAGTACACCATCGCGACCGTGCACTCGGTGGGGCCGTAGCCGTTGAACAGGCGACGGCGCCGGTTCCACCGGTTCACCAGCTCGCCGTTGAACATCTCGCCGCCGACCATCACCAGGCGGGCCGCGGTGAAGCGCTCGGGGGTGAGCAGGGCCATCACCGGCGGCGGCAGGTCGATGATCGTGGTGCGGGTCTCCTCGATCAGCTTCTGCAGCGCCTCCATGTCCAGGCGCTCCTCGTCGCGGACGAGGTTGATGCGCGCGCCGCGGCACAGCGCGGTGAAGATCTCGAACACCGAGACGTCGAAGGTGAGCGACGCGAACGCAACGATGCGGTCGCTCGGCACGATGTCGAACATCTCCGAGATCGCGTCGACGAACTCGACGACCGAGTGGTGCTCGATGAGCACGCCCTTGGGCCTGCCGGTCGTCCCGGAGGTGAACAGGACGTACGCGACGTCCTTCAGTCCGGGCCCGTAGTCGAGGTTCGTGTCGTCGTACCCGGCGAGGGTGTCGGCGAGCTCGTCCAGGACCAGCACCTTCGGCCCGCCCTCGGGCAGGTTGCCGGCGACGGAGCTGTGCGAGAGCACCACGGCGGGCGCGGCGTCCGCGAGCATGCCGGCCACGCGCTGCGGCGGGTGGGAGCTGTCGATGGGGACGTAGGCGGCGCCGGCCTTCAGTGTCGCGAACATCGACACGATCAGGTCGTGGTCGCGGGGCATCGCCAGCGCGACCCTGCCGCCCCGCTCGACGCCGTTCTCGGCCAGCAGGCGGGCCAGGCGGTTGGCGCGGCCGTTCAGCTCGCCGTACGTCATCTCCGTGCCGCCGACGACCACGGCCACGGCGGCAGGGTCCCGCTCCACCTGGAGTTCGAACTCCTGCGGCAGCGTGGTCGTGGCGTTCGGGCGGGTGGGGCCGTTCCACTTGGTGAGCAGTTCCTCCCGCTCGGCCGGCGTGATCACCGGCACCCGGGAGATCGGCGTGTTGAGGAACGGGATGAGCGCGCGCAGGGCCTGCTTGTAGTGCCCGGCCAGCGCGTTCATCGTGTCGGCGTCGAACAGGTTGGTGTTGTACTCCAGGGTGAAGATCAGCCCGTCGGTGGTCTCCATGAGGCCCCAGGTCATGTCGAACCGGGCGGTGTCCAGGTCCGGGGACTCGGGGACGACGGTCAGGCCGGGCAGCCGGGGCGGCTCGGCCAGGTTCGACAGGCCGAAGCCGATCTGGAACAGCGGGGTGCGGGCCGGGTCGCGGGGCGGGCGCACGACGTCCACCACCCGGTCGAAGGGCAGCTCGCCGTGGGCCATCGCGCCCTGGACGACGTCGTGCACGCGGCCGATGAGCTGGCGGACGGTGGGGTCGCCGGACAGGTCCGTGCGCAGCACCAGGATGTTGATGAAGTAGCCGATCATCCGCTCGACCTCGGTGCGGCTGCGGTTGGCCGCGGCCGAGCCGACGGTGAGGTCCTCCTGGCCGGTGTGGCGGTGCAGGACGATGAGGAACGCCGCCAGGTACACCGCGAAGGTGCTGGTGCCGGTCTCCCGGGCCAGGCCGTGCAGATCCTCCATCAGGTCGATGGGCGTCGAGTGGTGCAGGGTGGCGCCGTCGAAGGTCGCCTCGGCGGGGCGCGGGCGGTCGGTGGGGAACTCGACCACGGGGGCGCCGGTCAGCCGGTCGCGCCAGTACCCGTTCAGCTCCTCCAGCACCTTGCCCTGCAGCCAGTCGCGCTGCCAGGTGGCGTAGTCGGCGTACTGCAGGGCGGGCGGCTCGGGCGCCTCGATGCCCTCGACGCCGGTCCTGATGCCGTAGAACGCGGCGAGCTCCTGGCAGAACACGCCCATCGACCAGCCGTCCCAGATCACGTGGTGGACGACCAGCACCAGCAGGTGGTCACCCTCGTCGATCCGGTACAGCATGACCCGCCACAGCGGCGCGGCCGTCAGGTCGAACGGCTCACGCGCGGCGTCGGTCGCCAGCTTCCTGGCGGCGGCCAGCCGCTCGTCGGCGGTGGACCCGGCCGGCTCGATGACCGGCACCTCCACCGGCACCGTGGCGTGGATCCGCTGGAGGCCCTCACCGTCGCGGTCGTGAAGGCTCGTGCGCATGGACTCGTGCCGGCCGACCACGTCGGCGAAGGCCGCGCGGAACGCCTCGACATCGAGGTCGCCGCCGATCCGGAACGCGCCGGGGACGTTGTAGGTGGACTGGCCGGGGGCGAACTGGTCCAGGAACCAGAGCGATTCCTGGGAAAAGGACAGCGGCGCGGTGTCCCCGCTCTGCCTCGGCTGCATGACGGCGGCGCTCCGCTGCTTCTCCGACTTCAAGCGGTTCAGCAGTTCCGTCCGATGGTCACCGGGTTGCCGCGCAAAATCGTCATGTAGCTCGCTCATGCTCATCCCATTTCCGCACCGACTTTTCCAGGGTTCCACGATCCACACTAGGGATCGGCGCGCAGAACCGGCATCCGTGAGCGCGTGAAGTTCGGCGAAACGGTGCGCTTAACCGAAAGGCGGGATCGGCCAAGAAACTTGCAACGTCATCCGGTGAGAGGTGAAACCAGGCTGCCTTCATACCAATGGATCACGTATTCCAAGGTTCATGCGCCATGGCGTACGGTGACGGTTCCGAAAGCAGTACGAGGGCGCGCGACGCGCTCGGCGGAGATTCCCGTGCGGGGGAAGGTCACAGCCATGCCAGATACCGATCACTTCGAGCTATGGACGGACGAGCCCCGGCGCGCGGGCCGGCCCGCGCCGGACGGCACGGTCGAACTGGCCCTGCCGGAGGCGGACGCGGCGGCCGTCCGCGCGCTCGCCTCACACGGCGGCGCGAGCCTGGGGGCGGTGGCGCTGGCCGGGTTCGCGGCCGTCCTGCACCGGTACACCGGCCGGGCGGACATCCCCATCCAGATCGGCCCAGAGACCGGCCCAGAGACCGGCCCTGAGACCGGCACAGAGTCCGGCGCCGAGACCGTCCAGGCGGACCTGTCGGGTGATCCCGGCTTCGCGGAGCTGCTCGGGCGGCTCAAGCTCGACCAGCGGCAGGCGGCGTTCACCGCGGACGGCCTGTCGGTGACGCTCGACGGCTTCGGCGACCCCGACGGCGCCGGTACGGAGCCGCGCGTCCTGGCCGGCCACGACCGCGCGCTGTACCACGAGGACACCGCCCGGCGCCTGGCCGGCCACGTCGCGACGCTGCTGGCGGGCGCCGCCGCCGACCCCGCGCTGCCCGTCTCGCGCCTGCCGCTGCTCACCGCCGCCGAGCGGGAGACCGTCGACGGCTGGAACGCGACCGAGGTGGACTACCCCACGGCGCACACCGTGCCCGAGCTCATCACCCTCCAGGCCCGCGCCACCCCCGACGCGGTGGCGATCCGGTTCGAAGGCACCTCGGTCACCTACCGTGAGCTGGAGGAACGCACCAACCGGCTCGCCCACCGCCTGCGCACGCTCGGCGTCGGCCCCGACTCCGTGGTCGCGGTGCACCTGGAGCGGTCGGTCGAGCTCGTGGTCGCCCTGGTGGCGACGCTGAAGGCGGGCGGCGCGTACCTGCCGCTCGACCCGCAGTACCCGCCGGCCCGGCTGATGTTCATGGCCGGGGACGCGGGGGCCCGCGTGCTGCTCACCCGCCGGTCCCTGGCCGCCCGGCTGAACGTCCCCGACCTGCGCCCGGTCTGCCTGGACGACCCGGCCGAGGGGCTGGACGACCTGCCGGCCGAGGCCCCGGAAGGGGCGCCGGGCCTCGCCGACCTCGCGTACGTGATCTACACCTCGGGCTCCACCGGGATGCCCAAGGGCGTGATGAACACCCACGCGGGCCTGCTCAACCGGCTGCTGTGGATGCAGGAGGCCTACCGGCTCGGCCCCGGCGACGCGGTGATGCAGAAGACGCCCTGCGGGTTCGACGTCTCGGTGTGGGAGTTCTTCTGGCCGTTCATCGCCGGCGCCCGGCTGGTCGTGATCAAGCCGGACGGGCACAAGGACATGGAGTACCTCGGCGAGGTCGTCGAGGCGGAGCGGGTGACGTTCCTGCACTTCGTGCCGCCGATGCTCGCGCTGTTCCTGGAGTTCGCCGACCTGTCGAGGTGCGGGTCGATCCGCCAGGTGGTGTGCAGCGGCGAGGCCCTGCCCGCGGACCTGGCGCGCCGGTTCTTCGCCTCGGGCCTGTCCGCCGGACTGGACAACCTGTACGGGCCGACCGAGGCGGCCATCGACGTCACCCGGTGGACCTGCGGCCCGCAGGACGCGATCACCCCGATCGGCGCGCCGATCGCCAACACCACCGTCCACGTCCTGGACGCGCACGGCAACCGGATGCCCGTCGGCATGGCCGGTGAGCTGCACCTGGGCGGCGTCCAGCTCGCCCGCGGCTACCTCAACCGGCCCGAGCTGACCGCCGAGAAGTTCGTGGCCGACCCCGAGGACCCGGACAGGCGGCTGTACGCCACCGGCGACCTGGCCCGCTGGCGCGCCGACGGCGTCGTCGAGTTCCTCGGCCGCATCGACCACCAGGTCAAGCTGAACGGCTCCCGGATCGAGCTGGGCGAGATCGAGGCCGCGCTGCTGGACCACCCCGGCGTCGCGCAGGCCGTGGTCGTGCTCGGGGAGGACAACCGGGGCGAGCCCGCGCTGGTGGCCTACCTGGTGTACCGGGGCGACCCCGAGCCGGGTGGCCGGGTGCGCGCCCGCCTGGCCGAGCGGCTGCCGGAGTACATGCTGCCCACGATGTACGTGGCGCTGACCGAGATCCCGCTGTCCCCGAACGGCAAGGTCGACCGCGGCGCCCTGCCCAAGCCCACCGTCCGGGACCTCGGCACCTCGGAGGCCGAGTTCGTCGCGCCCCGGGACGACGTCGAGCGCCTGCTCGCCGACCTGTTCGGCAAGGTGCTCGGGCGCGGCCCGATCAGCATCAAGGACAGCTTCTTCGACCTCGGCGGCCACTCCCTGCTCGCGGCCAGGCTCACCGCGCGGCTGCGCAGGAGCTTCGGCATCGACGTGCCCATGCGCATGCTCTACGCCGGGCCGACGGTGGAGAGCCTCGCGGTGGCGCTCGTGGAGGCGGCGCTCGTCGCCGAGAAGGACAAGTGAGACGGCGCGGCGCGGTCGCGTTGTCATCACGGCGTTGAATCGCGCCGCCAAATCTCATCGCGGCGTGCCATCGGCGGCGCACGGCATCAACGGGTGGCGTCGGCGGGAGTCCCGCTCCTGTGGATGTGTACCCGAGTGCCCGACTTGTAGATTCGCGGCAAGTGGAGCATTCTCCCCGGCGGGGTTGAATCGTTGACGGAGGTTACGTGGACATGGTTTCTGAGGTGAAAACCGGTGTCCTGCCGTTATCCGTCGTCACCATGACGAGCCTGCGGCCCGTCGACTTGACGGATCATTGGAACAATCGCGGGATTTCGGCGGCCGGAGAGACCGGATCAGGTGGTTTCAACGTGTGGCGTAATTCGTTTCCGGCCGAATACCTGCCGCCACCGGGCGCGCAGGTGGAGGTGGACGGGGTGCCATTCCGTTTCGGCGGACCGGATCCCGCCGGCGACAACATTCGCTGCGCGGGCCAGTACGTCGAACTCCCCGAGGGCCGATACGACTGGATCCACCTGCTGACCGCCGCCGAACGGCGGACCGAGGACACCGTGGCGCTGCACTTCTCCGGCGGCGAGGTGGACTTCGAGTCGCTGCGCGTGTCGGACTTCTGGGCGCGGGCGCACGCGGCGTTCGGCGAGGCCAAGGCGTTCGAGACGCCGGTCATGCACTACCCGCACCACGTGCAGCCACGGGTGGAGGCCCTGATGTGGAGCCAGCGGGTCCCGGTGACCCGGCGCGCGCCCCTGCGCGGCCTGCGGCTGCCGCGCAACATCGCGATCCACGTGTTCGCGATGACCCTGCAGACGCCCGGCGAGCCCGTGGCGGAGCGGTCATGAGCACGACGCCGACCGCCCCGCCCGCGCTGTGGTACCGCGACCTGATCAGCTGCCTGCAGTCGACGCTCGCCGCCGCGCTGCTGCGCGAGGGCCGCGACCCGGTGGACGCGCTCGGCGCGCACTGGGAGTTCCTGTTCAAGCCGGGCGACGTCACCTCCGAGGAGTTCTACTACCCCTGCCGGTACCCGGGCGACCTCGGCCGCAGCCTGGCGCCGCACCACGGCCTGTCCACCACCTGGCACCGCCCGGCCGACCCCGGCGACCCGCTGGAGGACGTGCGGCGCGCGCTCAAGGACGGGCACCACCCGGTCATCGCGGTGGACAACTTCCACCTGCCGTTCCGTCCCGCCTACCAGGACGTCCACGCCGCGCACCTGATCGTCGTGTACGGCCTGGACGAGGCGGCCGGGCAGGCGTACGTCAGCGACGCGATGCCGCCCGCGCACGCCGGGCCGATCCCGGTCGAAGCGCTGCTGGCGGCGTGGACCTCGGCCAACCCCAAGGACGTGCAGGACGCGTTCTTCAGCGACTCCGCCATCGGCGGCCGCTACCTGACCGTCACCGTCAGGGACGCCCCGGCGACCACCCCCGCGTTCGTCCGCGAGGTCCTCACGGCCAACGTCGCCGGGTTCGAGGCCGACCGGGACACCGCGGGCTGGGGCGGCCTCGCCGGCGTGCGGGACTTCACCACGAGCCTCGCCGACCGGGCCCGCGCCGGCGACGCCCGCGCCCTGGAGGAGGCGTACCCGTTCGGGTGGGGCATGCAGGCCCAGGCCGCGCTGCACGCCGAGTTCCTGCGCTCCTGCGGGACGCGCTGGGAGCTGCCCGCGCTGCGGGAGGCGGCCCGGCTGGCGGAGCACGTCGCGCACGCCTGGACGGGGGTGCGGATCACCGCCGCGCACGGCAGGCGCGATCCCGCCGCGGCGGCGCCCGACCTGGCCCGGCACGGGGGACGCCTCGTCGCCGCGTACGAGGCCGCCGTCGCGGGACTGCGCGAGGCGGCCGGGTTCCTGTGACGGCCTTCCCAGCCCTGGAGGGGACACCTTGACCAGCCCAGAGACCATGCCCGGCGCCGCGGCGCCCGGGCGAGACCGCGGCGCGGCCGGCGACAGGGATCGGCGGCTGGCCGCGTTCGGCGGCAGGCCCGCCGTGCCGAGAGAGCTGCGCAACCCGCCCTGGCCGGTGATCACCGACGACGACCGGGCCGCCGTGCTCGGCGTGCTCGACGGGGCGGCCCTGGTGTCGGACACCGACGGCGAGACGGCGGTGTCGGTCCTCGAGCGCCGCTGGGCCGAGCGGACGGGGGCCGCGCACTGCGTGGGCACCTCCAACGGCACCACCGCGCTCCAGCTCGCGCTCGCGGCGCTCGGCGTCGGCCCGGGCGACGAGGTGATCGTCCCGGCGCTGAGCTTCATCGCCAGCGGGCTGGCCCCGCTGCACCAGATGGCGATCCCGGTCTTCGCCGACATCGACCCGGTCACGTTCAACATGGACCCGGCGGCGGTGGAGGCCCTGGTCACCCCGCGCACCGCGGCGATCCTGCCGGTGCACCTGCACGGTCACCCCGCCGACATGGACGCGCTGAACGCGATCGCCCGCCGCCACGACCTGGCGGTGCTCGAAGACGCCGCGCAGGCGCACGGCGCGTACTACAAGGGCCGCCCGGTCGGCTCGCTCGGCGACGCCGCCGCGTTCAGCCTCCAGGTGACCAAGAACCTGCCGACCTGCGGCGAGGGCGGCCTCGTCACGATAAATGATGACAAGGTGGCGGAGACGGCCCGGATGACCCGCCAGTTCGGCGAGGTCATCGAGGCCGGCCGCGACCGCGACTACATCTCCTACATCCTCGGCTGGAACCACAAGCTGAGCGCGGTGCAGGCGGCGTTCACGCTGTCCCAGCTGGAACGCTTCGACGCCTACGACGCCGCCCGGCGCGAGAACGTCACCGCCCTGCTCGCCCGCCTGGCCGAGCTGCCCGGCCTGATCGTCCCCACCTGCGCCGGGGACGTCACGCACGCGTGGCACATCCTGCGCTTCCGCTTCGACCCGGCCGCGGCGGGCCTGCCGGACGTGCGCCCCGAGGCGTTCCGCGCGGCGCTGCACCGCCTGCTGCGCGCCGAGGGCGTGCCCGTGTCCCGCTACCAGTTGCTCGCGCTGCCCGAGCAGAAGGTCTTCACCGACCGGATCGGCTACGGCTCCGGCTACCCGTGGACGGCGGGCGACCCGGTCGCCGACGCCGAGCACCCCGTGGCCACGCAAGTCATCGCCGACTCGCTCACGCTGCAGAAGCGCCACCTCAACCCGGACGCCGGACCCGCGCTGCAACGGTACGCCGACGGCTTCGAAAAGGTCTGGGCGAACCTGGACATGGCCGCCGCGATCGCGAAGTCGGCCCGGTGACCGCCGTCGCGGGCGCCGACACCGGCGCCGAGACGAGCCCGCCGGTGGCCGTGGAAACGGCCCCGGAAACGGGCGCCGCACCGGACTCCGAGCTCCTCCGGGAGACCGCCCTGCGGATCCGCCGCCACATCGTCGACATGTGCGCGGGCCCCGAGGGCGGGCACCTCGGCGGCTCGCTGTCCAGCACGGACATCCTCACCGTCCTGTACTTCTCGGTCCTGCGCTGCGACCCCGCCGCGCCGCACGACCCCGATCGGGACGTTTTCCTGCTCAGCAAGGGGCACGGCGCGATCGGCCTGTACGCGACGCTCGCCGAGCGCGGCTACTTCCCCGTGTCCGAGTTGGAGACGTACGCCCGTCCCGGCGGGCGCCTGATGGGCCACCCCGTGCGCGCCGTCCCCGGCGTGGAGATGCCGACCGGCTCGCTCGGGCACGGGCTCGCCCTCGGCCTCGGCTTCGCGCTGTCCGCCCGGCTCGCCGGCCGGACGAACCGGGCGTTCGTGCTGATGGGTGACGGCGAGCTGCAGGAGGGGTCCTGCTGGGAGGCCGCCATCGCCGCCTCCGCCCAGGGCGCCGACAACCTGGTGGCCGTCGTCGACAGGAACGGCCTCCAGCTCACCGGCGAGACCGAGGGGATCGCCCCGCTGGAGCCGATGGCCGAGCGCTGGCGGTCCTTCAACTGGGCGGTCCGCGAGGTGGACGGCCACGACCACGAGGCGCTGCGCGAGGCGCTGGCCTCGGCGCCCTGGGACCCGGGACGCCCGAGCCTCGTCGTCGCCCGCACCGTCAAGGGCCAGGGCCTGCCGATGGTCGCGGGCAAGGTCCACAGCCACTACGCCACCCTGTCCGAGCGGATGCACGCCCGGGCGGTCCGCGCGCTGCGGGCGGGTGAACGATGAGCGCCGCGGCCACCCGGACGGTGTACCGGGACGCGCTGGTCGAGCGGATGGGCGCCGACCCCACGGCGGTGTGCCTGGACACCGACACCGGCCTGTTCTCCGGCGTCGACTTCGGCGACGCCGCCGCCCGGTACATCAACCTGGGCATCGCCGAGCACACGCTCATGGGCGTGGCGGCGGGCATGGCGGCCTCCGGCTGGCGTCCGTACGTCAACACGATGGCCGCGTTCGCGGGTGCCCGCGCGCTGGAGGCCGTCAAGATCGACATCGCGTACAACGCGCTG
The DNA here is from genome assembly GCF_040653595.1 of Sphaerisporangium sp. NPDC051011. Taxonomy (NCBI): domain Bacteria; kingdom Bacillati; phylum Actinomycetota; class Actinomycetes; order Streptosporangiales; family Streptosporangiaceae; genus Sphaerisporangium; species Sphaerisporangium sp. NPDC051011. Next base: position 286,615 of record NZ_JBFAGG010000002.1, on the reverse strand, counting down.
CCGGTCCGCATCATGGCCACGCACAGCGGCGTCTCCGCCGGGCACCTCGGCCCGACGCACCACGCGCTGGAGGACCTGGCCGTGATGCGGGTCCTGCCGAACATGACCGTGGTCGTCCCGGCCGACGGTGCCTCCACCAGCGCGCTGCTCGGCCAGGTCGCCGAGCTGCCCGGCCCTGTGTACGTCCGGCTCGGCCGCAAGCCGACCCCGTCACTGCCCGAGGACACCCCGCCGCCGGTGCTCGGCCTGATCCAGCGGCTGCGCGACGGCGGCGAGGTGGTGCTGGTGTGCGCCGGCCCGCTGCCCGTGCTCGCCGCGCTGGAGGCCGCCGAGACGCTCGCCGCCGAGGACGGGCTGGACGTGGGCGTGCTGCACGCGCACACGCTCAAGCCGTTCGACACCGCGACGCTGACCGCCGCGACGGCCGGCGCCCGGCTGGTGGTCACGGTCGAGGAGCACTGGCCTGCCGGCGGCCTCGGATCGGCCGTGGCCGAGGAACTCGCCGAGCACGCGCCGCGCCCGCTGCTGCGGATCGCCATGCCCGACCGGTTCGTCGACACGGTCGGCGGCCAGGAACGGCTGATGGCCGACAACGGCATCACCGCCGAAGGCGTCACGGCCCGGGTGCGCGCCAAACTCGCCGGGCCTGCGGGAACGGCCACCGTGCCCGGCACACAGACCCGCCCGAGTCCATGACGGAGAAGAGGAGAACCCCATGATCGCCTGCCCCGAGTGCGAGGCCACGGTCGACCTGCCCGACGCGCCACGCCTCAACGAGATTCTGGAATGTGGTGACTGCCACGCGGAGCTGGAGATCCTTTCTCTGGAGCCGACGCTGGTCGGGCTCGCCCCCGAAGTGGAAGAGGACTGGGGAGAGTGACCTCGCCCGGCACCCTCGCCGTGGTCGCCTCCCGGATCCGCACCGACGAGAAACGCATCTTCGACGCGCTGGACCGGCGGGCCGTCTCGTACGTCCACGTGGACAGCCGGACGATGTGGAGCTCGGCGGACATCGCGCCGCTGCCGTGGGATCGGGCACTGAACCGGGAGATCGGGCATGTCCGCGCGGCGTACGCGGCGCACAGCCTGGAGGCGGTGGGCACCCTCGTGGTGAACAGCGCCCGCGCCACCGAGGTGTGCGGCGACAAGTGGCGCACCTCGATGGCGCTGCGGTCCGCGGGGCTCCCCGCCCCTCGGACCGCGCTGGCCCTGACCCCCACGGCGGCGCTGACGGCGATCGAGGAGATCGGCTACCCGGCGGTGCTCAAGCCGCTGGTGGGCTCGTGGGGGCGGCTGGTGACCTTCGTGCCCGATCGGCAGGTCGCCGAGACGGTGCTGGAGTACATCGCCGCCCTGCCCTCCCCTCACTCGCACGTGGTCTACGTCCAGGAGTTCGTCGACAAGCCGGGACGCGACATCCGCGCCCTGGTGATCGGCGGCGAGGTGCTGGGCGCCGTCTACCGGCGCAGCGAGGAGTGGCGGACGAACGTGGCGCGCGGCGCGGTGACCGAGCGGTGCGAGGTCACCGACGACATGGCCAAGCTCGTGTACGGCGCGGCGAGGGCGACCGAGGCGGACATCGCCGGGGTCGACCTGGTGGAGGACGAGGACGGCAGGCTGCTGATCCTGGAGGTCAACGACACCGTCGAGTTCTCCGGTTTCCAGCACGCGATGGGAGATCGGGTGGACGTGGCGGGAAGGATCGTGGATCACGTGCTGACCGGGGTGCACAAATGGCGCGAGTGACCATCGTCGGCGGTTCCGGCTACATCGGCGGCGAGCTGGTACGGCTGCTGCTCGGCCACCCCGAGGTCGAGGTCGCCGCAGTCACCTCCACCCGGCTCGCGGGACGCCGGGTGGACGGCGCGCACCCCAACCTGCGCGGCCTCACCGACCTGACGTTCACCGACCCCGAGAAGCTGGACGAGTGCGACGCGCTGTTCCTGGCGACTCCGCACAAGGAGACCATGGGCCGGATGGCCGGCTTCCTGAAGCTCGCGCCGCGCGTCTTCGACCTGTCGGCCGACTTCCGGCTCCGGGACCCGGCCCTCTACCGGCGCTACTACGGCCTGGCGCACGAGGCCGCCGACCTGCTGCCCGAGTTCGTGTACGGCCTGCCCGAGCTGCACCGGGACGAGCTGCGCACGGCCGACCGGGTGGCCGTCCCGGGCTGCATGGCCACCGCGGCGATCCTCGCCCTGCACCCGCTGTCCGCCGCCGGGCTGGTGGAGCCGGAGGTGACGATCGACGCGCGCACCGGCTCCAGCGGCTCGGGCGCGTCGGCGGGCTCGGAGAACCTGCACGCCGAGCGCAGCGGCGCGATGCGCGTGTTCGCCCCGACCCGCCACCGGCACGAGGCGGAGATCGGCCAGGAGACCGGCCTGTCGGCCCGGATGAGCGCCACCGGCGTGGAGGCGGTGCGCGGCGTCCAGGTGATGTGCCGGGCACGGCTGGTGCCGGGCGCCGACGAGCGGGCCGTGCGCTCGGCGTTCCGCGCCGCGTACGCCGAGGAGCCGTTCGTCCGCGTGGTGGCGCAGAAGCGCGGCCTGTACCGACTGCCCGAGCCGAAGATCCTCAGCGGGTCCAACTTCTGCGACGTCGGCTTCGCCGTGGACGACGACGAGCCGGCCGAGGGCCAGGGACGGGCGGTGGTGCTGGTCGCCGCGCTGGACAACCTCGTCAAGGGCGGCGCGGGCAACGCGGTGCAGTGCATGAACATCCGGTACGGCTGGCCGGAGCGCGCCGGGCTCACGTTCGCCGGGCTCCACCCCAACTGACGGAAGGCGGGCATGACCGACATCACTGTGGTCAAGTGCGGGGGCAACGCCGCGGTCGAGGCCGACGAGGTGTGCGCCGACGTGGCCGCGCTGCGCGAGCGCGGCGCCGAGCTGATCCTGGTGCACGGCGGCTCGGCGGACATCGAACGGCTGGCCGCCCGGCTGGGCGTGCCCAGCCGGCAGGTGGTCGCCCCCGACGGCGTGCCCGCCCGCTACACCGACCCCGCCATGCTGGAGGTCGTCACGCTGGCCCTCGCCGGCATGGCCAAACCCCGGCTGCTCACCTCGCTCGCCGCCCTCGGAGTGCCCGCCGTCGGGCTCACCGGCCTGGACGCCGGTCTGCTGCGCGCCCGCAGGAAGGCCGCGCACCGCGCCGTCGTGGACGGCGTCCGCGTGATGGTCAGGGACAACCAGGTCGGGACGATCACCTCCGTGAACGCCGGCCTGCTGCGCACGCTGCTCGCCGCGGGCCTCGTGCCGGTGATCTCCCCGCCGGCGCTCGCCGAGGACGGCCGCCCGGTGAACGTCAACGCCGACCGGGTCGCGGCCGCGGTGGCCGCGGCGGTGGGCGCCACGCGGCTGGTCATGCTGACCGGCGCGCCCGGAGTCCTCGCCGACGTCGCCGACCCGGACTCCGTGCTGCCCGTCGTCGAACTCTCCCCGCACGACCCGCCCGCCCACCGCGCCGGCGGGATGGGACTCAAACTGATCGCCGCCCGCGAGGCCCTCACGGCGGGGGTGCCCGAGACGCTGATCGCCGACGGACGCCGGCCCCGGCCGGTGACGGCCGCGCTGGACGGCGCCGCGACCACGGTCGTCCTGGCGGGACGGGACCGCATCGACACCATGGAGACGAGCCCCTGATGAATCATCGGCCCAGCGCAGGCCCGGTTGGCGAGACCTTCGCGATCGGGCTGCTCCGCCGCATGCTGGAGATCGACTCCCCGTCGCACCACGAGGCGGTGCTCGCCCGCACCCTGGTCACCATCATGCGGGAGCTCGGCTTCAGCGCCTACGTCGACGAGACCGGCAACGCCGTCGGCGAGATCGTCCGGGGCGACGGGCCGACCGTGATGCTGCTCGGCCACATGGACACCGTCCCCGGCACGCTGCCCGTCCGCTCCATCAGCGGCAGCCTGTACGGCCGGGGCGCGGTGGACGCCAAGGGCCCGCTCGCCGCGATGATCTGCGCCGCCGCGGGGACGCCCGAGTTCCGCGGCAAGGTGGTGGTCATCGGCGTCGTGGAAGAGGAGACGCCCTCCTCGCGGGGCGCGATGGCGATCCGGCAGAGCCACAACCCCCCGGACGCGCTGATCGTCGGCGAGCCGAGCGGCTGGTCGAGCGTCGTCATCGGCTACAAGGGCAAGCTGGACATGCGCTACCAGGTGACGGTGCCGCCCACCCACCCGAGCAACCCGGTGCCCAAGGCGACGGAGCTGGCGGTCCGCTGCTGGAACTCACTGGTGGACCTGCTGCCGCCGCAGCCCGGCCACGCCGTCTTCGACCAGCCCACCGCGACACTGGTGTCGATCAACGGGGGCCTGGCCGCCGCCGAGATGGAGATGAGCGTACGCACCTCGCCGGACTTCGACTCGGCCGCCCTGGTCCGCGACCTGCGCGAGCGGCTCGGCGGCGCGGGCGAGCTGACCGTCGTCAATTCGGTGGCCGCCTGCCGCACCCACCGGCGCGACCCCGTGGTCCGCGCGCTGTTCGCCGGCATCGCCAAGCAGCAGGGACGCGCCACGGCCAAGCTGAAGACCGCCACCTCGGACATGAACACGCTCGCCGAGGTGTGGGACGTGCCGATGGCCACCTACGGGCCCGGCGACAGCTCCCTCGACCACTCCGAGGACGAGCACATCGTGCTGGCCGACTACCTGCGGGGAATCGCGGTTCTCTCCAGCGCCCTCAACGACCTGTCCGACCTGCCATACCACGAAGCGCGGAGATCGACCCTGGCCGGACCGACCAGCAGTGCTCCCGTGCAGACACGGAGGAACCGATGACCGAGATGCTCAAACGCCTGGCCAGGCTGCCCGAGGACAAGCGCGCCCGTTTACTCGCCCAGTTACGCGCGGGGGCCGAGCCCGCCTCGAACCTCGGGCCGGCGGCCCGGCAGGGCACGGGACCGGTGCCGCTGTCCTTCAACCAGGAACCCCTGTGGACGCACCACCGGCTCTCCCCCGACGAGCCGACGTACAGCATGCCGTTCTGCTACCGCCTGCGCGGCGAGCTGGACGTGGAGGCGCTGCGCGGCGCGCTCACCGGGCTGGTCGCCCGGCACGAGTCGCTGCGGACCAGCGTGACCGAGCGCGACAACACCCCGGTTCAGGTGATCGCGCCCGAGATGCCGGTCGAGATGCTGATCGTCGAGGCGTCGAGCGAGCAGGAGGTGGAGTCGCTGCTCAAGATCGAGGCGCGCATCCCCTTCACGATCGAGACGCCGCCGCTGTGGCGGATCCGCCTGTACCGGCTGGCCTCCGACGACCACTACCTGCTGTTCAACGTGCACCACATGATCTTCGACGGCTGGTCGACGACGGCGCTGGTCCGGGACCTGGCCGAGCTGTACCGCGCGGGAAAGAACGGCGTCGAGCCGGATCTGGCCGAGCTGCCGGTGCAGTACGCCGACTACTCGATCTGGCAGCGTGAGTGGCTGGCCGGCAAGCGGCTGGAGGAGCTGAACACCTGGTGGCGCGAGCGGCTCGCCGACGCCCCCACCCTGGAGTTCCCGACCGACCGGCCGCGCCCGACCCAGGTGACGTTCAATGGCGCCGGGATGCAGACGAGCCTGCCGCCCGAGCTGGACCGCGCCGTGGACGGGCTCGCCCGAAAGCTCGGCGTCACGCCGTTCAACATCTTCACCGCCGGGTTCGCCGCGATGATGCAGCGCTACAGCGGCCAGGACGACGTCGTGATCGGCTCGCCGAACGCCAACCGGCGCTTCAGCTCGCTGGAGACGGTGACCGGCTTCTTCATCAACCAGCTCGTCCTGCGGTTCGACCTGTCGGGCGACCCGACCTTCCGCGAGGTCATCGACCGGACGCGGACCGTCGTCCAGGACACCTTCAGCCACGGCGACATCCCGTTCGGTAAGCTGATCGAGGCCGTCCGGCCGCCGCGCGACCCGTCGCGTCAGCCGCTGTTCCAGATCGCCTTCGCGGTGACCGACTTCGCGCCGCCCATCCAGCTGGAGGGCATCGAGGTCGGCATCGTCGGGACGCACACCGGGACCTCCCGGTTCGACATGGCCTGGGGCCTGACCCGCAACGGCGAGCAGACCACCATCGAGTGCGAGTACAACACCGACCTGTTCGACGCCGAGACCGTCGAGCGGTTCGCCGCCAACTACGGGCAGTTCCTGCTCAACGCCTGCGCCACGCCGCAGACCCCGCTGTCGTGGATCGAGGCGCTGGACGAGCGCGAGTACAACCGCGTCCTGTCCTTCGGCGACGGCCCCAAGCGGGAGGTGCGCCACAACACGATCACCGCCGAGTTCGAGGCGCGGGTCGCCGAACGCGCCGGGGAGACGGCGCTGGTCGTCGACGAGGTCCCGGTCACCTACGCCGAGCTGAACCGCAGGGCCAACCGGCTGGCGCACCACCTCATCGACCTCGGCGCCAAGCCCGGCCAGGTGGTGGCGCTCGCGCTGCCGCGCTCGGCCGACCTCGTGGTGTCGGTGCTGGCGGTGCTGAAGTCCGGCGCCGCCTACCTGCCGCTCGACCCGACCAACCCGAGCGCCCGCATCGCGCAGATCCTCGGCGACGCCGACGCGCTCGCCGTCCTGACCGACTCCTCGCTCAGCGAGCGGGTCGCCGAGGCGGGACGCCAGCTCGTCGTCCTGGACGAGATGGGCGACAAGCTCAACGCGGCGCCGGACACCGACCCGCAGCCCACGGCCGGCCCCGACGACGTCGCGTACATCATCTACACCTCGGGCAGCACCGGGCAGCCCAAGGGCGTGCTGATCGAGCAGCGCAGCGTCGTCAACTTCATCGACACCGTCCAGGAACTGTTCGAGCTGACCCCGGACGACCGCGTCCTCGGCTTCGCCTCGCTCAACTTCGACGTGTCGGTGTTCGAGATCTTCTCCGCGCTGCTCACCGGCGCCCGCCTGTACCTGGCGGTCGACGAGGAGCGGCTGTCCATCGAGCGGCTCCAGGCGCTGATGGAGCGGTCGGGCATCACGGTCATCGACCTGCCCCCGGCCGTGATGAACCTGCTGGAGCCGGAGAGGTTCGACGCCCTGCGCATCGTGTTCGTCGGCGGCGAGGCGTTCTCCGCCGAGCTGGTGAACCGGTGGAACCCCGGCCGCCGGCTGTTCAACGGCTACGGCCCCACCGAGTGCACGGTCACGATGATCGTCGAGGAGTGCCCGGGCACCTGGGAGACCACCCCGCCGATCGGCCTGCCGATGACCAACCACGTGGCGCACGTCCTGGACCAGCACCTCAACCCGGTGCCGTGCGGCGTGCCGGGCGAGCTGGTCATCGGCGGCGAGGGCCTGGCCCGGGGCTACCTGAACCGGCCCGAGCTGACCGAGGAGAAGTTCGTCGCCGACCCGTTCGGCACCGCCCCCGGCGGGCGGCTGTACCGCACGGGCGACCTGGTCAAGCGACTGTCCGACGGGCGGATCGTCTTCATCGGCCGCATCGACCAGCAGGTGAAGATCCGCGGCCTGCGCATCGAGCTCGGCGAGGTGGAGGCGGGCATCGCCACCTTCCCCGGCGTCGCCCAGGTGGCCGTCGAGCCGTGGGCGGACGCCGCCGGCGAGCGTCACCTCGTGGGGTACGTCTCCTCCGGCAAGGACCTGCTCGACATGAACGCGCTGCGCGAGCACCTGGCCGGGCGGCTGCCCGCGTACATGATCCCCTCGTACTTCGTCGACCTGCCCGAGCTGCCGCTGAACAGCAGCGGCAAGGTGAACCGGCGCGCGCTGCCGGACCCCGAGCCGCTGGCGGGCAGCGGGCCGGTGGCCCAGCCGAGGACCGAGACCGAGCGCGTCCTGGTCCAGGAGATCATGGGCCCGCTGCTGCGCAACGAGCGCGTCGGCGTCGGCGACGACTTCTTCCAGCTCGGCGGCAACAGCCTGCAGGCCGCCCAGCTCATCTCGTCCATCAACCGCCGCTTCAAGGTGCGCATCTCGCTGGCGGACTTCTTCCTGTCCCCCACCCCGGCGCACATCGCCGGCATCGTCGACTCCCAGCGCATGGACGACATGAGCGAGGACGAGCTGCTCACGATGCTGGAGTCCATGTCGGAGGACGAGGTCAACGCCCGTCTCGAAGGGGAGAACCGATGACCTCCACCGATTCCCAACCCAACGAGGACAAGCTGAGCAAGCTGTCCCCCGAGCGCCGCAAGCTGTACGAGCAGATGCTCGCGCGGCGGGCGCAGGCGGCGGCCGTGCGCGACAGCCAGGCCGTGGTCATGCGCCCCGGCACCGAGCCGCGCACCCTCGTGCTGATGAACCCGAGCGGCGGCGCGCTGTTCTGCTACGTGCCGCTGACCCGGGCGCTGCGCGAGGGGTTCCCCGTGCTCGGCTGCCTGAGCAGGCCCGGCGACCGCGCCAAGCCGATCGAGCGGCGGCTGGTCGACGTCGGCGCCCGCATCCTGGACGAGCTGGCCGCGGAGCTGGACCCGTCGACGTGCGTGTTCGCCGGGTGGTCGTTCGGCGGCTGCCTGGCCTTCGAGGTCGCCCGGCAGCACGCCGAGCGCACCGGGGCTCGGCAGCCGGTCATGATCTTCGACGCCGAGTACGCCGTGGACCTCGGCGTGGCCGTGCCCGACGAGGAGGAGCTGCGCCGGCAGTTCGTCTACGACGTGTCCCGGCTCCAGGGCGTGCCGACCAGTGAACTGGGCTGGCTGGTCAAGCCGCTGGACAGCCTCAGCCCGATTCCGGACATGCTGGCCAGGGCCGGCGTGTCGCTGGACCTGTCGGAGGAGGAGACGGCCGACCGGTACCACATCTTCGCCGGGGCCGCCGAGGCGCTGTACCGTTACCACCCGCCGGCGCCGTACGACGGCCCGGTGTACGCGCTGATGGCCGGGGCGCACGCGGCGACCACCGAGGCGTGGCGGCGGCAGTCGACCGGCGAGTTCCACCACCTGGCCCTGTCCGGTGACCACTACAGCGTGTTCGACGAGCGGAACCTGCCGCGCGTGGCGCACGCGGTGGAGGAGGCGCTGGCCCGGGTCTGACGGGTTTCACGCGGAAGGCCCCTCACCCCGGCGGAGGTGAGGGGCCTTCCCTGCGGCCTGTTGAGCGTTTCAGTCGCCTGCCATGCCTGGCCAGGTCAGTTGTTGGCCAGGTCGTACTCCGTCTGCATCATGCCGGCGCGATAGGCGAACGACACGAGTTGGGCGCGGTCGCGCAACTGAAGCTTGTTGCGCAGCCGGTAGATGTGCGTGCGGACCGTGGCCACGGAGATGGACAGGGTCACTCCGATGTCCTCGGTGGACATCCCGCGCGCGGTGAGCAGCAGCACCTCGCGCTCGCGCTCGGTGAGCGCGGCCGCGTACGGCTGCAGCATGTCGTCAGGCTCGGTCTTGTGCTGGCGGAACCAGTCCAGCAGGCGCTGCGTCATCCGCGGGGTGAGCATCGCCTGGCCGCTGGCGACGGTCCTGATCGCGGCGACGAGGTCGTCGCGGCTGGTCTCGCGGGTGAGCAGGCCGCTGGCGCCGGCGTGCAGCACATTGGTGAGTGTGTCGTGAGTCAGCGTGTCGTCGTGCTCGTTGGTGGCGAACACTACGACTCTGGGGACGGGGTCGAGTTCCTCCCGCAGCAGGCGGCGGATCAGCTCGATGCCGAGCATGCCCTGCAGGGTGAGGCCTGTGACCACCACGTGTGGCCGATACGTGCGGACCAGCATGATCGCGCGTTGCCCGCTGTCCGTGGTGTCCACCACGGTGATGTCGGACTCCGCGTCCAACAAGGTACGCAGACCGTCCCTGACCAGGGTGGTCTCGTCGCAGATCAGGACCCGATAGTGCACGGTTATAACACCTGCCCTGAACTGGTCTGTTCGACGACGACCTCGGTCGGTCTCTCTCGCTTCCCGGGTACTCGCAGCAAAGCGAACCTCACTAATTCCTTTTCGCGCAAGTTCCTTTTCGAGAGCCGTTCACCTGCCGGCGACCATCCCGTGCGCGGTGTCCCCCCACATAACCTGCGCGGAATACCTTGTCATTCGAAGAATTCAAATGACGTCGCACGACCTCGCCCAAGTCCGAACAAACCCCCAGCAAAAGGGATCTCCATGCCCGCCCTAACGAGAAGCTTGCATCTGCGACTGAACTCTGTCAAGCCTGGTTCTTTAGTTAGTCTCAAGAGCAGTCGGCTATTGCGCTGCGTAAGTGGAGCTAAACGCTACGTAATCGTCATCGCTCCGCAGCGCTGCGGAGAACACAGAATTCGTTCCCCTCGGGGTCGGCCAGCACCACCCAACCCTGACCGTTGGGCCTACGGCGATCGGCCACCAAACGCGCGCCGATTCCGATCAGACGGTCGACCTCGACGTCGCGGAGGACATCCGGCCGCAAGCAGAGATGCACGCGATTCTTGACGGTCTTCGACTCGGGGACCCGGGCGAAGTAGAGCACCGTCTCATTCGGCAGCGTCACCGTCGCGTAGAAGGAATCGTAATCATCGACGGGCTGTCCCGTGACCTCGCTCCAGAACCGCGCCAGCTTGACAGGAACCGCGCAGTCGAAGGTCACATTTTGCAATAGGGATGGCACCCGGAGATTATCCCGGCGACGGACGTCGCATGTCAATCTTGACGACAGGACCGAATTCACGCATTTCGGTCGCCTCTAAGCCGGGATCGACCCCACCTACTTAACCGCAATAGGGGATGTCCGAAAACCGGCGTGCATGACACTCGCGGCGCGCACGCACGGCGCGCGGGCATCCCCGGGTCGCGATCCGGGCGACATTCCCCGAGGTCGCGCTCAGGGCCGGGTCCGAGGCTCCATGGTCGCCGCGTTCACAACCGTCCATAGGAGGACGTTCCAGGTGGCCGCCCCTTTTTGGCCACGACCTCAGGGCCGGGCCGCATTCCTGGGCGGGCGGCGCGCGGGTACGGAATCGATCAAGCGACCTTGGCGACATGTGCCAATATGTTCGATCATGGCACCGATATCCCAAATGGCGCTTACTGGGGGTTCCGCCGCCCGGACGTGTCCCCGGGCGACCATGATTTACGGCGCCCACCCCGCCCGCCTCGCCCGGCGAGCCGCGCGAAGGCCGTACCGCCGACCGGCTTCTGAACAGGCATTCCACCGTACGACTCCCGTACGGTCCCGGCCCCACCGGCGATGCCCGCCGCCCACCGGCCGGTGGTATCGGTCCGCGAACGCGGTCTGCCTCCCCACGAGAACATTCCGCCACCCCAGTGATCCGACCTCTGCCCCCTATGCGCCGGCCCCCATCCCACCACCTCGCCGCAGGTCGTACCACGTACAAATGCGCACGTCGACGAGCGCCCACACCGCGCATTCCCCGCACCGCGAATCGGACACAGAGGATTCCGCGCCATGAATTCCTAACCCGTTACGACCGTCCAGGCGACCGTGCCCGGCGATCTCCCCGATTCGGTTCGCCGGTATGCACGCCGCCTGAATACGGAGGACCCGAACCCGGTCCACCGCCGGAAACGGACGGCCTCACCACCCGTGCACGCAGGCATGGAGAGGAATGCGACGCGAGGCCTCCGGCCGTCCGGCCTGAAATCCTCCTGACAAATGAGCGGCCTTTTCCCAGAGCGTCCGAAAATGATTCCCCCGGCGGAACCGGCGGCCGGCGGCCTTCCGAGTTCTCCGGGCGCCGTCACACCGATTTCCGCGAGGCATTCGTTAGGTGAACACGGGCGCGAACGGAGGCGCACAGAGTAACGGAATTCACGGCATCCGCGAGCCACCTCCGCCGGCGCCGTTCACGGCATCCACCCATTCACCGCTCCGGCCGCCCCCGAAACGCCGTCGCGCTGAATCCAGAGCGTTCCGCCGAACCCGGCGGCGCGCCGGCGGCGGGCACCGTGCATCGTATTCCCGGCATGAACGGCCGAATACGACCGCGCGTTCCAGGCGAATGCGGGGACGCGCAGGACGACGCGATGATCCGGTCCGTTCCGCCGTGCGGGAGTCGCCCGGCGGGAGATGTTCTCCGGAGACGCGGCGCGTGTTCACACCCGCGACGGCGACCGTCCGCGAGAACGCGCGAAGATTGCCGGCCCCCGCGTCCGCTCGGATTGCCGGAGGCATTGCCGTGTACACGCGCGAACAGTCCGCGTAATCGCCACGAGGAGGCCCGGGTAATCGCCACAAGGAGACGGCCCTTGGCCTATCCGGCGCAATGTCCGGGGAAACCGGTGCCCGTCGGGCAGGCAGATGAGCATTCGGCGTCCTGATCCCCGGAGACCGCGCCGTACCGGGCCCGCCCACCGAATTCCGCAGGTGTCCGCGCGGGATACGGAAATCGGCGGATCCGGACCCGGCCGCCTCCTTCCAAGCCACGCCCACCAGGCACGGACAGGCGAGTCTTCGCAGGTCAGTGCATCATGGCCCGGCCATCCACGCTCTCACGCCGGAGCCGCGTGAAGCGCCGATCGGTGCACTCGAACCACCCGCGACCCACATGCGGAAATCGACAGCGAACCGTCATATCCTTTCCGCACGACCACGAACAGGCGGAGGCCAGCGTAATGAACGACGGAACCCAGGAAGCGCCCCGGATTTTAGCATTGTGGAGCGCGCCGCGTTCCCGGTCGACCGCATTCCTGAGAATGATGGCCGCCCGTGGCGACTACACCGTGGTGCACGAACCGTTCTCGCATGTCGCCGATTTCAGCGAGGCGCAGGTGGGCCCCTTCACGGCGCGCACAGAAGCCGAGTTGATCGCTACCCTGCGTGAGCTGGCCGCCCGTGAGCCGGTCTTTTTCAAGGACACCACGGACTTCCACTACCCCGGGCTGCTCGCCGACGAGCGCTTCCTCACGGAGGCGACCCACACCTTCATCATCCGTCACCCCGAACAGGCCATCGCCTCCCACTTCAAGCTCAACGCCGAGCTCGGCCGGGACGAGATCGGGTTCGCCTGGCTCGCCGAGATCTACGACGCGGTCGCGGCCAGGTCGCAGACGCCTCCCGTCGTGATCGACTCCGAGGACCTGATCGAGAACCCGGTCGGCACGGTCAAGGAGTACTGCGCCCGCGTCTCGATCCCGTTCGTCCCCGACGCGCTGAGCTGGCAGCCCGGGGTGCGCGACGACTGGCGCAAGACCCAGCGCTGGCACGAGTCGACGAGCCGCACCGACGGCTTCGTCCGCACCGACGGCGCCGACACCGACTTCGTCCGCGACAACCCGAAACTCGCCGCCTACCTCGACTACCACCTCCCGTACTACGAGCACCTGCACGCCGCGCGGATGCGCGTGCCGAGCTGACCGGCAGGCCCGGCCGGCCCGTGCCGAACCGCCGCCCCCGCCGAGTCGCCTGTGCGGTGTCCGCGCGCGATCACCGAGCCGCCCGCTTCGGTGTCCACCTGCGATCGGCGGGGCCGTCTCCTTCCCCGCTCACCACAGTCCCTTGATTCGGCGCCGGGTCGGCGGGGTGTGGAACGGCGAATCCGGCGCCACCGTACGGCGGGTCATCCGGTCGCCGTTCGCGGCCCTGTGGCGGTGAGCACGCCTGCCACAGGGCCGGCGGAATCTCCAGCCGGTTCGTCGGGAATTCGTTTCCCGCTCCGGCGCGGCATCCGGCACCTGCGCGAACACAAACCGAATTATGTTCAGTTTCGCCGTCAGTGGGGATTGGCCCGCCCGTCATCGCCCACTTGCTCCCCCTCATTCGCCTTTCTTCCGATCGCACGGATCACCCGCCCACAGGGCGTACACGCGCCGCCGCCGTCCGTCCAACCGCCCGCCCATGACTGGTCCGCTGACCAGTGGTCGAGGGCAGTTGTGGAGCCTGTGCAGCGGAAACACCACCACCCCCGCGCCGGGCATATCACACCGGGCATATCGCGCCGGGATGGTCCGCTCTCCCGAAGTCAGGCGGCGGGCGATTCCCGGGCCTTGAAATGAGGGCCTGGACGGCTCCATTCTCCCGCCCCTCACAGGCACGCCGCCGCACCGCCCCCGTCCAATGAATTGACACGTCCACGGCCCGCCGGGAAGCCCCGCGATGCTTCCGTCTCGTCACCATGCCGATTTCCACGCTGTGATGCCCAATAGACACGGCCCGTCGCCGCCCCGGCGGCATCGTCTGTCGTCTTCCCACCATTTCCCGAGTCCTCCTCACATTCCGTGACACCGCGCCGATTCCACTTTCCCCTGCTGATCCCACCTATACGTGCGCATGGTGAGGTGAGCGCGCGCGGCGGGGCCTTGACTGCGGCGGAGCGTCCCGATATGACTCAGGTGATCACTCTGCTCCCGGCGGCCACCACCCGCCGCCGGCCGCCGTCCACGAGATTGGGCCCGGGTCATGCAGGCACCGCGACAGCTTCCGCCGATGTGGACACCGGGCATCGTCCAGGGCGTTCCCCCGGACGGAGTCCTCGACCTCGCGGACGGGTATCTGGACCCCGAGCTGCTCCCCACCGGGATGATGGCCAGCGCCTACGCCGAGGCGCTGGACGAGTACGGGCCCGCGGCGCTGACGTACGGGGCGAACGCGGGGGTGGCGCCCCTGCGCGGCGCGCTGGCCGAGCGGGCGAAGGTCGCGGGCGGATACCCGTGCGAGCCCGAGAACGTCCTGATCACCGCCGGGACCTCACAGGCGCTGCACCTCCTGGCGACAAGGCTCGGCGCGCCGGGCGACGTCGTGCTGTGCGAGTGGGCCAGCTACCACCTCGCCAAGCGGATCTTCTCCGACTGCGGCTTACGGACCGTGCCCATCCCTGAGGACGCCGAGGGTCCCGACCCCGCTGCGCTCTCTGACCTGTTGCTCGACCTGCGGGCGGACGGCGACCGAGCGGCGTTCGCGTACCTCATCCCCACCTTCCACAACCCCACGGGGCGCGTGATCGGCGGGCGACGACGCGCCGAACTGCTGGAGGTCGCCCAGGATCACGGCCTCCCGATCGTCGAGGACGACGCCTACGCCGAGCTCTGCCTCGACCCGATCGACCTGCCCGCCCCGCTGGCGGCGATGGCCGGATACGACGGGGTCGTGCGGCTGTGCAGCTTCGCCAAGACCCTCGGCCCCGGCCTGCGGCTCGGCTGGATGCTCGCCGACCCCGCCCTGGTCACCAGGCTCGCCGGCGGAGGCCTGCTGTCCAGCGGAGGCGGCGTCAACCACCTCACGTCCCTGGCGGTCACGCCTCTCATCCAGCACGGCGCCTACGACCGGCGCCTCCTCTGGCTTCGCGACCAACTGAAGGCCAGGCGCGACGCCCTCGTCTCCGGCCTGCGCGCGGGAGGAGCCGACGCCTTCGCCGTCCCCCACGGCGGCTTCTTCCTCTGGCTGCACGGCCTGAACGCCCAGGCCATCGAACCCACCGGCGTCCGCGCGATGGACGGCGCCCTCTTCGGCCCCCTCGCCGAGCCGGGCCTTCGCCTCAGCTTCAGCTTCAGCTCCCCCACGGACCTGGAAGAGGCCGGCCACAGACTCGCCTCGGCCTACCGAGCCTGACAGCCAGGCGGTGTTACCGCCGCGTTGCCGCACCGGCCCACCGCCAAGGGTGTCGCGCCTTTACAGGCCCGGAAATGACTGTGGGCACCCTCCGCCAGCAGAGGATGCCCAGGTCATCGGCATTAACCGTGGTGCGCCGCCAGGGACTCGAACCCCGGACCCGCTGATTAAGAGTCAGCTGCTCTAACCAACTGAGCTAGCGGCGCATTGACTACGGCGACTTTAGCAGCACCCGCGCGGGTGCGCACATCGAGTGGACGGCGTATCGGGTGGCTCGCGGTGGCCCAGGCTTCAGGGGGTCGCCACTCTCAGCCTCGCTCTTCGCGTCCGGGACCGCCCTACCGGGGCCTTCGTGACGGGGGCTTCACGCCGAGGGAGTCGTGGCTCAGTCGCCGGCCAGGACGACCGGGGTGCGCGGCGGGGTGGCGGGGTGGTGGTCGTAGGACGCCCAGGCACCGCTGGAGAAGGGGACAGGGAAGTTCTTCTTGCCCTTGCCGTCGCCCCACTTGGTGACCACGTAGTCGACCTTGATGTGTCCGGCGTCGAAGCCCTTCACCGTGAGGGTGGAGTCGCTGAAGGTGCCGCCGGTCAGTTCCGCGAAGGTCTTGCCGTCGATGTCGAGCATCACGCCGCTGCTGGAAGGGATGCCGGGGCCGCGGTCGCCGATGAAGAAGGGCGCCTTCTTTCCCTTGTACATCACGTATCCCTCGGTGCCGAGCGGCCAGCTCGGGCTCGCGAAGAGCCCCTTCTGCATCGGCTTGCCGATCGCGGGCATGCCCGTGTCTCCCATACGGCCGGAGGCGTCGTCCCAGAAGTACGAGGCCTTCGTGGACCCATGGAGAAGGACGGGCTTGCCCTGGAAGGCCGGTTCGGTGACCGCGCCGTCGGCGGGCACGGGGGCAAGGACGCTCTGCGCGTCGGCGTCGGCGATGGCGGTCGCGCCGAAGGCCGTCACCGCGGCGAGGCAGGCGCCGGCGATGCAGGAAGCCGGTCGCCAGGTGGGGGGGACAGCGAATGAAGTCATGGGGAGGTCGGATCTTTCATCAGAAGACAAGGACCGCGACTCCGGGCCGAGGGCGGCACCGATGCGGGAGTGGAAGGCGCTGTCTGATCACTGGATCGGCGAGACCATGTCAATCGCCGGGATCCGCGCGTTTCCGTGCTAGTGCAGAAAGTTGTGGCGTCAACCACCACGTCACAGAGGGCGAGCTACTCGCCCGGTGAGACGGCTGCTCCGAGCCGATTTGTCCGCCGCTTCTGACGGCGAGATCCGGGGCTTAGGGTAGCCCGGGGGATGGGTGCCGCGGAGTGGGGTGCTCCACTCGATCTCCTCTCCAATCACGCCTACCGGGTTAGCTGACGGGTTCGGGATTGGAGTCGCTCCCTACCGCTCGCGCGGATTCACCCCAAGGACTTGGGTCCCCGGTTCCCCTCGGCCCCGTTGCGGGCTTCGGAGATTCGACGTTCGGGGCGGCGGCCTTCGGGCTGAAGACCAGGTCACCGCCCGTCTTGGGTTAAGACCTTACCCACCAAGTCAGGACAAAGCCAACATTACCCCTCGAAAGCATTAGAAGATCTACCTTTCCCACCCAAACCTCGCATTTCAGGCATGGATGAGCGACGCTACGGGCACAGAACAGCCGGTCAAAGACGTGTTGCTACGCGGATCAGGTCGGCGACTGCGCGAAGCCGGCTCTGTGGCGGCCAAGCGATCACCGTTGTCACGGGCGGGGCATCCAGGACCGGAACGGCGGCGAGATCCCGGCGCAGGTCGGTGCTGGTGGACTCGGGCACGATCACGGTGGTACGGCCGAGCGCGATCAGCTGGAAGAGCTGTGTCAGGTTCCGTACCTCTGCCCCTGGCCCCTCCGGGTAGTTGCCGCCAGGACCGGGCCAGCGAGCCATCGGGAGTTCCTGCAATGCGGTGACCTCGGCCATCCGAACCTGAGAGCGGCCGGCAAGTGAGTGAGAGGTGGGCAGGATCGCCACCTGTCCCTCGGTATACAGAATTTCGGTGTCGAGTCCGACCGTCGAATCGAATGGCAAGTGCAGCAGAGCCACATCGGCTTGCCCGTTCTGCAGCAATTTCTGTTGCTGATGCGCCTCGCAGAGCAACAGATCGACGGTCGCTGCGCCGGGCTCCGCGCGGTAGGCATCGAGCAGTTTGACCAGCAACTCGCCGGCGGTGCCGGATTTGACGGCGAGGACGAGGTGGGGGCGCCTTTGCGCAGCCTGCTGAGTACGCCGCTCAGCTGCGGCCACCGCGCTGAGGATCGTGCGCCCCTCCGACAGAAGCACGGCCCCGGCCTCGGTGAGCGTGACCTTGCGGCTGGTGCGCTCCAGCAGCGTGACGCCGAGCTCTCGTTCGAGCCGGGCGATGGCGCGGGACAGGGGCGGCTGGGCCATCTCCAGACGCTGGGCGGCCTTGCCGAAGTGCAGTTCCTCGGCGATCGCGACGAAGTACCGCAGCTCGCGTATCTCCATGGATTCACAGTACGGTCGATTGATGTCGCTCGGATATTGCTGCAGTACCGAGATGGTGTTGGTGCCTGATCGAAGTGCAGCCATGCTCGGTGTCATGAGCGAGAAGACAATCGCACTGGTCACCGGCGCGAACAAGGGAATCGGGTACGAGATCGCGGCCGGGCTGGGCGCATTGGGCTGGAGCGTCGGTGTCGGCGCTCGAGACGAGCGGCGCAGGACGGACGCCGTGGCGAAGCTGCGCGCGGCAGGTACCGACGCGTTCGGCGTGCCCTTGGACGTCACCGACGACGAGAGCGTGACCGCCGCGGCGCAGCTGATCGAGGAGCGAGCGGGACGCCTTGACGTGCTGGTCAATAACGCCGGCGTCGCAGGCGACTGGCCAGAGGCACCTACGACCATCGACCTGGAGACCGTGCGACGGCTGGTGGAGACCAACGTCATCGGCGTCATCCGGGTCACCAACGCGATGCTGCCGCTGCTGCGCCGCTCGGCGCACCCGCGGATCGTCAACCAGTCCAGCCATGTCGCCTCGCTGACCCTGCAGACCACACCCGGTGTCGGGCTCGGGATCAGCGGGGCTTACTCACCGACGAAGACCTACCTCAACGCCGTCACCATCCAGTACGCCAAGGAGCTGAGCGGCACCAACATTTTGATCAACAGCGCCTGCCCCGGCTACGTGGCCACCGACCTCAATGGGTTCCGCGGTACTCGGACCCCTGAGCAGGGCGCGTTGATCGCCATCCGGTTGGCGGCTCTGCCCGACGACGGGCCCACCGGTCAGCTGTTCGACGACGATGGCGTCGTGCCATGGTGATGTTCTGACGTGTTGCTGCTGGGCTGCGGCTCAACGCGCCCCACCAGCGCCCGGTGAGCAGCCGTCCCCCACGGCCTGAGCTTGTTCTTTCGCCTCCGGGCCCGTACGTGACCGCCCGGATGGGGAATCGGCGGGCTCCTGGAACGGTACGGAGGAGAGATGTGTCCCGTGCGCGGGGGTGGGTGGGGACAAGTCGGGGCCGGGCAGTCCCCCGCCTGCCCGGCCCCGATCTCAAACGGTCCAGCGCCGATGCCTTCCCCCAAACGCATCGGGCGGTCCCGCTGAACGGACGCGGTCCCCCACCGCGTCCTTTTTGAGAAAAGCTCTTGTCCGCACCCTTGCGAGTGCCAGGTCCCATCCCTCTTGACCTGCCTTAACACTACATACGGGGGCCTGAGCTGCTCGTCATCGCAGGGTATAGATTCGGTCTAAGTCCCGGGGTTGACCGGGTACGGATGGACCCGCAGGCGCAGGCGGCTATTCGGGCAGTTCGACCTTGACCTCGACGCCCTGCTGCAGGGTGCGGCTGACCGTGCAGTGCCGCTCGTGGACCCGCTGGGCGACGGCGCGGAACACTTCGTCCGCCTCGGGGTCGCCTTCGGGAAGCTCGACGTCATAGGTCACCGTCACGGTGCCGAGCATGTTCGATTCGATCTTCGCGGCCTCGACGGTCATCGCGAGCCGGACGAGCCGGTGCCCGCGCTGGGCCGTGAGCGGCTCGACCGTCACGATGTTGCACCCGCCCACCGCCGCGAGGAGCAGTTCGACGGGGGTGAAGACCCCATTCTCGTCCCCGCCGCCGATGGCGACCCGCGCTCCGCGGTCGTTGCTCGCCACGAAGCCGTCTTCTGTACGCTCCACATTCACCGTTGCCATGGATGGAGCCTAGAGCCGACTCCGACGTGTCAGGCGTCCGGGTGCTTGGAGAGGTAGGCGATGTAGACCGGCCGCAGCGCCTCGCCGAGTTCGCCTTCCCCCGAGGCCATGGCGTCGCTCAGCAGCGCGGACACGCGGCTGAGGTCGTTGGCCGACTCGTCGGAATGGCCGCTCGCGGCCTCGGCCGCGGGGATGACCTTCAGCAGGTCCCACAGGAAGCCGAAGTCACCGTGCGCGACCGCGTAGCGCACCGCCCTGTCGTGAAGCTCCTTGGGCGGCAGCGACTCCAACTGGTCCCGGTCCATTGAGTATCACCCCCTTTCACCCCTTTCCCCGCGATCAGGGGGATATGCAGATCACCGCAAAGAACGATCACCCGCCGATGTTCGCCCCGCGTCCCCCGCCGGTCAAGGGCCGATGAAGAGATCGGCAAAGGGGCCGGTCAGCCGACCAAGGGGCCGGTCAACCGGCACGCGCCGGGTCCGGAGAACACGGCCGAGCTGGGGCACCCGGGCCCTCCAGCCCTACCGCTCCCAGGACAGGTCATGGGAACATCACCTATGTGAAGATCATCCTCAAGATCCTTGTGGTCGCGGGCGCGCTCTGGGCCGCCACCCGCCTGATCGACGGGATCGCCGTCGCCCAGACCACCACCGCCAAGACGGTGGGCACCCTCGTCGCCGTCGCGCTCATCTTCGGCATCGTCAACGCCGTGCTGAAGCCGATCATCAAGACCATAGGCTGCGCGTTCTACGTACTCACTCTGGGCCTGTTCGCCCTGGTGGTGAACGCGCTCCTGCTGCTGCTCACGAGCTGGATCGCCGAGCAGATCGAGCTGCCGTTCCACGTGGACGGCTTCGGGGCGGCCTTCCTCGGCGCGATCGTGGTGGGCGTGGTCAGCTGGATCCTCGACATGCTGCTCGGCCTCAACGAAGACTGAGAAGACTGAAAGAAGACCGAACGAAGAGCGGAGGAAGACCACAGGAAGACCGCACGAGGACCGGACGAGAACCACACGAAGCCCGGTCTGACACCCGACGAAGTCCCGGCGGAAGACCGGCGGCGGACCGTCTCAGCGACGGCTGAGGACCGAGCCGCGTTCGCGCAGTTCGGGGGCCTGGATGATCCTGCGCCTGCGCACCTGCCCGTCCGCCGCGGCTGCCACCAGCCGGACGGCGGCGCGGACGATGCCGTCGATGTCCCAGTTCACGGTGGTGAGCCCGGGGGTGAGCAGACCGGACATCGGGTGGTCGTCGTACCCCATGATCGAGACGTCCTCCGGCACGCGCAGGCCGGCCTCCGCGGCGGCCGCGTAGACGCCGTAGGCGATGAAGTCGGAGAAACAGAAGGCCGCGGCCGGGCGGGAGGCCCCGGAGAGCAGCGCGCGGGCCGTGTCGGTGATGGCGGGCAGCCCGTGCGGGGCGTTGACGACCTCGATGTCCAGCCCGAGGCGGTCGGCCTCGGCGATCACGTGCAGGTCTGCGGGGCGGTCGGGCGTGCTGGGCCGGGTCGGGGTGAGGACGGCGATGCGGTGGTGGCCGCGGTCGCGCAGGTACTCCAGGGCCAGCGTGACGCCCCTGCGGTTGTCGAAGACCACCTCTCCGGCCGTCTTGGCGTCGACGAGCGCGTCGCCGATCGCGACGACCGGGACCGTCTCGGCGAGCTGGCCCCACATCTGCGCGGCGGGGTCCACCGGCTGGACGATCATGCCGTCGACGCGCTGGTCGCGGAGCTGCCGGGCGAGGGTGCGCTCGCGGGCGGGGTCGCCGGCGGCGTCGAGGATCAGCGCGTAGCGGTCCTTGTCGCGCAGGGCCCTGCCGATGCCGACGGCGAGCGACTGCTGCCAGAGGTCTTCGAGCGAGCCGCACAGCAGGCCGATCATGCCGGTGCGGCCGCTGGCGAGGGCGCGGGCGATCGGGTCGGCCTCATAGCCGAGCTCGGCGGCGGCCTGGCGCACGCGCGCGATCGTCTCCTCGGAGACCTGCATGCCGCGCAGCGCGTACGAGACGGCGGCGGGTGACAGGCCGGTCGCCTGGGCCACCTCGCGGATCGTCGCGCGTTTGCGCGGCTGGGATCGCGACATCACTTCAGCTTATGCGGAAACCCCGGCGCCCGAGGGCATCCGGGTGCCCGGGGGTGTTGACGCGGCACGGGTGAAGCGGTTCACTGAATCGTATCACTGAAGCGTTTCACAGCATCCCAGAGGTAATGCCGACAATATCGATAGGAATTGTCGGATATAGTGGGCGCAAGGAGGTGACATGGGCATCGACGTGCATCAGCACATCTGGACGGCCGGGTTCGTCGACTCGCTGCGCGGTCGCGCGAAGCCGCCGTTCCTGGACGGCTGGACGCTGTACCTCGACGGCGAGGCGCCGTACGAGGTGAACCCCCGCGACCACGACCTGGACCACCGGCTCGCCTTCAACCGCGAGCACGGCCTGGACCTGGCCCTCGTGTCGCTGTCCAGCCCGCTCGGCATCGAGCACCTGCCACCCGAGGACGCCTGGCCTCTGATCGACGCCTATCACCAGGGCGCGCTGGAACTGCCCGCCTCTTTCCGCGCGTGGGCCTCCACGTGCGTCGCCGAGATCGACCCGTCCCCGACCGCCAAGGCCCTGGACTCCGGCTTCGCCGGGCTGCAGCTCCCCGCGACCGCCCTGCGCGACGCCGCCGGGTACGCCCGCGTGGCGCCGCTGCTCGACCTGCTGGAGGATCGGGACCTGCCGCTGTTCGTCCACCCGGGCCCCGCCGCGGCGGCCGACGACGCCCCCGGCTGGTGGCCCGCGGTCGTCCCGTACGTCCAACAGATGCACGCCGCGTGGTACGCCTTCCGGGCGTTCGGCCGGCCGAGGCACCCCCGCCTGCGCGTCTGCTTCGCCCTGCTGGCCGGCCTCGCCCCCCTGCACGTGGAGCGCTTCATCGCCCGGGGCGGCTCGTCCCGGGGCACCGTCGACCCGGACGCGTTCCTGGAGACCTCGTCCTACGGCCACCAGGCCATCGACGCGATCACGCGGGTGGTCGGCATCGAGGTCGTCGTGCTCGGCTCGGACGCGCCCTACGCCTCCCCGCCGCGGACGCTGCTCGGCGAGGCCGCCGACCACACGATCGCGGTGACCAACCCCGCACGCCTGCTCGACACGAAAGGAGCCGTGCCCAGATGAGCTGGGAATCCCTGCCAGAGCGATTCCTCGACAAGCGCGAACTTCGCGCCCTCGTCGAAGACCTCGCGGACCGGCCGGACCTGTGGTCACACCACATCGCGTTCGGCGAGACCGGAGAGGCCCGTCATTACGCCTCCCTCCACCGCGACTCCTTCGTGGACATCTGGGTCATCTGTTGGCGTCCCGAGGACGACACGGGCTGGCACGACCACGACGTGTCGTCCGGAGCGGTCCGGGTGATCGCCGGCACGCTGCTGGAGTCCAACCCTCGCATCGGCGGCGCGCACGTCGAGACGCTGGTGTCGGAGGGCGAGTCGCTGGCGTTCGGGCCCGAGCACATCCACCGCATCAACGGGCAGGCCGAGCACAGCGTGTCGATCCACGCCTACTCTCCCCCGCTGTGGCGGCTCGGGCAGTACTCGATCAGCGAGGACGGCGTGATGCGCCGCGCCTCGGTCAGCTACGCCGACGAGCTGCGCCAGGTGGACGCCGAGGCGCTGGTCTGAGCTCTCGGGGCCCCTCGGAAGGCACCGTCACGTGAGGGCGTCGCGGGCACGGCTCGCGACGCCGGGGTCGTCGGTGAACACGCCGTCGACCCCCAGCCCGTACAGGCGCGTGAGCCAGCCTTCGACGTCGCCGTGCGCGGCGGCGTACCCGGGGGCCTTCGGGTCCCCGGTGCGGAAGCCCGCGGGCAGGTAGGCGTTCTCCGGCCGGACGGTCCAGACGTGGATGGGCAGGCCGGCGCGGTGGGCGTCGGTGACCAGGGACGTCGGCGCGCCGCGCCCCTCGTCCCCCGGCACGACCAGCCGCACGTGCACGCCGATGCCGTCGGCGTACCCGGCGATCTCGCGCAGGCCCTCGGGCGTGGCCAGGTCGCGGTACGTGCGCGGGTCCCCCGCGACGACCAGGTCGCGGGGAGCGCCGGTCGCCTCCATGAGCTGGATCAGCCGCAGGCGCGTCGTGCCGCGCAGCGCCCGCAGGTTGGCCGTCTCGAACGACTGAATGAACACCGGGTCGGTGCGTTCGGTCCAGCCGTACTTCGCCAGGGTGGCGAGCATAGGCTGCTCCAGCGGGAGCCCGATGGACGTGAAGTACCCCGGATGCTTGGTCTCGGGGTAGACGCCGACCCCGGCGCGCCGGGCGAGGGCGACGATCTCGTCGAACGTCGCGATCGTGGACGTGCCGTCGAATGCGGCGCTGCGGGGACGCAGCTCGGGCAGGCGCTCGACGGCGCGCAGCGTGCGCAGCTCCTCCAGGGTGAAGTCCTCGGTGAACCAGCCGGTGAGCCGCCGCCCGTCGATGGTCTTGGTCGTCCTGCGCGCGGCGAACTCCGGGTGCACGGCGACGTCGGTGGTCTGGGAGATCTCGTTCTCGTGCCGGGCGACCAGCACGTGGTCCTTGGTGGAGACCAGGTCGGGTTCGATGTAGTCGGCGCCGTCCCGGATCGCGGTCTCGTAGGAGGCCATGGTGTGCTCGGGACGGTACGCGCACGCGCCGCGGTGCCCGATGACGAGGGGATGAGGGACGGGCCCGGACGCGCCGGGCGCCGCGACGCCGCCCGACAGGGAGACGACGCCGGCCACGATCCACACAAGAGCGATCACGCTGCGATGTTAAGCCAGGTAACGGCCGCGTCCTCGTCAACGACACGTAAAGAGCAGCAGCCCTCAGCGGCCCGCGGGCGCGACTGACAACGTTGTCAGGCCTCGCCGAAATGCGGGATGATGCACACCGTGGCAGAGACCAGGCGCGGGCGTCCCACCATGAACGACGTCGCCGCGGCGGCCGGTGTCGCCCTCAAGACCGTCTCGCGTGTGGTCAACGAGGAGCGCGGGGTCAACCCGGCCACGGCCGAGCGCGTCCGGCAGGCCATCGCCCTGCTCGGATACCGCCGCAACGACGGCGCCCGCGTCCTGCGCCGGGGCCGCACGGCGAGCATCGGGCTCGTCATCGAGGACGTCGCCGATCCGTTCTACTCCCTGCTGAGCCGGGCCGTCGAGGACGTCGCGCTCGGCAACGGCTCCCTGGTCTTCACCGGCTCCTCCGGCGAGGACTCCCTGCGCGAGCGCGAACTGGTCCTCGCCTTCTGCGCCCGCCGCGTGGACGGGCTGATCATCGTGCCCGCCGGGGACGACCACGGGTACCTCGTCCCCGAGCTGACCGCGGGCATCCGCGCCGTCTTCGCCGACCGCCCCGCCGGGCCGGGGCTGGACGTGGACACCGTGCTGTCCGACAACGCGGGCGGGGCCAGGGCCGCGACCGCCCACCTCGCCGCCCACGGCCACCGGCGCATCGCCTTCCTCGGCGACAACGCGGCGATCTTCACCGCCGAGGAGCGGCTGCGCGGGTACCGCGAGGCGCTCTCCGCGGCCGGGCTGGCGTACGACCCGGCGCTGGTCGCCATGGGCGCCCCCGACCAGGAGCGCCTGCGCGCCGACCTCGCCCGCCTGCTCGCCCTCCCCGGCCCGCCGACGGCCCTGTTCACGGGCAACGGCCGCACCACCGTCACCGCGCTCCGCGTCCTCGACGCCCTGGACGCCCGCCCGACCGCCACCGCGGGCATCGCGATCGTCGGCTTCGACGACTTCGAGCTCGCCGACCTGCTCAGCCCGGCCGTCACCGTCGTCGCCCAGGACCCGGCGGGCCTCGGGCGCGCCGCCGCCGAGCTCCTCTTCCGCCGCCTGTCCGGCGAGACGGGCCCCACCGAACGCCTGCGGCTGCCCACCCGCCTCGTCGCCCGCGGCTCGGGCGAGCTGCCGCCCTCCTGATTCCTCCGTGCGGCCCTCGTGGGGCACGGGGCTGGGGGCCGTTTGGGGTGTGCGGACCGGTCCGGGGGAGATCGTGTTGACCCGTACGCCCTGAGGGCCGAACTCCTCTGCCGGCGCCTTCCCGAACGCCGTCTGGTCGCCGCGGCACGGACGGTCACACTTGCAACATTCACGATGCAAGTCGCCGTCCAGTCGTCTCTTTCCAGGTACTGTTTCTCTGGGAAGGAGACTCGCGTGGAACAGCAGGGCCGCCCGCTCCGTGCGGACGCGCAACGGACCGTACGGGCGATCCTCGAGGCCGCGGAGCGCACGCTCAGCAAGAACCCGGCGGCCTCGATGGAGGAGATCGCGGAGGCGGCCGGTGTCGCAAGGACCACGGTCCACCGTCGCTTCGCCAGCCGGGACGCCCTGGTGGACGCGATGACCCGATGGGCGGCCCAGCAGTTCCACGCCGCCGTGCTCGCGGCCCGCCCCGACAGCACGCCACCCCTGGTCGCCCTCTACCAGGCCACCGCGAACGTCCTGCGGGTGAAGATCGGCTGGGAGTTCGCGATGAGCCGGTCGGCGTCCGATCCCGACGTGGAGCGCATCCACGCGGAGGTGCGCGAGGTGTGCGCGCGGTTGCTGAACCGGGCCAGGGGCGCGGGGCTGCTCCGGGCCGACGCCGACCTGGAGTGGGCGCGCCGTTCCTACTACGCGCTCATCCACGAGGCGATGCGGGACGGATCCGAGGGCGGCGACGCCGACGCGCTCGCCACGCTCGTCGTCGACACGCTTCTCCATGGCGTCGGGGCCGGCCCCTCCGGTCTCACGGGCACGGTCTCGCCGTAGCACTGACGCGGTCGCGACCGCCCGCCCCGCCGCGGAGTTCCTCAAGCGCGACGCCCCGGTCCCGGAATCAGCCGGGGTCGGGGCGTCACTTCCAGACGAGGTCCTCGCCGTCCAGCCAGTAGCCGCCATAGTCGTAGAAGTACTTCGCGGCGGCCCAGTTGCCGGTCGCCCAGCCGTCGCCGACCCGGTAGAGCCGCCCGGTGTGGTGCGTGCGCCAGTGCGGCAGGCACGCGCTGGCGTACGTGCCCGTGCCGCGGAAGGACACATCCGGGGCTCCCCCCGGCCCGGGGCCGGTCATCTTCTCGTACCTGGCCACCGTCCCCTTGGTCGCCGCGTGACAGCTCGCCGCCCTCGCGCCGGCGGGCGTGGGGTGGACGGTGAACGAGGGTGCCATGGCGACACCGGCGGCGCCGGCGCCGGCGAGGATGGCCAGACGGGTGCGTAGGCGCATGGAAGGATTCCTTCTCGGTGGGATGCCGTTCGCTCCGAGCATGCCCACCGAGTGATGGTCACTCAAAGTAGTCAATTGGTTACTCTATGCTGTCTCCATTCGGACGCGGAGGCCTTCGGCCCCGGACGCAGGTGACGGGCCAGGGCGAGCGCGGCGAGGACGCCGCCCGCGCCGGTCAGCGCGATGGCCAGGTGCGCGGGGACCAGCTCGGCGAGGCCGCCGGCCAGGGCCGCGCCGAGTCCCTGCGTGGTCATCTGGCCCGACGTGAGCAGGCCGAACGCCTGCCCGCGCACGTCCTCGGGGGCCGCCTCCACGAACCTGCGCTGCAGGCCGAGGGTGTAGGCCAGGCATGACCCGGTCAGCACGGCGAGCGCCAGGCACCACGCCGGTCCCGGCCCGGCGGCGAAGCCGAGCATCGGCACGCCGAGCCCCGCGGCGAGCGGGAAGGACAGCCGCTCCCGCAGACCGGGCGCGGCGAACCGCCCGACCGCGAAGTCCCCGATCGCCACGCCCGCCGCGAACGCCGCCAGCACCAGGCCCGCCTGCGAGGGCGCGCCGCGCTCGCTCAGGTACGGCACCACGACGGCCTCGGCGCCGGAGACGAACATCATCGGGATCCAGTTCGCGAGCAGCAGCCCCCGCACGCCCGGGTCGGCGAGCAGGCGGCGGTTGACGCGCAGCGTGACCCCGACGGGGTTCCCCCCGGCTCCGGCGCCCGCCCGGGCCGGATGGTCGGGAAGGCCGAGGCGCAGCACCACCGCGCTCGCCGCCGACAGCACGGCGGTGATCAGCAGGGCTCCCGCGGGCCCGGTCAGGGTGAGGACGGTACCGCCCACGGCGAGGCCGCCGATCTGCGCGCCGGCCGACGTCACGGAGAGGACGGAGCGGCCGAGCACGAAGGCGTCGCCGGGTAGCAGCTCGGGCAGGGTCGCGGTACGGGCTGCGCCGAAGACGGGGCCGAGCGCGCCTGTGGCGACGACCAGCAGCAGCATCGCCCACACCGGCAGCCCGGCGAAGGCCAGCGCCAGGCAGACGGCGACGCGCACCACCTCGCCGACGATCATCAGCCGGCGGGGACGGACGCGGTCGGCCAGCGACAGCAGGAAGATCCCGCCGACGACGTACGGCAGGAATCCGCTCATGTACGCGAGCGCGGACAATCCCGCCGAACCCGTGCGCGCGTACACGAGCACCGAGAACGCGAGCATCTTGACGGTGTCGCCCGCCACCAGCAGCGCGAAGCTACCGAAGAGCACGCGGAACTCCCGCACGGCGAACACCTCGCCGAACGTCGCCCGCCGCCCGGACTCCTCGACCACCACTCACCCTCCCCCGCCGTCGCACGGCCGTCTTCGGTGACGATGCTGGGGGACGGCCGGAACACCTGGCTAAGCTTTCCGAAATAAGCGAAAGGTCCGATCGGCCCGGGGGTTCGGCGTGGGCAGGGTGCTCAGTATCGAGGTCAGCCCGCAGGACGTCATGGCCAGCAGGTTCGCCATATCTCCGCTGATCGAGACCCTGCACGCGCTCTGGCTGCTGTCCCGGCGTCGCTCGGCGGGCATGCACCGGCGGTGGGTCGAGGACGGGCGGCGGCCGTACGAGCGGCTGGTGCGCGAACGGCCGGCGCTCGCGGCCCTGGTGGCACTGTTCCGCAATGGGGACTACAACGCGGACTTCATCGCGCCGCCGCCGTCCGGGGTGAACGTCGCGTTCGACGACGAGATCGCCGCGATGCGCGCGACGCCCCCGGAGCAGGCCCACGTGGAGATCGCCAGGAACCTGCGCGGCGCGCCGCCCCCGCCGCCGGACGTGCGGGCGATCCTGGACCGCCCGGACGTCGTGGCACTGTTCGCGGACGCCCTGGAGGCGGTCTGGCGTGAGATCGTCGCGCCCGGCTGGCCTCGCGTCCAGGCGATCCTCGAACGCGACGTCGTCCAGCGCGCCGGGCGCCTGGCGACGTACGGCTGGGCGGCCGCCCTCGATGACCTCAGCCCGCGGGTCGCCTGGCGCGCGGACGGCGGCGCCGGTCATATCCAGGTGCGCATGGACAATCCAGGCGGGGACGAGCGCCACCGGCTCGACGGCCGGGGGCTGCTGTTCGTCCCGAGCGTCTTCGGCGCCGGCGTCGGCGCCTACCTGGAGGACCCGTGGCCGTACGCCCTGGTGTACCCGGCGCGCGGGATCGCCGTCGAGTCGCGGCCGTCGGCGGGGCTGGCGCGGCTCATCGGCCGGACCCGCGCCGAGATCCTGCTGCGAACCCCGGCGACCACGACGCAGCTCGCGGCCCTGCTCGGGCTGAGCGTCGGCGGCGCGGGCGGCCACGTGGCCGCGCTGCGCGAGGCCGGGCTGATCACCGGCACCCGGGTGGGCCGCTCGGTGCTGTACCGCCGCACCGCGCTCGGGGACGCGCTGGTGGACGGCAGTGCCTAAGGCCGCGCCTCCGGCGCGGTCCGGGGCCCCCGAATGGTCAGCCCTTGAGCGCGCCCGCCATCAGGCCGCGCATGAAGAAGCGGCCGAGCAGCACGTAGACGAGCATCGTCGGGACCGAGGCGAGGATCGCGGCCGCCATCTGCTGGCTGTACGGGACGGTCTGGGCGCCCGCGATGTTGTTGAGCATGACGGTCGTCGGCCACGAGGTCGGCCCGGTCAGGAACACCGCGAAGAGGAAGTCGTTCCACATCGAGGTGAACTGCCAGATGATGACGACGGCGAGGGCCGGCCCGGAGACGGGGATCACGATCGACCAGAAGGTGCGCAGCATGCCGGCGCCGTCGACGCGGGCGGCCTCCATCAGCTCGTCCGGGATCGTCACGTAGTAGTTGCGGAAGATCAGCGTGCAGATGGGGATGCCGTAGACGACGTGCGCGAGGATCAGCCCGGGGATGCCGCCGTAGATGTCCAGGTTCACCATGAGCTGGACGAGCGGGATCATCACACCCTGGTACGGGATGAACATGCCGAACAGGAACAGCGTGAACACCACATCGGCGCCGGGGAAGCGCCACTTGGACAGGACGAACCCGTTCATCGCGCCGAGCGCCGCCGAGAGCAGCGACCCCGGGATCGTCAGCAGGAAGCTGTTGGCGATGCCCGGCTTCAGCTTGTCCCAGGCCACCTGCCACGCCTCGGTCGTCCAGACCTTGGGCAGGCTCCACGCCTGGCTCGGGTCGGCCTCGGTCAGGGGCTTGAAGCTGGTGACCAGCAGCACGTAGATCGGGATCAGGAAGACCAGGACGAAGCCGATCAGCAGCACGAACCTGACGTAGACCGGCCAGCGCGGCCCGCGGACGACCTGCGGCGCCGCCTTCTGTGCCTGCGGCGGGGCCGCGACAGCGGTGGTCATGGGCGCTTCTCCCTGCGGGCGTTCCAGATCAGGTACGGGACGACGAAGACGGCCACGCTGAGCACGATGTAGGCGGCGATCGTCGCGCCCTTGGCCGGGTCGTGGGCGTCGAAGACGGCGACCCACATGAACACGGCGGGCACGTCCGTGATGATCTGTTTGCCGGACACCGAGACGATCAGGTCGAAGACCTTGAGTGAGATGTGCCCGAGGATGATCAGCGCG
Organism: Sphaerisporangium sp. NPDC051011; assembly: GCF_040653595.1. NCBI lineage: Bacteria > Bacillati > Actinomycetota > Actinomycetes > Streptosporangiales > Streptosporangiaceae > Sphaerisporangium > Sphaerisporangium sp. NPDC051011. The sequence goes on along the minus strand of NZ_JBFAGG010000002.1, from coordinate 256,243 downwards.
GACAGCGTGACCGGGCGCAGGAACGGGAAGACGACGTACCGGTAGACCTGCCATTCCTTGCAGCCGTCGACCCGCGCGGCCTCGCGCAGTTCCTCCGGGACGCCCCGGAACCCGGCCAGGAACAATGCCATGACATATCCGGACATCTGCCAGATCGCGGGGATGGCCATGGCCGCCATGCCCCAGTCCTGGCCCCGGAACCAGTCGTTCTCCAGGAACCCGAGCCCGACGCTGCCGAACAGCCGGTTCAGCCCGACCGCCTGCTCGCCCTGGCCGCTGTTCATCAGCCACCGCCACACGACGCCCGTGGCGACGAACGAGATGGCCATCGGGAACAGGTAGATCGCGCGGAAGCCGCCCTCCCCCTTGATCCCCTTCTCCATCAGGAAGGCGAGCAGCCAGCCGAGCGCCAGCGCGCCGCCCACGAACACCACCGTGAAGACGACCGCGTGCCTCACCGAGATGCCCCAGCGTTCCTGGTCCCACAGGGAGACGAAGTTCGTGAGCCCGACGAACTTCCCTGCCGAGATCTCGTCGTGCCGGTCCGTCATCGCCAGCCGGAAGTTCCAGCCCAGCATGCCGTACACGAAGACCGCGATCGCGATGATCGACGGCGTGACCAGGAGCAGGCCCGGCAGCCATCTCTTGACGCGCGACACAGATACCCCCAAGAGGCTCGCGCCCGCGCGCGGAGGCGACGCGGGCGCGAGCCGGACGATCAGCTCACTGGTTGTTGGTCTGCGCGGCTTCCACCAGCGCCTGCTGCAGCTTGGCCGCGTCCTTGCTCTGCAGGAACAGGCCCACCGCCTCGGTGATGGCCGTCTTCCAGGCGTCGTTGGCGACGACGCCGTGCTGGATCGACCCGGCGAGCTTGTCGCTCGCCCACTGCGCGAGGTCCCACTCCAGGTAGTCGGTGTAGAGGGACTTGTCGGCGTCCTTGCGGGCGGGGATGGAGCCCTTCTTGGGGTTGAAGGCGTCCTGGCCCTCCTTACTGGCGGCGACCTTGAGCCACGCCAGCGCGCCGTCCCGGTTCGGGGCGCCCTTGGGCAGGGTGAAGCTGTCCGACAGCCACAAGAAGGTGCCATCGGTGCCCGGCGAGGCCGCCCAGTCGAAGTCCTCCTTCGACTTCTTGCCGAGGCCGCCGTCCGGCGGGTTGTGGAAGTAGCCGTAGGCCCAGTCGCCCATGATGTTGAACGCGGCGGCGCCGTCGGCGACCTGCTTGGAGGCGGGCTGCCAGTCGTCCTGCGGCGGGCCCGCGTACGACAGGATCGTCTTGTAGTCCTCCAGCGCCTTGGTCACGGCCGGGCCCGACCAGTCCGCGCCCTTGACCCACAGGGCGTTGTAGGCGTCGGTGCCGAGCGAGCCGAGCAGCACGCTCTCCAGCAGGTGGACGTCCGTCCACTCCGAGCCGATCGACAGCGGGATCTTCCCGGTCTTCTTCACCGCCTCCAGGGCCGTGATGAACTCCTCGATCGTCTTCGGCGCCCCGGCGACGCCGGCCTCCTTGAGTACCTTGGGGTTGAACCACAGGACGTTGGAGCGGTGGATGTTCACCGGCACCGAGTAGACGTTGCCCTCGTAGGTGAGCTGGTCGACGAGTTGCTGCGGGAAGACGTCCCTCAGCTTCAGCTCGTCGTACAGGGAGTTCAGCGGCTCCAGCTTGCCGGCCTTGATGTAGCCCTGGAGCTCGGCGCCGGCGTGGCCCTGGAAGGTGTCCGGCGGCTGGTCGGCCTGGAGCTTGCTGGAGAGCAGAGCCCGCGCCTTGTCACCCGAGCCGCCCGCGACGGCGGCGTCGAAGAACGTCAGGCCGGAGTTCTGCTTCTCGAATATATCGCGCATGGCCTTGAGCCCGTCGGCCTCGCCGGGGCCCGTCCACCACGAGAAGACCTCGACCTGTTTCTTGGCCGCCGCCTGCCCGTCGCCGGTGCCCTTCTGGTCGCCACCACCGCCACAGGCGGAAAGGGAGAGCACGCCTGCCACGGTGACCGCGACGGCCGACATCCACCGTCGTCGCATTCTGTCCGGTCCCTTCGGGGGGTAGAGGGGACGCTGTCCATGCGCTTCTTCCCATTTGGGACGCCTGGTGACAACGTTGTCAGTTTTACGCAATCAACCCACTTGGCGGGCGAGGACGTCAAGGCCGCGCGCATAACGTTGCCATATAGCCACACAGCCACTCAAGCTCACACACCCAAGCAGCCACATAACCACACACTCGCACAGCGGGACGGCGCCCGTCACCCGGTTCCCGGACGGGACATGGAAGTATCGGCGCATGACCGCCATCGCTTCCTCCCCCGTCCCGCGGCGGCGCCGTGGCTGACCGCAAGCGCGGGCGCCCCGTCCCCGAGACGCACACGTCCGTCATCGCCGACGACTGGGAGACCCTCGACCTCTCCGGGCAGAACCAGGCCAACGTGGCCTTCATCGACGTCGACCTCGCCGAGGCGACCGGCGAGGGCGCGGTGTTCAGCGAGTGCGTGTTCCGGGGCACGCGGTTCAACGCCGCGCAGTTCTCCGACAGCGCCTTCCTCAACTGCCATTTCGTTCGGTGCTCGTTCTTCGACGCCACGTTCACCGGGTGCAAGCTGGTCGGCAGCGTGTTCGACGGCTGCTCCTTCGACCTGCTGAAGGTCCGGGGCGGCGACTGGTCGTTCACCGACCTGTCGGGGGCGAACCTGAACGGCGCCTCGATCTCGGACGCGCGCATGCGCGAGGCCGACCTCACGGGCGTGCGGCTCGTGGAGGCCTCGCTGCGCGACGTGGACCTGTCGGGGGCGTCGCTGCCGCGGGCCGACCTGACGCGGTGCGACCTGCGCGGCAGCGACCTGTCGTCCCTGGAGCCGCTGACCGTGCAGCTCAGGGGCGCCGTCGTCGACCTGCGCCAGGCGATGATGATCGCCACCGCCCTGGGCCTGGACGTCCGCACCGACTGACACGCCGCCCCCGCCCGGAGCGGCGGAGGAGGCGAGCCCGGACCGGGGCGCACGGCCACCGACCCGGGCTCGCGGACCGCGTGGCCCCGGGCTCCGGTCTCCACCCCTCCGAGGCGACCTCACCCGTACCGCCGGCCACGCGGCGTCTCACTCGTGCGGTCTTCGTCCACGGCCGGGCGCACGCGCCGTGACGGGCGTGTCGTCACGGAGGTCGAGGGGTGGCGGCGGGTGGCGGGGGATGGCGGGGGTGGGGTGGACGATGACGGCGGGCGCGCCATTACGCAGTGTTCCACCAAATAGCGGAGCGCGCTCGGCTCATGCCGGGATTCGACTGCAATCCATCCCATACCGTCCAACATGACGACATAGCCGCGTTTTTGTTGACGCATCAAGGGCAGGCGAAGATCGCGGTGAGGAGCACCTCAACGCCGCGCCCCTGACTCCCGAGAGGGCCATCCGGATGACACGATGCGCCCACCTTTGTTGTGAAGAAATCGCTACAAGTCCCTCCAATTCCCTCCTTCCGAAATTATCGTCTGATTGACTACTCTGCTCTGACCAAGGGACGAGATCGGCAGTGCCGCGAGAACGGGCACACCCCGACCCTCGCCATCAGACCCAGCTGTATGTCCGAAATATACGATCAGCCCCGACCTGATTGCACGAAGAGTGATCAACGCAGGCCAAGGCTGCGCATCGCCGTCACGGAAGGTAAGATTCCACGAGCACCGGCCACCCAGGCGCGTCCGAGGCCGGTGAGCCATCTCACATCGGGAGACTCAGTTGGAAACCGTCGACCTCGAAGACCTGGGCCTCGAACTCCTCCTGATCATCGCGCTGCACGAGGAGGCCGAGCGCCTCACCGCCCGGCTCCCCGGGCCCTCGGACGGCGCGATCGAACGGGGCCGCACATACCGGCGAACGTGACCACCCCGCCGCGTCATTGGCCATCGGCCGGACATTAGCGGCGCTGCCCAAGTAATTGCTCGTTTCAACTTGAATGCCGTGGTTTACCGGGCCGTCTTTAAACTGTCGGTGGCGCCGGTCACACTGCGAGCATGGCCGATCTCCCCCAGGAAACCTCCGCTCCGAGCGGCTCCGATCCCGCGCGGTCCCCTGTGTCCCCGCCTCCTGACGCCAGGGACGGCTCCCCGACCCCGCAGTCGCCGCCGAACGGCGCCCTCCCCCGATCCTCCGCCGCGGCACCACGCGACGACGAGGCGATCGACCTCGGTGAGGTCACCGTCAGCGACTGGCACGCCCACAACGAGACCATGGCCGGCATCGGTTTCCTCACGGTGGCCCGCAGGCTCCCCGCCCTCATCGCCCAGGCCGTGCGCATGGCGTGGCAGGCCAGCCCCCGCGACACCCTGGCGACGATCTCCCTGAGCACGCTCGGCGGCGTGTTCACCGCCTTCGGGCTGCTGGCGACCACCGGCGTGCTGCAGGCCCTCTTCTCCTCCGGGCCCACCCCCGACCGCGTCCGTGCCGCCCTCCCCAGCCTGCTGCTCGTGGGCGTCGCCGCGGCGCTGCGCACCGCCCTCCAGGCCGGGGCCGGGTGGGCACAGTCCCGCCTGGAGCCTCAGGTCAGCCGCATCGCCGAGACCCAGCTCTACGACCTGACCAGCCGCGTCGACCTCATCGCCTACGACGACGTCGCATTCCACGACTCGCTCCAGCGCGCCCGCACCCGCGGCGTGAGCATGGTGGACAGCGTGGTCAACTCGGCGATCGACGTGCTCACCGGCGGCATCGGCATCGCAGCCGCCGCCGGTGTGCTCGGCATCCTCCACCCCGTGCTGCTGCCCCTGCTCGTGCTGGCCGTGATCCCCGACGCCTGGGCCGCCGTCCGCTCCGCCCGCGAGCGGTACACCACGATGTACGCCCTGGTGCCGGCCCGGCGGCGCAAATGGATCCTCAGCGACCTCATGGCCGACCGGGACACCGCCGCCGAGATCCGCTCGTTCACGATGCGCCGCTTCCTCATGCGCCTGTACGACGCGGTGACCGACGCCGAACAGGCGGTCGTCCTGCGGCTGGCGCGGCGGCAGATGCTCGCGCGCGTGGTCGGGGAGGCGCTCGGCGGGGTCGGCACGGGCATCGTCTACGTCGCGCTCGGGCTGCTGCTCGCCGTCGGCGCCGTCCCGCTCGCGGTGGCGGGCACGGCCGTCCTCGCCATCCGCTCCGGGCAGAGCTATCTGTCCACGCTCATGTACGCCACCAACCGCCTGTACGAGGAGGGCCTCTACTTCACCGACTTCCTGGAGTTCTGCGCCGACGCCCGCGCGCGCCTGACGTCCGACCGGCCCGACCCTGCACCCGCCTCGTTCGAGCGCATCACCGTCGACGACGTGACCTTCCACTACCCCGGCAACGAGCGCCCCGCCCTGGACCACGTGTCGATCCACATCGATCGAGGCGAGGTCGTCGCGCTCGTCGGTGAGAACGGTTCGGGCAAGACGACTCTGTCCAAGATCCTCGCCGGGCTGTACGACCCCGGCGAGGGACGGGTCCGGTGGGACGACGTGGAACTCGCCGGCGTCGACCCCGAGGACCTGCGGCGCCACATCGCCGTCATCGCCCAGGACCACACCCGCTGGCCGCTGACCGCCAAGGACAACATCACCATGGGTCTGGACAAGGGCGTCGAGGCCCTGCACGCCTCCGCCCAGGTCGCCGGGGCCGACCAGGTCATCGCCGAGCTGCCGCACGGCTACCGCACGCTGCTCGACCGCCGGTTCAAGGACGGCCACGAGCCCTCGGGCGGCCAGTGGCAGCGCATCGCCGTGGCGCGCGGCTTCTACCGCGATGCGCCGCTGCTGATCTGCGACGAGCCGACGGCCGCGCTGGACGCCCGCGCCGAGCACGCCCTGTTCGAGCGCGTCCGCGGGCACGCCGACGGCCGCACCGTCCTGCTCATCACCCACCGCCTCGCCAGCGTGCGCTACGCCGACCGCATCTACGTCCTGGACCACGGCAAGGTGATCGAGCGGGGCACGCACGACGAGCTGATGGCCCTCGGCGGCCAGTACGCCGACCTCTACACCATCCAGGCCAGCGCCTACGGCCCCACGGGCGATCACCGGAAGGAGGCCCCCAGCCAGGCCTGAACATGTCTCAACAGGTCGTGACAGGTCTGAACGGAGCCCCGGGCGCGGGTTAGCGGGAGGCGTCGGACTCGACCGTCTCGGCCGCCTGGCACGAGGCCGGGTCCCCCGCGAGCGCCAGTACGTCGCGGTAGTACCGGATCTTCCACTTGATCGCGTCCTGCTGCTCCCTGAGCTCGGCGATCTTCTGCTCGACCTCGCGGTCGTGGCTCTCCAGCAGCGCGATGCGCTCCTCGATGGTGCCATCGCCGCTGCGCACGAGCTGGGCGAAGCGGATCATCTCCGCGAGCGACATGCCCGTGCCGCGCAGGCAGCGCACCATGCCGAGCCAGCTCAGGTGCGAGTCGTTGAACCGCCTCTGGCCGGCGGCGTTCCGCTCGATCGGCTCCAGCAGGCCGATGCGCTCGTAGTACCGCAGGGTGTCCAGGCTGAACCCGGTCTCCTCCGCGACCTGTCCCGGTGTGTAGACGCTCACGGGGTCGAGCATGTCACCTGGAGTGGGCTCAAGGTCAAGGTGGTTGACCTGGAGCCCACTCCAGCGTGCAAGGTGTCGCGCATGACACGAATCGCACTCGGCACCATCCCATTCGGCACGACCGTCGACGAGGCGGCGTCCTTCGCGATCCTGGACCGGTTCGTCGAGGCCGGCGGCACGGTGCTCGACACGTCGAACAACTATCCGTTCTGGATCGACGGCGCCATCGGCGACGAGAGCGAGACCACCATCGGCAGGTGGCTGGAGTCCCGGGGCCTCCGCGACCACGTGGTGCTGAGCACCAAGTGCGGCGCGCGCCCGGCGGTCCCCGGCGACCGGACGCTCGGCTCGGCCGAGGGCCTGTCCGGCGAGGTCGTCCGCGCGGCGATGGAGGCCAGCCTGCGGCGGCTGCGCACGGACCGCGTGGACGTCTACTGGGCGCACATCGAGGACCGCGCGACGCCCCTCGAGGAGCAGGTGGACGCGTTCGGCGCGCTGGCCGCGGAGGGCAAGGCACTGGCCGTCGGCGCTTCCAACCACGCCACCTGGCGGGTCGAGCGGGCGCGCGGCCTCGCCCGGGCCCGGGGCGTGACCCCGTACACGGACCTGCAGCTCAGGCACTCCTACCTGCGCCCGCGGCCGGGCGTGCCGCTGCCGGAGTCCGCTCACGTGCAGGTGGGCGAGGAGGTGCTGGACTACGTCGCCGTCGAGGGGTTGCGGCTGTGGACCTACACGACCTTGCTCGCCGGCGCCTACACCCGGGCCGACCGCCCCATTCCCCCGCATTACGACCATCCCGGGACGACCCGGCGCCTGGCCGTGCTGCGCGAGGTGGCCGGCGAGCTCGGCGCCACGCCCAACCAGGTGGTCATCGCGTGGCTGACCGCGCAGGGCATCGTGCCCATCGTGGGGGCAAGCACGCTCGCCCAGGTAGACGAGCTGCTCGGCGCGCGCGATGTCAAGCTGGACGACGGGCAGCGCGCCCGCCTGGAAGACCCGGCACTGGCCTGACCCCCGGCCCGCCCCGGCGGGCGCTCCGGGCCGGGCGCGGTCACCGGGCCGGCGGTGGCGTCAGTGGCCCGGCAGGTGGTCGGCGAGGTAGCCGCGCACCAGGCGCTTGCACTCGGAGATCAGCTCGGGGTCGCCGCCGGGGTGGGCACGGAAGGCGAGCTTCAGCACGGCGTCGGCGGCCTCGACCGCGACGATGAGCGCGCGGTCGAGGCCCGGCCCGGCGGGCGCGCCCAGCAGCTCGATGGTCAGCGCGCGCAGCCGATCGGCGACGATGACATTGTTCTCCAGCGCGGCGTCCAGCAGGCGCTCGCTGCCCTTGAGCGCGGGCCCGCCCGGGGTCGGCAGGATCTCGCCGAAGTCCATGATGGCGAAGCCGGGCGTGCTGCGCTTCATCGCCACGAACTCGTCCACCGTGAGGTCCACCGCGCCGGTCCAGTCGGAGATTCCGGCGGCGGCGAGCCGGGCGGTGATCCGGGCGAGGAACGCGTCGAGGTTGCGCAGCGCCAGCGCCCGTACGAGCCCCTGCTTGTCGGGGAAGAACTGGTAGAACGTGCCGATCGGAACGGCCGCCCTGCGGGCCACCTCCTTGGTGGTCAGCCCGTCGTAACCCACCTCGTCGAGCAGGCGGGCGCACTCGTCCAGCATGCGCTCGACCCGCTCGACGCTGCGGCGCTGAGCGGGGCGGCGGCGGAGCGTCGCGGCGGAGACGTTCGTCATTCCCCCATCATCCCTCTGTTGACTTGCCACCGGCTTAACATGAGGTCCACTCATTCCACCGGAGGTCATCATGTTCCTTTGGGGCACCGCGACCGCGTCCTACCAGATCGAGGGAGCCGTGGCGGAGGACGGCCGGGGCCGGTCGATCTGGGACACTTTCGCCCACGAGCCGGGCAAGGTCAAGGACGGTCACACCGGTGACATGGCGTGCGACCACTACCACCGCTGGACCGAGGATGTCACGCTCATGGCCGCTCTGGGCGTGAACTCTTACCGCTTCTCCATTTCGTGGCCGAGAATTCTCCCATCGGGCCATGGAACGGTCAACGAGGCCGGTCTCGGCTTCTACGACCGGCTGGTCGACGGCCTGTGCGCCGCGGGCATCGTCCCGGCGGCCACGCTGTTCCACTGGGACCTGCCCCAGGCGCTGGAGGACGAGGGCGGGTGGTTGAACCGCGACACCGCGAGCCGCATGGCGGAGTACGCCGCCATCGTGGCCGCCCGGCTCGCCGACCGCGTGCCGATCTGGATCACCCTCAACGAGCCGTTCGTCCACATGGTGTACGGGTACGCCCTCGGCACCCACGCCCCGGGCAGGACCATGTTCCTGGACGCCCTGCCCGCCGCCCACCACCAGCTCCTCGGCCACGGCCTCGCCGCGCAGGCGCTGCGGGCGCACGGGGCCGAGCGGGTGCTGGTCACCAACAACTGCACGCCCGTCTGGGCCGCGTCCGGTGCGGAGGAGGACGTGCGGGCCGCCGAGGCGTACGACACGCTGCACAACAGGCTGTTCAACGACCCGGTGCTGCTCGGCCGCTACCCCGGCCTGTCGGCCTTCGGCCTGGAGACCATGCCCGCCGTGCGGGACGGCGACCTCGCCACCATCGCCCAGCCGCTGGACGGGCTCGGGATCAACTACTACAACCCCACCCGCGTGTGCGCGCCCGGGGAGACGCCCATTCTGCCGTTCGAGGACGCCGGGATCACCGGCCACCCCACCACCGCCTTCGGCTGGCCGGTGGTGCCGGACGGCCTGCGCGAGCTGCTCACCGGCCTCAAGGCCCGGTACGGCGAGGCGCTGCCGCCGGTGTACGTGACCGAGAACGGCTGCTCACAGGAGGACGAGCCCGGCCCGGACGGGGTGGTGGACGACCAGGCGCGCATCGCCTACCTCGACGGGCACATCGCCGCCGTGGCCGCCGCGATGGCCGAGGGGGTGGACGTGCGCGGCTACTACGTCTGGTCGCTCCTGGACAACTTCGAGTGGGCCGAGGGCTACAACCAGCGCTTCGGCCTCGTCCACGTCGACCACGCGACCCAGCGCCGCACCCCGAAGGCGTCCTACCACTGGCTGCGGGAGAGGATCGCCGCACGCGCGACCCCCTGACGCGCCGGAAGGCCCCGCTAGAGCGACCGGGCTAGAAGACCGACACGTGCACGTGGTCGTAGTGGTTGGCGGTGACGCCGCCGCGGTCGGACATCGTGCGCCAGCCCGCGCCCGTGCGGATGTCGTAGTAGCGCTGCCGCCAGATGATGTACATGATGCCGAGCGAGCGTCCGTTCTCGATGCACCACTGGGCCAGGGCGTCGCCCCGGGCCTGGGAGGCGGCGTCGGGCATGCGGCCGCCCGTGCTCATCATGAAGTCGCAGGCGCGGCCCTTGCCGTGCTCGCCGGGGTCGCCGGGCCGCAGGCACCCGACGCCGAACGGCATCGGGAAGTGCTGCATGATGACGTTCCTGATGCTGATCATGCGCAGGGTGAGGCCGCTGCCGGCGTCCGGGGTCTGGAAGCCGAACTTCTTCAGCAGCTCGTCGACCTGCCGCTTCTTGGCCTGGAGGTCCTTGATCTCGTCCCTCAGGTCGGCGAGCTTCTTGTCGGCGAGCTTCTTGGCGGCCTTCTGGTCCTTGATCAGCCGGCCGATGTGGCTGACGCGCTGGTTCTTCTCGTCGGCGAGGTAGGTCACGGTCGCGACCTGGCTGAGGATCGTGTCGGGGTCGCCGCTGTAGGTGAAGACCCTGGGCCCGTCGATGGCGCCGGACATGTACGACTGGGCGTAGAACTGGGCGATCTGCCGCTCGGCGGTGGCCAGGTCCGAGCGCAGCTTCTTGACGCGGTCACCGGCCTTGGCGGCGGCGCGGCGCACGTCCTCCAGGCTCTGGATCTCGCCGCGGTACGCCTTCTGCAGGTCGGCCGCCTGCTTGGTGAGCTTGTCGAGTTGCGCCTGGGGGCTCGGCTTGGCCTCTGCGGACGGTATGACGAGCACCGAGAACAGCCCGAACAGCGCGGCGGCCAGCCCCGCCACACGGCCTGAACGCATCAGCCCTCCCACTTCCGGACACCCCGAGACTCTAGAAGCCGATCTTCGGAGCCGCCACACGATCGGAAGAAGCTACACACCGTTGGCGAACTATCTACCACTTTAGGAAGTTGCAAGAGCTCGGTTTCCGAAGAATTGGGCCCGACCGGATTCCGGACATCTCATGATTTGCCGGTAGATCATCGGGCACGACGGGCGGCGGGGCGGACGGGCGACCGATCCTATCGGCGGTGGCTCGCCGGAGTAGCCGAGTCTTGCCAACCCGGCCAGAACATGATTCGGTCTCAAGCGTCCGGCCGTCGCGCGGGCCCGCCCCCCGCACGACGGGACCGGACGACCGAGCACCCGCCCGATCCGACCGTCCGACCGTAGGAGGCAGGCCCATGCTCCAGTACGACCGTCTTTTCATCGGGGGCGACTGGGTTGCTCCCTCGGGCACCGCGACGATCGACGTCATCTCCCCGCACACCGAGGAGGTCGTCGGACGCGTGCCCGACGGCACCCCCGCCGACATGGACCGCGCGGTGGCCGCCGCCCGCCAGGCCTTCGACCACGGCCCCTGGCCGCGGATGACCATGCCCGAGCGCGCCGAGGTGGTCGGCCGGCTGGCCGCCCTGTACGCCGCCCGCCAGGCCGAACTGGCCGACGTGATCACGCTGGAGATGGGCTCCCCCATCGCGTTCTCGCAGATGGCCCAGGCCCCGCAGCCGCTCGGCATGCTCCAGTACTTCAGCGAGCTCGGGAAGACTTTCGCGGTCGAGGACGAGCGCCCCGGCGTCTTCGGCCCGGTCGTGGTACGGCGCGAGCCGGTCGGCGTGGTCGCCGCCATCGTGCCGTGGAACGTGCCGCAGTTCGTGATCATGACCAAGCTCGCGCCCGCGCTGATCGCCGGCTGCACGGTCGTGATCAAGCCCGCGCCCGAGACACCTCTGGACTCCTACCTGCTCGCCGAAATGATCAAGGAGGCGGGCGTCCCGGACGGCGTGGTCAACATCGTCGCCGCGGGCCGCGAGGCGGGCGAGCACCTCGTCGCCCACCCCGGCGTCGACAAGGTCGCCTTCACCGGCTCCACGGCCGCCGGACGCCGCATCGGCGCCATCTGCGGCGAGCAGCTCAAACGGTGCAGCCTGGAACTCGGCGGCAAGTCGGCGGCGATCATCCTGGACGACTGCGACCTGGGCGCCGCCATGGGCTTCCTGTCCATCGCGACCCTGATGAACAACGGCCAGGCGTGCGTCGCGCAGACGCGCATCCTGGCCTCCACCTCCCGGTACGACGAGGTCGTCCAGGCGATCTCCGACATGGTCGCCGGGCAGCGCGTGGGCGACCCCGCCGACCCGGCCACCGGCATCGGACCGCTGGTGGCGCGGCGGCAGCAGGAGCGTGTGGAGGGCTACATCAGGGCCGGCATCGACGAGGGCGCCAAGCCGGTCGTCGGCGGCCTCGACCGCCCACGCGACCGCGGCTGGTACGTCGCCCCGACCGTATTCGCCGGCGTCTCCAACGACATGCGGATCGCCCGCGAGGAGATCTTCGGCCCCGTGCTCTCGGTGATCCCGTACACCGACGAGGACGACGCCGTCCGCATCGCCAACGACAGCGACTACGGGCTGTCCGGCTCGGTCTGGACGGCCGACACCGAGCGCGGCATGGACATCGCCCGCCGCGTCCGCACCGGCACCTACGGCGTCAACATGATGAACACCATGGACCCGTCCACCCCGTTCGGCGGCTACAAGGACAGCGGCATCGGCCGCGAACTCGGCCCCGAGGGCCTCGCCGCCTACCTGGAGTACAAGTCCATCGCCCGTCTCGGCTGACTGTTCGGGGCGCGGCGGTGTTCTGGAGGAGGAGGGAGGAAGGGGTGAGGAACGAGCCCCTTCCGAGTGACGACGGAAGAACGCCGCCTCCGGGGCGCCTCGAACCGCCGTGCCGGAGGCGCGGCCATAGGCACGGCCGGGACGACGCGCCACGAGCGGAGGGAGGAAGGGGCCCGTCCTTCACCCCTTCCTCCCTGACGGCGGTGGACCGCCGGCTCGATGGCGCCCTCTCGTCCGTGCGAACGGAGAGCGCCACAAGCAGGTGCGAGATCGCCCCCGTCAGGAGAGGGACGCGAGCTCTCCTGGTGGATCTCATACCTCCTTCGTGGAGGTAGACGACATTTATTGGGGTTTGGTTCGCGCCACTATGGCGAAAGTTTCCCGGGCGATCTCCAGTTCCTCGTCGGTCGGCACGACGGCGACCGTGACGGCGGAGTCGTCGGTGGAGATGACGCGGGTGCCCGTGGCGGTCACGTTGCGCAGCGGGTCCACCCGGATGCCGAGCGACTGGAGCCCGGCGAGCACGCTGCTCCTGACCAGCGAGGAGTTCTCGCCGACCCCGCCGGTGAAGGCGATCACGTCGACCCGTCCGAGCACGGCGCAGTAGGCGCCGATGTACTTGCGCAGCCGGTGGCAGTACACGTTGTAGGCCAGCGCGGCGTCCTGGTCCCCGGCCTCGACGCGCGCGATGACCGCGCGCATGTCGTTGTCGCCGCACAGCCCGAGCAGCCCGCTACGCCGGAAGAGCATCGACTCGACCTCGTCCGGGCTCATGCCCGCGCGGATCAGCATGAAGATCGCCGCCGGGTCCATGTCCCCCGAGCGGGTGCCCATGACCAGCCCCTCCAGCGGCGTCATGCCCATGGAGGTGTCGACGCACCGCCCGGCCGAGACCGCCGAGGCGCTGGCGCCGTTGCCGAGGTGCAGGACGATCACGTTGGCGGTGTCGGGCTGCCCGACGAGCCCCGCCGCCACGCGGGAGACGTAGGCCGTCGAGGTGCCGTGGAAGCCGTACCGGCGCACGTCGTGGCGCTCGGCGATCTCGCGGTCGATGGCGTAGGCGCGGGCGGCGGGCGGGATCGTGCTGTGGAAGGCGGTGTCGAAGACCGCGACCTGCGGCACGTCCGGCCACCACCGGCGCGCCCACTCGATGCCCGCGAGGTTGGCGGGGTTGTGGAGGGGCGCGAGCGGGACCGCCGCCGCGATCTGCTCGACCACCTCGTCGGTGATGAGCGCGGGCGCCCTGAGCCGCGGTCCGCCGTGCACCACGCGGTGGCCGATCGCGGTCAGCCCGGCGGACTCCACCGCGCCGTCCCGCGCCACCCGGCTCAGCGCGGCCTCGTGGTCCCGGACGTCCGAGCCGGGCTCGCCGATGTTCTCGATCTTGACCGCCTCGGCGCGCGCCGGCCCCTCGGCGTCGCCGGGGTCGATGAGCTGGTACTTCACCGACGACGAGCCCGAGTTGAGCACGAGGATCACGGGGCCACCTCGCGCGCGGCGCCCGGGCGGGAGATCCACCGGCCGATCCGCCGGACGAGGTCGGGGGTCGCGGCCGACTCGGCGTGGCCGTACCCCGGCTCGATCCACAGCTCCTTGGGCTCGCGGGCCGCCTCGAAGAGCTGGTGGGCGTGCTCCAGAGGGAAGAAGTCGTCGGCGTCGCCGTGGACGATGAGCAGCGGCACGGGCGAGACGCGCCCGGCGGCCTCGTACGGGGCGAGCGGCACCGGGTCCCACGAGGTGGAGCGGATGCGCGTGCGCTTGGCGAGGCGCGCGGCCAGGCGTCCGGGCGCCTTCTCTATGGCCCAGTGGACCTGCCGCATCGGCCGCGTGCCCCGGTAGTACCAGCGGGCCGGGCCGCTCACCGCGACGACGGCGTCCGCGCCGCCGTGCAGGGCCGCGTGCCGGACGGCGACGGCCGCGCCCATCGAGAACCCCACGGTCGCGACCCGCGAGTAGCCGACGGAACGGGCGTGCGCGATGGCGGCGTCCATGTCCAGCACCTCGGCGTCGCCGACCGTTGAGAGGCCGCCCGACCTGCCGTGCCCGCGGAAGTCGAACGCGACCACGCCGCCGAAGTCGCTCAGCACGTGCGCGATGCGCCGGGTCGTGGGATCGCGCCAGGAGCCGGTGAAGCCGTGGGCCAGGATGATGCCGAGGCTCGCGTCGCCGCGCGAGGGGGTGTGCGCCGCGTCGATCCGCACACCGTCCTTCGTCATCAGCGTCGCGGAGAAACTAGCGGCGAGTGGCATGAGTCGAGCTTATGCGCGAGCGCCTCCGCGCAGGAGACCCAGCCCGCCGGTGCCGGCATGGCCGTGCGCGTCTCCGCCTTGGCCGAGATCGGCATGACGAACCCGGCCGCGAACGCGGCGACCACCACCGCCCATACGGCGAGACGGCATCGTGCGCCCATGTGCCGCCTGCACGCGAACGGGCCGAAATCCTCGACGACCTGTTCGGTGGCGGCGAATCGCGTCTGTCCTTCGTCCACCATGCCGACTGTCTTCCCGAGGCGGGGGGTGTTAGTCGCGCGTGCTCTTTCCTTGACCGGGAACGCGCGACGAGATGGGGGTCCGGAGCCGGGCGTTCGACCTGGTCATCCGGGTCACGACCCATTTGTGAAATCTATGCGAATTGTCCACCGGCGCGCGGACCCGGCACGTGGCGGTGAGGACGATCAACTAAAATGGATTGGGCCGCAGAGTCCGCGGCCGGCCTCCACGAACCAGAGCGAGATTCCATCATGCCTTTGAACAGCCGCGACGACCTGCGGAACCTCGCGATCATCGCGCACGTCGACCACGGCAAGACCACGCTGGTGGACGCCATGCTCTGGCAGTCCGGGGCCTTCCGCGCCAACCAGGACGTGGACGAGCGGGTCATGGACTCCAACGACCTGGAGCGCGAGAAGGGCATCACCATTCTCGCCAAGAACACCGCGGTCAAGCACGGAGACCTGACCCTCAACATCATCGACACCCCCGGCCACGCCGACTTCGGCGGCGAGGTCGAGCGCGGGCTGTCGATGGTCGACGGCGTGGTCCTGCTGGTCGACGCCTCCGAGGGCCCGCTGCCCCAGACGCGCTTCGTACTGCGCAAGGCGCTGATCGCCAAGATGCCGGTCATCCTCTGCATCAACAAGGTCGACCGCCCCGACGCCCGCATCTCCGAGGTCGTCGACGAGGTCTACGAGCTCTTCATGGACCTGGACGCCACCGAGGAGCAGATCGACTTCCCGATCGTCTACGCCTCCGCGAAGGCCGGCCGGGCGAGCCTCAAGCGCCCGCAGGACGGCGGGATGCCCGACTCCGAGGACCTGGAGCCCCTGTTCGAGACGATCGCCTCGACGATCCCGGCGCCGGTGTACGACCCCTTGGCCCCGCTCCAGGCCCACGTCACCAACCTGGACGCCTCCAGCTACCTCGGGCGCATCGCCCTGTGCCGCGTCCACCAGGGCACGATCAAGAAGGGGCAGCAGGTCGCCTGGTGCCGCACCGACGGCAGCATCCAGCGGGTCAAGATCAGCGAGCTGCTGATGACCGAGGCCCTGGAGCGCAAGCCCGCCGAGCAGGCCGGGCCCGGCGACATCATCGCCATCGCCGGCATCCCCGACATCATGATCGGCGAGACGCTGGCCGACCCGGACGACCCGCGCCCGCTGCCCCTGATCACGGTCGACGAGCCCGCGATCTCGATGACCATCGGCACCAACACCAGCCCGCTGGTCGGCAAGATCAAGGGCTCGAAGGTCACCGCCCGCCTGGTGAAGGACCGCCTCGACAAGGAACTGGTCGGCAACGTCTCGCTGCGCGTGCTCGCCACCGACCGTCCCGACGCGTGGGAGGTCCAAGGCCGCGGCGAGCTGGCGCTGGCCGTTCTGGTCGAGCAGATGCGCCGCGAGGGCTACGAGCTGACGGTCGGCAAGCCGCAGGTCGTCACCCGCGAGATCGACGGCAAGGTGCACGAGCCGGTCGAGCGGCTGACGGTCGACGCGCCCGAAGAGTACCTCGGCGCGATCACCCAGCTCCTGGCCATCCGCAAGGGCCGCATGGAGCACATGACCAACCACGGCACCGGCTGGATCCGCATGGAGTTCGTGGTCCCGGCCCGCGGCCTGATCGGCTTCCGCACCGAGTTCCTCACCGAGACGCGCGGCACCGGCCTGGTCCACCACGTCTTCGAGGCCTACGAGCCGTGGTTCGGGGAGCTGCGCACCCGCAGCAGCGGCTCACTGGTGGCCGACCGCGCGGGCGCGGTCACGGCGTTCGCGATGCTCAACCTCCAGGAGCGCGGCACGCTGTTCGCCTCGCCGGGCACCGAGGTCTACGAGGGCATGATCGTCGGCGAGAACAGCCGCGCCGACGACATGGACGTCAACATCACCAAGGAGAAGAAGCTCACGAACATGCGGTCCTCCACGAGCGAGGAGACCGAGAAGGTCATCCCGCCGCGCACGCTCTCGCTGGAGCAGGCGCTGGAGTTCTGCCGTGAGGACGAATGCGTCGAGATCACCCCGGAAACCGTCCGCCTGCGCAAGGTCGTGCTGGACGCCGCGAGCCGGGCCCGCACCGCCGCCCGCGCCAAGCGCGGCAACTGACCCGCGAAAAGGGCCCTCCCCCACCGGGGAAGGGCCCTTCGGTCGTCCGGGGACGCGCGGGTCGGCTACGCGCCCGCTTCCGGCCTACGGGAGACGCGAGGGTCAGCTACGCGTCCACCTCTGGGCGGCGGTGCCGTTGCAGTCCCAGATCTGCAGCCGGGTGCCGTTGGCGGAGCTGCCGTCGGTGGCGTCGAGGCACCTGTTCGACTGCGGGTTGACGATCTGCCCGGTTCCGGAGTTGTAGGTCCACTTCTGGGCGCCGGTGCCGTTGCAGTCGTACAACTGCACCTTGGTGCCGCCGGCCGTCGAGCCACCGGTGACGTCGAGGCACTTGCCGAGGGCGCCCACCGAGCCGTCGCCGTTCCAGGACCAGTTCTGGGCGCCGGTGCCGTTGCAGTCGTAGAGCTGGACGGCCGTGCCGTTGGCGGTGTTGGCACCGGCCACGTCGACGCACTTGCCGCCGATGCCGGTGATCCTGCTGTTCGAGCCCGTCGGCTGGGCGTAGACGCGGACGTAGTCGACGGTCAGGCTCTGCGGGAAGGTGGTGGAGCCGTCGGGGTTGCCGGGCCAGTACCCGCCGACCGCCAGGTTCATGATCATGAAGAACGGGTGGTCGAACACCCAGCGGTTGCCGCCGAGGTCGGCCGGGGTCCGGCGCTGGTACTCGTTACCGTCGACGTACCAGACGATCAGGTTCGGGGACCAGTCGACGGCGAAGGTGTGGAACGCGTCGGCGAACGCGCCGCCGATCGAGTACCCGGCGCCGATGCCGCCGGCACCGGAGTAACCCGGGCCGTGGATCGTGCCGTGGACGGTGCTGGGCTCGCGGCCGATGTTCTCCATGATGTCGATCTCACCGCTGTTGGGCCAGCCGACCGACCCGAGGTCGTTGCCGAGCATCCAGAAGGCGGGCCAGATGCCCTGGCCGCGCGGCAGCTTCATGCGCGCCTCGAACCGCCCGTAGGCGCGGGTGAAGGTCGCGGAGGTGAGCAGGCGGGCGGAGGTGTACTGGCAGGTGCCGTAGTGGCACTGGTAGTTGGCCGGGTTCTCCTTACGGGCGGTGATCACCAGGTTCCCGGCGCCGTCCATGGCGGCGTTGCGGGTGCTGTCGGTGTAGTACTGCAGCTCGTTGTTGCCCCAGCCGCTGCCGCCGATGTCGAAGCGCCACTTCGACGCGTCGACGGCACTGCCGGCGGCCCCGTTGAACTCGTCGGACCAGACGAGCGGGCCTGGGGCGGGGGCGGCGCTGGCGGTGCCGCTCATGGGGACGAGCAACGCCAGCACCGCGAACAGAGCGGCACCGATGGAGAGAAGCGTTCTGGAACTGGGGGGGCGGACCATACGGGTCACCTCATCGGATCCGTGGATGTAGCATTACGGAAACTTTCGGGCAACGATATTGTCCATGTCAAGAGAGCGCTCTCATGAAATTTCGGACCTCGTCGTGGGCACGGCGATGTCCGTGGATAGGCCAGTGCGCGGCCCCCTCAGGAGCGCTTGCGCTCCCCCTCGGCGGCCTCGCCCGCGTACCGCTTGCCGGCGGCCAGCTCGCGGCCCCCGTACAGCTCCGAGACCGTCACGAAGGTGTAGCCCTTCTCCGCGAGTTCGTGGAGGAGGCGGGGCACGGCATCGGCGGTGGTCCTGTGGATGTCGTGCATCAGCACGACCGAGCCGGGCCTGGCCTCGGCGGCGCGACGAGCGATGACGGCGCTGTCCTTGTCACGCCAGTCCATGGTGTCGACGTCCCACAGGATCTGCGCGAGACCGGCGCTCCGCGTGGCGTCCCCCACCTTGGCGTCCGTGGCGCCGTAGGGCGGGCGCATCAGCCGCATCGTGACGCCCGTGACCGCCCGCACCGACTCCTGGGTGCGTTCGAGCTGGACGGACAGCGCCTCGCGGGACAGCGACGGCAGCGAGGGGTGGTCCCAGGAGTGGTTCCCGATCTCGTGCCCCTCGGAGATCATGCGCCGCAGGTACGGCTGCGTCACGGGGTTGACCATCTGCCCGACCACGAAGAACGTCGCCTTCGCGTGGTAGGCGGCGAGCATGTCGAGCACCTTGCCGGTGTAGTCGAAGGGCCCATCGTCGAAGGTCAGGGCCACGCACTTGACCCGGTCGCAGCGGATCGACCGGCGGTTCGGCGCCACGACGGGACGGGTGCCCGGCCAGCCGGGCTGCTGCACGATCACCCGCAGCGCCACGAGCGCGGGATCGGCGGCCGGGCGGACCGGCGCGGACGTCCGGACGCGGACGACCTCATTCCTCTGGCTCCTCCGGCTCGGCGCGGACACCTCCCCGCATCCCGACAGGACCAGCGCCATCGAGAGCGTGAGCGGAAACCACAGCCACAGTACTCCAGCGCGACATCCAGCCACCCGCTCGCTCCCCCCGAAACAGCGGCAGGGGGTTACGGGTACCTTTCAGCCGTTTCCCCCCGCAGAGTCTTCGCCAGCTCCTCCCACCAGGGAGGAATCTCGGCGTGCAACTCCGCGTAGCGACGTGCCACCCGAATGGCACATCCGACCGGATCCGTACCCAGATGGCGACGTTTCACCACACCCTCCTGCCAACGGTAAAAGCCATCACGGAACGTGACGACCAGCCCGATCCAGACAGAAAGGATGGCGTCGTCGCACACCACGTACGCGTCGGCGACTCCAAGCCCCTCCAGCTCAACGCGCAGCTTCGCCATGGCCGCGCGGGAGTCGGTCACCCGTCCACCCCCCGGATGACCCTCGGCCGGACGGGGACACGGCCGGGAACTCGGCCGGGGGGATGACTCTTCAGCGCAGACACACCGATGATGTACCCGTATGGGCGCCTCCTTTGCACCACACGGAGCGAGACGTGATGCGTCCGTGAGATGACGTTCACGAAAACTGTGCCTAAGGGGCGCCCCGAACACGCCGTCCCGGGGGCGCGGCCACAGGCGCATCGGGGGTTTGGCGGGGTTCGGTGACGACCATGATGAAGCGCAGGCGGCCGGCGGTCTCGTTGGCGTAGCGGTGGGGGCGGTCGGCGCTGAACAGCACGGCCTCGTCGAGCCCGACGACGTGGCTCTGCCCGTACACCGACAGGGTCAGTTCGCCCTCCAGGACGGTCAGCATCTCGCGCGTGCCGGACGGGTGCGCGTCGCCGTCGTGGTGCTCCCCCGGCGCGAGCGTCCAGTCCCACATCTCCAGGATCGCCGGGGCGTCGGACCCCACGAGCAGCCGCGCGGAGCCGCCCTTGTCGCTGCGCCACAGCGTGACGACGTCGGAGGCGTGCACCACGCGGACGACCGGCGTATCGGACACCTCGACCAGGCGGGCGACCGTGACCCCGAGGGCGTCGGCGATGCGGGTGAGCGTGGTCACGCTGGGGTTGGTGCGGCACTGCTCGATCTGGACGAGCATGCCCCGGCTCACCCCCGACCGGGCGGCGAGCGCGTCGAGGGTCATGCCCCGGTGGGCGCGCTGGGCGCGGACGTTGCTGGCGATCGCCGCCGTGATGGTCTCCGGATCCGGCATGAGTGCAGTTTAGTGACCGTTGTGTGCAGTGGATTAGTCCCAATATATTGCACTAACAGTGCAATCCAGTGAAGGGTGAACCGCGATGACGGCCGTGCTGCTCGCGACCATCTGCGCCGTCGTGTACGGCATGGCCGACTTCTTCGGCGGTCTCGCCACGCGGCGCTCGCGCGTCCTCGCCGTCGTCCTGCTCACCCAGATCGCCGGGCTGCTGTTCGTGATCCCGCTGCTGCCGCTCCTCCCGGGCACTCCCGGCATGGGCGCGCTGGCCTGGGGCATGGGGGCCGGGCTGTGCGGCGGGCTCGCCGTCATCTTCTTCTATCGTGCTCTGGCCGGCGGCGTCATGTCGGTGGTGGCGCCGACGACCGCGACCATGTCCGTGGCGCTGCCCGTTCTGGTCGGCCTGGCCATGGGCGAACGCCCGGAGCCGCTCGCGCTGGCCGGGGTGGCGCTCGCGCTCGGCGCGGTGATCCTCGTCGGGCGCGACTCCGCCCCCGCGGGCGGCAGGGCCACGCTCGGGCCGGTCGTCCAGGCGCTCGCCGCCGGCCTCGGCTTCGGCGCGTTCTTCATCCTGCTCAAGCAGGCGCCCGAGGGCTCGGGCCTGTGGCCGCTGTTGGGCGCCCGCTTCGCCTCGATCTTCCTGGTCGCCGCGCTCGCCCTGGTCAGCGGGCGCACGCTTCGGCCCGGTCCGGGGGCGATCCCCGCGATCGTCGCCGCGGGCGTCATGGACATGGGGGCCAACGTGCTCTACGTCCTGGCGGCGCAGCGCGGCCTGCTGGTCGTGGTCGCGGTGCTGGTGTCGCTCTACCCGGCCAGTACGCTCCTGCTCGCCCGCTGGGTGCTCAAGGAGCGCCTGAACGCCCTCCAGGCGTCCGGAATCGGCCTCGCCCTAGGCGCCATCGCGCTGATCGCCGTCACCACGACCTGACCCCCGCCGCCCCCGGACATACGCGGACATACGGCCCCGGACAAGGCGAAGGCCGGCCCGGCGGGGTGCCGTGCCGGCCTTGGTGAGCGCCCGTCAGGCGGTCGGGAGCTCCAGAGCGCCCGTCAGGCCGCCTGGAACTCCGGGGTGAGGCGTACGCCCTCGTCGTGGGCGTAGCCTTCGAGCATCGTCCTGAGCTGGCGGCGACCGCGGTGCAGGCGGGACATGACCGTGCCGATCGGCGTGCCCATGCGCTCGGCGATCTCCTTGTACGCGAAGCCCTCGACGTCGGCGAGGTACACCGCGACCCGGAAGTCCTCCGGGAGGGACCGCAGGGCGTTCATGACCACGCTGTCCGGGAGCTGCTCCAAGGCCTCGGTCTCGGCGGAGCGCAGCCCGGTCGACATGTGGGACTCGGCGGCGGCGAGCTGCCAGTCCTCGATGTCCTCGGCGGCCGACAGCTTCGGCGACCGCTGCTGCTTGCGGTAGTCGTTGATGAAGTTGTTCGTCAGGATGCGGTGCAGCCACGCCTTGAGGTTCGTCCCCGGCCGGAACTGGTGGTAGGACGTGTACGCCTTGGCCACCGTCTCCTGCACGAGATCCTCGGCGTCCGCCGTGTTGCGCGTGAGGCGCATCGCGGACGCGAAAAGCTGGTTGGTGACGGGCATGACGTCACGCTCGAACCACGCGCGACGCTGCTGTTCGGTCATCGAGATCATCTAATCCCCCTCAAACCTGCCTGACCCCCGTTACCCGCCCGGCATGAACCCATGCAGGTTCGGTAACCGCTTTACTCCATCTGACGGCTCATCACATGCTCATGGTTCACCCATAAGAGTGACGTTAAGGGTTGTCGCTGGTCAGGAGGGTCATCAAGCGATTGGCCGACGGTGGCCACGTCACACCGAGGCCGGACAAGTTTCATTATAGTAACAGACGTCACCCAAAACGGTGAAAAATGTGGTAAGGCTCACATGGAACCGGGCAGCCGGTACCGTGGCGACATGAAGTACGTGGACCGGCATGATCCGACGACGCGGGACTGGGTTGCCGAGGCGATCCGCACGGTGGAGGCGGACGCCAACCGCAGCTGCGACACCCACCTGCACGTCTTCCCGCTGCCCCCGCGCTGGGGCGTGGACCTCTACCTGAAGGACGAGTCCGTCCACCCCACCGGTTCGTTGAAACACCGGCTGGCCAGGTCCTTGTTCCTGTACGGCCTCGCCAACGGGCACATCGGCCCGTCCACCACCGTCGTCGAGGCGTCCAGCGGCTCGACCGCCGTCAGCGAGGCGTACTTCTGCCGTATGCTCGGCCTGCCGTTCGTCGCCGTCATGCCCGCCTCCACCTCGCCGGAGAAGATCGCGCTCATCGAGTTCTACGGCGGCAAGTGCCGGCTCGTGGACGACCCCCGGGCGATCTACGAGGAGTCCCACCGTCTGGCCGAGGAGACCGGCGGCCACTTCATGGACCAGTTCACCTACGCCGAGCGCGCCACGGACTGGCGGGGCAACAACAACATCGCCGAGAGCATCTACCAGCAGATGGCCCTGGAGCGCCACCCCGAGCCCGCCTGGATCGTCGTCGGCGCCGGCACGGGCGGCACCTCGGCCACCATCGGCCGCTACATCCGCTACCGCCGCCACGCCACCCGCCTGGCCGTCGTGGACCCGGACGGGTCGGCGTTCTACCCGGCGTGGGTCGGCGGCGAGGACGCCGGGACGGCGCGCGGCTCCCGGATCGAGGGCATCGGCCGCCCGCGCGTCGAGCCGTCGTTCCTGCCCACGGTCATCGACCGCATGATCCAGGTGCCGGACGCCGCGTCGATCGCCGCGATGCGCTGGGTGCGGGAGGTCACCGGGCTCGACGCCGGCGGATCCACCGGGACCAACGTCGCGGCGGCCGTGGAGCTCATCAAGGAGATGCGCGAGAACGGCGAGCGGGGCAGCGTGGTGACGCTGATCTGCGACGGCGGCGAGCGCTACCGGGGCACGTACGGCGACGACGGCTGGCTCGCCGAGCACGGCATCGACATCGACCCCCCGCTCGGCGAGCTACGCGCGTTCCTCGGTTCCTGAGCTCGTGCCGTGCCTATGGCGCTCTCTCGTGCACGCGGTGAGGGCGCTCCAGAGCCCTCACATGCCTATGACGCTCTCTTCATTCGCGCGGTGAGAGCGCCCTTGAGCCCTCACGTGTTGCCGAGGATCGCGTCCACGAAGACCTCGGCGTCGAAGGGCGCCAGGTCGTCGGGGCCCTCGCCGAGGCCCACCAGCTTGACCGGGACGCCCAGCTCGCGCTGGACCGAGACGACGATGCCGCCCTTGGCCGTGCCGTCCAGCTTGGTCAGCACGATGCCGGTGACGTTCACGACCTCGGCGAACACCTGGGCCTGCCGCAGGCCGTTCTGGCCGGTCGTGGCGTCCAGCACGAGCAGGACCTCGTCCACCGTGGCCTTCTTCTCGATGACGCGCTTGACCTTGCCGAGCTCGTCCATCAGGCCGGTCTTGGTGTGGAGGCGGCCGGCGGTGTCGACGATGACGGTGTCGACCTTGTCGTCGATGCCCTTGGTGACCGCGTCGAAGGCCACCGACGCCGGGTCGGCCCCCTCGTCCTTGCGGACGACCTCCGCGCCTACGCGCTCGCCCCAGGTCTGGAGCTGGTCGGCGGCGGCTGCGCGGAAGGTGTCGGCCGCGCCGAGGACGACCTTGCGGCCGTCGCCGATGAGCGCGCGGGCGAGCTTGCCGGTGGTGGTGGTCTTGCCGGTGCCGTTGACGCCGACCACGAGCACGACGGCGGGACGCTCGCCGTGACGTGCGGTGTGCAGCGTGCGGTCGAGGTCGGCGCCGATGAGCGTGAGCAACTGCTCGCGCAGCAGGCCGCGCACCTCGCCGTGGTCGCGGGAGCCGAGCACCTTGACCTTGGTGCGCAGCTCGTCGACCATCGCGCGCGTGGGCCCGACGCCGACGTCGGCGGTGATCAGCGTGTCCTCGACCTCGTCCCAGACGTCGTCGTCGAGGCGGTCGCGGGACAGCAGGTCGAGCAGGCCCTTGCCGAGCGAGGTCTGCGAGCGGGCCAGCCGGGCGCGCAGGCGCACCATGCGGCCCGCCGACGGGGGCGGGATCTCGATCTCGGGAACCACCACGGGCTCCACCGGCCGCGCCGGGGGCGGGACGGTGGTCGTGACGGTTTCGTCCTCGATCACGCCGGTGGGCGGGGCCTGTTCGCGCTCCGGAAGGGTGGGCGCCTGCGGCGGCGTGACCGGCGGCGCGTGTCGTTTCGTGGGCCGGAACAGCAGGAACATGCCCCCCGTCGCGAGCAGCGCGACGAGGATCACGATCAGAATGATGCCAAGATACCCATCCACAAGAAGCCAGTTTTCCAGACGGGCGGGCGTGGTGACGCCCGGGCTCACCCATCCTGCGGCGGTTATACCGATATTTCCCGACTTGTAGGACGAACTTTGAAGATCATTAAGTTCAGGCGGTTTCCCGCTCGCGAAGCCGCTGGCTGACCACCTGCGTGACCCCGTCCCCGCGCATGCTCACCCCGTACAGCGCGTCCGCGATCTCCATCGTCCGCTTCTGGTGCGTGATCACGATGAGCTGCGAGCTCTGCCGGAGCTCCTCGAACAGCGTGAGAAGCCGCTGGGTGTTGGTGTCGTCCAGCGCCGCCTCGACCTCGTCCATGACGTAGAACGGCGACGGGCGGGCCTTGAAGATGGAGATCAGGAACGCCACGGCCGTCAGCGACCGCTCCCCGCCCGACAGCAGGGACAGGCGCTTGACCTTCTTGCCCGGCGGCCGGGCCTCGACGTCGACCCCCGTGGTCAGCATGTCGGACGGATCGGTCAGCAGCAGGCGTCCCTCACCGCCGGGGAACACGCGCGTGAAGATCGTCTCGAACTCGCGGGCGACGTCCTCGTACGCGGCCGTGAAGACCTGCTCGACCCGCTCGTCGACCTCCTTGACGACGAGCATCAGGTCGCGCCGGGTCTTGCGCAGGTCCTCGAGCTGGGAGTTCAGGAAGGTGTGCCGCTCCTCCAGCGCCGCGAACTCCTCCAGCGCCAGCGGGTTGACCTTGCCGAGCTGCGTCATCTGCCTCTCGGCCGTCCGCGCCCGCTTCTCCTGCTCCTCGCGGACGTACGGCACCGGCTCGCCGTCGCCCACCGGCACCGGCTGCTCGGGACCGTACTCGGCGGTCAGGGCGTCGACCTCGACGCCGTACTCCTCCATCGCCCGGGTCTCCATCTGCTCCAGGCGCAGCCGCTGCTCGGTGCGGGCGACCTCGGTGCCGTGCACGCGGTTGACCAGCTTGTCCAGCTCGCCGGACAGCTCCCGCACCCGGACCCGGACGGCCTTCAGCTCGGCGTCGATCTCGCCCCGGGCCCGCTCGGAGTCGTCGCGTTCGTCGGCGGCGGCGGCCAGGGACGCCTCCAGCACCCCGAGCGCACGCCCGGCGCCGTGGACCACCGCCTCGGCGACCTGCGCCTGCGCGCGGCGGCGCTCGCGCAGCGCGGCGGCCCCGGCGCGCTCCTCGCGCTCGCGCCTGGCCGCCCGCATGAGCTGGTCGGCCCGGCCCGCGATGCCCTTGACGCGCTCCTCGGCCGTACGGACGGACAGGCGGGCCTCCATCTCGGCCTGCCGGGCGACCGAACAGGCCGAGGCCAGCTCGTCGCGCGTCTCGGTGGTCGGCTCGGCAGTCAGCTCGTCGGCGTACTCGGCCTCGGCGAGGCGCTCCTCCAGCTCGGCCACGCCCGCGAGATGGCGGTCGCGGGCCTCCTCGGCGGCGGTGACGTTCGCGGCCAGCCGCTCGCACTCCTGGCTCGCGGCGTTCGCGGCGGCGTCGAGCTGGGCCAGCCTGCGGGCCACGGCGGCCTGCCGCTGGTCGGCCTCGCGCTGCCTGCCGCGCAGGCCGTCCAGCACGCCCTGGGCGGCCTTCACCCCCGCCTGGGCGGCGTCCACGCCGGTCTGGGCCTGCGCCGCGCGTGCCTGGGCGGCCTCGACGGCCTGCTGGGCGGCCCGCTCCTCTTCGGCGGCCTCCTCCAGCGCCTCGCCCGTCCGCTCGGCGGTGGCGGCGGCCTCGGCCAAGGCGGCCACGGCCTCGTCCAGCGCGGTGCGCATCTGCAGGACGGACGCGCCGCCGCCGGATCCGCCGTAGGCGTAGTGGGCGCCCACCAGGTCGCCCGCCCAGGTGACCGCCCGAAGATCCGGGCGTTCCTGGACGAGCCGGGTGGCGGCCGGCAGATCGTCCACCACCACGACCCCCGCCAGCAGGCCCTCGGCGGCCGGGCGCAGCTCGCCCGGGACGGTGACCAGGTCGGCCGCCCACTGGGCCCCGCCGGCCGGGGCGGGCCGCGTGACGGGAGCGGCGGAGGCGACGACCAGGCCCGCCCGGCCCGCGCCCTTGGCCCGCAGCAGCTCCAGTGCCTCCACGACGGTGGCCTGCGACTCGACGGCCACCGCCTCCGCCGCCGCGCCGAGCACTGCGGCCACGGCGACCTCGGCCCCGGACCGCACGGTCATCACGGCGGCGAGCGGCCCGAGCACGCCGGGCAGGCCGGCCGCCAGCAGCGCCGCGCCGCCGTCCGCGCCCTGCGAGAGGCCCATCTCCAGGGCGTCGCGCCGGGCCTCCAGGGCGGCGAGGCCGCGCTGCGCCTCCTGGTCGGCCGCGCGGGCCGCGGCCACCGCCGACCTCGCCTCCGCGAGGGCCTTCCTCGGGGCCTCGACGGCCGCCCTGGCCTCCTGGACCGCGGCCCTGGCCTCCTCGACCACCACCTCGGACTCGGCGACGCCCTCCTGCGCCAGGGCCAGCTCCTCGGCCAGGCCGGGCTCGGCGGCGGGCTCGGCGAGGCGCTCGGCCTCGTGGTCCTCGCGGGCGCGCTCGCTGCGCTGCCGCGCCTCCGCCAGGGCCTTGCCGAGACGCCCGATCTCCTCCTCGGCGGCCCGCGCGCGACCGCGCACCGCGGCGACCTCGCCCCGCAGCCGGGCCAGGCTCTCCCGCCGGTCGGCCGCCGCCCGCGCCGCGGCGGCCAGGCGACGCTCCTCGCCCGCCAGCGCCTCCTCGGCCTCCGTACGCCGCCAGACGGCCTGTTCGAGGACGGCCTCGGCCTCCTCCAGCTCGGCCTTGAGCGTCTTCTCGCGCTCGCGGACCTCGGCGGCCTCGCGCTCGTAGTCCTCCGGGTCGCGCCCGCGCCGCTCGATCGACGCCGCCTCGACGGCGTGCCGCTGCCGTTCGCTCGCCAGCGTCTCGACGCTGTGGAAGCGCTCCTTCAGGGCGGCCAGGCGGTAGTAGGTCTCCTGGGCGGCGGCCAGGCGGGGCTGGGCGGTGCTCTCGGCGACCTCCAGCTCGGCCTCACGCGTCTGGCCGGTCTCCAGCTCGCCCTCGACCTCGGCGCGCCGGACGCGCACGACGGCCTCGTCGGCGGCCTCCTGGTCCAGGCGGGTGCGCAGCCGCACGACGTCGTCGGCGAGCAGGCGCAGCCGGGCGTCGCGCAGGTCGGCCTGGATCACCGCGGCCTTGCGCGCGATCTCGGCCTGGCGGCCCAGCGGCTTGAGCTGGCGGCGCAGTTCGTTCACCAGGTCCTGGACGCGGGTGAGGTTGGCCTGCATGGCGTCGAGCTTGCGCAGCGCCTTCTCTTTGCGCTTGCGGTGCTTCAGGACGCCCGCGGCCTCCTCGATGAAGGCCCGGCGCTCCTCGGGGCCGGCGTGCAGGACGGTGTCGAGCTGGCCCTGGCCCACGATGACGTGCATCTCACGGCCGATGCCGGAGTCCGACAGCAGCTCCTGGATGTCGAGGAGCCGGCAGGTGTCGCCGTTGATCGCGTACTCGCTCTGGCCCGACCGGAACATCAGCCGGCTGATCGTGACCTCGGTGTAGTCGATCGGGAGCGCGCCGTCGGTGTTGTCGATCGTCAGCGTGACCTCGGCGCGGCCGAGCGGCGGCCGGGAGGACGTGCCGGCGAAGATGACGTCCTCCATCTTGCCGCCGCGCAGCGACTTGGCGCTGTGCTCGCCCATCACCCAGGCGAGCGCGTCGACGACGTTGGACTTCCCCGACCCGTTGGGGCCGACCACGCAGGTGATGCCGGGCTCGAACCGCAGGGCGGTGGCCGAGGCGAAGGACTTGAAGCCGCGCAGCGTCAGGTTCTTCAGATACACCGCGCCGCCGACCTCCCCGCCGAATCCGATCCGCCGAGGTCACCCGTGACCTGGACGATCCATGCGGGGCACACTACTCGCTCGGGCCCACGTGTGTGCCTAAGGCGCCGTCTTCGTTCACGCGGTGTGCGGACGCGAACCGGGCCCCCGTGGGTGCGCCAGGGGTGCCGGGGAGAACTGGCTGTACAACACGAAGGGACGCCTTTGAGGGGCGTCCCTGACGGTGTGTTGCCGTACCGATCCTCAGGTGAGGGCCGGCTCGCGATCCTGCAGACGGGTGAACTCCTCGTCCCGCGACTGTGCCGCGAGAGCGTCGTTCTGCGCCTGGAGCCTTGTGAGCTCAGCCTCCAGATCCCGGATCCGCTGCTGAAGACGGCGCATTTCCGAGACCATCCGAGGGTCGAGACCGCCGACGTGGCCGAGTAGAGCCTTCGCCATGGTTAAGGGTCCTCCACGCTGAGTGACCAAACTGGGTCGCGCACTTGTAACCGCGGGAGGGGTGCGCGTGTTTCCTCTCAAGAGTCGCACCGGCGATGGAGGCGGTCAAGTTGAACGCTCCCCATGAATGCACCAATGGGCACTCCCGACATGTAAATATACCGCATTTAGGGGGTTTAAGGGAAGCGGCTACCGCTCCACAAATCCACCAAAACCACCTCGAACCGGCGTCCAGCGCTCCACCACTGCATCTACCCGCCCCGGCGTCGTACCACCCCTGAGCAGGGCGAGGAGCTTCTCACACACGTCGCGAGGACCCTCCGCGACGACCTCCACCCGGCCGTCGGCCAGGTTCGACGCCGACCCCACCAGGCCGAGCTCCAGGGCCCGCGCCCGCGTCCACCAGCGGAATCCGACCCCTTGGACGTGGCCCCGGACCCACGCATTGAGACGTACGTCACCCGAGTCCGAAATGCTCATTGAAGTGTCCTGGGTTGACATCGCGGGCAACTGTAGGAGGACCTGTTCATGAACGCTTCGCGCAGGACTGGCGCGCCGCAGCGTCCGCACGGCTCGCCCTCACGGCCGTAGACGTTGAGCGACCGGTCGAAGTAGCCGCTCTCGCCGTTCACGTTGACGTACAGGCTGTCGAACGACGTGCCGCCCTGGCCCAGGGCCTCCCCCATGACCTCGCGCACCACCGCGAGCAGCTCGGCCGCCTTGCGCGCGCCCAGCGCCCGGGTCGGCGTGCCACCGTGCAGCCGCACCCGCCACAACGCCTCGTCCGCGTAGATGTTGCCGACCCCGCTGATCAGCGACTGGTCGAGCAGCGCGCGCTTGATCTCGGTCTGCCGGACGGCCAGCTTCCGCGCGAACGCGTCGTCGTCGAAGGCGTCCTCCAGCGGATCCGCCGCGATGTGGACGATCGTCTGGGGCACCGAGCGCGCCAGAGGCACCAGCGGCGCCACCAGCAGGTGCCCGAACGTGCGCTGGTCGACGAACCGCAGCTCGGGGCCGCCGTCGTCGAAGCTCAGCCGCACCCGCAGGTGCTTCTCCACCGGAGAGCCCGGATCCACGACCAGGAGCTGGCCGCTCATGCCCAGGTGGGCGAGCAGGGAGTCGACGGCCTCGCCCGGCCGCCCCGCCTCGCCGAGGGGCATCCAGAGGTACTTGCCGCGGCGCTCGGCCGACAGCAGGGTGCGGCCCGCCAGCCTGCCGGCGAACTCGGCGGCGCCCGGCACGTGCCTGCGGATCGCGCGGGCGTGCAGGACCTCGGCCTCGACGATCGTGCGGCCCGCGACCCAGCGCGACAGGCCGCGCCGCACGACCTCGACCTCCGGCAGCTCGGGCATGATCTAGCTAGCCGCCTTCTCCAGCTTCTCGCGGGCCTCGCTGCGCGCGCGGATCGCCGTCCACGCGGCCTCGGCGGCCTGCTGCTCGGCTTCCTTCTTGCTGCGGCCCGCGCCCGAGCCGTACTCCTGGCCGCCCACCCGGACGACCGCGGTGAACGACTTGGCGTGGTCGGGACCGCTCTCGTCCACGTGGTACTCGGGGACGCCGAGCATCTCGGAGGCCGTCAGCTCCTGCAGCGAGGTCTTCCAGTCCAGGCCCGCGCCGAGCGACGCCGAGCGGACGATCAGCGGGTCGAACAGCAGGTGGACCACGCGGAACGCCTCGTCCAGGCCCTTGTCGACGTACACGGCGCCGATCAGCGCCTCCAGGGTGTCGGCGAGGATCGAGGACTTGTCACGGCCGCCCGTGCCCTCCTCGCCTCGGCCGAGGCGCATGAAGCGGCCGAGGTCCAGCGTGCGGGCGACGTCGGCGAGCGCGCGCATGTTGACCACCGCGGCCCGCAGCTTGGCGAGCTGCCCCTCGGGCAGGTCGGGGTGACCCCGGAACAGCGTGTCGGTGACCACCAGGCCCAGCACGGAGTCGCCCAGGAACTCCAGGCGCTCGTTGGTGGGCAGGCCACCGTTCTCGTAGGCGTACGAGCGGTGCGTCAGCGCCCGCTCCAAAAGGGAATCATCCAGCCGGACGGCGAGGACGTTGAACAGCTCGTCCCTCGCGATCTCTACGGCGACCGGCTTACCACCTGCGGCCACGTCTCCTCCTCGGACGGTTTCTCCGGCCGTCACGCAGCACGTCACGACCTTGGTCGCGATGGCGGATAACGCGGGAAGTGCCCGAAAACGTGGTGGACGCCGGGAGATTGCGGCAACCCCGGCGCCCACCACGGCCGCGGGCGAACCGCCACCGCACGCCTTCACGGCGGACGGTCATGGGCCGGATGACGTCGCATCCGGCCGCATCACCGGCCACCGCATGGGCGTGATCAGGCCGACGGTTCGATGACCTGACGGCGGTTGTAGGTGCCGCAGGTCGGGCAGACGACGTGCTGCAGCTTCGGCGACCGGCACTGGTTACAGCTCACGAGCGCGGGCGCGGCGGTCTTCCACTGCGCGCGGCGGGCGCGGGTGTTGCTGCGCGACATCTTCCGCTTGGGGACGGCCACGTCAACCCTCCTGGTTTTTCTGGTCGTTTCCGTTCTGACTTTGCAAACTCCGCAGCGCCGCCCAGCGGGCGTCGACCTTCTCATGCCCGTGGTCAAGGCCGGCCTCGGCCAGCTTGGCCCCGCACTCCACGCACAACCCGGGGCAGTCTTCACCGCACACCGGGCTCAGCGGCAGTGCGAGCACCACCGCGTCGCGGAACGTCGGTTCCAGGTCGAGAAGCTCGCCATCGAGGAGCAGGTCGTCCTCGGCGGCGTCCTCCGCGGAGTAGAAGAAGAGCTCCTGGAACCCGACCTCGATCTCCGAGTTCAGGGGATCCAGACAGCGCGAGCATTCTCCGCTGAGCGGAGCCGTCGCCGTGCCCGTCACGAGCACGCCTTCCATCACCGCCTCGAGCCGCATGCGCAGCTCGATCTCGGCGCCCTTGAGGACGCCGATCATGCCGACGGAAAGGTTCGCCGGTGCCGGGAGCGCACGGGAGATCTCACGCATAGATCCCGGTCGTCGCCCCAGATCGTGAGTGGAAATCACCCAAGGGGCTCGGGGGTCGAGGCTATGCAGCGTCTTCCTGCTCTCTTGAGGCATGGCGAATCCCCGCCGTCGTACAAGGCCGATTAGAAAGGATACCAGGACTCAGCCGCGTAGCCGCTCGACGAGCATCTTGCGAACGAGCTCGGGCACGAGCCCGGAGATGTCCCCGCCATAGCGGGCGATCTCCTTCAGCCTGCTCGACGACAGGAACGAGTATTCCGGATTGGTCGACATGAACAACGTCTCGACACCCGACATCCGGTAGTTGAGCTGGGCCATCTGCAACTCGTAGTCGAAGTCGCTGACCGCGCGCAGCCCCTTCACGATCGTCGGGATGCCCTGCTGCTTGCAGAAGTCGACCAGCAGCCCGTGGAACTTCTCCACCCGCACGTTGCCGTACTCGCGGGTGACCGCCTCCAGCGTCTGGATACGCTCGTCGACGGTGAACAGGCTCTTCTTCTCGACGTTGATCAACACCGCGACGACGACCTCGTCGTAGAGCCGGGACGTCCGGCCGATGATGTCGAGATGGCCGTTGGTGACGGGATCGAAGGACCCCGGGCAGACGACACGACGCAAGGCTTACCCCCCAGTTTCACTGGTTCCCGGCGGCGCGACCGTACCAAACGGACGCTTCACCATATCGACGGACCCTCTCCTCTTCGAACCCCGAAGGCCAGATCAGATCCTTCCCGCGTGACTCGCGCTCCACCGCGACCAGGGCGTCCTCGGCGAGCCATCCGTTGTCGCGCAGCCGCTCGAGAACCTCCTGGACGGCCTCGTCGGTGACCGCGTACGGAGGGTCGGCGAACACGAAGTCGTACGGCTCCGGGCACGCGCCGGCCACCACCCGCTCCACCTTGTCACCCGTCACCACGGCCCCGGTCATGCCCAGCGCCGCGATGTTCGCCCGGATCGTCCGGATCGCCTTGGTGTCGTTCTCCACCAGCAGCGCGTGCGCCGCCCCACGCGACAGCGCCTCCAGGCCGACCGCGCCCGACCCGGCGTACAGGTCGAGCACCCGCGCGCCGTCCAGCGGGCCCAGCAGCGAGCCTACGGTCGAGAACAGGCCCTCCCGGGCGCGGTCGCTGGTCGGCCGCGTGCCGCGCCCCGGCGGGACGGAGATGCGCCGCCCACCGGCGGTCCCTGCGATGACTCGGGTCACCTGCCCATTCTCTCCGCCCCACGCGTGCGGCGAGTCCTCAGGTCAAGAGTGGCCAAGTGTCGGCGACGAATGCGCAAGGGTCGTTCCCCCGGGCCCCCCGAGCCCACATGATGAGTTCTGCGGCCTTCATGGTGACCCAGGGGAAGGCCGACCGGCGTGATCGTGAGCCCTTCCGCGCGCCGGTGCCCTCGGCACCTGACCCGAGGGTGGGCCCAGCCGGGGACGGCATTCGGGGGGAGGCCGTCCCAAGGCTGGGCCCTGGGTCATTTTTCGTTTCGGGGCCCCGGCCCGTCCCGTTTCGGGTCCCCGGCCCTGCCCGCCAAGCCCGCGAAATCCGTCCTCGACCGCGAGGACGTGCGTGTCAGCACAGGACGGTCGGCTGGTCCCGCGCCTGTTCCGGGTCGATGATCATCGGGTCCACCTCAGGCGAGGAGGGCCTCAGGTCTTTTCGAGGTAGTCGGAGCGGGTGTCGGTGAGGAGGCGGTCCAGCTCGGTCTTCAGCGGTTCGTGGGCTTCGAGTGTCGGGTCGGCGGCGAGCAGGGCGGTGGCCTCCTCGCGGGCGGATCTGATGATCTCTTCGTCGCGCAGGAGCTGGAGCATCTTCAGGGAGGACCGGCGGCCGGACTGGGCCGCGCCGAGCACGTCGCCCTCGCGGCGCTGTTCCAGGTCGACGCGGGAGAGCTCGAAGCCGTCGAGGGTGGCGGCCACCGCCTCGAGCCGGCCGCGCGCGGGGGTGTCCGGCGGGAAGTCGGTGACGAGCAGGCACAGACCGGGCAGCCCGCCCCGGCCGACACGGCCGCGGAGCTGGTGGAGCTGGGAGACGCCGAACCGGTCGGCGTCCATGATGACCA
This sequence comes from Sphaerisporangium sp. NPDC051011, assembly GCF_040653595.1. Classification (NCBI taxonomy): domain Bacteria; kingdom Bacillati; phylum Actinomycetota; class Actinomycetes; order Streptosporangiales; family Streptosporangiaceae; genus Sphaerisporangium; species Sphaerisporangium sp. NPDC051011. Next base: position 222,179 of record NZ_JBFAGG010000002.1, on the reverse strand, counting down.
TGACCGAGGAGTTCGGGACGTCGACGCCGACCTCGATCACGGTGGTGGCCACCAGCACGTCGATCTCGCCCCGCGTGAACGCGCGCATGATCGCGTCCTTCTCTTCGGGGGCCAGCCGCCCGTGCAGGGCCTCGACGCGGAGCCCGGCCAGCGGGCCGCCGGCGAGCATGGGGGCGACCTCCATGACCGCGAGGGGCGGCCGCCGTTCGTCGCCCCCGCGCTCGTCGCCGCCGAAGTCGCCGTCGAGGTCTCCCTCGTCGCCTTCCAGGTCGCCGATGCGGGGACACACGATGTACGCCTGCCGCCCGAGGCCGACCTCCTCGCGGATGCGGCCCCACGTGCGGTCGAGGTAGTGAGGCTTGTCGGCGGCGGGCACGACGTGGGTGGTGATCGGCGCGCGCCCGGAGGGGAGCTGGCTGAGGGTCGAGACCTCCAGATCGCCGAACACCGTCATGGCGACCGTACGCGGGATCGGGGTGGCGGTCATGACCAGCACGTGGGGACGCCCTCCCCCGGCCTTCTCGCGCAGCGCGTCACGCTGCTCGACGCCGAAGCGGTGCTGCTCGTCGACGACGACCAGGCCGAGGTCGGCGAACTGGACGTGCTCCTGGAGCAGGGCGTGGGTGCCGACGATGATGCCGGCCGCTCCGGAGGCGGCGTCCAGCAGCGCCGCGCGCCGCCCGGCCGCGCCCATCGACCCGGTGAGCAGGGTGACGGCCGTGCCGCCGAACATGCCGCCGGTGGCGAGGTCGCCGAGCATGCGGGTGATCGACCGGTGGTGCTGCTGGGCGAGCACTTCGGTGGGGGCGAGCAGCACGGCCTGCCCGCCGGCGTCGACGACCTGGAGCATCGCGCGCAGGGCCACGACGGTCTTGCCCGCGCCGACCTCGCCCTGGAGCAGGCGGTGCATGGGGTGGGCGCGCGCGAGCTCGGCGGCGATCTGGTCGCCCACCTCGACCTGGCCGTCGGTGAGCTTGAACGGGAGACGCCCGTCGAAGTCGGCGAGCAGTCCGTCGTCGCGACGGGGCCTCGGGGTGGCGGGCCACGCGGCCGCCGCCAGCCGCCGCCGCGCGAGCACGGCCTGCAGGGTGAACGCCTCGTCGAACTTGAGCCGCTTGCGGGCCCGCGTCACGTCCTGCTGGTCGCGCGGCCGGTGGACGGCCTCCAGCGCGTCGGCGAGGCCGGCCAGGCGATGGCGGGCGCGGACCTCGGAGGGCAGCGGGTCGGGCAGGGGGCCGAGCGTGTCGAGCACGACGCCGATCGCGCGGCGGATCACCCAGGACGAGATGCCGCCCGCGGCCGGGTAGATGGGCACCGGCGCGGCGGCGAACTCGGCGGCGGAGGCCTCGGTCTCTTCGAACGGCTCGAACTCGGGGTGGTTGAGCTGCCACTTGCCGGTGTCGCCGCGCCCGAATCGCCCGACCTTGCCGGAGAACATCGCGCGGGTGCCCGGCTGCAGCCTGCCCTCGACGACGTGCGAGACCCTGCCGAAGAAGGACAGATAGATCTTGTTGCGCCTGCCGTCGACGACCTCGACCTCCAGCCACGTGCCGGAGCGGTTGCGCATGGGCTTGCGCATCAGGCGGGAGACCTCGCCCACCACGGTGACGTGCTCGTCCACCTCGAGGGCGTCGAGCGTGGTCAGCTCGCCCCGCTCGGCGTACCGCCGGGGGTAGTGGCGCAGCAGATCGCCGACCGTGGTGATGTTGAGCGAGCTTTCCAGGGGCTTGGCCGTCTTGGGGTCAAGCGCCTTGATGAGCGGCTCGTCGAAACGCGTCACGTCAACCAGTTCTACCGCCCCGGGCCGACAAGAACGGCCGTCCGGCGCCACGTGGTCCGTGGCCGGTCACTGGACTCCGATGAGCAGCGGATAGCGGCCCTGGCCGCCCTCGTAGACGGCCACCTCCACGGCCACCCAGACGTGCCCGTGGCGGGTGTGCCCGGCGGCGTCGGTCATCGCGACCGCGTCGTCGTCGAAGCGGCGCGGAGGGACGGGGCGGAAGGGCGGGCGGGGTGGCGGGTCTTGGGGGTTGCTCTGGCCGGGTTGTGGGGCGCGGGGATGGCGGGGATGCGCTACGGTTGGTGGTACGAGATTATCCCCGTTCGCCGCTTCCCTCGTTTCGCGTGCCGGTGGTGGCATCGGATACCCTCGTGTAGCTAGCCGGTTGTCCCGGCGTGCCCGACCACCGCTTCTACCTCGGTTTCGGGCCTATCGACTGATCTAAGGAGCGATGACCGTGGCTTCCGTCTGCGACGTTTGCGGCAAGGGGCCGATCTTCGGCAACAACATCTCGCACTCGCACCGCCGCACCCGCCGCCGCTGGAACCCCAACATCCAGCGTGTGCGCGCCATGGTGGGCAGCACGCCGAAGCGGCTGAACGTGTGCACCTCCTGCATCAAGGCCGGTAAGGTCACCCGCTGACCCTGGCTTTCCGCTCGGCCCGTCGTCCTCTCGCAGGCGGCGGGCCGTCGTCGTTCACGGCCGCCTCAGGGCGTGGCGCGGGACGGGATGGGTAGCTTCTCTCTCGTGCTGAATCCGCCCATTCGCCTGAGCGTGAACGCCTCCACAGGCCAGAAGGTCACCGTGTCGGTCATCGGGCTGATCTTCCTCGGCGTGCTCGGCGGCATCGCCGGCGTCGCGGCCCTCGCTCTCAGAACGACCGAGCCCGGCTTCGCCGCCGACGGGTTCACGGGGTCGCCGTTCGACCCCGACGGGAGCGGATTCCCCTCGACGGCGATCAAGGGGCTGTTCCTCGTGGCCGCCGCGCTGATCGTCGGCTGCCTGGTGACCATGGTGCTCGGCACGTACCGGCGGCAGGCGATCCTCAACGGCACCGTCCTGGAGGTCCGGGACCTGCTGGGCACGCGCAGGGCCGACCTCGCGAAGTCCCGGGTGTGGATCGACTCCGAGCCGGAGTACGTCAGGAACCCGCACGGCGAGGGGAACATCCCCACCGGGCGCCGAGTCCCCCACCTGATGGCCGAGGACCCGCTGAGCGGCCGAAAGGTGCGGCTGCGCCTGCACAGCATGGCCCGCACCCTGCTGCCGCCGCACGAGCTGAACGCCCTCGCCGAGGCCGTGGAGTCCGGGTCCGGCTCGCGTCCCGACGCGGACGCCTCGCAGGCGGCCAGGACGGCGACGATGCTGCGCCGCCTGGCCGACGACCCGATCGCCCGCCTGCTCTAGGAGCCGGCGGCCCGTTCCCGGCGCCAGCGCCAGGCGTGGTCGACGGGGCCTATGCCCGCGCCCAGCGGGAACCCGTGCGCGATCGCCCCGGTGACGTACTGCTTGGCCTTGCCCACCGCCCCGGGGACGTCCTCGCCGAGCGCGAGGTGGGAGGCGATGGCCGAGGCCAGCGTGCAGCCGGTGCCGTGGGTGTGCCGGTTGTCGTGCCGCTCGGCGCGGAACCGGAACTCGCGCGTGCCGTCGGTGAGCAGGTCGACCGGCGGGCCCGGCAGGTGGCCGCCCTTGATCAGCACCCACGCGGGCCCGAGCGCCAGCACGGCCTCGGCGGCGGGGCGCAGGCCGTCCTCGTCCTCGACCTTCACCGAGGTGAGCTGCTCGACCTCCCACAGGTTGGGGGTGACGACGGTGGCGACGGGCAACAGGCGGTCCTTGACGACGTCCACCGCCTCGGGGTCGAGGAGCGGGTCGCCGTGCTTGGAGACGCCCACGGGGTCGACGACGACGGGCGCGTCCACGCCGGCCAGCACCTCGGAGACCACCGTGACGAGCCGCGGGGACGCCAGCATGCCCGTCTTGACGGCCTGGGCGCCGATGTCGCCGAGCACGGAGTCGAGCTGGGCCCGCACGGCCTCGGGCGGCAGTTCCCAGTAACCCTGGACGCCGACGGAGTTCTGGGCGGTCACGGCGGCGATCACGCTCATGCCGTGGACGCCGAGCGCGAGCATCGTCTTCAGATCGGCCTGGATGCCCGCGCCTCCGCCGGAGTCGGACCCTGCGATCGTCAGCACACGGGGAGGAGTCACGCGTCCATCAAACCAGGCGCGCGGCAGCGGCACGTCCCGGGACCGCCGCCGGGCTCAGCGGCCGGTGTCCCGCCGGATCCGCGTGGTGCTCGCGTCCACGCTGATCTGGCACTTGCCCTCGGCGAGCCCGCAACTGGCGGGGAGGGTCGCGTCGCCGTCGGCGGTGAAGGAGATGACGGTGGACTCGTTCACGCCCAGCCGACCGGGCGAGGTGAGCACCAGCGTGGCGCCGTCCTGCTCCCAGGTGACGCCACGCGCGGCGGTGACGACCCCGCCGACGGGCACCCGCAGCGTCCAGCCGTCCAGCGCCGGGCCGGTGTTGACGACCGAGAGCCTGCCGGTGTAGCCGGTGTCGCTGAGGTCGTCGACGCCGAAGGCGACGGCGACGCGGCCGGGTGCCGTCTGGCTGCCGCCGTCGGACATCGGGCTCGCCTGGGGCGACTGCTGGGGCTGCGTGGGCTGCGCGGTGGTGGACGGCTCGGCGGAGCTCACGGGGTCGGGGTCGTGCGCCTGGGGGTTCTCCGGGCCTCCGTTCATGTTCTGCTTGGGGCTGGGGTCGGACTCGGGGGTGTTCCGGTTCGTCGCACTGGGCTTCGGGGTCGGGGTCGCGCGGGTGTGCCGGGGGGTGGGGCGCGCGGAGGGGGTGGCGCGCCGCCGCGTGTCCTGCGTCGCCGTCGGGTCCGCCGAGTCCTCCGGGGACGCCGTCTCGTCGGGCGGGGCCGAGTCCGTGGCGGACGGATCGGCCGAAGCCGCGTCTTCCTCGCCGGTCCCGCCGCCGGGCGTGGGGTCGGCCTGAGCCACGGACGCGCAGGTCCGGCCCTGGGGGCACCCCGGGGTGGTGGTCATGTTGATCTGGCTGGACGAGAGCTTCACGCCGATGACGGTGGCGGTGACGGCCATCACGACGGCGACGGCGGACAGGACGGCGACGGTGCGTCCCCGGCCTCCCTTTCGCTCCTCGGTGCCGGTGTGGCGGTCCGCCCGCCTCGCGCGCCGCCGGCCGGGCTCGGCGCCGCGACGCCCCGGCTCGTCCTCGGGGGCGCGGCCGACCCGCAGGATCGTGCCCGTGTGCGGGTACGTGCCGGTGTCGGCGGACGGCTCCGTCCGCGTCTCACCGGCCTCGGGGAACGGCCCGACGGCCCTCATCTGCCCGGTGTGCGGGAACGCCTCCCCCGCCTCAGGGTAGGTGCCCACGGCCCGCATCTGCCCCGTGTGGGGAAAGGCCTCGCCCGATTCGGGGAAGGACCCGACCGCCTGCATCTGACCCGTGTGCGGGAACGCGTCCGTGGGCTCGGGGAAGGACCCCACGGCCTGGAACTGGCCCGTGTGGGGAAAGGCCTCGCCCGCCTCGGGGAAGGACCCGACCGCCCGCATCTGACCCGTGTGCGGGAACGCGTCCGTGGGCTCGGGGAAGGACCCCACGGCCTGGAACTGGCCCGTGTGAGGGAAGGGGCCGGTGTCAGGTGGCGGAAACTGTGAGCCCGTGGGATCGGTGACCGGCGATGGGCGCTCCCAGGCGCGCGGCCAGGGAGCGGCGGCCGACTCGGCGGACGTCGCGGGCGGCGCGGGGTCCGCGGGAAGGGCGGGGTCGTTCAGCCACTCCTGGGTGCCGCGCTCGTCGTCCCAGCTCGAATCATCGTGCTCGTCCCACCCATCACCGGCCCCCCGGCCTCGGCGTCCGCGTCCCATGAAGCGCCTTCCTCGAAAAATAGCAGCGCCCCACTTCATAACACCTTTAACACTTCTATGTCACAATATTCACGATATTCGTGGCTCTCACCTGCGGTCACACGCCCCGGGGAGCGGCCCGTCACGACCGGAAGTGGTCCCACCCTCCGTACGCCTCCTCATGGCCCCTGACCTGCACGCCTTTCCCCTCGGCGATCCTTCCGACGACGCGCCACTCCGCGGGCAGCGGCACCTCGGCGGGGAAGACCGCCGCGAGCGCGTGATCTTCGCCACCCGTGAGGATCCACCGCAGCGGGTCCTCCCCCAGCTCGGCCGCGGCCGCGGCCAGCGGCTCGTCCAGGGGGAAGGCGTCCGGGTCGATCTCGACGCACACGCCGCTCGCCTCCGCGATATGGCCGACGTCCTGCAACAACCCGTCGCTGACGTCCAGCATCGCGGTGGCGCCGAGCGCGGCGGCGGCGGGACCGCAGGCGTACGGCGGGCTGGGGCGCCGGTGCGCGTCCTCCAGTTCGGCGAACCGCTCGGAGGTCCCCGCGCGGCCCGCGAGGAACAGCGCCAGGCCCGCCGCCGCGCGCCCGAGCCGCCCGGCCACGGCGAGCACCTGCCTCGGCTGCGCGCCCGACCGGGTGACGGGCGGGCGTCCGCCCAGGTCGCCGAGGGCGGTCACGGCGACCACGACCTGCTCGGAGCGGACGATGTCGCCCCCGGCGACGCTCACGCCGATGGGCGCGCACTCGTCCCTGAACCCGTCGGTCAGGCCGTCGAGCCACTCCGTCGGCAGGTCTCCGGGCAGTCCGAGACCCACGACCAGGGCGGTCGGGGCGGCGCCCATAGCGGCGACGTCGGCGAGGTTCTGCGCCGCCGCCTTCCTGCCGACGTCGTACGGGCTGGACCAATCGCGGCGGAAGTGCCTACCCTCGAGTAGGAGATCCGTCGTCACGACCATGCGCCCATCGGGAGCACGAACGACCGCGGCGTCATCGCCGGGACCGAGCAATACCGCCGGAAATTGAGGCAAGCGTCCGACAATACGTGCAATGATCCCGAATTCACCAAGATCTGCGACTGTGATAGCACACCTCCAGGTGTGTTCCATGTACGGTGGCGAGTCGGCACTGATCTAGATACGGCATTGACACGATAGACAGCAGCGAGCTTCGCCCCCGCCGGGAGGACGTGATGGTGCACGCTTACATCCTTATCCAGACAGAAGTTGGCAAGGCCGCCGAGGTCGCGGGGGCGATCAAGGTGATCCAGGGTGTGACCCAGGCGGAGGACGTCACCGGCCCATACGATGTGATCGTCCGCGCCGAGGCCAACAACGTGGACGAACTCGGCAAGCTCGTGGTCGCCCAGATTCAGGCGGTCGAGGGAATCACGCGTACTCTTACCTGTCCGATCGTCCATATCTGAGCGACTTCATCCGGGGGTGACCGTGGTACGAGCCGTCGCCGCCGTCGCGGCCCTGGCTCTGCTGCTGACGGGGCTGCTGGCGGGGTGCGGCGGAGCCGTCCGGGTCGACCCTCCGGCTCCCGAGGGGGAGACGGCCGTGGCCTGCGCCGCCATGGTGAAAGGCCTCCCCTCCACTCTGGACGGCGCGGAGCGCGTCCCGTCCGAGCCCGCCTCGCCGTACGTCGCGGTGTGGGGCTCGGGGGAGATCGCGCTCCGCTGCGGCGTCCCGCGGCCCGCCGCGATGGACCCGATGCAGCAGATCCCCGAGATCGACGGCGTGCCGTGGTTCGCCGACCCGGTCAGGCCGTCGCTGTTCACCGCCATCTCCCCCCGCGGCTACGTCGAGGTGACGATCTCCCGGGCGCACCAGGCGGCGGTGGTGCTGCTCGACCTGGCCTCCCCGGTCAAGACGGCCTTCCCGCCCGCCGGCACGGGCTCACCACCCACCTGAGCCGCCCACCTGAGCCCACCCCACCTGCGTCCGCCTCGCACGAGGAGCCGCCGGTGAGCCGGCCGTCCGAGCGTCACCGCAGGCCCGCGGGCCGGTCGAGCGCCAGCCGGATCAGCCGGTCGACCAGCTCGGGGTACGACACGCCGGAGGCCGCCCACAACTGCGGGGCCACAGACACCGCCGTGAACCCGGGCATCGTGTTGATCTCGTTGACGATCAGCCGCCCGTCCGGGGTGTAGAAGAAGTCGACGCGGGACAGCCCCTCGCAGCCGAGAGCCTCGAAGGCCCGGACGGCCATCTGCCGCAGCTCCTCGCTCGCCGCCGCCGGGATGTCGGCGGGCACCGCGAGCGACATGTCCGACCCGATGTACTTGGCCGAGAAATCGAAGAACTCGTGGTTCTCGTTGACCAGCACCTCGCCGGGCAGGCTCGCGGCGGGCGGCTCGTCCCCCAGGGACTCCAGGACGGCGCACTCGATCTCGCGCCCGACGATCGCGGCCTCCACCAGCACCTTCGGGTCGTGCTCGCGCGCGTACTCGACCGCCCGCTCCAGCTCGCCGGCGTCCCCGGCCCGCGAGATGCCCTGGCTGGACCCGGCGCGGGACGGCTTGACGAACACCGGCCAGCCGAGGTCCTCGACGTCCTTGAGGACACGGTCGCGGTCCAGCCGCCAGTCGCGGTCGCGCACCACGACGTACGGCCCGACGGGGAGCCCGGCGGCGGCCAGCAGCGTCTTCATGTACGCCTTGTCCATGCCGACCGCGCTCGCCAGCACGCCCGAGCCGACGTAGCGGACGCCGGCCATCTCCAGCAGGCCCTGGATGGTGCCGTCCTCGCCGTACGCGCCGTGCAGCATCGGGAAGACGACGTCGACCTCGCCGAGCGAGCCCGGGATCCGTCCCGGGTCGAGCGTCACGAGTTGCCCGGTGCCCGACGGCAGCGCGAGGGCCGTGCCGCCGCCGTCGACCGAGGGCAGTTCGCCGCCCTCGATCGCGAAGCTCTGGTCCTCCGAGGCCAGCACCCACCGGCCGTCCGGGGCGATGCCGATGGGCACGACGTCGTACTTGGACCGGTCGATGGCGTCGAGGACGCTGCCGGCGCCCATGAGGGACACCGCGTGCTCGGAGTTGCGACCGCCGAAGACGACCGCCACGCGCACGCGCGGCCGGGATGGCTGCTGGTGGTTCATGATTCCCGAATCTACCTTGCGCCCCTGTCGTCACCGCTTGTCAGGTACGCGTGGCGGCGTTCGAGCGCAGCGCGTCGAGGGCGTCGGTGACGTCCGCGATCAGGTCCTCGGCGTCCTCGAGGCCGACGGAGAAGCGCACGGCGCCCGCGTCCACCCCGGACGCGGTGAGCCCGGCCTCGTCGAGCCTGCCGCGGGTGGTGGAGGCGACGTGGGCCACCTTGGTCCGCGTGCCGCCGATGGAGGTCGCGATGAGCGCGAGCCGGAGCGTGTCCGCCAGCATGACCCCCGCCTCGTACCCGCCGTGCGGGGTGACGGTGACCGACGCGCCGAACCGCGTGCCCTCGGGGCCCGCGTCGAAGAGCTGGCGGGCGAGCTGGTGGCCGGGATGGGAGGGCAGGCCGGGGTAGTCCACGCGGCGGACGGCCGGGTGCTTGGCCACGGCCGCGGCGAAGACCATCGCGGTCGCGCACATGCGGCGCACGCGCAGCGGCAGAGTCTCCAGGCTGCGGCGCAGCAGGAAGGCCTCGTCCGGGGACAAGGTGGACCCGGTGTCGATGCGGACCTCACGGACCTTGCCGATCAGGTCGGGACGGCCCACCACGGCCCCGCCCGTGCAGTCGTCGTGCCCGCCGAGGTACTTGGTCGCGGAGTGGAGCACCAGGTCGGCGCCGTGCTCCAGGGGACGGCAGACCACGGGCGTGGCCAGCGTCGAGTCGACCACCAGCAGCGCGCCCGCGTCCCGGGCGATGCGGTAGAGGCCCCGGATGTCGGCGACGGCCATCGTCGGGTTGGTCAGCGTCTCCGCGTATATGATCTTGGTGCTGGTCTTCACGGCGGCGTGCACGCGGCGCAGGTCGGAGTAGTCCACGAAGTCCACCGACACGCCGAAACGCGCCAGCACGTTCGTCAGCAGCGAGTACGTGCCACCGTACACCGGTGCGGGGGCGACGACGTGGGAACCGGAGCGCAGGAAGGCCAGCAGCACGGCGTTCACGGCCGCCATGCCCGACGCGAACGCCTGCCCGGCGACCTCCTCGGGCGCCGCCGCGCCCTCCAGCGAGGCCACGCCCGAGGCGAACGCGGCCACCGTGGGGTTGTCGATCCTGCTGTAGGCGAAGCCGGGCGCCCGCTCGCCCAGCACGTCGGCGTACTCGGCCGAGTTCTCGAAGCTCCAGGACGCGCTGCGCCACACGGGCAGCCCGATCGGGAGCTGGCGGGGGGTGGGCGCGGGGGGCAGGTGGATCGCGCGGGTGTTCTCGCCGAGTCTCCTGCGCATGCGTCGGGAAGGGGTCACACGCCGTACCGTTCCGGCTTGGGAGTCCGCGACATGAGCAGCATCGCGGCCTCGCTGGGGGTCATTCCGTCGTGGACGACGCCGACCACCACCTCCGTGATGGGCATCTCGACATCGTGCTTCCTGGCCAGGTCGAGAACCGACTCGCAGGACTTGACCCCCTCCGCCGTCTGCCTGGTGGCGGCGATGGTCTCGGCGAGGGTCATGCCCCTGCCAAGATTCTCCCCGAAGGTGCGGTTTCTCGACAATGGGGACGTGCAGGTCGCGACGAGGTCCCCCATGCCGGCGAGCCCGGCGAAGGTGTGCTGGTCGGCCCCGAGCACCGCGCCCAGCCGGGCGATCTCGGCGAGGCCGCGCGTCATCAGCGTGGCCTTGACGTTGTCGCCGAGGCCCATGCCCGCCGCCACGCCCACGGCGAGCGCGATGACGTTCTTGACCGCGCCGCCGAGCTCCACCCCGACGACGTCGGCGTTGGTGTAGGCGCGGAACCACGGCAGGTGGCAGGCCTCCTGCAGCCGCGCGGTGACCTTCTCGTCCACGCCGGCGACCACGGCGGCGGCCGGCTCGCGGCGGATCAGCTCGCCGACCAGGTTCGGCCCCGACACGACCGCGACCCGCTCCTCGGGCACGCCCGCGACCTCGCAGATCACCTCGCTCATGCGCTTGGACGTGCGCAGCTCGATGCCCTTCATCAGGCTCACCAGCACGGAGTGGTCCGGGATGTGCGGGCGCCAGGCGGCGAGGTTGCCGCGCAGGGTCTGCGAGGGGACGGCGAGGACGACGAAGTCGGCCCCCTCCATCGCCTCGGCGGGGTCGGTGGTGGCGCGCAGCGACGAGGGCAGGGCGACCCCGGGCAGGTACTCGGGGTTCTCGTGCCTGCGGGCGATGGCCTCCACCACCTCGGCGCGCCGTCCCCAGAGCGTCGTGGAGGTGCCGGCCTCCGCCAAGATCATCGCGAAGGTCGTCCCCCACGAGCCTGTTCCGAAAACGACGGCCTTGGTCATCTACTCACCGTACGCCCAGCCCGGCGCTCCGGCGGACGGCCGACGGCGTCACCCGGCGCGGCTCTCGGACTCGTCGAAGGGAGTGTCCGGTGCCTTCTCGCCGCGCAGGTCGGAGAGCAGGCCGACGACGTCGGCCATGATGTCGGCGGTCGCGTCCTTCAGCACCTGGCCGCGCATCGGCAGACCCTGGTACTTCGAGAGGTCGACCGGCGGGCCGGCGATCACGCGGAAGGTCTTGCGGGGGAACAGCCGTGGCTTCTTCTGGCCGTACGGCAGCAGTTCCTGGGCGCCCCAGTGCGCGACGGGGATCACCGGCGCGCCGGTGGCCAGCGCCAGCCGCGCCACGCCGGTCTTGAACGCCATCGGCCAGTAGTCGGGATCGCGGGTGATCGTCCCCTCGGGGTAGAAGATCACGCACGAGCCCTCCTTGAGGGCCTCCTCGGCGTGCTTCAGCGAGCGCGCGGCGTCGGTGCTGCCCCGGAACACCGGGATCTGCCTGCAGGCGCGCACGACCTTGCCGATCAGAGGGATGTCGAAGACCCCGGATTTGGCCAGGTAGACCGGCCAGCGGCCGTTGTTGTACGTGAAGTGGGCGAGCAGCAGCGGGTCCGTCCACGACAGGTGGTTCGCCGCGATGATGACGCCGCCGGTGCGTGGCACGTTGGCGCGGCCGCGCCAGTCCCTTTTCGTGAAGAGCAGCAACACCGACTTGACGATCACCGTGACGAGGGCTTCCCAGAAGATGGGCGGGCGTCCGGGGCGGCTCAATTGACTCCTCCAGTCATGCCTGTGCGCCATCAGTCTCCCGGTTGGCTCCACGAGATGTCGAGGCGGGATGCTAAGGCTATGCGTACGGCAGACGGTTCGGCAGACGGTTCGGCAGACGGTCGGCACAGTCACGGCAGCGGACGTAGCGGACACGGCACGAAACCTCACTGGACCATCGTGGTCCCGGTGAAGACTCTGATCGCCGCCAAGACACGCCTGGCGGCGCACGCGGGGCCCCACCGCGCGGCGCTCGCCGTGGCCATCGCCTGCGACACGGTGTCGGCCGCGCTGGCCTGCCCGGACGTCGCCCGCGTCATCGTCGTCACCGGCGACCCGGTGCCCGCCGAGGCCCTGGCCGCGATCGGCGCGCACGTCGTCCCCGACCCGGAGGCCGGGCTCAACGCGGCGCTGCGGGCCGGCGGCGCCGAGGCCGTGCGGCTGGCGCCCGGGGGGCCGGTCGGCGCGCTCCAGGCCGACCTGCCGGCGCTGCGGCCCGCGGAGCTGAGCGTCGTGCTCGACTGCGCCACCGACTTCGACCAGGCGTTCCTGCCCGACGCCGCCGAGATCGGCACGACGTTCTACGGCGTGCGGCCCGGCGTGCCGTTCCGGCCGCGCTTCGGCGGCGAGTCCCGGGCCAGGCACCTCGGGAGCGGCGCCAAGGAGCTGACGCCCGACGGCGTCCCCTCGGTGCGGCGCGACGTCGACACGCCGTCCGACCTGGAGGAGGCGCTGGCCCTCGGCGTCGGCCGGTACACCGCCGAGGTGGTGACGACGATGAGGGGGCCCTCCGCGTAGGAGGACCCCCTCGGTGGCCCCGTGACGGCCCCCGTGTCCGGCGCCACGGGCGTTCGCCCCGGTCAGTGCCCGGCGGCCTCGCCCTCGCGGGCGTGCTTGGGCAGCAGGAAGGCGACGAGGAACGTCAACGCCAGCATGCCGTCCACGACCCAGAGGATCGTCTTCATCACCTCACTGAAACCGGTCTTGCCCGCCTCGGCCCCGGCGGACGCGAGCGCCTTCTGGACGGCGGCGCCTGCCTGCGGCGAGGTGACGGCGGCGCGGGCGTCGGCCTCCAGCCGGGCACAGGACGCGGGCACCGCCTCGGAGTCCTTGGCGACCGCGCGGTCGTGGCCGCAGGCGCGCAGGCCCTCGACGACGCGATCCTGCGCCGGGCCGGTGACCTGGACGGCGGCCAGCTCGGCGCGCAGCTTGGGCGTGACGTCATCGGCGGCCGAGGCGACGCTCGTGCCGAGCATGCCGAAGAACAGCGTGCCGAGCAGCGCCACGCCGAAGGCGCTGCCGAGCTGCTGGACCGCGGTCAGGGTGCCCGAGGCCGAGCCGTTCTCGTGGGGCTCGACACCGGCGAGCACGATGTCGAAGAAGGGCGCCATGAGCAGGCCCATGCCGGTGCCGGTCACGAGCAGGGCGGGGCTGAGCTGCCAGGGGTTCACGCCGATGCCGGCGAGGTTCAGCGTGAGGATGACGGCCAGCACGCCGGCCGCCATGAGCAGCGTGCCGCCGTGCAGCAGCTTGCGCCCGTACTTCTGCAGGGGCTGGGCGAAGCCGAAGCCGATCACCATGCCGATCGACCACGGCACCATCGACAGGCCGGCCTTCAGCGGCGAGTAGCCGAGCCCGATCTGCACGTACAGGTTGAATACCAGCGAGAAGCCGACCATGCCGGAGAAGAAGACCAGGCCGGTGACCAGGCCTCCGGTGAACGCGCGCTTGCGGAACAGGCTGGGAACGACGAGCGGGTCGCCGCCCTTGGCGCTCTTGCGCCCCTCGAACCAGCCGAAGCCCACGAAGACCAGCACGGCGGCGGCGATCATCAGGAAGGACCAGAGCGGCCAGTCGTGCTCGCGGCCCTGGACCAGCGGGAAGATGATCAGGAAGCCGGCCACCGAGACGAGGACGACGCCGGGGACGTCGAGCTTCAGCGGGTGCGGGGAGCGCGACTCGGGCAGGAACCGCATTCCGGCGAGGACGGCGGCGAGACCGAGGGGCAGGTTGATCAGGAAGATCATGCGCCAGCCGGTTCCGAAGAAGTCCGCGTCCACGAGCCATCCGGCCAGGATGGGGCCGGCCACGGTGGACAGGCCCATGATCGGCCCGAACAGGCCGAACGCCTTCTGTGTCTCGGCGGGCGGGAACATCTCCCTGATCATGCCGAGGCCCTGCGGCAGCATGACCGCGCCGAACAGGCCCTGGACCACGCGGGCGGCGATCAGCACCTCGGGCCCCTGTGCGACGGCGCACAGCAGCGAGCCCACGGTGAAGCCCACGGCTCCGATGACGAACATCCTCTTACGCCCGAAGATGTCGCCCAACCGGCCGCCCGTGATGAGGCCCACGGCCATCGACAAGGTGTAGCCGGCGCCGAGCCATTGGATGACGGCGGCGCTGCCGCCGAGTTCGGCGCGGATCGCGGGAGAGGCGATGTTGGTGACCATCGCGTCCAGCAGGTCCATGATCTCGGCGGCGAGGATCACGAAGAGCGCCGCCCAGCGCCACCGATAGGGCGTCGCCACGGTCGGCGACTGTTTCAGGGGGATTTCGAGCGATGTCATTGCGGTTCCTCCGGCCGCCCACCAGGGGCAGAACAGTGTTCAGCAGAAGCGAGCGCTGTTCTATCATTGAACTGCGTTCGTCGTGCAGTGAGACGTCCTCAAGATATGTCGCAAGTGCGGCAAAGACAAGATATATCGCGAAGCAGAGTGGTGTTCTGCTCAGACGAGCGGTGTTCTCCAGGCCGACTAGACTGCTCGGGATCCACGCGAGAACGCCTGAAGGCGGGGGTTACGCATGACAGGACAGGACAGCGACGACGCCGTGCCCGCGCCCCCCTGGGAGCGGTCGCGCAGGCGGCCGGCGCAGGTCCGCGTCCCGCTCACCCGCGAGCGCATCGTCGACGCCGCGTTCACCGTCCTGGACCGCGAGGGGTACGACAGGCTGAGCATGCGGCAGGTCGCCGGCGAGCTCGGCGTCGCCGTCTCGGCGCTCTACGCGCACGTGGCCGGCAAGAACGACCTGTTCCAGCTCATGTACATGCGGCTGTTCGACTCATGGGAGCTGCCCGAGCCCGATCCGGAGCGCTGGCAGGAGCAGGTCAAGGACTTCGCGCGGTTCGGCCGCGCCCGCCTGCTGGAACACCGCGACATGGCCCGCATCTCCATGGCCCAGATCCCGTTCCTCCCCGAGCTGCTCCCCCAGGTCGAGCGCATGATGGCCCTGTTCCGCGGGGCCGGGCTGCCCGACCCCGTCGCCGCCGCCGCGGGCGACATGCTGTCCACCTTCATCGACGGGTTCGCCTACGCCGAGGCGATGTGGGAGGAACGCCGCCGCAACACCGACGCCGGCTCCTGGGACGAGATGCGCGAGACGATCAAGGGGTACTTCGACGCGCTGCCGCCCGAGCGCTTCCCCCACCTGCTGGCCCTGTCGAGCATGATGTTCGAGGAGACCAACGACGAGCGGTTCGAGGTCGGCCTCGACATCATCGTCCGGGGCCTGGCCTCCTACATCGAGCCGAAGGACGCCTGAGTCGAAGGACGCCTGAGCGGAAGGCGCCGTCCCCGGCCCACCGGACGGCGCCGCTGTAGACTGGCGCGCGTGCAGGCGACGGTGCGGACCTTCGACCAGCGGACCCGGTCGGGGTCGGTGTTCCTCGACGACGGCACCGAGCTGCCGTTCGACGCCCCCGCCTTCGACGCCGGTCCCCTGCGCCTGCTGCGCTCCGGCCAGCGCGTGAACATCCGCGTCGAGGGCGCCGTCATCACCGCGATCACCCTGTCCACGTTCCCGCTGCCGGACTAGCGCACCGCTCGTGTCCGACGGGGCGGACACGCCCAGGCATACGGACGCCCGGGACCTGTGGTGGCCCCGGGCGCCGGTCGATCGTCGTCAGACGGTCGTCACTTCTTCTTGGCGGCCTTCTTGCCGGCCGCGTTGACCTGTTCCTTGAAGTCGGCACCGGCCCTGAACTTGGGCCCCCAGCTCTCGGACACCTTGATGGGCTCGCCGGTCGAAGGGTTCCTTGCCTGGCGGGCGGGCTTGTGAGCCATCTCGAAAGCACCGAACCCGGTGATCGAGACCTTCTCCCCGTTCGCGACAGCGTGCTGGATCGCCTCGATTATCGCGTTCACGGCCTCGGTGGCCGTCTTCCTGTCGCCGACCCGATCAACGATCGCGTCCACGAGTTCTCGCTTGTTCATCTCGGTTGTTCCCCCTGGTTACCGCTGTCTGAGGATGAGCGCCGGGGCCGACGGCCCGCGGCCGATCTCACCCGGTGTGGCCAAGCGCGGGGTTCCGGCACGCGCCCACCAGTCAGCGGTCAGAAACCCCTTACCCGCTTGAAATTAAGGTACACAGGGCTAGGACTCAATCACATCCGGCGATGTTTCGGCTACTCGGCGTGTCGGATTCTGCTTCCAGAGCGGCCAGGAAGTCGTCCAGGCGCGTGCAGGCGTGATCGACGTCTCGCTTGGCGAGGTCACAGATCGCCACGAAACGGCGCGCGATCCGCTGCTTCTCGTCCGGGGGAAGGCGTGCGGCGGCCACGCGACGATAGGCGTCGCGCAGCCGCCGCGCCAGCATGTCCTCGCGGCTCTCGGCCTGCGAGGCTCTCGTGTGCGGCCCGGCGGTCCCGGGCGTCGCGGCATCTGTCAAACGGTCGTCGGCAGCCATGGCTGCCGACCATTCTCGTACTCCGTTATGTCATCCGCGTGCGTCAGGGTCAGGCCGATGTCGTCGAGCCCTTCGAGCAGGCGCCAGCGGGTGTAGTCGTCGATCTCGAACCCGGCGACCTCGCCGCCCCAGCGGACCTGACGTTCGACCAGGTCGACGGTGACCTCGATGGACGTGTCGGCCTCGACGGCGTTCTGCAGGGCCTCGACCGTCTCGGCGGGCAGGACGATCGGCAGCAGCCCCATCTTGGTGGAGTTGTTGCGGAAGATGTCGCCGAAGCGCGCCGCGATGACGGCGCGGAAGCCGTACTGCTGGAGCGCCCAGACGGCGTGCTCACGCGAGGAGCCGGTGCCGAAGTCGGGCCCGGTCACCAGGATCGAGGCGCCCGCGTAGGCCGCGTCGTTGAGGACGAACTCCGGGTCCTCGCGCCAGGCGGCGAACAGGCCCTTCTCGAAGCCGGTACGGCTGACCTGCTTGAGCCAGACCGCCGGGATGATCTGGTCGGTGTCCACGTTGCTGCGGCGCAGCGGCACGGCCCGGCCGGTGTGGGTGGTGAAGGCTTCCATCTGTCCTGGCTCCTTACAGGTCGGCGGGCGCGGTGAGACGGCCGGTCACGGCGGTGGCGGCGGCGACCGCCGGGGACACCAGATGCGTGCGCCCGCCCTTGCCCTGACGGCCCTCGAAGTTGCGGTTGGAGGTGGAGGCGCTGCGCTCGCCCGGCGCGAGGGTGTCGGGGTTCATGCCGAGGCACATCGAGCAGCCGGCCTGGCGCCACTCGGCGCCCGCGGCCTGGAACACCTCGTGCAGCCCCTCGGCCTCGGCCTCCGCCTTGACCTGCATGGACCCGGGGACGATCAGCGTGCGCGTGGTGACCTTGCGTCCGCGCAGGATCTCGGCGGCGGCGCGCAGGTCCTCCAGCCGGCCGTTGGTGCAGGAGCCGACGAAGACGGTGTCGACCTGGACCTGGCTCAGCGGCGTGCCGGGTGTCAGGGCCATGTAGTCGAGCGCGCGGCGGGCGGCGGCGGGGTCCGAGGTCTCCTCGGGCGCGGGGATCGCGGTGTTCAGCGGCGCGCCCTGCCCCGGGTTGGTGCCCCAGGTGACGAACGGCGAGAGCGTCGAGGCGTCGATCTCGACGACCGTGTCGAAGACGGCGTCGTCGTCGGTGCGCAGCGACTTCCAGTACTCGACCGCGGCGTCCCAGGCCTCGCCGGACGGCGCGTGGGCCCGGCCCTTGAGGTAGGCGAGGGTGGTCTCGTCCGGGGCGATCATGCCCGCCCGGGCGCCGGCCTCGATCGACATGTTGCACACCGTCATGCGGCCCTCCATGGAGAGCTTGCGGACGGCCTCGCCGCGGTACTCGATGATGTGGCCCTGGCCGCCGCCGGTGCCGATCTTGGCGATGATGGCGAGGATCAGGTCCTTGGCGGTGACGCCGTAGGGCAGCTCGCCCGAGACCTCGATGGCCATCGTCTTCGGCCGGTACGCGGGCAGCGTCTGGGTGGCGAGCACGTGCTCGACCTCGGAGGTGCCGATGCCGAACGCGATGCCGCCGAACGCGCCGTGGGTGGAGGTGTGCGAGTCGCCGCAGACGATCGCCATGCCCGGCTGGGTGAGGCCGAACTGCGGGCCGATGATGTGCACCACGCCCTGCCCGGCGTCGCCCATGGGGTGCAGCCGGATGCCGAACTCGGCGGCGTTCTTGCGCAGGGTATCGACCTGGGCCTTGGACACGGGGTCGGCGATGGGGCCGAGGACGGTCGGCACGTTGTGGTCCTCGGTGGCGATGGTCAGCTCGGGACGGCGCACCTTGCGCCCCGCCATGCGCAGGCCGTCGAACGCCTGCGGGCTGGTCACCTCGTGGATGAGGTGGAGGTCGATGTAGAGCAGGTCCGGCTCGCCGTCGGCACGCCGGACGACGTGCCGCTCCCATACCTTTTCGGCCAGTGTGCGACCCATGTCGTGAACGCCTCCTTGCGTTTCAGGCCCCCGGCACGTCTCAGAAAATAAGACGGAAATTTCGGGATATGGACAGCCTACCGATCGTTCGCGTAGATACCCAGTTGCATCTCGGATAGCGAGACGGCAGTATCGGGGTATGGACAACTCTAGCGGAGTCGGCGTACTCGACAAGGCCGTGCTCGTGCTCAACGCCCTTGAAGCGGGCCCCGCGTCCCTGGCACAACTCGTCCAGGCCACCGGGCTGGCCCGCCCCACCGCCCACCGTCTCGCCGTCGCCCTGGAGCACCACCGCATCGTCTCCCGTGACACGCAGGGCCGCTTCATCCTCGGCCCCCGGCTCTCCGAGCTGTCCGCCGCCGCCGGCGAGGACCGCCTGCTCGCCGTCGCCTCCCCCGTCCTCACCCAGCTTCGCGACCAGACCGGCGAGAGCGCCCAGCTCTACCGCAGGCAGGGCGACGAGCGCGTGTGCGTGGCCGCCGCCGAGCGCGCGAGCGGCCTGCGCGACACCGTCCCCGTGGGCACGGCCCTGCCGATGACCGCCGGGTCCGCCGCCCAGGTGCTGCTGGCCTGGGAGGAGCCCGACCGCCTCCACCGCGGCCTGCGCGGCGCCAAGTTCACCGCCGCCACGCTGGCCAGCGTGCGCCGGCGCAGCTGGGCGCACAGCATCGGCGAGCGCGAGCAGGGCGTCGCCAGCGTCTCGGCGCCGATCCGCGGCGCGGGCGGCAAGGTGATCGCCGCGGTCTCCGTCTCCGGCCCGATCGAGCGCCTCACGCGCACCCCCGGCCGCATCCACGCCGCCCCCGTCGTGGCCGCCGCCGAGCGCATCACCGAGGCGATGCGCCGGGCCAACTGACCCGCTGTTCGCGCAGGGCAGAGGGCAGTACGGGCCGGTCGGCGACCCGCTCGCCGATTGAGTCCGGAAGCAGGGCCAACTGATTAGAGACGGCCGCCGCCAAGCACTAGCCTGGCGGAGTGACAGATCGCATCGAGGCAGCCGCATCGGAGCTGCGCCCCCTCCTTCAAGAGTTCATTCTCTGGGCACCCCAACACGCACCGGACAGTGATCCCGACATGGTGGGACCGGCCGCTCTCTGGCACCGCCTGATCGCCCGCGACGACGTCCACCTGTGGAAACGCGGCGACCTTCGCCCGGTCCTGGTGGAGCGCATGCCGCAGGTCGTGGAGGATCCCGACACGGCGGCAGACGGCATGATCCCGGCAGTCCGCGCCTATCTCACCTTCCTGTCCGAGACCGGCCGGCTGGCCAAGGACTCGGACGACCTCGACGACCTGCTCGACGGGCTCGACGCGATCGAGGACGACTTCGTCGAGGCCATGGAGGAGGTCATCGGCGAGCGCGAGTGGGACGAAGAAGACGAGGACGAAGATCTCGACGAGGAGGAGGTCGAGGGCCTCGGCGACTTCGAGCCCTTCGCCGACGAGCTCGCCGACCTGCCGACCATCCGCCTGCGCCCCGACGCCCAGCTGGCCGACGAGGCCCGCGCCGTCCCGCTCATCTCCAAGGCCCGCGATCTGGCCGCCTGGGTGGGCACCGCGCGCAAGGTCGGCGAAGAGACGCTGCTGAGCGACGACGAGATCTGCGAGGCGCTCGCCATCGTCGGCCTGCCCGAGCCCGCCGAACGCCCGCTGGCCCAGGCCGTCCCCGCGCTGTGGAACCTGTGGAACCTCGCGGTCGACCTGGAGTTCCTCACCCCCGACGGCGAGGACACCGTCAGCGTCGACGAGGACACCGCGGCGTGGCCGTTCGAGAACGACGAGGACGTCCTGGACGCCTGGATGCTCGGGCTCCACTCCGTCGACTACGGCGACCCCGAGCTGGACGACGACGATCTGACGCTCGCGCTGTCCGGGCTCACCCGCGCGCTGCTGGTCCGCCTGCTGCTGGCCGGCGGCGAGCGTCCGCTCGGCGAGCTCACCGAGGAGCTCTCCGAGGCCGCCGCCGAGTTCGACGACCTCGGCGCCACCGCCTGGGCCGAGGCGGGCGACCCGCTGGCCTCCGTCGTCGAGTGGCTCACCGGCTACGGCATGGTCACCGCAGACGCCGGGCGCGTGCGCCTGACGCCGCTCGGCACCGAGGGCGTGGTCCACCTGCTGGACGACGACGACATCGAGGTGGACGCGCGCCCCGCGATCGACGCGATGACCGCTCTCGACCTGCTGTCGCTCAGCGCCGACCTGCCCGAGGAGGAAGCCGACGCCGAGTTCGCCGCCTGGATGAAGCTGCGCGACCCCGCCACGGCCGCCGAGGAGCTCCTCGCCGCCGCCGCCGAGGACGAGGCCGACGCACTGATCCGCGTGCAGGCGGCCAGCCTGGTCGGCTCGCTCGGGCCCGTCGCCGTCCCCGCCTGGCAGGAGGCGCTCAAGGAGGCCTCGCTGCGCCCGTACGCCGCGACGCACCTCGCCCAGCTCGGCGTCGTCGGCGCGCCCGAGCCGAGCCAGAGCGACACCCACTGGCTGATCCTCGACATGTGGACGATCTCGGCGGGCCTCGGCACGCCGGAGTTCGTCAGCAGCCTGCACGACATCGGGCCGGCGCCCGTGCTGGGCAATCTGCTGGAAGTCATCTGGAAGGTGCCGCACCCGCACGTCGAGGAGCTGCTGGAGGCGATCGGCGAGGCCCACCCCGACCGGCAGGTCGCCAAGGCGGCCAAGCGGGCGCTGTTCAAGGCGCGCTCGCGCTCCGGGCAGGCCGATTAGCCGCCGGGCGCGCCGTTCACGCGGCCTGGGGGACGCCTCCCAGGCCGCGGCCGTGAGCGGGACCCCAGAAACGCCGTGGGCGGGACCCCGGGAACGCGAAAACCCCCGGAAATGCGTTTCCGAGGGTTTTCGACCTTGTAGCCCCGACCGGATTCGAACCGGCGCTACCGCCTTGAGAGGGCGGCGTCCTAGGCCACTAGACGACGGAGCCTGGCCTGCTTGATCTCGATCTCTCGACACCGCGGCGTGGTAGTCCCGACCGGATTCGAACCGGCGTTACCGCCTTGAGAGGGCGGCGTCCTAGGCCACTAGACGACGGGACCTCGCGCGCTGCGTATCTGGACCCAAATCTCTGGATCCGAGATCTCGAACCGAGGGAGGCGCCCTTCCGGACGCCTCGCAACGGGCGTAACTCTACCGCACCCGTGAGAGCACGGCCAAACCGATGGTCATGACCTGGCGACCCGCTCGGCCGGATCACCGGAAAACGAAAACGCCTATGTCTCTGAGAGACATAGGCGTCGTTGCGGATGACCGCTGGGGTACCAGGACTCGAACCTAGACTAGCTGAACCAGAATCAGCCGGGCTGCCAATTACCCCATACCCCATTGCTCGCGGGCCCTACTTGCCGTGGGCCTCGCTCGCGACTCCGAAAGAATAGCCCAGCTTGGGGGCCAAGACCAAAACGATTGCCGAACCGCCGGATTCCTCCTGGTGAGCCCGTCGTTCGGCCGCCCGGGCGCCCTCCGCCGCGCGCGGCCCTCACGTCTCCAGGCGCCCGAATCGGCGGTACCGAGCATGCCCAGGCTGTGTAACCCTTCAGGGAAGACATTTGCCACGTGAGGAGCAGGCGCGTTGACCGATAACCCGTTCTTCGTCCAGAGTGCCCTGCCGTACCGGCTGCCCCCGTACGCGGAGATCCGCGAGGAGCACTACGCGCCCGCGTTCGAGCGCGGCATGGCCGAGCAGCTCGCTGAGGTCGAGGCCATCGCGGCCAGCGCCGACCCGCCGACGTTCGAGAACACGATCGAGGCGCTCGAACGGTCCGGGGAGCTCCTCACCCGCGTCACCACGGTGTTCTTCAACCGCGCCTCCGCGGACACCAGCCCGGGGATCCAGGAGATCCAGAAGGAGATCACCCCGCGGCTGACCCAGCACAGCGACGCGATCCACCTGAACCCGCGGCTCTTCGCCCGGGTCCGCGCGGTCCCGGCCGACGGCCTGGACCCCGAACGCGCGTGGCTCCTCCACCGGTACGTCACCGACTTCGTCCGGGCGGGCGCCGAGCTCGGCCCCGAGGACCAGAAGCGGCTGAGAAGCCTGAACGAGGAGCTCTCCACCCTCTCGACGACGTTCGAGCAGAACCTGCTCGCCGACACGAACGCCTCCGCCATCGAGGTGGACGACGCGGCCCGGCTCGACGGCCTGTCCGACGACGCGATCAAGGCGGCGGCCGAGACCGCCAAGGCCCGGGGCCTCGACGGCAAGTACGTCATCTCGCTCGCGCTTCCCACCCTCCAGCCCGTCCTGGCCGAGCTGACCGACCGCGAGCTGCGCGAGCGGATCCACAAGGCGTCCGTCGAGCGGGGCGCCCGGGACAACGCCGCGCTCGTGCTCCGCCTGGCCGAGCTACGGGCCGAGCGGGCCGCCCTGCTCGGCTACGGCAACCACGCCGAGTACGTCGTGGCCGACCAGACCGCGCCCAGCACCCGGGCCGTCACCGAGATGCTCAGCAAGATGGTCCCCGCCGCCGTGAGCAACGCCCGCAGGGAGGCCGAGCAGCTCCGCGAACTGACCGGCTTCGACCTGGAGCCGTGGGACTGGTCGTTCTACGCCGAGAAGGTGCGCCAGGCCCGCTACGCCGTCGACAGCCGCCTGATGCGGCCGTACTTCGAGCTGAACCGCGTCCTGCGCGACGGCGTCTTCTACGCGGCCCACAAGCTGTACGGCCTCGACTTCGCCGAGCGGCCCGACCTGGTCGGCTACCACCCGGACGTGCGGGTCTTCGAGGTCTTCGACGAGGACGGCTCCGCGCTCGGCCTGTTCCTCGGCGACTACTACGCCCGCGCCTCCAAGCGGGGCGGCGCGTGGATGAACAGCCTGGTCAAGCAGTCGGCCCTGGAGGGCACCCGGCCGGTCGTGGTCAACAACCTCAACATCGTCAAGCCCCCGGAGGGCGAGCCGACGCTGCTGACGTGGGACCAGGTCAACACGATGTTCCACGAGTTCGGCCACGCCCTGCACGGGCTGTTCTCCGAGGTCGGCTTCCCGTACTTCTCCGGCACGGCCGTGCCGCGCGACTTCGTCGAGTACCCCTCGCAGGTCAACGAGATGTGGGCGGTCTGGCCGGAGGTGCTGGCGAACTACGCGCGCCACCACGAGACCGGCGAGCCCATGCCGCAGGACCTCGTCGACCGGATGCTGGAGTCGCAGAAGTTCGACCAGGGCCGCGGGACCGTGGAGTACCTCGCGGCGGCGCTGCTGGACTGGGCGTGGCACACGCTGGACGAGAAGCCCGCCGACGCCCTGGAGTTCGAGCGGCAGGCCCTGCGCAACGCGAACATCGATCTTCCGCTGGTGCCGCCGCGCTACCGCAGCACGTATTTCGCCCACATCTGGTCGGGCGGGTACAGCGCCGGCTACTACTCCTACATCTGGAGCGAGGTCCTGGACGCCGACACCGTCGAGTGGTTCAAGGAGAACGGCGGGCTCACCCGGCAGAACGGCGACACCTTCCGCCGTGAGCTGCTGTCCAAGGGCGGCAGCGTGGACCCGATGACGGGCTTCCGCGCCTTCCGCGGGCGCGACCCGCGCATCGAGCCGCTCCTGGAGCGCCGCGGCCTGCTCTGAGCGTCTCTGAGACGGCGGACGGCGGCCCGGAAACCACTCCCCGGCCGCCGTCCCGTGTCTCGGCCCTCAGACCGCGCTCAGGCGGGCGTCGTGGTCGGCGTCGCCCCGCTGCGCAGCAGGTGGAGGGCGGCGCGCAGCCGGTCGAGGGACTTCTCTCTGCCCAGCACCTCGATCGACTCGAACAGCGGCAGGCCGACCGAGCGCCCGGTGATCGCCACCCGCACCGGGGCCTGCGCCTTGCCGAGCTTGAGCCCGTGCTCGGCGCCGACCTCCTCCAGGGCGGTCTTCAGCGACTCGGGGTCGAACGAGACCGTCTCCAGCCGCGCGAGGTAGCCGGCGAGGATCTCCTCGGCGCCCGGCTTCATGGCCTTGGCCCAGCTCGCCGGGTCGAACACCGGCTCGTCCAGGAACAGGAAGTCGACGTTGGCCGTGATCTCCGAGAGCACCGCGATGCGGGTCTGCGCCAACGGGGCGACCTTGGCGAACGTCTCCCGGCCCCAGCTCGGGTCCAGCCACGGCTCGCACCGCCCGATGAACACCTCCAGCGGCAGCGCCCGGATGTACTCGCCGTTGAACGCCCGCAGCTTCTTCTCGTCGAAGAACGCCGGGGACGGGTTCACGTCCTCCAGCTTGAACAGCGGCACCATCTCGGACCAGGGCATGATCTCGCGGTCGTCCCCCGGGCCCCAGCCCAGCAGCATGAGGTAGTTGACCATCGCCTCGGCGAGGTAGCCCTCGTCGCGGTAGGACTCCAGCGCGACCTTGTCGCGGCGCTTGGAGAGCTTCTGCCGCTTCTCGTTGACGATGACCGGGACGTGCGCCCAGACGGGCGGCGCGACGCCGAGCGCGTCCCAGAGCATCTGCTGCTTCGGGGTGTTGGACAGGTGCTCCTCGGCGCGCACGACGTGCGTGATGCGCATCTCGATGTCGTCCACGACGTTGGCCAGGACGAACAGCGGCGAGCCGTCGCTGCGGGCGATGACGAAGTCCTCCATCGCCTGGTTGGGGAACTCCACCCGGCCCCGCACCAGGTCGTCGACGATCGTCACGCCGGAGTCGGGGGTGCGGAAGCGCACCGCTCCCTCGGCGAGCCCCCGGTCGCGGCAGAAGCCGTCGTACCCCTGGTGCTCGGAGCCCGTGCGCGCCTTCACGTCCTCGCGCGTGCAGGAGCAGTGGTACGCCCGGCCGTCCGCGACCAGCTTGGCGACGGCGGCGCGGTGCTGCTCCTCGTACGCGGACTGGAAGTACGGCCCCTCGAAGTGCGGCGAGTCGCCGTTGACGCCGATCCAGGCCAGGGCCGAGATGATGCCCTCGGTCCACTCCGGCCGGTTGCGGGCGGCGTCGGTGTCCTCGATGCGCAGGACGAAGCGGCCGCCCGACTGCTCGGCGAGCGCCCAGTTGAACAGCGCGGAACGGGCGCCGCCGACGTGGAACATGCCGGTCGGGGAGGGCGCGAATCGCACCCGCAACGTGGGCTCGGCGGAGCCCTGCTGATCAGTCACGCGGAACCACCCGGTTGGTGAGAGTGCCGATGCCTTCGATGCCCACGCTCACCTCGTCGCCGTCCTCCAGCGGGCCGACCCCCTCCGGCGTGCCGGTGAGGATGACGTCGCCGGGGATCAGCGTCATGACGTCGGTGATGTAGGCGATCAGCTTCGGGATGTCGTGGAGGAGCTGGGACGTGCGCCCGCTCTGCTTGAGATCGCCGTTCACGGTCGTGGTGATCGCCAGGTCGGCGGGGTCGAGCTCGGTCTGGATCCACGGGCCGAGGGGGCAGAACGTGTCGAAGCCCTTGGCGCGCGTCCACTGCCCGTCCTTGCGCTGCAGGTCGCGGGCGGTGACGTCGTTCGCGCAGGTGTACCCGAAGATCACCTCGTGGGCGCGCTCGACCGGCACCTCGCGGCAGAGGCGGCCGATGACCACGGCCAGCTCGCCCTCGAAGTCGACGCGCTCGGAGAGCTTGTGCGGGTAGACGATCGCCTCGCCGTGGCCGATCACCGAGGTGGACGGCTTGCCGAAGATCAGCGGCTCGGCCGGCGGCTCACCGCCCATCTCGCGGGCGTGCGCGGCGTAGTTCTTGCCGACCGCGATGACCTTGCTGGGGAGCATCGGCGCGACGAGGCGCACCTCCTGGAGCGGGTAGCGCTCGCCGGTGAACTGGATCGTGCCGAACGGGTGCCCGTCGACCCTGGAGATGAACTCCTCACCCTGAGCGCCTTCGACCACCCCGAACGCGACGCCTTCACCTGTGGAAAACCTTGCGATACGCACCCCACAAGGCTAGTGCCGCCACGCTCCCCCGAGCACATCGGCCGCTCCGCCGGACCGGCCGTCGGGAGGGCGGACGAGGCGGATCATAGGGTGGGCTCAGTGGGGCGGCCGCGCGGCCGCCCCAGGGATGGATCCGTCCGGCGAGGGAGTGGTCATGTCGGTTGTGAAGATCAACGTGCTGTCGGTTCCGGCCGAGATGCGGGAGGCGCTGGAGAGCCGGTTCGGCGGCCGCGCGGGCATGGTGGAGTCGTCGGACGGGTTCGAGTGGTTCGAGCTGCTGCGGCCGGTCGAGGGCACCGACAGGTACCTGGTGTACACCCGCTGGCGCAGCGAGGAGGACTTCCAGCGCTGGCAGCAGAGCGAGGCCTTC
Source organism: Sphaerisporangium sp. NPDC051011 (assembly GCF_040653595.1). Taxonomy (NCBI): domain Bacteria; kingdom Bacillati; phylum Actinomycetota; class Actinomycetes; order Streptosporangiales; family Streptosporangiaceae; genus Sphaerisporangium; species Sphaerisporangium sp. NPDC051011. Next base: position 195,489 of record NZ_JBFAGG010000002.1, on the reverse strand, counting down.
CAGGCGGGCCACGCCCGCGCCGCCGCCGAGGCCGCCGCGCAGGGCCAGGGTCACGGGCAGGGTCACGGGCAGGGACACGGGCACGGCCAGGGCGGTCCGGCCGCGACGGGCTCGGAGCTGTGGACGTTCGAGGTCGTCCAGTCGGCCGGGCGCAAGAAGGACTGACAGTTCGGGGCGCGGCGGTGTTCTGGAGGAGGAGGGAGGAAGGGGTGAGGAACGAACCCCTTCCGAGTGACGACGGAAGAACGCCGCCTAAAAGAGCGCCCCGAACCGCCGTGCCGGAGGCGCGGCCATGAGCACGGTTCGGGACGCGACGGAAGAACGCCGCCTGAAGTGCGCCCCGGACACGCCGTGCCGGAGGCGCGGCCGTAGGCACTGCCCTCGGGGCCGCGTCCCGGCGGGCGCCCACATTCACGCCTGGGCCCGCCGGGCCGACCGGCCGGTGCAGGATTCAGGGGATCTTCCCGGCCGCGGCACCGGGGCCCGTTTCAGGCGGTCTCGCCGGTGCTCCCGGTCCCGGTGCTCCCGGTGGAGCGCAGGAAGCGGGCCGACCACTCGCCCAGCCGGTCGGTGAGCTCGGGCGGGTGTACCACTTCGAAGTCGGCCCGAGTGACGCCCAGCGCGAACACCGGCCACTCCAGGTTCTCCGCGATCATCCGCAGGCGGCACCGCGTGGCGTCGATCTCGTCGATCGTCGCCCACTCCCCGAGCCGGCCGCGGAGCTCGCCGGCGGGCGCGTGCACGATCACCTCGACGCTCACCGGTGCGACGATCGTGTCGATGCCCGCGCGGACGAACGCGGCGGCGTCCTCGGCGGGCAGCTCGCGCGGCCGGAAGCGGTCCCGCGTGCCGCGCGGCTCGCTCAGGCGGTCGAGCCGGAAGCTACGCCAGTCGTGCCGGGTGAGGTCGTAGGCCACGAGGTACCAGCGGCGGCCGAGCGAGACGAGCCTGTGGGGTTCGACGTACCGCTCGGTGACCTCGCCCGCCCGCGCGGTGTAGGAGAACCGCAGCTGTTCCTCGTCGCGGCAGGCCTGGGCCACGGTGGTGAGCGTCCCGGCGTCGACGGTCGGGCCGGCGCCCCAGACGGTCGGCTGGGTGGCCGCGCGCAGCGCCTCGATCCTGCGCCGCAGCCGGGGCGGCATGACCTGCACGACCTTGGCGAGCGCGCGCACAGAGGCCTCCTCGATGCCGGCGACCGCTCCCTGGGCGGCCACGCGCAGGCCGATGGCGAGGGCGACGGCCTCCTCGTCGTCCACCACCAGCGGGGGCAGGGCGGCGCCCGCGGCGAGCTGGTAGCCGCCGTCGACGCCGCGGTGGGCCTCGACGGGGTAGCCCAGTTCGCGCAGCCGGTCGACGTCGCGGCGCAGGGTGCGGACGGAGATCTCCAGCCGCTCGGCGAGTTCGGCTCCCGGCCAGTAGCGGTGGGTCTGCAGGAGGGAGAGGAGCCGCAGCGTACGGGAGCTCGTGTTCGCCATGACTCCAGCGTGCCCGACATTGAGGCCGGAAACTGACCGCTGGTCCTCCCGGTACCTCTCGGGAGACGCCCGCGCCCCTAAGAGGCCCCGCCTACGGCCTCGGGACGGCCGCCGTACGCATCCGGTTGTTAACGATGTGACAGAAGTGATGCGCGCCACTTGACCATACCGGTGTGATTCGGACACCATGATCCGCCTCCACCCCTGGTCAAGGAAGGAAACTGGCGTGCGCCGCCGCACACGAGCCCTCGGTATTCTCACGACTCTCCTCCTGGCCGGTGGAGCGCTCTCCCTCGCCGCCCCGGCCGGCGCCGGAACCTCCGACGCCCGTACGACAGGGGCCGCCTCGGCCACGAAGGCGGCCGCGAGGACCACGGCCGAATGCCAGGGCGACTGGCTTCCCGCCACGCCGACCTCGGCCGACATCATGGCCGGTCAGGTGCAGTTCCTCGACCTCCCGCCGGTCAAGATCGGCAAGACGATCGACTGGAACTGGAGCCCGTACAAGAACCGCTCCTGGGACATGGTCTTCTCCTCGCTGCGCTGGATCGGCCGGCTCGTCGCCGACTACGAGACCTCCGGCGAGCAGGGCCTGCTGACCCGGGCCACCGAGCTGACCAAGAGCTGGGTGGAGAGCAACCCCCGGGGGAGCTCGCGCGCCAGCAAGTACGCCTGGGACGAGCACCCCATCGCGCTGCGCGCGCCCGTCCTGGTCTGCCTGAGCAGGCACGTCTCGGCGTCCTGGCTCACCGGCAGCCTCGCCGACCACGCCGTCATGCTGGCGAACCCGGCCCTGTACGAGAAGGGCCACAACCACGGCCTGGACCAGGACATCGCCCTACTGCGCATCGGCTGCCGCACCGGGCACAAGGAGTGGGCCGACCTCGCGATCCGCCGCATGATCGGGTCGGTGAAGCTCGACATCGACGCGCAGGGCGCGCTCCAGGAGCAGGCGCCGCGCTACGGCATCTACGTGCACGAGCGGCTCAAGGTCGGCATGGACGCGATCAAGGACTGCGGCCGCGCGATCCCCGCCGAGATTCAGAAGCGCTGGGAGTCGCTGCTCGGGTACATCACCCACGCCACCGAGCCCAGCGGGTTCATGGTGCCGATCGGCGACGGCGGCGCGGACGTCAAGCCGTCGGGGTACGAGCACCCGAAGAAGACCGTGCAGGTGTTCAGGGCCGGATACGTCTTCGGCCGCACGGCCTGGGACAAGCCCGAGTCGGCGTACTACTCGATCCGCTTCGGCCCGGGCCTGAAGTTCCACGGCCACGAGGACCACATGGGCGTGACCTACTACGCGCAGGGCCGCGACGTGCTGGTGGAGGCGGGCTTCCACTCCTACGAGCAGACGGCGTACCGGTACTGGACGATGTCCCCGGAGGCGCACAACGTGCCGGTCGTGGCCGGCAAGCCGTTCCGCGGCCGTACGGCGACCTCGCTGGTGCGCTCGTCGATCGGCGGCGACCGGCAGTCGTACAAGCTGGCCGACAAGGCGTACGGCGTGACCCGCACGCGGTCCGTGCTGGTCAATCACGGAGACGACGTGATGGCCGTACTGGACACGGTGCCCGCGGGCGCGAAGGCGCGGAGCTACTGGCACCTGGACCCCGCGCTGACCCCGGTGTCCACGAGCGGCGGGCGCGTCGTGGTGAAGGACAAGTCCGGCTGGAAGGCCACGGTCGTGCAGGTCGCGATGCCGTCGTGCAAGCCGGTCTCCGGCCAGTCGGTGGTGCGCGGCCGGACGAACCCGTACCAGGGCTGGATCTCCCCGTCCTACATGAGCAAGGTGCCCGCCTCGGTCGTCGTGTCACCGCCGGCCGGGTCCCTGCTGACCATCGTCGTCCCCGGCGCCGGCGACCCCGAGGTGACCTGCGCGGGCACCCGCGTCAAGGTCACAACCTCCGGCGGCACGGTCTCCTTCCGCGCCGCCTCGGGAAACCTGTCCTAGCGTCCCCGCTCGGGTGATCGCTCCACCGGATATAGCCAGATATGCGGGGTAATGCTCGCCTGACCGTGCGAGAAGCCGGCACGCCCCTCGCACGGTCTGTACCTTGCCGTAGGTTCCTGGTCAGGCGTTGTGGCCCACAGAGGTGGTCGCCGGGTCGGCGCCGTAGCCCGCGCGCAGGAGGCCGTAGGTGACGGCCTGCTCCAGGGCCTGCCAGGACGCTTCGATGATGTTCTCGCCGACGCCGACCGTCGCCCACTCGCCCGCCGCGTCGCTGGAGGCGATGAGCACGCGGGTGATCGCGTCCGTGCCGTGGGTGCCCTCCAGGATGCGGACCTTGAAGTCGATCAGCTCGACCTCGGCCAGCTCGGGGTACAGCTTCTCCAGCGCGACCCGCACCGCGCGGTCCAGGGCGTTGACGGGGCCGTTGCCCTCGCCGGTCGCGACGATGCGCTCGCCCTTGGCGTGCAGTTTGACGGTCGCCTCGCTGACGACGTCGCCGCCGGGGCGCCGCTCGACGATCACGCGCCAGGATTCGACGCCGAAGTACCGCCTGCGCTCGCCGGCGACCGTGTCGCGCAGCAGCAGCTCGAAGGACGCGTCGGCGGCCTCGAAGGTGTGCCCCCGGGACTCCAGCTCCTTGACGCGCTCGACCAGTTCGCGGGACTGCGCGGAGGTGAGGTCGTACCCGAGGGCCTTGCCCTTGAGCTCGACCGACGCCCGCCCGGCCATGTCCGAGACGAGCATGCGCATGTCGTTGCCGACCTTGGCGGGGTCGATGTGCTGGTACAGGTTCGGGTCGACCTTGATCGCGCTGGCGTGCAGGCCGGCCTTGTGGGCGAACGCCGAGACGCCGACGTAGGGCTGGTGGGAGTTCGGCGTGACGTTGGTGACCTCGCTGATCGCGTGCGCGATGCGGGTCATCTCGGCGAGCGACTGCTCGGGCACCAGGTCGAACCCGCGCTTGAGCTGCAGGTTCGCCACGACGCTGAACAGGTTGGCGTTGCCGGAGCGCTCGCCGTACCCGTTGGCGCACCCCTGGACGTGCGTGGCGCCGGCCTTGACGGCGGCCAGCGTGTTGGCGACGGCGCAACCGGTGTCGTCGTGGCAGTGGATGCCGATGCGCGCGCCCGTCCCCGCCGCCTCGTGGACGACGCCGGCCAGCTCGTCCGGCAGCATGCCGCCGTTGGTGTCGCACAGGACGATCACGGACGCCCCGGCCTCGGCGGCCGTGCGCAGGACCTCCAGCGCGTACGCCGAGTTGGACTTGTACCCGTCGAAGAAGTGCTCGGCGTCCAGGAAGACGCGCTGGCCCTCCGCGCGAAGGTGGGAGACCGTGTCGCGGATCATCGCGAGGTTCTCCTTGAGCGTCGTGCGGAGGGCCAGCTCCACGTGCCGGTCGTGGCTCTTGGCGACAAGAGTCACGACCGGCGCGCCGGATTCGCGCAGCGCGGCGACCAAGGGGTCGTCGGCCGCCTTCACCCCGGCCCGGCGGGTCGCGCCGAACGCGGCGAGCTGCGCGTGCTTCAGGTCGAGCTCTGTTCGAGCCCGCCGGAAGAACTCGGTGTCCTTCGGGTTGGCACCCGGCCATCCCCCCTCGATGAAACTGACGCCCAGATCGTCCAGATGGCGCGCGATGGCGAGCTTGTCGGCGACAGTGAGGGACAGCCCCTCCTGTTGCGCGCCGTCGCGCAGCGTCGAGTCATAGACGTGGAATCGGTCGTCAGCCATGGTTTTCTCGTCTCCTTCGCGGATGCGATCGTTTCGCCGCGCGCGGATCCTCGGGGCGGAGGTTCGTGCCCAAACAAAAAGACCCCTCACGGACGTGAGAGGTCTGCGCGCCGGCGGTGTCCCTGTGTCAGCCGGCGCGCCTGCTGATAATGAGCAGACCGTAGAGCATGGTGTTCCGAAGTCTGCCACAACTCCCCACCATGTGGCACATCGATCTCACCATCCGGGATCTAGGCCTGGTGAGGCACCCCGCTCGACCACACAGCACCTGGCCCTCCATCGCCGACGGCCTGAATTTCGTCAGGAAGATCTGACGATTTCCGGGCAGGCCGCAACCCTTTGCCATTACTTTGCGTGATAGCAAAACCACGTTACGGCAACCCGCCTGGAGGGGATGACGGCCTCATGGTCAAGGTCTTGGACAAGCCCGCCACCGCACCGAAGAGAGGAGAGCGGCGGATGTCACCCGTCGATCAGCGGCTCGATCCCGAGCCCGACATCGAGTCCGCCACGCGATCCGGCACCGGGCCGGACGAGCCTGCCACCGGGCACGAGGAGCCCGGCGCAGACGCCGCGGCCCTGGACCACGGCCTCGAATTGGAAGGGCTTTATCGCGATCTCGGCACTCGTCTGGAAGGCCGGTACAAGGTCGAGGTCATCGACGGCCGGGTCGTGGTGAGAGAGATGCCCACCGCCGACCACGCCAAGTTGGTGTACCACCTGCTGGTCCAGCTCATCCCCATCGTGGTGGAGCGCGGTTGGCAGTTGTGGCCCGACATCGCGCTCTTCCTAGGCCCTCAGATGGACCGCTACCGTCCGGACGTGACCGTCGTGCCCGCCGATCCCCCCATGTGGCAGCCCGACGAGGTGTACGGCCACGCGACCCGTCTGGTCGTGGAGGTCGTCTCCAAGAGCAGCGCGCATGACGACCACGTGGTCAAACCGGCTCAGTGCGCGCTCGCGGGCGTGCCGCTGTACCTCGTCATCGACGGGTTCGACGAGAAGGCCAGGCTGCTGAGCCGTCCGGTCGAGGGCAGGTACGACGTGGAGATCACCGTCGCGTTCGGCGAGCCTCTGCACCTTCCTGAGCCCTGGAACGTCGCCATCGACACCGGCAAGCTGATCGGTGGACCGGCCTGAGCCGATAGTGGTGCTGCCAGGAGGGAACCCGGCCGCGAGAGAGCGGCCGGGTTCTGCCTGGTGGGTCGGGGGTCAGCAGATCTTGTGGACCCAGCCGTGGGGGTCGGGGCGGGTGCCGTACTGGATGCCCATGAGTTCCTCGCGCAGGCGCATCGTGAGGGCGCCCGGGGTGCCCTCGCCGACCGTCCAGCCGCCCTCGACGCCCTTCACCGAGCCCACGGGGGTGATCACGGCGGCCGTGCCGCACGCGAAGACCTCGGTCAGCTCGCCGGAGGCGCAGCCCTCACGCCACTCGTCGATGGAGATCTTCCGCTCCTCGGCGGCGAACCCGAGGTCGGCGGCCATGGTGAGCAGCGAGTCGCGGGTGATGCCGGGGAGCAGCGTGCCGGTCAGGTCGGGGGTGACGAGGCGGTCGCCGAAGACGAAGAACAGGTTCATGCCGCCCATCTCCTCGATGTAGCGGTGCTCGAACGCGTCCAGCCAGACCACCTGGTCGCAGCCCTGGGCGACGGCCTGCCGCTGGGCGACGAACGCGGCGGCGTAGTTGCCTCCGCACTTGGCGAAACCGGTGCCGCCGGGGGCGGCGCGGGTGTAGTCCTGGGAGAGCCACACCGAGACGGGCTTCACACCGCCGGAGAAGTACGCGGCGGCGGGCGAGGCGATCACCATGTACTTGTAGGACTTCGAGGGGTAGTTCACGCCGAGCCCCGTCTGGGTGGCGATCATGAAGGGCCGTAGGTAGAGGCTGTGGCCCTCGGTGGTGGGCACCCAGTCGCGGTCGGTCTGCACGAGCAGTTCCAGCGACTCGACGAACGCCTCCTCGGGCAGCTCCGGCATGGCCATGCGCCGGGCCGAGGCGTTGAAGCGCGCCGCGTTGGCGTAAGGCCGGAAGGCGACGATCGACCCGTTCGCCTGCCGGTACGCCTTCAGGCCCTCGAACAGCTCCTGGGCGTAGTGGAAGACCGCGGTGGCCGGTTCGAGCGTGAGGGGACCGTACGGCTCGAGGCGGGCGTCGTGCCAGCCGCGGCCCTCGGTGTACTCGATCGTGATCATGTGATCGGTGAACGTCTGCCCGAATCCGGGATCGGCCAGTACCCGCTCGCGCTCGGCCGGGGTACGAGCTGCGTGGGAGAGCTGCGCGTCGAAGCTGAGCTTGGGAGCGGTGGTCATGTCGAAGATCCTTCTCTTCCGTGGTCTCGCCTGCATCCATTGTGCGACTGACCGGGTAACGGGAAACTACTGCATCATTTGGACACACGGGAGTGTGCGGGCGGGGTCTTCGACGCGAATGGTTGTACGGGCGGCCTCGGTACGCGAAAAACGCGCACGGCGGCCCGTCCGGGGGCCACCATGCGCGTCGGTCGGCGTCGGGAGGCCCCTAGCCGGTTACTCGTGCGGTGATGTCGTCGCCGATCTCGCGGGTCGAGCGCCTCGCCCAGGCCGTCTGGCGCCCGACGAGGTCGTCGGCGACGGCCTGCTCGACGCGGGCGGCCTCCTCGGCCAGCCCGAGGTGGTCCAGCAGCATGGCGGCGGACAGGATGGTCGCGGTCGGGTCGGCCTTGCCCTCGCCCGCGATGTCGGGCGCGCTGCCGTGCACGGGCTCGAACATGCTGGGCGCCCACGACTCCGAGCCCGGGGTGGCCGGGTTGACGTTGCCGCTGGCGGCGAGGCCGATGCCACCCGCGATGGCGGCGCCGAGGTCGGTCAGGATGTCGCCGAAGAGGTTGTCGGTGACGACGACGTCGAACCGCTGGGGCTGGGTGACGAAGAACATCGAGGCGGCGTCGATGTGGCAGTAGTCGGTGGCGACCTCGGGGTACTCGGCCGAGACGCGCTCGACGACGCGGGACCACAGGTCGCCGGCGTAGGTGAGGACGTTGGTCTTGTGGACCAGCGTGAGCTTCTTGCGGGGCCTGGCCGCCGCCTTCTCGAAGGCGTACCGCACGACGCGCTCGACGCCGAAGGCGGTGTTCAGGCTCTCTTGGGTGGCGATCTCCTGGGGAGTGCCGCGCCGCATGACGCCGCCGGCCCCCGCGTACAGGCCCTCGGTGCCCTCGCGGACGACGATCATGTCGATGTCCTCGTGGCGGGCCGTGGCGATGGGGGTCTCGACGCCGGGGAAGAGCTTGACCGGGCGCAGGTTGACGTAGTGATCGAGCTCGAAGCGCAGCTTGAGCAGCAGGTCGCGCTCCAGCACGCCGGGCGGCACGCTCGGATCCCCGACCGCGCCGAGCAGGATCGCGTCGAACCCGCGCAGCTCGGCGAGGGTCTCGTCGGGCAGCGTCTCGCCGGTGGCGTGGTAGCGCGCGGCGCCGAGGTCGTACGTCGTGGTCTCGAGCTTGAGGCCGACCGCGTCCAGGACCTTGAGCCCCTCGGTGACCACTTCACGGCCGATGCCGTCGCCCGGGATGACCGCCAGACGGATGTTGTGGGAATCCCGCATGCACGTACCTTACCGGCCCGTCTCGGTGGACGAACACACTATCTCAGCCACCGGACATCGAGCGCCCGCGTCAGCCGGGGGGCGCCTGGGCGACCGTGCGCTCGAAGACCAGGTCGCGGGCCGTGGTGAGGCCGACCGCCATGGCGCCGAGCAGCACGGCCTCGGTGCCGAGCGTGGAGGCCTTGATCATGGGGACGCGCAGGGCCACCAGGTCGCGTAGGACGTCGGTGACCGGGCCGATCAGCAGGTCACCCGCCTGGACGCCGATGCCGCCGCCGAGCACCACCATCTCGGGGTCCAGCACGGCGATCACGCCGGCCAGGGCGTGCGCGAGGTGGTCGGCCTCGGCCGCGACGACCCGGCCCGCGAGCTCGTCCCCGGCGCGGGCGGCGTCGAAGACGTCCTTGGCGCTGGTCACGCCGCGCATGCCGAGCCGCGTGGCGAGGGCGACGACCCCGTCGGCGGAGGCGACGGACTCCAGCATGCCGCGGCCCCGGTTGACGAGCGGGTCGCCCTCGCCGACGGGCATGTACGAGATCTCTCCGGCCGCCCCTTGGTAGCCGCGGTACAGCTTGCCGTCGATGACGATGCCCATGCCGATGCCCGTGCCGATCCAGACCAGGGCGAAGTGGGCGATGCCCTGGCCAAGGCCGTAGGCCCCCTCCCCCACGGCGGCGAGGTCGACGTCGTTCTCGACGAGGTAGGGCGCCTCGCCGGCGACTCCCGCCAGCAGCTCGATCGCGCCGGGCCGCTCCCACCCGGGGAGGTTCGGCGCGAGCTGCAGCGAGCACGTCTCCTTGTCGTGGATGCCGGGGGTGCCGAAGACCGTGAGCGTGATGTCGGCGAGGTCGACCCCGGCCTCGTCGACGAGCTCGCGGGCCAGCCCGGCGAGCCAGGAGACGAGCTCGCCGGGCGTCTCGCCGCCCTTGCGGTGCTCGTCCCTGCGCGCGGCGATGTCGCCCACGAGATCGGCGAGGGCGAGCCGGACGAACTCGCGGCCGACGTCCACGGCGAGCACCCAGCCCGCCTGCGGCCGGATCTCGTACAGCAGGGCGGCACGGCCGGCGTTGCCGGTGCGCAGGCCGATGGGACGGACGAGACGCGCGCGTTCGAGGTCGGCGAGGGCCATGGATATGGTCGGTTTGGACAGGCCCGTGGCCTGGGCCAGCTCGGGCCGGGAGACCTTTCCCAGCTTGAAGATCTCCGCGAACACAGCCCGTTCGTTCATGACACGGAGCACCGCTGTCGTGCTGGCCGTCCCGCCGATTCTCACCACGCCCCCAGACTGGCACATTTGCTCGGGCATGGACGACGCCCCTCTGTACGGGGCCCTGGCGCTCACGCCGACCGCGCGAGCCTGAAGGACGCCGTAACCGGCCGGAGCCTCTGAACCGGGCGCGGGGCGGCGTACACCGTCGTCCCGCGGCCCGGGGCTCCCGCCTGGGCGACTCAGCGGGCGGGGGCTCCGCCGTTGTCGCGCCGGTCCAGGGCCGTCTGGACGGCGTGCGGGGCCTCGTCCTCGTACTGGTGCTGCTCTTCGGGGGCGTCCCAGTGGTACATCTCGTACATTTTCGCCTCAATCCCTGAGAAGCGCACGCTGCGGCGTACGCGATGGTCGGGAACGTCGGATTCCGGTCGCGAATCCGGACCGGGGCTCCATCCCATCCGGGTCACGGATCGGGAGGGGGACTCACAGCCGACCAACGCCACAACGCCGCGGCGGGTCGTCGGCCTGCCCTGTCAGGCCCCGCCGCGGCAGGTAATGAGTACGAGAACCTGGCGCGTCATCGCTTTCACGCTACCTGGCGGTAGCCGTACTGTCTCGTAGGACGACCTACTATCTCACTATGTGAGATGAGGAAGGCCCGCGTCCCCCCGAGGGACGCGGGCCTTCCGGTCTATCCGCGGACGTGACGGTCCGTTCTATCCATGTCTACATGGACGAGACGGTCAGTCGCCGAGGTCGACCGTGCGGCCGCCTTCGGCGCCGATCTCCTGGCCGATCTGCTCCACGACCTCGGCCGGGATCGCCGAGTCGACCGTGAGGGCGATGAGCGCCTTGCCGCCCTTGGCGTCCCGGGAGACCTGCATGGAGGCGATGTTGACCTGACGCTCGCCGAGGATCTTGCCGACGATGCCGACGATGCCCGGCCGGTCGGTGTAGGTGAAGAACGCCAGGTGCTCGGTCGGCTCGATCTCCATCGCGTAGCCGTTGACCTCGACGATCTTGGTGATCTGGCGCGGCCCGGACAGCGTGCCCGACACCGAGACCGTACGGCCGTCGGCCAGCACGCCCTGGACGGTCACGACGTTGCGCCAGTCGGGGCTCTCGTCGCTGGTGACCAGCTCGACGGTGACGCCGCGGTCCTTGGCGAGCAGCGGCGCGTTGACGTAGGTGACGGTGTCCTCGACGACGTCGGTGAACACGCCCTTGAGGGCGGCGAGCTCCAGCACCCGGACGTCGTGGGCGGCGATCTCACCGCGGACCTCGACGTCCAGGCGGGTGGCGACCTCCCCGGCCAGCGCGGTGAAGACCCGGCCGAGCTTCTCGGCCAGCGGCAGGCCCGGCTTGACGTCCTCGGCCACCGCGCCGCCCTGGACGTTCACGGCGTCCGGCACGAACTCGCCCGCGAGCGCCAGCTTGACGCTGCGCGCGACCTGCGTCCCGGCCTTCTCCTGCGCCTCGTGTGTGGAGGCCCCCAGGTGCGGGGTCACCACGACGCTGTCCAGCTCGAACAGCGGGCTGTCGGTGATCGGCTCCTTGGAGAACACGTCGATGCCGGCGCCGGCGACCCGGCCCTCCTTGACCGCCGAGTACAGCGCGGCCTCGTCCACGATGCCGCCGCGCGCGACGTTGATCACCCGGGCCGTCGGCTTGACCATGTGCAGCTCGCGGTCGCCGATGAGACCGATCGTCTCCTTCGACTTCGGCAGGTGGACGGTGATGAAGTCCGCCTGCTGGAGCAGCTCGTCCAGGGACACCAGCCGCACGCCCATCTGAGCGGCGCGGGCGGGCTGGAGGTAGGGGTCGTAGGCGATCAGCTCGACGCCGAACGGCGCGAGGCGCTGGGCCACGAGCTGGCCGATGCGGCCGAGGCCGACGATGCCGATGACCTTCTCGTCCAGCTCGACGCCGGTGTACTTGGAGCGCTTCCACTCACCCGCCTTCAGCGCGGCGTGGCCCTGGGCGACGTTGCGGGCGCTGGCGAGGATCAGCGCGACGGTGTGCTCGGCGGCGCTGACGATGTTGGAGGTCGGCGCGTTCACGACCATGACACCGGCCTTGGTGGCCGCCTCTACGTCGACGTTGTCCAGGCCGACCCCGGCGCGGGCGATGACCCGCAGACGCGGCGCGTGGGACAGCGCCTCGGCGTCCACCTGGGTGGCGCTGCGGACGATGAGCGCGTCCACTTCGGCGAGAGCGGGCAGGAACTGCGAGCGGTCGGCGCCGTCGGTGTGACGGACCTCGAAGTCCGCCCCGAGCACGGCGAGACCTGCTTCGGAAAGCTCCTCTGCGACCAGGACGACGGGCTTGTTCACGGGTGGGTCCTTTGGGAAGTGCGGATGCACGGACAAGGTTCGAGTCTATCCGTGCTTGTGAAAGCACTCACTAGCGTCCGCCATGCGAGACAGTGCCCCTGACCCGACTGGGGGCGGCCGGGTACCCACGCCGCGCCGACTGAAGGCCGGGCCGGGTACCCACCTCATGCTGATTCCATCCGCAAGCCGCCATCTTGGTATTGATCGCAACATTTCTTCACGATTAGGCTCATAACCTGTGGCCCACTACCTATCGTGTGTCGTATGAGCATCGGGAACCCCTCTCTCGGAGAAGTGCTCGCGCAGCACGGCAGCCCACACCGGCTCCTGGCGGCGCTCGCCGAATGGGGCATCCTGGTGGCCGTACGGCCTGACCGCTCCGTCGTCCTCGGCACGACGCAGGCGGGTGAGCGCGTCCTCCTCGGGTACACGGGCCCGGGCACCTACGCCCGGCACCGCGGCAACCACTCGCTGTCGGCCTGCGACGCCGACACGATCCTGGACATCCAGCGCGTCACCGGCGTACGCGAGATCGTCATCGACGCCGCCGGGCCCGCCGCCGCGGCCGTCCCCATCGAGGACCTCCAACGCTACCTCGCCTCCACGCGCGGCGGCCGGGGCGCCCCCGCCGCGACCGCGATGTCGAGCGCGACGCCCACGGCCTACGCCACCGGAGCCATGGCGACGGTCTCCCAGCGGACGACCACACAGGGCTCGTACGAGAGCTCCTACGGCCGCAACGAGACGCTGACCGCCCCGGTGCCGCCCAGCGCGCCCGAGGCCCCGGCCATGCCGTGGATCCCCGCGCCGCGGCCCCACCTGTCCGGCCCGATGCAGCAGGTGGACCCCGGGTACAAGCGGTGCGCCCACCCGATCCTGCCCGCGCTGCGGGTGGCCATCGCCGAGCTGCTGCGCGACTTCCCGCTCGTGCACCACGTGTGGATCAGCGAGGCCCGCACCGTCTCCGGCTCCTCCGGAATCATGCTGCACGTCAAGGTGCACACCCGGGCCGCCGAGGACATCGTGCGGGACCTGCACCGCATGGTCCGCGCCCGCCTGCCGCAGCTCGCGGCGAGCGAGGCGCCGGTGCTGATGGCCCGCGTCGCCGACGCCTACACCGAGCGCCGGATGATCGAACTCGGCGCCCACGTCGTCTGCGCCGACGTCCGCGACCACTGACTGCGTTAATGGCCGCGCCTCCGGCACAGCGGGTCCGGGGCGCCTTTTAGGCGATGTTCTTCCACCGTCCCACGCGAGGGATCGTCCCTCACCCTCGCGCGTGCCGGCTCCAGAACACCGCCGCGCCCCGAACCGTGCCCATGGCCGCGCCCCGAACGGCCTATGACCGCGCCTCCGGCACAGCGGGTTCGGGTGCGTCCGATGGTTTCGATGTCGTGATCTGATTCGGCTGGCGACGGGGGGCGCGCTGGGCTGTAATGACCAAATGGTCCCCTCGACGGAGGCGCACGCGGTCCTCGGCGTCTCGCGCGGTGTGCGGCTCGGCTACGGCGTCGGATCGTTCTGCACGGCGACGTTCACCACGATCCCTGGCCTGCTCCTGCTGTTCTACCTGACCAACATCCTGGCCGTACCCGCATGGCTGGCCGGTGTGGTGGTCTTCGCGCCCAAGGCCTGGGACTTCGTCATCAACCCGCTGGTCGGCCAGTGGTCGGACCGCACGACCTCCCGCTGGGGGCCTCGCCGCCCGTGGCTGCTCGGCGGCGCAGCGATCCTCCCGGTCAGCTTCGCGCTCACCTTCATCGGCCCCTCACTGAAGGGCGTGCCCGCCGCCCTGTTCGTCGGCCTGTTCTTCCTGGTCTCCGCGACCGGGTACGCGCTGTACGAGGTGCCTTACAAGGCCATGCCCGCCGAGATGACCGACGGCTACCACGAGCGCACGTCGCTGCTCCAATGGCGCATGATCTTCGTGGCGCTCGCGATCGCGCTCGGCGGCGTCGTCGCCCCCATGATCGCCGGGGACTCCCTGGACGGCTACCGCCGGATGGGCCTGGTCATCGCCGCGGTCCTGCTGGTGTCGATGCTCGGGTCCTTCTTCGGGACGGCCCGCGCGCCGCTCACCGGCGTCTCCGAACCCGAGGCGAACCTGCGCGCGCAGCTCGCCGCTGCCGGCTCCAGCCGCCCGTTCCTGTGGCTGCTCGGCCTGTCGAGCGCGCAGACCCTCGCCGTCGGCGTGATGCTCGCCGGATCCCCGTACTTCGCGTCCTACATCATCGAGGACCCGAAGGCCACCAGCACGCTCTTCGCCGCGCTCGTGGGGCCGATGGCCGTCACGATGCCGTTGTGGGTATGGATCGCCCGCAAGATGGACAAGCGCGGCGCGATGATCCTGTCCAGCTCGCTGTTCATGACCGGCGCGCTGCTGACGTCGCTGACCCCCGCCCTCGGCGCCCTCTACGCCCACCTCGCGATCGTGCTCATCGGCATCGGGTACGCCGGGTTGCAGCTCCTGCAGTTCTCGATGCTCGCCGACGTGATCGCCCACGACTCGGCCGTCAGCGGCAAGCGCAGGGGCGGCGTGCTCACCGGCCTGTGGACGGCCGCCGAGAGCGCGGTCAGCGCCTTCGGCGCGCTGGTGTTCGGCTGGGTGATCGCGTCCGGCGGGTTCATCTCCTCCGACCCGAAAAACCCCGTCACCCAGCCGGACAGTGCGGTCACGGCGGTCCTGATCGCCGAGACCGTGATCCCGGCCTTCATCATCTTCTTCGGCATCCTGATGACCCTGAAGTACAGACTCACCGCCACCGACCTGGCCAAGGCGACCCCCACCCCGGCCAGGTGACCACCCCGGCACCGCCCACGTGACCGCCCTGATACGCCCCGCTCCACGTGACCGCCCTGATACGCCCCGCTCCGCGTGACCGCCGTACGCCCGGCTCTATGTGACCGCCCTACGCCCGGCCGCCGTCACTCCACGCGCCGCGCGAGCGGGACCCTCGTCCGGGCGAACACACCCGCGACCACGGCGGCGACCAACGGCAGAAGCAGCACCAGGGCGGCGATCGACGCCCATGGGATCACCACCAGCGGCACGTGGGTGGTGAACTGGTTCACGCCCTCCGGCAGGATCACGTTCGCCGCCTCCAACGTGGCGGCGACGCCTGGGACGAACCCCACCGCCGCGCCAAGGGTGACGCCGGTGGCCGCGATGAACCATGCCTGCCCCGCCGTGACGAACCGCCTGACGCGCGGCGGCGCCCCGATGGCGCCGAGCGTGGCGACGTCCGGCCGGGCGTCGGCGGCGGCGAGCCCGGTGGCCGCGAACGTCCCGCCGAGGACGAGGGTGATCGCAGCCGCCAGCAGGAGAACCGTGACGATCGACCCGGCCCGCTGCGGACCTCGCTCGACGCGGACCTGAGCGACGCGCGTGACGGCCGCCACCTGACGGACGACCCGATCCTCCTCGGCGAGGGTGACCCGGTGGACGGCCGGATCGATCAACAGCTCCGCCAGACGAGGCGCGAGTTTGAGGTCCGTGGCGAGGGAGACCGGCAGCAGTACATCGGTCCGCCGTCCCTTCGCGAGTGTCGCCGTCACCGCGGGCACCTCGGCCTGCCGGTATATCGCTCTCAGGTCCGTGGCGCCCATGGTCGAAATCTTCAGCGACGCCCTCCCGTCCTCGACGGCGGCGGGCTGGAACACCACGGCCTTTCCGCTCGCCAGGGCCGCGGCCAACGCCGGATCGTCGCGGCCCAGCAGGTAGCGGAGAACGTCGGGGCCGCCGATCACCGTGAGGCTGTACAAGCTGCCGCAGTCGGCGTCACCGCCGCACGAAGCCCCGACGAGGGCGACGCTGTACTCTCTGCTCCCCTCGTAGAACGGTCGCAGCACCGGGACCACCGGCACTCCGGGGAGCGCCCGCTCCACGGCCTCGCGGACCAGCGGCATCTCCTCGCCCGTGCCGCTCAGCCCTTTGACGGTCAGGGAACCCTCGGCCTTGACCGGCACCTGGTAGCCGCGAAGAACCTCCTGGTCATGGGCCGTCGAGGTGATCAGCACCGTCACCAGCCCGGCTGTGGCGGCCATCACGGCGGCCACCGCCGGAGCGGTACGCCCGCGGCTGCGGGCGGCGTCACGCGCGGCGATCTTGAAGGGCAGTGGCAGGCGGACGGCAAGGCGCGCGGCCACCCCCACGAGGAACGGTGTCACGGCCACCAGCCCCAGCATCGTGAGCAGCGACCCGGCGATGACGCCGAGGAAACGGGGCAAGGGGTCGCGCACGATCCCGTCCCCGCCGGGGAACCAGGTCAGGCCCGCCCTCGTGCCGGCGAACGTGAGCGTCACGCCGAGGGCCGTCATCACCAGCCCCGCGAGCGGCCAGCCCCTGCGGGCAGGCGCGGCGCCACGACGTCCCGAAAGGGTGGCCACGACATCGGTGCGCGCGGCCTGGCGCGCGGGGACCACCGCGGCCAGCACCGCGCTGACCAGGCCCAGCGCGGCCACCCCCACGACCTGCCCCCAGGGCACCTCGAACGGGCCCATGGTCGGTGCGAGGCCGAACCATGACAGCAGCGGGTCCGCGGCCCATGCCAGCGCGAGCCCGCCGCCGACGCCGAGCACCGCGGCGAGACCGCCCAGCACGAGTCCGTCGGCGAGCACGACGTGGCGAAGCTGCGGCGCGGAGGCGCCCTGGACGGCGACCAGCGCCAGTTCCCGGCGCCGGCGCCTGATGCCCACGGCGAACGCGGGCCCGGCCAGCAGCACGACCTCCAGGACGATCATGGTGATGGACAATCCGTAGACCAGTGCCTGCGACTCCTGCCCCGAAGTATCTTCACCCGCCCGCAGGGCCTCCGAGGGCGGATCCAGGAGCAGCGCGCGGGACATGACGACCAGCCCGCGCACGTTGAGCCGTTCGACGTCGTCCCAGCTCACCGGCCCTGGCGTGTCGACGAGCCACTCCGTCGACGGCTCGGTGGCGGCGGCGAGGCCGGAGCCGGGGAGGCCCACGACGAGCTGCCGGCCGTCCCGCTGGGGATCGGCGACGATTCCCACCACGCGGTAGGTACGGGCCTCGCCCGTCAGCGTCAGCGTCGACCCGAGCGTGACACCGTACTGGGCGAAGTTGCGCGAGACGGCGACCTCGTCCTTCGCGGCAGCGAAACGACCGCTCACGAGCCGGTAGGCGCCGCGCGCGATGGGGTCGCGCGCGTCGATCTCGCTGACGAGGGTGTCCGCGAACCACCGGTCTGTCCGGTAGTACTCGACGGTCTCCGTCCTCGGAATCAGCCTGCTCCCGGCGGGCAGCAGCGCGGTGATCTCCTCGGCGGTCCAGGGCCGCGCGGGCTTCGCGCCGGGAGGCGATTCGCCGAAGTTCACCCCCACACCGGTGTAGTCCTGCGTCACCGGGACGCGGTCCCACCACCACCGTCCGGGAGCGTAGATGAGCGCGTCCGCCGCGCCCAGACGCTCACTCATGTTCTCGCGCGGGGACAGGTCGAAGGTCACGATCAAGGTGGCCAGGGCCGTGACGACCATGACGGGCAGGCCCACCATGAGCACGACCAGCGAGCTTCGCCCCTTGGAGCGCCAGGCGTCCCTGCGCGAGACCCGCAGGACAGCGCGCAGCCCGCTCATCCGGCGCCCCCCGGACGTCCGGCGACGATCGAACCCTCGCCTGGACCATCGCCCGCGGCCTCGCCGGACCCTCCGCCGAGGCCGCGACTCGAACCCTCGCCTGGGCCGCCGTCGGTACGGTCGACGATCGCGCCGTCTCGTAGGAAGATCACCTTGTCGGCCCAGGCGGCGTGGCGGGGCTCGTGGGTGACCAGCAGGACGGCCGCGCCCGCGTCGCATCTGGCCCTGAGCAGCGCCAGGATGTCCTCTCCTGCGGCGGTGTCCAGCGCGCCGGTGGGCTCGTCCGCGAGCAGTAATCGCCGCTCCCCCACCAGCGCCCGCGCGATGGCCACCCGCTGCCGCTGTCCCCCGGACATCTCATCCGGAAAGCGGCCGGCCACCTCGACGACCCCGACCTCCCCCAGCACCTCGCGCGCCTCCCGCCGGGCCCGCCGGGTGCGGACGCCGTCCAGTTCACGCGGGAGCATGACGTTCTCCTCGCCCGTCAGCGAGGGGATCAGGTTCAGGTCCTGGAAGACGTACCCGACGTGCCTGCGCCGCAGCCGCGCCAGCGCCTTCGCCGACAGCGGCCCGAGGTCCACGCCCTCGACGGCGACCGTGCCGGTGGTGGGCCGGTCGAGCCCTCCGGCGATGTTCAGCAGCGTGGACTTCCCCGACCCCGACGGGCCCATGACGGCCACCAGTTCCCCGGCGGCCACCTCCAAGCTCACCCCGTCGAGCGCCCGCACGGCCTGCGCCCCGTCCCCGTGCACGCGGGTCACGTCCGCGAGCCGGACGACCCGATCACTCGTCATCGTTGGTCTCCTGTGAAGTCTGATTTGTGAACGGCGAAACGGTCTGCGAGCTGTGCGAATCGCCTGGACGCTCCGCCTTCCGCGTATCGGAGGGCCGCGGAGTTCGGCCCCCTGGCGCATCGGCGAGTACCGCCTCGCAGTGGTCCAGCCAGCGCTGCTCGGCCTCGGCGTGGAAGATCATGGAATCGAGCACCAGCCGCTGCGCGGCCCCGGCTTCGGCGCGCTTGGACCGTGTCAGCTCCTGCAACCCGCGCATCGTGGCCGTTCGCTGGGCCTGGACGACCTGACGCACGTCGA
This sequence comes from Sphaerisporangium sp. NPDC051011, assembly GCF_040653595.1. Lineage (NCBI taxonomy): Bacteria > Bacillati > Actinomycetota > Actinomycetes > Streptosporangiales > Streptosporangiaceae > Sphaerisporangium > Sphaerisporangium sp. NPDC051011. Next base: position 176,523 of record NZ_JBFAGG010000002.1, on the reverse strand, counting down.
CGTCCCCGGCGGTGACGGCCATGGCGAGCTTGATCACCAGCTCGTCCCGGGGCCGGTCGGACTGGACGATGGGGGTGCCGAACCATCGCCGCAGCTCCGACCGGCCCTTCTCCGTGATGGCGTACACGACACGGCCCTGCTCGTCCTGCTCGCCGGGCGCCACCAGCCCGTCCCGCTCCATGCGCGACAACGTCGTGTACACCTGCCCGATGTTCAGCGGCCAGGTCGCCCCCGTCGACGCCTCGAACTCGACACGAAGCTGATAGCCGTAACGCGGCCCCTGCGTGAGCAGCGCGAGCAACCCATGACGGATCGACATGGATACTGAGTATGCATACTCGGTATGCTGATCACAAGTGGATGCCCCGAATCGGTCCCGGACCAACGGAGCGAACCCGAGGTACGTCGAACACAGACAGCCGACGATCCCCCACCGATGACGCAGAAGTAAGGGGCCAGTGCGAGGAGAGTCGCGTGCATAGGGATGGAAAGAGTCAGCGCCGGGCTCGAAATGTCAGAATGCCACCTATTGCAGGAACAGGGTCTCCTGCCAGACCACCGCGGGGCGGATCACCTCGACGCCGTCGATCACCGTACCGATGGGGAATCCCTCGTCGTGCGTCATGAAGTAATGCGCGCGGGCTCGTAAGGCGGCGGCGAGGTGGAGAGCGTCCGCCGACTTGAACGGCTTCGGCCCGACATGGCTCTTTCCGTACTCCTCGCGCAATCGAACGGCGTCTCTGACGAGAAACCGATCGATGTCAACCCAAAGGGTCCTCGGGGAGGCGAACCAGGTTGCCAGCAGCTCGGCCACACGTTTGGACGACTTACTACGTTCCAACGTGGCGCCATTGACCATCACCTCGGCCTCTATCAGAGGTGATGCGGCCAGGCGCGCGTGCCCGGCGGCCACCGCCTCGAAGACCACACGCGCGGATTCCCAGCGAGCGACCTTGGTCGCCTTGTTGAGCACTTCGTTGCGCGTGACGAGATCGAGGTAAACGTCCGAGTCGACATAGAGCAGCGGGCCTTCAGGCACGACGTTCCTCATGCAGGTAGGCGTCGACGTCCTGGCCGCCCAGCCAATCCGGGTCGGCGCCCAGCAACTCGGACACCGCGGCGCGCTTGTCGTCGTCCTGCGGAAGCGGCTCGATGTGGTCGATCCTGATACGGACGATCTGGCCCCGTTTGTTTCTCGTGATCAGGCCACGCGCCAGCACCCGCTGACGCCAGAACCGCTGCATGGCCGCTTCCATGTCCGGAGCCAGTACGCCCGTGACGGCCCGGCGAGTGAGAGGGTCATAAAGACCGACGCGAAGTACCCCTTTGGCCACCCGGCGTGCGTTCATCTCATCGAGCCAGCCCGCCACCGAACCGAGCGAGTCGTACGCGCCCGCGACGGCTTGCCGCGCGTTCTGGCGTACCGGCTCGGATATCGGGAAATGATGTCCGACCGTACCGTTCACCGTGGCCAAAGACACTTCTTGGACTCCCGCGCCCGGCTCTCCGATCTTCAGCAGCCGTTCCAGCGTCGACTCGGTGTAGTACTGCGGCAGCTCGGGTTCCCGCTGCAGGGTCTCTACCCCGGCGACGAGCGCGTTGAGCGGCGCGACCAGGGAAGGCCACTCCCGCCCTCGAGACTCTCTGGCGGTAAGCCTGACCAGCAGATCGTGCCCCTGCTGGGCCAATTGCTGGACCACCCATTCGGGCCTGGGAGTACGGCTGTACAAGTACACCCGGTCAATTTCTTCAAGCGCCACTTTGACCTGGGTCAACGTCTCCGTGAGGCGCGTGACGCCGATGCGCTCCGCGCCTTCACGAAGGCGGACTTCCAGCGCATGCGTGCTCATGACTTCACCGTAACTCGACGGGACCGGCATGGATGCGAGCCGGACCGTACGGATGGACGGTGTCATGGGCCTCACCAGCGTTCGCGGCAGGGATGCCGATAGGGCACCTGTGGTCGTCATGCCTCACCGTCTGTTTGCGGTCCAACCTTGCGGCGAAGATGACTCACCGTGTAAGTGCGATCACCCTATCGGACATCACCTGACGCGCCCCACCGATCACCGAGGGCTACGTGTCCGCATCCGGCCACCCATGCCCCGGGGTAGTAGCCGTCAGAGCGCCTCTCGTACGGCCCGTGGGGGGATCCGCGTCGACCGCCTCACCGCCTCGCCCTGACACCAGGTGTTCTCCGGCGCGGGGTCACGAGTCCGGCCGGCCGGGGTCCTGAACCCATCGATCGACGCCGTCCGATCCGCCTTGTCGCCACGTGTCCATGGATCCCTCGCCGCTCCTACACTGGGCTCTTGCGAGATGAGCGCAGGTCCTGGGCGGATGGGGAGTGACGGTGGCGACGAGTGGCGGTGACTTCCAGGATCCGCCCGTCGAGGTGCTGGCTGAGGCCGCCGCGACATTCGGCCTGCTCGCGTCGTCCGCGCGGCTGCACATCGTCTGGGCACTGGCGCAGCGCGAGAGTGACGTGAGCGGGCTCGCGGAGCGCGTGGGGGGCGCCTTGCCGGCTGTGAGCCAGCATCTGACGAAATTGAAGCTGGCAGGCTTGGTGCGGTCGCGGCGGGAGGGCCGCCGGGTGGTCTACCTGGTCGACGACCCCGATGTGGTGGCCATGGTCCAGTGGTTGGTGGGCCGGTTCGCCGACCGCGCCGACCGGGCCGATCACGGCGGGACACCAGGGCGCGCCCGTGGTCTGGGCGCCTGACGCTCCGGCGGTCTGCCCGGACCTCGCTTCGCCGATCCAGCGTCCCACCGCCGCCACCATGGCGCCGCTCACGCGGTTCGAGGTGCTCAGGCGGCTTGATACGGGGTTGCGCGGGCTGGTGGAGGCGCACGCCGAGGAGCGCCTGTTGCGCCACGGCGAGAACACGATACCGACGGCACTTCCCGTGTCGTGGCCGCGGCGCTTGGTGCGGAGCGTCCGCGATCCCTTCACGCTGGTGCTGCTGTGCCTGGGACTGGTGTCGGCGGCCATCGCGTCATGGGGCACCGCCGGCGTCATCGTGGTGCTGGTCGCGATCAGCTGCGTGCTGAGGTCCAGCGGCGAGTATCGCGCCGATCGCTCGACCGCCGCTCTTCGGCGGCTGCTTCCCACAACGGCGACCGTTCAGCGACGGGTACACGTGGGCGGGATGCCGGTGTCGCGGGAGATCCCGGTAGAGCAGCTGGTGCCGGGTGATGTCATCAAGCTGGGTCCGGGTGACCTGGTGCCCGCGGACGTGCGGCTGTTGCGCTGCAGCGGGCTGACCGTCCACCAGGCCGCCCTGACGGGGGAATCCGGCCCCGTCGCGAAGCATGCCTCGGACGCGCCGACACCTGGCGGTGACCTGCTCGCCCTGCCCCATCTCTGCTTTCAGGGCACCAGCGTCGTCTCCGGCAGTGCTCTGGCGGTCGTCGTCGCCACCGGCGCCGACACGCGACTCGCCGGAGCCGGGCGGCCCGTAGGCAGGCGGGCGGCGTCGGCCTTCGATCGGTCGGTCAACGGGATCTCCTGGAGCCTGGTCCGGTTCATGGTGCTCATCCCACCGCTCGCCCTCATCGTCAACGTCGTCCTGCGTGGCCGGGGGCTGGAGGCTCTGCCGTTCGCCGTGGCGGTGGCGGTCGGGCTCACGCCGGAGATGCTGCCGGTCGTCGTGACCGCGGCGCTGGCGCGGGGCTCGGCCGCGCTGGCGCGCGGCAGGGAAGTGATCGTCAAGAGGCTGCCCGCGCTGCACGATCTTGGTGCGATGACCGTCCTGTGCACGGACAAGACCGGCACTCTTACCCAAGACCGTCCGATCGTGGACTGCGCGATCGGGCCGGACGGCCGCCGAGATGAGCAGGTACTCCGCTGGGCGGCCGTGAACAGCCTATGGACGCTGCAGCTCGCGGACCTGCCGTCGCCGGACGCTCTGGACGAGGCGATCCTCCAGGCCACCCAGGAGTTCGAGGGGTTCGAGGGTGTGGCGGCCCTGCCGTTCGATCCGGTGCGCCGCATCTCCTCCGCGGTGGTGCACCATCCTGGATCCGCGGACTCGCAGACGCTGGTGGTCAAGGGCGCCGTCGAGTCGGTGCTTCAACGGTGCACGCGGGCGCGCACCGCGGGTACAGATCACCGATTGGACGCCGCCACCCTGGACCGGCTACACCACCTCGCCGAGAAGAAGGCCGGGGAAGGGCGGCGGCTGATCGCCGTCGCCATCGCGCGGCGTCCGGGGCGCATCGGCCCGTACGGCCCCGAGGACGAGCAGGACCTGATCTTTCTCGGCTTCGTGGCATTGCGCGACGCTCCGGTGCCCGGTGCCGCCGACGCGCTCGCCGTCCTGGCCCGTCGCGGAGTCACCGTCAAGGTCCTCACCGGCGACCATCCCGCGACCGCCGGGCAGGTCTGTCGTGATCTCGGCATCGACCCCGGTGCGGTCGTCGTCTGCGACGAGATCGACGGCCTTGACGACGCGGCCCTGCGTGAGCTGGCCGGCCGGACGACGGTCTTCGCCCGATGCTCCCCTGACCACAAGGCGCGGATCGTGCAGGCCCTGCGGGAAGCCGGTCACAATACCGGTTTCCTGGGGGACGGAGTCAACGATCTTCCTGCTCTGCGCGCCGCCGACGTCGGGATCTGCCCACGTGACGCCGTCGATGTCTCGCGCGAGGCCGCAGATGTGGTGCTGGCCGCCAAAGACCTCGCCGCCATCGGCCACGCGATCCTGGTCGGCCGCCACAGTACCGGCAACATCGTCACCTACCTGCGCGTGGTCCTGTCGTCCAACCTCGGAAACGTCATCGCGATGCTCGGCGCGGGACTGTTCCTGCCCTTTCTGCCCATGCTTCCGATGCAGGTCCTGGTGCAGAACCTGTGCTTCGACGCGGCACAGCTCGCCTTCGTCTTCGATCGGCCCGACCCCGCGGCGCTGCGCCGTCCTTCCCGGCTGATGCCGCGAGGGCTGTTTCGTTTCGTCGTGGGCTTCGCCTCGCTCAACGCGATGGCCGACCTGGCCACCTTCGCCGTGCTGGCCTCGGTGGTATCCGGCTCCACCGAACCCGGCGGACAGGCGTTCTTCCACTCAGGCTGGTTCGTCGAGAACCTGCTCACCCAGGCGTTGATGATGCTGCTGTTGCGCCGGCGACGAGCTGTCTCTGTTCCGCTGTTCGTCGCGATCGGCGCTCTGGCCTGCATTGGAATCCTGCTGCCGCTTTCCCCGGCCGCCGCCTTCCTCGGGCTTGCCACACTGCCGGCGACCTTCTACATGGTGCTGGCAGTCGTGGTGGTGCTGTACGGCGGCGCGCTGGCGTCGCTCACTCTCGCGAGGCGTGCGTCCACCGCCGAACGGTTGCCCGCTGTCGTCGGGGACGACGCCTAGGGCTCCGCGGTAACGCGCGGAGCGCTCATCGTGGGACCGGGCAGGGGTTCGGCCGCGGCGGCTTCTTGTCATCCCATGGCAGCTCCTGTTGAAGCGCGCGACATAGGTTGTATAGTTGCGCAATGCAGCAAGTGTGAGCCTTGGCGTCGAGACACGCGACCAAGCCCGGCGTGTGCCCTGACAAGGAGAGAAGGGATAGAAGGACCCATGCTCCTTCGCAATGGCCTCGAGCCATGGCATCTGATGATCGTGGCGCTGGCGGCGATCCTTCTGTTCGGCTCCAAGAAGCTCCCGGACGCGGCCCGGGCTCTAGGCCAGTCGCTGCGCATCCTCAAACACGAGACCGCGGCCATGAGGGACGACCACGATGGCCGGCCATCGGAGCCTCAGGCGCGACAGGTGACCGCCTCGGGCGCGATCACCGCCGGCACGGACGGCGTGGTGCGTCCGGACGGCGCCGCCGGCTGAGTCCTGGTACGGGGAGGGGAGTATGGCGGCCGCACACCCACGAACCGCTTTCGGCCGGAGGTCCCAGCGACTGGCGGCGATCGCGATGTGGACGTTGGTGTGGATGTTGCATGCCTACGACGTGTGGCTCCGCTGAGCCGGCGACGTCGGCGAGTCTCATCGCGAAAGCTACGCACGCGGCTCCAGGAGCCGACGGGAATCCTTCCAGGGCAGCGCCCCTGGCTTCGTCTCCATGGAGTTTCACTTGAGCACCGGGCTTGCGGACACCCGCCCTCCCGCGCCCGCCGAGGCTCCGCCGCGGCGCCGTAGACGGCGTTGGCTGTGGTGGGTCGTGTCGATCGTGATGACGCTGGTACTCGTCATCGTCGGCGTCGTGGTGGCGGTCTACGTGAAGCTGAGCGGCAACGTCAAGCACATCGACGTGACCGCCGACGATCTCGGCGCGACCCGCCCGCCCAAGGCCCCCACCACCGCGTTCAACGTGCTGATCGTCGGTTCCGACCAACGGGACGGTAAGAACGCCAAGTACGGGCACCACATAGACGGCGAGCGCACCGACACCATCATGCTCGCCCACCTGTCGTCCAAGCGCGACAACGCGATGGTGATCAGCTTTCCGCGTGATTCCCTGGTCCCGTTGCCCGCCTGTCGCGCGAAGGGCAAGCTGCCGGGCCAGCGGCCGCACCTCGGCATGATCAACGAATCCTTCAACAGCGGTGGCATCGGATGCACCTGGAAGACGATCGAAACGCTCACCGGCATCCGGATCGACCATTTCGTCAAGGTCGACTTCACCGGATTCAAAGGCATGGTGAACGCGGTCGGCGGCGTCGAGGTCTGCCTGCCCGAACCGATCAATGACAGAAAGGCACTGCTGCGCCTGCCCGCCGGCCGCCAGACCCTCAAAGGAGAGCAGGCCCTGGGCTACGTGCGCGCTCGCTACAGCCTGGGCGACGGCTCCGACATCGGCCGCATCCAGCGGCAGCAGATGTTCATCGCCTCGATGATCAAGAAGGTGATGAGCGGCGAGACGCTCACCGACCCCGCCCGCCTGCTGGGCTTTCTCGACGCGGCGACCAAGTCCGTGACCACCGATCCCGAGCTCACCCCCGGAGTCATGAAGGACCTGGCCGACAGCGTCCAGGGATTGGCGGCAGGGCAGATCCGGTTCGTCACCACGCCATGGCGCTACTCCCTCAGTCACCCTGGCCGCGTCGAGTGGGTTCAGCCGCAGGCGCGAACCCTGTTCCGCGTCGTGGCAGGGGATAAGACCCTCGCGGGAGCGGGTGTCAAGGGCGGCCAGACCAAGGTGCCTCGCTCCAAGGTCCAGATCGAGGTGCGCAACGGCACCTACCGCAGCGGCCTGGCGATTCAGGTCGCCGCCGCCTTGGAGCAGCGGGGCTACCACGTTACCAAGATCGGTGACGCCGCGCACAAGCCCTCCCCCAACACCACCATCCTGTACTCGCCGAAGGGAGCCTCCCGCGTGCCGACCCTCACCGAGGATCTGCCCACCGCCACGACGAAACTCGTCCCGAACGCCGACACCTCACGGCTGGTGGTGACGCTCGGAGACGACTGGAAGGGATTCAAGGCCGAGCGGCCTGAAGACTCGGAGGCCCTGCGAGGCATCGACGCCCGCCATGACTCCTGTGCGACGTGACCCGACCTGGAATGCCGGCCTGGCTTCTTCGGTGAGCCCGGGCGGTCGGGCCGGGCGGATCGCCGCCATGCAGTGGTCGCTGACGGAGGACGAACGCGGGGAGACCGGATCCCCTTGAGGGAACTTCGCCGCCCTGTAGGTCCGTTTTAGCTATACCTATCCCCCAAGGAGCCCCTCTGTCGTGGATGGCTACTGGTTTCAGCTTGTCCTCGTCATCGTCCTGGTCATCATCAACGCGATCTTCGCGGGGAGCGAGCTCGCCCTGATCTCACTGCGTGAGGGGCAGCTTCGCCGGCTGGAACAGAAAGGCGCGGGCGGACGAGCCCTGGTGCGCCTGGCCCGCGATCCGAGCCAGTTCCTGGCCACCATCCAGCTCGTCATCACCTTGTCCGGATTCCTGGCGTCGGCCACCGCCGCGGTGACCTTGTCCGAACCTCTGGTACCTCTACTCGGCTTTCTGGGCGCCGCCGCCGACCCGGTGGCGATCGTGCTCGTCACGATCGCGCTGACCTTCCTGACGCTGGTGTTCGGCGAACTGGCGCCCAAGCGGGTGGCGATGCAGCGTGCCGAGACGTGGGCACTGGTGGTGGCCCGGCCACTGAGCCTGATCGCCACCGTGTCGCGGCCGGTGGTGTGGGCCCTGGCCAAGTCCACCGACCTCGCGGTGCGGCTGATGGGCGGCGACCCGAGCCGGCACAGGGAGGAGATCAGCTCGGACGAGATCCGTGAACTGGTCGCCGCCCACCGCGGCTTCACCCCCGAGCAGCGCCTGATCATCTCCGGCGCGGTCGAGATCAGCGAGCGGGTTCTGCGTAAGGTTCTCGTCCCACGGCGCGATGTCTTCACCCTGGACGCCGAGGCCCCGACGGCGCACGCGGCCCGCCTCCTGGCCGCTTCGGGACACTCGCGCGCCCCGGTCGTCCGCGACGGCACCCTGGAAGGGGCCGTGGGGATCGCCCACTTACGTGACCTGCTCACCGATGAGTCCGGGCGCACCGCCGCGGCGGTGGCGCGCCCGCCGCTGCTGCTGCCCGACAGCCTGCCGGTCTCCGACGCGTTGCGTCGCTTCAAGGGCGAACGCCAGCAGTTCGCCCTCGTCATCGACGAGTACGGCGCCGTCGACGGCATCGTCACCCTGGAAGACCTGCTGGAGGAGGTCGTCGGGGAGATCTACGACGAGACCGACGACGATGTGATGGAAGTTCACCGCGAGGCCGACGGCAGCATGCTGCTGCCCGGCGCATTCCCCATGCACGACCTGCCCGACCTCGACGTGCACCTGGAAGACCGCCCCGACGGCGACTACACGACCGTCGCGGGCCTGGTGCTGGCATTGCTCGGGCGCGTTCCCACCGCGCCCGGCGAACGCGTCGCCCTGGGAGGCTGGCAGATGACGGTCGTCGCCATCGACCGCCACGCCATCACCCGGATCCGCTTCCAACCCCCCCAGACCACCCCGGCGGCGCCGGAGCCGCACGTCAGCCGCTGAGTAGTCCGTACCGCCTTCGCCGTACGTTTCCGGCGAGCGACCGCGCGGTTCGCCGCGTACGGTTGGAACGTGGAGGCGAGAAGCCGGATGCTCTCACCTCGCGGGCAGTTCCTCCAGTTCCTCAGCGCGAGCAGACCATGCCGGGAAAGCGAGGAGAATCGCACACGATCGACACGTCGATTACGATCCGCGCCACTCCTGCGCAGGTCTGGGCGATCCTCACCGACTTCGGCGCGTACGAGAGCTGGAATCCGTTCATCCTGCGCGCCCGGGGCGAGGCGGTCGTGGGCGGCACGGTCGCGCTACACATCCCTATTCGCGGCTTTTCATGGCGCACCTCAGCCCTTTTACTAGGCGAGGCGTAAGCGGCTATTTGGGCGGCGCTCCGGGAATTGACACTATTGCACCGCTATGGCCGGATGACCAAGGTGACCGATCTGAATCACCCATCACACCCGTCCTCCGAGGGTTACCATCACCGTAATCGCCGGATGGTGGACCGCAGTGAATTCGTCATCGGCTTTCCTTGCGGCACCGATCCGGCGAGCGGCACATGGTACACAATCGAATATGCAGCCCATATCAGCAAACCTCGGCTGATCCTCCCCATATAAGACGAGGAGGGCTGAACTCCAGAATGGCCGAATCCGCACGGCAAGCCGCTGCTCGCACTCTTCGCATCCGCGAGCCGCGTAGACCGCAGTGAGGAGAAGACGATGCCCCCTCAGCCGTTGACCGACGACCAGATCGTCATCCAGCTTGGCGGCCTGCCTGGATGGAAGCGTGACGGCCACACCATCACGCGGACGTTCAAGCACTCCTACCACGAGTGCGTGCACCTGGCGATGTACATCGCCGCCAAGGCGCGCGAGATCGGTCACCATCCCGACATCCACATCACCTGGCAGCGGATCCAGTTCGCGATCACCACGCATGACTCCGGAGGCAGGCTGACGGCCAAGGATTTCGACCTCGCGCGCCACATCGACGCGATCGCCACCGGCCACGGCGCCAGCCCGGCCTGAGAGCGAGGACGCCACAGAGACGCGAGGTTTCTCTGGGAGCGGTGGGGTGGGCGGCGTGGGGGACGAGATCCCGTATATTCTGGACACCTTGCCGTTGCCAGACCGATACTCGGGACATGAGTTCGACGCACCCGCCTGTGCGCGCCTCCGACGGGGATCGCGAACGCGCGATCAGTGATCTTCGCGATCATGCCGTCGAGGGGAAGATCTCACACGACACCTTCCTCGGACGGGTCGATCAGGCGCTGCGCGCCCGCAGTCGTGTCGAGCTGACCGATCTGGTGTCCGATCTGCCTCCACGCGGCAAATGGCGGCGCAGGCTGACGGACGCGGTGTCCGCGTTCTCGGAGCTGACGACCCGGGTGGAGAACGCCTGGCGGCGTCCGCGGCTGCCCCGGCTCGCGCTGCCCGTGGACAGCCGGGTGCGGTACGTCGTCGGCCGCGGCTCGGAGTGCGATCTGATCCTCACCGATCTCACCGTCTCGCGCGTGCACGCCGAGCTGCGCCGCGAGAGCGAGGACTGGCTGCTGGTCGACCTCGGCTCGCTCAACGGAACCCGGCTGAACGGCTGGCGTCTGGTCGGCCCGGCCCGGGTGCGCATCGGCGACGAGATCTCGTTCGGCGAGTGCGCGTTCATGGTCTCGTCTCCCGTGGCCTGACCCGCGCGCACGGGGCCTGCCGTCGCCCGGCCCACCGGCGAGCCTTCCACGGCGTCCCGCGCCGGCCCAGGGGCGGCCCGCGCGGTTCCGGGACGGCGGCCCGGTGATCTCTGTACCGTTCGGGGGTACAGGGGATTGTGGCGTCGTGGATACGTAGGTTTCCGTATTGTCCGGCGGCGCCGGTGTTGTCGATGATCCCCCAAGGCCGAGCCCCTGGAGGCACCCCCATGCGCAGACACCGAAAAGTCACCACGTTTCTGGCCGCCGCCGCGCTGGCCGCGACGTTGACCCAGGCGACCGGCGGCGGGGCGAGCGCCGCGGACCCGGCTCCCGGCGTGACCGACCTCGTCCAGGATCTCGACCAGATCCTCAGCGCGCCGTTCCTCGGCGTGGCGCGGGCGGGCGTCGTCGTCAGGAGCGCCGCGACCGGCGAGCAGCTCTACGCGCAGGACGCCGGCAAGGTCTTCGCCCCGGCGTCCAACACCAAGCTGCTGACCTCCGCCGCCGCCGTGGACGGCCTCGGTCTCGATTACCGCTTCACCACGACCGTGCTGAGCTCCGGCCGCCGCGCCGGGTCCGCGCTGGCCGGCGATCTGTACCTCAAGGGCACCGGCGACCCGACCTTGCTCGCCGCCGACTACGACGCGCTCGCCGCGAAGGTGGCGGACGCGGGGATCAAGCTGGTCACGGGCAAGCTGGTCGCGGACGACACCTGGTTCGACGACGTGCGGCTCGGCACCGACTGGGCGCAGGACGACGAGCCGTACTACTACTCGGCGCAGATCTCGGCGCTCACCGCTTCACCGAACACCGACTACGACGCCGGTTCGTTGATCGTCTCGGTGGCCCCGGGAAGCGCGCAGGGCTCCGCCGCCAAGGTGAGCACCACGCCCGCGACCGATCACGTCACGATCGAGAACCACGCCACCACGGGCGCCTCGACCGACGTCACGGTCACCCGCGTGCACGGCACGAACCGGATCGTGGTCACCGGCACGGTGGCGAACACCTACCAGGAGTGGATCGCCGTCGACGACCCCACCGGGTACGCGGCGTCGCTGTTCCGGGCGGCGCTGGCCGAGCACGGCGTGCGCGTCCTCGGGAAGACCGTCCGGGGGGCGACGCCGGGGACGGCGGCGAGCGTGGCGGAGCGCGAGTCGATGCCGCTGCGCGAGCTGCTCGTTCCGTTCATGAAGCTCAGCAACAACATGCACGCCGAGATCCTCGTCAAGGCCCTCGGCCGCAAGGTGTCCGGCCAGGGCACGTGGGACGCGGGGCTGGCGGCCGTCACCGCGTTCGCGAAGGCCAACGGGATGGCGAACGTGCGGCTGCGCGACGGCTCGGGCCTGTCGCGGGTGGACGCCGTCGCGCCGGGCGAGCTGACGGCGTTCCTGATCGCGCTGCGCGCCAAGCCGTGGTACCAGACCTGGTACCAGGCGCTGCCGATCGCGGGCAACTCCGACCGGTTCACGGGCGGCACGCTGCGCAGCCGCATGGCCGGGACTCCGGCGGCGAACAACGTGCACGCCAAGACCGGCTCGCTGACGTCGGTGAGCGGGCTGTCGGGGTACGTGACCAGCGCGGACGGCGAGCCGCTGGTGTTCTCGATCCTGTCCAACCAGTACCTGACCGGCAACCCGAAGAGCGCGATCGAGGACGCGATCGCCGTGCGGCTGGCGCGGTTCAAGCGCGACACCCCGGTGAACACGGCCGTCCCGCTGCGGACCGCGCCGGACGCGGGCGAGGATCGCGGGCTGGAGTGCTCCTGGCTCAAGCCCGCCCAGTGCTGACCTGGGCGGCCTGACACGAACTCCTGGACGCGCGGAGGCCGGTCCCCTCACATGGAGCACATGGAGGGGACCGGCCTCGGCGGGATCACTTCTCCTTGAGCCAGCTCATCATCGGGCGGAGCTTGGCGCCGGTCTTCTCGATCGGGTGCTCGGCGAGCTCCTCGCGGTACTTGCGGAAGTTGCCCTGGCCGCCGTCGAACTCCTCGACCAGCTCGCGGGCGAAGGCGCCGGACTGCACCTCGCCGAGGATGCGCTGCATCTCCTTCTTGGTCTCGCTGGTGACCACGCGCGGCCCGCGCGAGTAGCCGCCGTACTCGGCGGTGTCGGAGACCGACCAGTACATCTTGGAGATGCCGCCCTCGTACATGAGGTCGACGATCAGCTTCATCTCGTGCAGGCACTCGAAGTAGGCGACCTCGGGCTGGTAGCCCGCCTCGACGAGGGTCTCGAAGCCGGTCTTGATCAGCTCGGACACGCCGCCGCACAGCACGGCCTGCTCGCCGAACAGGTCGGTCTCGGTCTCCTCGGTGAAGGTGGTCTTCAGCGCGCCGGCGCGGGTGCCGCCGATGCCCTTGGCGTACGACAGCACGAGCGGCCAGGCGTTGCCGGTGGCGTCGCGCTCGACGGCGACGAGCACCGGGACGCCGCGCCCGGCGGTGAACTGGCGGCGGACGAGGTGGCCGGGGCCCTTGGGGGCCACCATGGCGACGTCCACGCCCTCGGGGGCCTCGATCAGGCCGTAGCGGATGTTGAGGCCGTGGCCGAAGAACAGCGCGTCGCCCTCGACGAGGTTCGGCGCGACGTGCTCGGCGTACAGGTGGCGCTGGATGTGGTCCGGCGCGAGGATCATGATGAGGTCGGCCTCTTCGGCCGCCTCCCCCGGCGTGACGACGCGCAGGCCGTCGTTCTCGGCCTTCTCGCGGCTCTTGGAGCCCTCCGGGAGGCCGACGCGGACGTCCACGCCCGAGTCGCGCAGCGACAGCGCGTGGGCGTGACCCTGGCTGCCGTATCCGAGGACGGCCACGTGCCGGCCCTGGATGATCGACAGGTCGGCGTCGTCGTCGTAGAAGATCTCAGTCACTTGCTTGTGCCTTTCGTGGGTTCGTACGGCTCACGCGCTGCGGTCCAGGGCCCGGAGCGAGCGGTCGGTGATGGAACGGGCGCCGCGGCCGATGGCCACCATGCCCGACTGGACGAGCTCCTTGATGCCGAACGGCTCCAGCACCCGGATGAAGGCGTCGAGCTTGTCGGGCGTGCCGGTGACCTCGATGGTCACGGCGTCGGTGGCGACGTCCACGCAGCGCGCGCGGAAGAGGTTGACGAGCTCCAGTACGTGCGAGCGGGTCTCGGAGTCGGCCCTGACCTTGATCAGGGTGAGCTCGCGCTGCACGGACTGGGTGGGGTCCAGCTCGACGATCTTGATCACGTTGACCAGCTTGTTGAGCTGCTTGGTGACCTGCTCCAGCGGCAGCTCGGCGACGTTCACGACGATGGTCATACGCGACACGTCGTCGTGTTCGGTCGGCCCGACCGCGAGCGAGTCGATGTTGAAACCCCGCCTGCTGAACAGCGCGGCGACCCGGGCCAGCACGCCCGGCTTGTTCTCCACGAGAACCGACAGCGTGTGGCGGCTCATGCATTCCCTCCCGCGAAACCGGTCAGTCGTTGGCGGCGTGCGCGGACCCGGGGCCCGGTCACACGTCCTCCTCGTTGTCCCACACGGGAGCCATGTCCCGCGCGATCTTGATCTCGTCGTTGCCGGTACCGGCGGCGACCATGGGCCAGACCATGGCGTCCTTGTGGACGACGAAGTCGACGACCACCGGCACGTCGTTGATCTCCATGGCCTTGCGGATCGTCGCCTCGACGTCCTCGGGGCGCTCGCACCGCAGCCCGACACAACCGTACGCCTCCGCCAGCTTGACGAAGTCGGGGATGCGGCGGACCGACTGCAGGTCGGTGTTGGAGTAGCGCTCGTTGTAGAAGAGCGTCTGCCACTGCCGGACCATGCCGAGGTTACCGTTGTTGATGATCGCGATCTTGATCGGCACGCCTTCGAGCGTGCAGGTGGCGAGCTCCTGGTTGGTCATCTGGAAGCAGCCGTCGCCGTCGATCGCCCAGACCACGGCGTCGGGCCGGCCCATCTTGGCGCCCATGGCCGCGGGGACCGCGAAGCCCATCGTGCCCGCGCCGCCGGAGTTGATGAACGTGCCCGGCTGCTCGTAGGTGACGAACTGCGAGGCCCACATCTGGTGCTGGCCGACGCCCGCCACGTAGAAGGCGTCCGGGCCGACGATCTCGCTGAGCCGCTTGATGACGTATTGCGGGGCCAGCGAGCCGTCGCCGGGGTCGTCATACCCGAGCGGGTAGGTCTCCTTGTAGCCGTTCAGGACGGTCCACCAGGCGGTGTAGTCGCCGACGTGGCCCTCGGCCTGCTCGTGCTTGACGGCGGCGACCAGATCGGTGAGCACCTCCCGGCAGTCGCCAACGATCGGCACGTCGGCGTGGCGGTTCTTGGAGATCTCGGCCGGGTCGATGTCGGCGTGGATGACCTTGGCGTGCGGGGCGAAGGTGTCCAGCCTGCCGGTCACGCGGTCGTCGAAGCGGGTGCCGAGCGCGATGAGCAGATCGCTGCGCTGGAGGGCGCCCACGGCGGCGACCGTGCCGTGCATGCCGGGCATGCCGAGGTGCAGCGGGTGGCTGTCGGGGAAGGTGCCCCGGGCCATCAGCGTGGTGATGACCGGGATGCCGGTCAGCTCGGCGAGCTCGGCGAGCTCGGCGGAAGCGCGGGCCTTGTGAACGCCACCGCCGACGTACAGCACCGGACGCCTGGCCTCGGACATCAGCCGCGCCGCCTCCCGGATCTGCTTGGAGTGCGGCCGGGTGACCGGGCGGTAGCCGGGCAGGCGCATCGTGGGCGGCCAGGAGAACGGGGCCTTGGCCTGGAGGGCGTCCCTGGCGATGTCGACCAGGACGGGCCCCGGGCGGCCGGTCGAGGCGATGTGGAAGGCCTCGGCGATGATGCGCGGGATGTCGGCGACGTCGGTGACCAGGAAGTTGTGCTTGGTGATCGGCATGGTGATGCCGCAGATGTCCGCCTCCTGGAACGCGTCGGTGCCGATGAGCGGCGACGCGACCTGGCCGGTGATGGCGACGATCGGCACGGAGTCCATGTAGGCGTCGGCGATGGCGGTCACGAGGTTGGTGGCGCCGGGGCCGCTGGTGGCCATGCACACCCCGACCTTGCCGGTCGCCTGCGCGTACCCCTCGGCCGCGTGGCCGGCGCCCTGCTCGTGCCGTACGAGGACGTGCCTGACCTTGGTGGAGTCGTAAAGCGGGTCGTAGGCGGGCAGGATGGCGCCGCCGGGGATCCCGAACACCGTGTCGACCCCGACGTGCTCCAAGGCCCGGACGAGGGCCTGCGCACCTGTCAATTCTTCGGTCATCGGCTCGTTTCCTTGCGTGGCTGAGCTGTGTGTGGCCATAAAAAATGCCCCGCCCGCCGGGAGGGCGGTGCTGGGGCTGCGCGCAGGCTGGGGACTCTTCGTCAGCGACCCGCGCGCCGGCGAATTACTACGCCATCGAGCCGAGCCCGCAGGCCGGCAATCTGGTCCCCAGTGATACGCATGCCGCAACGATAGCCCCTGACACAACCGACGTGTCAAATCCCCGGACACAAGTCTCACGATATGGGATCTCGGACCTATGGCCGCACCTCTGGCACGGCGTGTTCGGGGCGCTGTGCCTATGGCCTCGCTCCGCTCGGCGGTTCGGGGCGCCCCGGAGGCGGCGTTCTTCCGTCGTCACTCGGAAGGGGCTCGTCCCGGCCCTCCTCCTCCAGAACACCGCCGCGCCCGAACAGCCTATGGCCACGTCTCCAGCACGGCGTGTTCAGGGCGCCTTCAGGCGGTGTTCTGCAGGGGAGTGCAGTTCGTGCGCATCAGGGAGTCGACGCCGCGGGCCGCCATCGGGCGGGCCACCAGGTAGCCCTGGCCGCGCGTGCAGCCCATCTCGCGCAGGAGCTCCAGCTGCTCGGGGCGTTCGATGCCCTCGGCCACGACGGTCAGCCCGAGATCGTGCCCGAGCCGGACGATCGTACGCGTGAGCAGGGCGAGCGTCTCGTCGCACCCGAGGCCGGACACGAACGACGGATCGATCTTGATCATGTCGACGGGAAGCTGGCGGAGCAGCGCGAGCGAGGCGTAGCCGGTGCCGAAGTCGTCGATGGCCAGGCGCACGCCGAGCGCCCGCAGGGACGACAGGCGGGCGATGACCTCCTCGGCGTCCTCGACCAGCATCTCTTCGATCACCTCGAGGGTGAGCGCGCTCGCGGGCAGCCCGCTCTCGGCCAGCGCCGCCTCGACCGTCTCGACGAACCGGGGCGCGGTGATCTGGCGGCTGGACAGGTTGAGCGACAGCCCGATGTCCCAGGACGAGGCCCGCCACGCGGCCACCTCCCGGCACGCCTCGCGCAGGATCCACTCGCCGAGGGGGACGATCAGCCCGGTGTCCTCGGCGGCGCCGAGGAACTGCTGCGGCGGGACGAACGTGCCGCCCGACCACCAGCGCACCAACGCCTCCACGGCGGTCACCCGGGACGTCGCCAGGTCCACGACCGGCTGGTACTCGACCGCGAACTGCTCGGCCAGCAGCGCCCGCTGGAGGTCGGCGGCGAGCTCCAGGCGGCGTACGACGTCGGCGTGCATGTGGGCGGCGAACACCTCGACCCGGCGCCCGCCGAGCTCCTTGGCGCGGGTCATCGCGACGTCGGCGTTGCGGATCAGATCGCCCGCCGGGACGCCGTCCTCGGCGAACGCCACGCCGACGCTCGCCGTCAGTGCGATGTCGCGGTCGGCCACGCGGAACGGCTCGGAGGACACCGCGCGCACCAGGCGCTCGGCGAGGTCTATGGCGGACTGCCCCTCGGCGCCCCCGCCCGAGCCGCCGGACTCCAGCAGCACCGCGAACTCGTCGCCGCCCCAGCGGGCGAGCGTGTCGTCGGAGTTGACGGCGGCGCGCAGCCTGCGGGCGGCCTGGCTCAGCAGGTAGTCGCCGCTGGCGTGGCCCACGGAGTCGTTCACGCCGGTGAACCCGTCCAGGTCCATGAACACCACGGCCATGCGGGCGGCGCCCCGGCGCGCGAGCAGTTCGCGGGTGCGCTCCTCGAAGTAGGCGCGGTTGGGCAGGCCGGTGACGCCGTCGTGGAAGGTCAGGTGGGCGACCTGGTTGCGGAGGGCGACCTGGTCGCTGACGTCGCGCGTGGAGATCAGGACGAGGTCCTCGCCCTCGCGCGGGTGGCGGGTCGCGACGGACTCGGCGGGCCGCCAGGTGCCGTCCGCCGCGCGCACCCGGCAGGAGACCCGGCAGGCCCCCACGCGGTCGGGGGAGGATTCGTCCTCGGTGGTCATGGTCCGCAGGGCGGCCTGGAGGGCGGGTACGTCCTCGGAGTGGACGTACCCGAAGACCGCCTGGCCGACAAGCTCCTGGGGGCTGTAGCCGTACAGGGCCTCCACGCCGGAGCCCATCTCCTGGATCACCCCGTCGCGGTCCAAGACCAGGACGATGTCGCCGACGTTCTCGGCGAGCTGGATCAGCCGCCGCTCGCCGGTCTCCAGGGTGGTGCGCATGCTGGTCGTCGACAGGTCCAGGAAGAAGACCTTGACCAGCAGCACGAGCATGATCGAACCGCCCGCGACGGGCAGCACCGGCGTCAGCGGCGGGGCCCATCCGGCGACCATGCGCACCGCCACGACGACGGTGGCGACGGCGACCAGGGCCAGCGGCGCGCCGTCCACCACGACGGCCGCGGCGGGGCCGGCCGGGCGGGCGCGGGTGCGGGTGGACCACGGCGTGGCCGCGAGCAGCAGCAACGCCACCGGGGCCAGCATGCCCACGACGAGCGGAGGCCCGTCCGAGGCCGTGGCCCGCCCGATGGACGTGGCGAACTCGCCGACCGTGATCGTGGCCAGTACGGCCAGCGCCGCCAGCCCGGCGCGGCGCTCGGCCGAGCGGGCGGCCAGCACGGCGGGCGCCACCGCGCACGTCGCGAGCAGGCACAGCACGGGCGAGGCCAGCGAGGTCGGCTCGTCCGCCTTGGCGTAGACCGGGGCGAGCAGCAGGACCCAGCAGATCGTGAACAGCGACGCCGCGCTGAGATAGGCCCCGGCTACGTACTGGAGCAGGTAGCTGCCGTACGCGGGCCTGCGGGCGGTGCGGCCCGTGCCGAAGGCGAGCAGCAGGGTGCCCACGAGCAACAGCACGTCGGCGAAGGTCAGCACGAAGGGTGTGCCGTCGGCCAGCGGCCGGACGCCGACCCCCGCCACCCAGGTGACCGCCCCGAAGGACAGCCAGCGCAGGGAGGAGGACCGCCGCCGCGAGCGGCGCGCGGCACGCACGGAGGCGACGAACAGCGAGATCGCGGCGATCAGGCCCGCGACGACCCCGGCCACCGCGGTGACGACCACGGAGGACCCGTTGACCAGGAGGGCCGCCGCGAGCGCCACCGCGCCGAGACCGGCGGCGGCGCTCAGCGGGACCCTCGGGTCACGCAGGCCGTTCAACGTCGTCGCCCATGCGGCTCATCCCTGTCACGTGGCAAGTGTCGCGCCCGAGCGGCGGCGCGGGAGGCGGCAACCGCGAGGTCGTCACCGTTCCGATAACCACCATGCCACCCCGCAACAACTGGGCCCGCAACAACCGGGCCGGGCGCGCGATGAGACTCACCGTACGCAGCAGAGGTCACGAGGCAGCTACGGTCTGGGTTTGCTTTCCTATCGGTCCGAGTCAGGACGCGCTGTCAACGCTCAGTACAAGCCTGTGATGAGGTTCTTCAGCGGTTCCCCGGACAAGTATCTCAGCATCTGAGACCGCATGAGCCGGCGCAGGCGGCGGATCGAGGCGGGGGTGCTCCCGGCGACGTGCGGGGTGACGAACAGGCCCGGCGCCGTCCACAACGGGTGGTCCTTCGGCAGGGGCTCGGGGTCGGTGACGTCCAGCGCCGCCCGCAGCCGCCCCGATCGTAGCTCGGCCAGGAGCGCGCCGGTGTCCACCACCGGACCCCTGGCCGCGTTGACCAGAACGGCGCCGTCCTTCATCGCGGCGAGGAACCGGGCGTCCACAAGTGCCGCGGTCCCCTTGGTGGACGGCACGAGCAGGACCACCACGTCGGCCTCGGGCAGCAGGCGGGGAAGCTCGTCCTGACCGTGCACGCCCTCGCGGGCCGTCCTCGCCACGCGGACGACGTCCACCTCGAAGCCGTCCAGGCGGCGCTCCAGGGCCTCGCCGATAGCGCCGTACCCGACGATCAGGACCGTGGAGTCGGCGAGCACGCCGGTGTGGCGGTAGGTCCACTCGCCGCGCTCCTGGGCCGCGGCGAAGGCGGGGAACTCGCGCAGGACCGCGATCATGGCGCCCACGACCCACTCGGCGGTGCCCGCGTCGTGCACACCGCGGGCGTTGCACAGCACCACCCCGTCCGGCAGGTGCCCGAGGTACGCGTCCACGCCGGCCGTGACGGTCTGCAGCAGGCGCAGGCCGGTCATGCGGCGCAGAAGGCCCGGCAGGCCCGGCGGCGGGATCAGCGAGGGGATCCAGACCTCGACCTCCTCGGCGCCCTCGGGAGGCTCCCCTGTGCCGTCGAAGATGACGCACTCGACGTCGGGCAGGTCGGTCAGAACCTCCGCGACGGCCTGCGAAGGCACCCAAATCTTCATGACCGTCAACCCTAACGACGGTCTCGCGGTGCCCGGAACCTGGCGGCCGGGGCAGGAGTATTGAATCCACGGAGGAGGTCACATGACGAACCGATCGTTCCACCCCGGCCCCCGGCGGGGCGCGGCCACGGCGTCCACCGGAGCGCTCGCCAGGGTGCCCACCGGAGTGCTCGTCAGGGTGCTCGCCGGGGTTACGGCCGTGGCCCTGGCGGCCGGGTGCTCGGCGGGACATCCCGGACGCGCGGACGGCGCCGAGCCCACCGCGGGGGCGGGCTCCCGGCACGCCTCGCCGCCGGACATCGCGCCCGAGCGCACCCCCGGGACGCCCCGGACGCTCGCGGCAAACCTCGCGGTGCCGTGGGCGATCGCGTTCCTGCCCGGCGGCGACGCGCTGGTCACCGAGCGGGACTCCGCGCGACTGCTGCGCGTCACCCCCTCCGGCCGGGTCTCCCAGGTGGGCGTGATCGAGGGCGTCGACCCGGGCGGCGAGGGAGGCCTGCTCGGCGTGGCCGTCTCGCCCACGTTCGCGCGGGACCACTACGTCTTCGTCTACTTCACGGCCGCGAGCACCAACCACATCGTGCGGTACCGGTACGACACGGCCCTGTCCGACCCGGTGAAGATCCTCGACGGCATCCCCAAGGGCCGCATCCACAACGGGGGCCGCCTCGCGTTCGGCCCCGACGGCTACCTGTACGCCTCCACGGGCGAGACGGGCGACCCTTCCCTGTCCCAGGCCCTCGGCTCGCTGGGGGGCAAGATCCTGCGCATGACCATGGACGGCAGACCCGCGCCCGGCAACCCGTTCGACAACGTGATCTGGAGCTACGGCCACCGCAACGTGCAGGGCATGGCCTGGGACCCCGCGGGCCGCATGTACGCCACCGAGTTCGGCCAGAACGCCTTCGACGAGGTCAACCGGATCGAGAAGGGCCACAACTACGGCTGGCCGAAGGTCGAGGGCTTCGGCGGCGGCGGCGCCTACACCGATCCCCTGCTCACCTGGACCCCGGCCGAAGCCTCGCCGTCGGGCATGGCGTACGCGGGCGGGTCGCTGTGGGTGGCGGCGCTGCGCGGGCAGCGGCTCTGGCAGATCCCGCTCACCTCGGACGGCAAGGTCGGCAAGCCGATCGCGCGGTACAGGGGCGAGTACGGGCGGCTGCGGGCGGTGGCGGCGTCGCCGGACGGCAAGGCGCTGTACGTGAGCACGAGCAACAAGGACGGACGGGGGTCGCCGAAGGACGACGACGATCGCGTCCTGGTCGTGCCGCTGCAGTAAAGGGACTAGAATCAGGACACGAAAGAACCCGTGAAAGGGGCACCGGCATCGGTGCCCTTATCCACGGCCGTTCCCGCTGTGGCCGCTCTGGGTGCCGTTTCTGGCCGCTGGTGCCGTGAGCATGGCGCTCTGGCTCCCACGGCTGTTCCCATGGCCGTTCTGGTTGCCGTTCGTGTACCGGTTGGGGGAGCCGTTCTTGTTCTGGCCGCCCTTGTTCTGGCCGCCGTTGTTCTGGCCGGAGCCATCTAATCGCTTGTTCCCGTTCGGTACGTCCGACATGGGCTCTGGGGCCTGATCGCCGGTCGGATTATCCGGTTTCGAGCGATGTAATGGTGTCGGATCGGGCGTCGGCGCGATGTCGGGCTTCGCGTCCGGCCGGCGCCGGGGGCCGCTCCCTTCCGCGCCCAGCGATCCGCCGTCCTGGCAGACCACCTTGCGCTGCGGCTCGTACGTGACGGTCGCCGGCTTGTCCCGCCGGACGACCTCGCCGTCCTTGGAGAACACGCGGGTCACCGTCACCGTGAACCCGGGCCCGCCGCCCATCGGGAGGCAACGCGGGTCGTCGTCGGTGACCGTCTCCGGCTGGGTGACGGCGGTCCGCTCGGAGGTCTCGGCCTCGATCTTGTCGTAGGTCCTCGTGCTCCACAGGTTCACCGTCACCGACGTGCCGGTGGAGGCGGTGGTGATCAGCACGCCGTGCTCGGTGCCGTTCTTCCACCGCAGATCCTGGTCGGGGTACTCGACCGCCGCGTCCCGCCCCGGCGGATAGCGCACGACGTGGAAGGTGTGCGTCGTGTGCTCGACATCGTCCATGCCGGCGAAGTAGGCCGCGTTGTACATGGTCGTCGCGAACTGCGAGACTCCCCCGCCCATGGCGATGACGAGGTGGTCGTCCTCGATGGCCTGGGCGGCGATGAACCCCCGCGCGACGGTCGGCGCGCCGATGGCTTCGTTGAGCGAGAACGTGTCCCCCGGCCTCACCACGAGGCCGTCCACGAGGCGGGCCGCCCGCTGGATGTTGGTCACCCGCGCGGCGCAGCACGAAAAGGAGGTGGTGAACTCGCCGACCTTCTCCTTCACGCCGAGCTTGAGCGCCTCGGCGTCGGTGAGCGATGGCCGGGTGATCGCGAGCGACACCGGGATCGTCCTGCTGCCGCCCTGGTCGATCAGCCTGGTCAGGGCGCTGGTCAGCTCGGCGTCGTCGATGCCCCTGCCCGCGCGGGCGGGCACGAGCTTCGGCGCGCCGTTCTCGATCACGAACCTGGCCGCCCTCGGCGCCTGGGTGACCCCGACGAGCCCGGCCTCCACGCCGCCGACCGCCTTACGCGCGTCGAACTTCGGCTCGACCATGCCGTTCTGCTGGGGCTCGAAGACGAGGTTCGCGGCGATGACCGCCGGGGAGAGGACGGCCCGCTGGGAGCCGTTCGTCAGGGTGATCGGCCCGGACACCGCGCGGCGGGCGTCGTCGAGGAACCCCGCGAACGCCTCCTGGCTCGCCTTCGGGCGGACGGTCACGACCGTGAGCGTGGCGGCGGAGGAGGCGGGGCCGTTGACGAAGGCCCGCCTGATCGCCTCCTCGGTGGCCTGCCGGTCGAGCGCGACGCCCTCGCGCGGGGGGATGACGCGCGGCCTGGTGCCCTCATAGACGATGCGCCCCTCACGCGCCGGGCGGTCGATCGTCTTGGCGATCTTGCGTACGCGCTGGGCGAGCTTGACGTGGTTCGTCGAGATCTTGAGCGGGAGCTCCTGCTCGCCGGTGAAGGCCTGCAAGACGTCGGCGGGGGCCGGGAAGCCCGTCTCCGCCTCGGCGACCGTCGACTGGGCGTCGATGGCCAGACCGACCTCGGCGGGCTTGAACTTGTCCAGGGGACGGCCGCGCAGCAGGAGCGAGAGATCCTGCTGGTCGTTGCCGTCGAAGCGCGCGTGGACGCGGTCGAGCGCCTCGGTCTCGGTCAGGCCGCCGATCTCGACGCCGGCGACGTGGGTGCCGGGCAGCACCTTGCCCCACATGAACGTCGCGGGGACGACGTAGGCGAACAGGAACAGCAGGGCGAGGCCGCCGGCGACGACCAGGAAGCGCCGCAACCTGCTCTTCCCGGGGGGAGGCTCCGGGACCATGATGATCGACGGCTGGCCGTCCGGATCGTCCATACTCCACCGCACCCGCGCGGTGCCGGTCATCGGCCACGGCTGGGCGGGCGGGGACGGCGGGGGCAGCGTGCCGGGCTGGCCGGATGACGGACCTGGCGTGGCGGCGGGCTTGGGCGGCGGCGCGGGAGGGATCAACATCTCGGGCGACACACCGGGCGGCAGGGGCGTCACGCCCCGCGGCAGCTTCTTCTTGGGCGGGGTCGCGCCGGGCGTCGGGTCCGCGGGGGCCTTCCGGTCGGCGGGCAGGGCGACGGGAGTTTCCGGTCGCACCGCCGCGAAAGGGTCCGGCGGCGGGTCGATGGACGCTCCGGCGTTCCGCACGCCCCCGTCTCCTCCCGCTCTCCGTACCGGTTCCCCCGCCTCACCCTAAACCACGGGCACTCGCAAATTCTTCTACATCAGCGGATGAATCCAGCCCCACGCGCGGCCGATTGGGGGGTGAAAGAAATATCCAGTCAGAAAGAATCGCACCCCGCGGTCGAGACGGTGACGGGCCCCGCGAGCACATCGCGGGACCCGTGACCCCTCCGGACCTGGGACGGGACGGCCGGGGCACGCGCCCGGCGCCCGGACGGTTTTATTCGCCGACCCCGAGCCGCTCAAGGATCAGCTCGCGGGCGCGGCCGGCGTCGGCCTTGCCCCGGCTGGCCTTCATCACGCCGCCGACCAGCGCGCCCACCGCGGCGATCTTGCCCGCGCGCACCTTGTCGGCCGCGTCGGCGTTCGCCGCGAGCACCTGGTCGATGATCGAGGTGAGCTCGCCCTCGTCGCTGACGATGCGCAGGCCCCGGGCCTCGACGACCTCGTCCGGCGAGCCCTCGCCCGCCAGCACGCCCTCCAGCACCTGCCGGGCCAGCTTGTCGTTCAGCGCGCCCGAGGCGACCAGCTCGACGACCCGGGCGATCTGCGCGGGTGTGATCGGCAGGTCGGCCAGGGCCGTGCCCGTCTCGTTGGCCCGGCGGGCCAGCTCGCCCATCCACCACTTGCGCGCGTCGGCGGCGGGCACCCCGGCCGCGACCGTGGCCTCCACCAGGTCGATCGCGCCGGCGTTGTACATCGCCGCCATGTCGAGCTCGGAGACGCCCCATTCGTCGCGCAGGCGCCTGCGCCGGGCCGCGGGCAGCTCGGGCAGCTCGGAGCGCAGCTCCTCGACCCACTCGGGGGCCGGGGCGATGGGCAGCAGGTCGGGCTCGGGGAAGTAGCGGTAGTCCTGCGCCTCCTCCTTGGAGCGGCCCGAGGTGGTGGCGCCGGTGTCCTCGTGGAAGTGGCGGGTCTCCTGAACGATCTTCCCGCCGTCGGCGAGGATCGCCGCCTGGCGCTCGATCTCGCCGCGCACGGCGCGCTCGACGCTGCGCAGCGAGTTGACGTTCTTGGTCTCGGTGCGGGTGCCCCACTCGCTGCCGCCGCGCGGCATCAGCGAGACGTTCACGTCGCAGCGCAGCGAGCCTTCCTCCATGCGGACGTCGGACACGCCGAGCGCGCGCATCAGCTCGCGCAGCTCGGTGACGTACGCGCGGGCGACCTCGGGGGCGAGGCCGTCCGTGCCAGGGATCGGCTTGGTGACGATCTCGACCAGCGGGATGCCCGCCCGGTTGTAGTCGACGATCGAGTAGTCGGCGCCGTGGATGCGGCCGGTCGCGCCGCCGACGTGCGTGGACTTGCCGGTGTCCTCCTCCAGGTGGACCCGCTCGATCTCGATGCGGACCGTGGAGCCCTCGACCTCGACGTCCAGGTAGCCGTTGACGCACAGCGGCTCGTCGTACTGGCTGATCTGGTAGTTCTTCGGCATGTCCGGATAGAAGTAGTTCTTCCGGGCGAACCTGCACCATTCCGCGATCGTGCAGTTCAAGGCCAGGCCGATGCGGATGGTCGACTCGATCGCCTTGTCGTTCGCCACCGGCAGCGCGCCCGGCAGCGCCAGGCAGACCGGGCAGACGTGGGTGTTCGGCGGCGCCCCGAACGTCGTCCGGCACCCGCAGAACATCTTCGACGTCGTGCCGAGCTCGACGTGCGTCTCCAGCCCGAGCACCGGCTCGAACCGCTCCAGCGCCTCGTCGAACGGCATCGTCGCCAGCGTGTCAGCCATGCTGATAACCCAATCCTTCCAAAGCCTTGATCATGTCATTCCACCACTGCTGGAAGGCGGGCACCTTCCTCAGCACGCCTACATCGGCGAACTCGGCCATGGAGATGTAGAAGTCGCGGACCACTCCTGGCTTGGCAGGGTTCATCCCGGCTTCTCCCTTCAACAACCCCTCCAGGACCGCCTTCGGGTCCGGGCAGCCCTCCACCGCCGCGCCCGACACCAGACCGTTCCTCACGCGACGGACGCTCAGAGCCCGCGCCAAGGCCACGTGGTCCGCGAGGATCCACGCCTCGGTCTCCCGCATGGGCACCACCGCCACCAGAGGCTCGGCGAAGTCGCCCGCGTCCCATGTCCGCCGCATCCTGGCGATGACGGGGTCGGACTTGGCGGTCGGCGCTCCATCGTGGTGGTAGAGCACCACGTCGAAGGCGCCGCGTTCACCTTCGAGGGCTGCGAGCACCGGCTCCGGGTGCTGGCTGCCCGCCTTCACCATACTGCGAACCTCTTGGATCTCCCGGCACGCCGGAAACGACTCCAAGGCCATGGTCTCCAGCGCCCGCCGTAACAAGATCGGTAGGAACCAGTCGTCCGAGGGACCTTCCCGCACCAGCACGCAGCTCAAGCTCCGCATCAGACCGACGCCTCTACTCCGGCGCGGAACCTGCTCAGCTCGGACTCGGTCACCCGGGGCCAGCGCTCACCGTCGACCCGTACCGGGCCTTGATCCTCCCTAAGCCGCCGGACGCGGGTGACCCGGCTGGCCACCCCGTTCTCCAGGATGGTGGTCATGTCCAGGAAAGCGAGGTTGGCGGAGGGCACCTCATCGAGCACGATCGGCGAATGACTGGTGAAGATCGCCTGACGGTACGGGAGCGGGCCGCCTGAGGCATCCCGCTCAGGAGGTTCACTCACGTCGGTGACCAGGCCGGCGGTCAGGGCAAGCAAATGCCGGAATCGTTCAGGGAAAACACCGTTCTCCGGCTCCTCGACGGCCGCGACGCCTTCATCGTGCAGGACCGCGAGGATGGCGAGCATGCGCAGGGTGCCGTCGGAGGCGAACTCGGCGCCGATCCCCTGCTCGTATGGAGAGGAGAACTCCAATCGCGCATCCCTGCGATTCTTGTCCTCGACGATCACGAAGTCACTGACTTCTCTGACCAGCCCGACGAGGTGCATCTTTATCTCGCCGATCACACCCAGTGGGCGCTCCTTGGACCTGGTCGACCTCCCCAGGTACCGCAGATAGTTCGGTAGATCACGGCCTGACGTGTCCATGAGCGTAGGACCGCCGAACTCACTGGACAGGCGCAGCGAGCTTGCCTCCAGGTGAAGAAACCGGACATCGTTGAGCTCGATGAGGATCTGCCTGACGACGCCTGCGTCCTCGATGGTCGAATTATCGGGATCTTTCGAGGATGTCAGAGCCATTTCCAGCAAGCTAGAGACCCCAGGCACCTGCGACAGGTCAGGGGCGAGCTGCACCTCACGCCGCTCCGGGTATGTGACCCATCCTTCGGTGTACCACTCGGGCGCCAGCGCGACGGCCTCCGGCCATCGATCCTCAGCGGGCGACAATGCGATAAGCCGCTGACCCTCCACGACGATTCTCTCGAGAGAGTCTTCCGGCTCGGTCCACGCGAGATCGAACTCATAACGCCATCGATTGGGCAGGCGTTTCAGGCCCAATAGGAACTCGACCGCGAAGCGCATCCGGTCCACCTGGGTGCCGTCCCCACGCCTGCGGAACAGACCACGGGCGTCACCGCGGACGGCCGCCACGGCAGAATCCAGCCCGTGAACGGCCGCCCTCGAGAGAAAGGACAAGGCGTCCAACAGATTGGACTTGCCGCTGGCGTTGGTGCCGATGAGGACGAGGAACGGCGGCACGTCCAGCGCGAAGTTCTCGAACGACTTGAAGCCGTCGATCTCGATGCGTGTGATCATGACGCCGTTCCTCCCTCCGCCGGATCGTTACAGCGAGGGCGCCTTGGACAACAGCGGGCCGCCCCACCGGGCCTCGTACGCCTTCTCGACGGCGGCGCCCACGCGGTAGCAGCGGTCGTCGCCGAGGACCGGGGCCATGATCTGCAGGCCCACCGGCAGGCCGTCCTCGTCGGCGAGGCCGCACGGCACCGAGATGGCCGCGTTGCCCGCGAGGTTGGCCGGGATCGTGCACAGGTCGGCGAGGTACATCGCCATCGGGTCGTCGGCGCGCTCGCCGATCGAGAAGGCGGTGGTCGGGGTGGTCGGCGAGACCAGCACGTCGACCTGGTGGAAGGCCGCCTCGAAGTCGCGCGCGATCAACGTGCGGACCTTCTGCGCCGAGCCGTAGTACGCGTCGTAGTAGCCGCTCGACAGGGCGTACGTGCCGAGCATGATGCGCCGCTTGACCTCGGCGCCGAAGCCCTGGGCGCGGGTCAGTGCCATGACCTCCTCGGCGCTGCGGGTGCCGTCGTCGCCGACGCGCAGGCCGTAGCGCATGCCGTCGAACCTGGCCAGGTTGGACGAGCACTCCGACGGGGCGATCAGGTAGTAGGCGGGCAGGGCGTAGGTGAAGTTCGGGCAGGAGACCTCGACGACCTTGGCGCCCAGCGACTCCAGCAGCTCGACCGCCTCGCGGAAGCGGGCCAGTACGCCGGGCTGGTAGCCCTCGCCGCCGAACTCCTTGACCACGCCGACCCGCAGCCCGGCGACGTCGCCGTGGCGGGCGGCCTCGACCACCGGCGGCACCTCGGAGTGGATGGACGTGGTGTCCATCACGTCGTGGCCGGAGAACGCCTCGTGCAGCAGCGCGGTGTCCAGGACGTTGCGGGCGAACGGGCCCGGGGTGTCCAGCGAGGAGGCGAAGGCGATCAGCCCGTAGCGGGAGGAACCGCCGTACGTCGGCTTCATACCGACGATGCCGGTGACGGCCGCGGGCTGGCGGATCGAGCCGCCCGTGTCGGTGCCGGTGGACAGCGGCGCCTGGTAGGAGGCCACCGCGGCGCTCGAACCGCCCGACGAGCCGCCGGGGATGCGCGCCAGGTCCCACGGGTTGCGCGTCGGACCGTAGGCGGAGTTCTCGGTGGAGGAGCCCATCGCGAACTCGTCCAGGTTGGTCTTGCCGAGGATCACCAGACCGGCCTCGCGCAGGCGCGCGGTCACCGTCGCGTCGTACGGCGGCCGGTAGCCTTCGAGGATCTTGGAACCGGCCGTGGTCGGCATGTCCTTGGTCGTGAAGACGTCCTTGTGGGCGATCGGCACGCCCGCGAGGGGGCCGAGCTCCTCGCCGGCGGCGCGGCGGACGTCGACCGCGCGGGCCTGCTCCAGCGCCGACTCGGCGGCGACGTGCAGGAACGCGTTGACCCGCCCGTCGACCTCGGCGATGCGGTCCAGGTGGGCCTGGGCGACCTCGACCGCCGAGACCTCGCCCGAGGCCATCAGCGCGCCGAGCTCGGCGGCGGTCTTGCGGGTGAGACTCATGCCTCCTCCCCGAGGATGCGCGGGACGCGGAAGCGATCGTCCTCGACGGCCGGGGCGGCCGCCAGGGCCTGCTGCGGGGTCAGGCTCGGCCGCGTCTCGTCGGGACGGTAGACGTTGGTGAGCGGCAGCGCGTGCGAGGACGGCGGGACGTCGTCGGTGGCGACCTCGGCCACGCGCGCGACCGCGCCGATGATGGCGTCGAGCTGTGTCGCGTAGTGATCGAGCTCGGCGTCGGCCAGCGCCAGCCGGGACAGCCGGGCGAGGTGAGCGACCTCGTCGCGGGTTATGGCGGACATGAGTCGTTAACCCGTTTCATGGATGGCAATTGGACAGTGTCATCATCCTAGGGCGCGTGACCGAACGTGGCCGAACCATTAACCTTCGTTCGCCGTACCCGGGGACGCGCGCCCGCCCCGGGCCGTTGTCCGCCCGGAGAACCCGAGGCTAGCGGGCCGTGAACTCGGCCGAGCCGTAGCGGTCGTACGACGGGGCCGCGTCCATGCGTGCCCGCAGCCAGGCCGTCATGTCGTCGGCGGGCATCGGCTCGGCGAACCGCCAGCCCTGGGCGGCGTCGCACCCCATCTCCCGCAGGATACGCGCGACCTCCTCCGACTCCACACCCTCGGCCACCGATCGCAGCCCGAGCGAGCGCACCAGGTCGACGATCGAACGGACGATGCGCTCGTCGTCCACGGACTTACCGAGTCGCTGCACGAACGAGCCGTCGATCTTCACCTCGGACACCTGGAGGCGCTGAAGCCGGACCAGCGAGGAGTAGCCGGTGCCGAAGTCGTCCAGGGACAGCGGGATCCCGAGCTGGACCAGCGCGTGCACCGAGTCGGAGGTGTAGGCCTGGTCGGTCATCAGGATGCGCTCGGTGACCTCCAGCTGGATCGCGCGCGGCGGAAGCCCGAGACGGTCGAGCCCGGCCTCCAGCGTCTCCGGCAGCGCCGAGTCCAGCAGGTCGCGGGCCGAGACGTTGATCGAGATCGGCACCTCCAGCCCGGAGTGCCACCATTCGGCCGCCTGCTCCAGCGCCGCGTCGATCACGTGCGCGGTGATCTGGTGCATCAGGTAGGACTGCTCGGCCAGCGGGATGAAGTCGGCCGGCGAGATCCGGCCGCGCTCGGGGTGCCACCACCGCAGCAGGGCCTCGGCCCCCTCGACCGTACCTGTGGCCAGGCTCACCTTCGGCTGGTAGTGCAGCCGAAGATCGCTGCCGCCGATGGCCCGGCGCAGGTCGCCGAGGAGGTTCAGCCGCTCGGGCGAGTTGCGGTCCCGCTCGGCCACGTACACCTCGACGCCGCTGCGGCCCTCCTTGGCGAAGTACATCGCGACGTCCGACCGCTGCAGGAGCAGCTCGAAGTCCGGCGCGTGGTCAGGGTACAGCGCGATGCCCACCGACGCGTCCATGTCGAAGGTCATCCCCTCCAGCCGCACGGGCTGGGTCAGGGCGGCCCGTAGCCGCGCCGCCACCTCGCGGGCGGCGGCCGCGTCCCGCACCGTCGGCAGGAGCACGGCGAACTCGTCGCCGCCGAGCCGCGCCACCACGTCGCCGGGCCGCACGCTGTGGGTCAGGCGGTGGGCGACGATCTGCAGCAGCCGGTCCCCCACGGGGTGCCCGAGGGTGTCGTTGACCTCCTTGAACCGGTCGAGGTCCAGCAGGAGCAGGCCGACCCGCGCGTCGCCGCGGGACTCCGACAGCGCCTCCTCCGTCCGGAGGATCAGCAGCTTGCGGTTGGGCAGGGACGTCAGGCCGTCGTGCATGGCCTGGTGGTCGCGGCGCACCGACATGGAGGCGGTGAAGTACATGGTGGCCAGCGGGGCCACGAACAGGGGGACCAGCGCGGGCGAGCGGCTCATCACGACCACGACCAGCGGCGCGAGGCCGAGGAGCGCGGCGTAGACGAGGCTCTGGTGGCCGATCGTCGTCCGCAGCACGCGCGTCAGCGACCGGCGCTCGTGCAGCGCGACGGCCCCGCACACGAGCAGGCCCCGCATGACGAAGTAGGCCAGCGCCGCCAGCCCGACCGCGATCATGTCGGTGCCCTCCGGCACCCAGGGGAAGGCCGGGCGCGGGTGGTGCCCGAACAGGCCGAGGACGACCGCGGCGGCCGTCGAGGCCAGCGTGACCTGCGCGACGTTGAACGCCACGCGGTGCCAGGCCCTGCGGTAGGACAGCCCGCTGACCACCAGTGCCAGCCCGTGGATCAGCACGGCCACCGACAGGCCGTGGTAGAGCAGTATCGCGAAGGTGAACAGCGTCGAGGTCGCGGTCCCTCCCGCCAGGCGCGAGATGGACACCACGATCGGCCGGAGCTCTCCGAGCACGACCAGCACCACCAGCACCCAGAACAGCGAGGTGCGCCCCAGCTCGGACAGCTCCTCGAGGCCGAGCCGGACTTCGGCGACAACCAGCGCCGCGAAACCGGTGGTCACGACCCCGGCCAGGTACGTCCAGAGCGGAGAGAACGGCCGCGGTGCGGTGTCGCGCGTGTCGGATGGGTCCGTCATAGGCAAGTAAACCCCCAAGAGGTCACTATGGGAGGGTACGGCCTCTGGGCCACTTCGCGAAACCGCTTGCGCACGTTCCGTCACCGGAGATTTCCGCCGCCCCCTTTCCCGCCTCGCAACGCCGCCCAAATCCCCTCAAACCCCCACCGTCCGCACCCCCCGAGAGGGGGAAGCCCTGGCAGAACAGCCCCGCCTTCACCGTCACCCGTGTTCACCGGCACGACCGCGACACGGCCCGCATTGGCCAGACGTGGCCGCAGGACGGAAGGCCTAAGGGATGCGGGTCAGTCGCCGCGGGGGGTGTTGTGGCGGAGGGCGTCCATGAGGAGGTCGAGCATGCGGCCCGCCTGCTCGCGCTGGGCGGGATCGCCTGCGACGAGGGAGATGCCGCTCAGGCTGGCCAGCACGTCACCGGGAAGGACGTCGGCGCGCATGACGCCCGCCTCGGCCCCCGCCCGGAGCAGCGCGGTCATCGCGGCGACCAGGCGCTGGCGGCTCTCGGAGAACGGGTCGCCGCCGGAGGCGATCACGGCGCGCAGCGCGTTCGTCATGCCCCGCTTGGTGGTCATGTAGTCGACGAAGTGGTCCATCCAGGCGCGCGCGGCCCGGTCGGGGGGCAGGGTCTCCAGCAGTCCGGGGACGGCGTCGCACAGCCGGGCGAGCTCGTTGCGGTACGCGGCCTCGACCAGCGCCTCACGGGTGGGGAAGTGGCGGTACAGCGTGCCGATGCCGACGCCCGCTTCCTTCGCGATCGCGTCGAGCGTCACGTCCGGGCCGTCCTGCGAGAACGCGCGCACGGCGACCTCCAGGAGGCGGTCGCGGTTGCGCCGGGCGTCGGCGCGCAGTGGTCGGGCGCCGCTGGGCTGCACGGTGGTCCTCCTGGGTATTGCGTGAGGCAAATCGTAGTCGCCGATGCCGGCGACGGGGCCGGACTCCCTGGCCCGCGAGCGATTTGCTAACCGGAGGAAACTCCGCATAGAGTCGAAGCGTAGTGGAGGTTCCTCCGATTAAATGGTACCGGGACCTCCTTTACCCATCGAGAGGTAGACGGGACAACCATGGCCGCGACCGCACGCATCACCACACCGTTCAACGCCGAGTCCACCGCCGCCGAGGTCGTCGAGGGCATCGACCTCACCGGCCGCCGCGTCATCGTGACCGGCGGGGCGTCCGGCATCGGCGTCGAGACCGCCCGCGCGCTCGCCGGGGCCGACGCCGAGGTCACCCTGGCCGTACGGGACACCGCCGCCGGCGAGCGCACCGCCGAGGACATCGTCGCGACCACCGGCAACAAGCAGGTGCTCGTCGCGCGCCTCGACCTCGCCGACCAGGCGTCCGTCGCGGCGTTCGCCTCCGGCTGGGAAGGCCCGCTGCACATCCTCGTCAACAACGCCGGCGTCATGGCCGCGCCCGAGACCCGCACACCCGAGGGCTGGGAACTCCAGTTCGCGACCAACCACTACGGCCACTTCGCGCTGGCCAACGGCCTGCACCGGGCGCTCGCGGCGGCCGGGGGCGCCCGCGTCGTCTCGGTCAGTTCCAGCGCGCACCTGCGCTCGCCCGTCGTCTTTGAGGACATCCACTTCCGCGAGCGCGCCTACGAACCGTGGAGCGCGTACGGGCAGTCCAAGACGGCGAACGTCCTGTTCGCGGTCGAGGGCACCAAGCGGTGGGCGGACGACGGCATCACCGTCAACGCGCTGATGCCCGGCGGCATCCGCACCCGCCTGCAGCGCTACGTCTCCGAGGAGGATCTGGAGCGCCTGCTCGCCGCGGCCGCGGCGAGCGGGGAACAGATGTCCTGGAAGACCCCCGAGCAGGGCGCGGCCACGTCCGTGCTGGTCGCGACGTCGCCGCTGCTGGAAGGCATCGGCGGCCGTTACTTCGAGGACTGCGCGGAGGCCGAGGTCAGAGAACCGGGCGGCCTCAGCCGCAGGGGCGTCGCGGCGTACGCCCTGGACCCCGAGGCCGCCGCCCGCCTGTGGCAGGTGACCACCGAGGCCCTCGCCGCCTGAACCCCGACGCCCGCCGGACACCGGGGCTTCCGATACGACGCCCCTCAGGGTTACGCGGGAGCCTCGGCTCCGGCGGGCACTTCGTCCCCGGTCTTCCCGGAGTCCGGCGTTTCCCCGGGGTCTGCGGTCTTCCCGGAAACAGCGGTGTCCGGGGCGTCCGGGGCCTCGGCGGCGTTCACTGGCACCACGGCGTCGGGGCCGTGGTCCAGCAGGGTGCGGAAGCCCTCCTCGTCCAGGATGGGGACGTTGAGCTTGAGCGCCTTGTCGTACTTCGACCCCGCATTCTCGCCCGCGACCAGGAAGCTCGTCTTCTTGGACACCGAGCCGGTCACCTTGCCGCCCCGGCCTTGGATCGCCTCGCCGGCCTCGTCGCGGGTGAAGCCCTCCAGGGTGCCGGTGACCACGAGGGTCAGGCCCGCCAGGACCTGGGGGCCCACGCCGGTCGGGGGCTCGTCCTCCATGCGGACGCCCGCCGCGCGCCACCGCTCGACGATCTCGCGGTGCCAGTCTTCGGCGTACCACTCGCGGATGGACGCGGCGATCGTCGGGCCGACGCCCTCGACGACGGCCAGCTCTTCCTCCGAGGCGCCGAAGATGCGGTCCAAGGACAGGAACGCCGACGCCAGTGCCTGGGCCGCCGTCGGCCCGACGTGGCGGATCGACAGCGCGACGAGCACCCGCCACAGCGGCTGCGACTTCTTCTCTTCGAGCTGCGCCATCATGTGCTCGGCGTTCTTGCTGGGCTCGCCGTTCAGGTTGGCGAAGAACGAGACGACCTTCGGCTCGCCGGTCTCCGGGTCGGTCTTCGGCAGGCCGGTGTCCGGGTCGCGGACCACGGATCTGATCGGCAGCAGCCGCTCGATGGTCAGGTCGAACAGGTCCGCCTCGGTGCGCACCGGCGGCTCCTCGGGCGGCAGCGGGGCCGTCAGCGCGGTCGCGGCGACGTAGCCGAGGCCCTCGACGTCGAAGGCCCCCCGCCCGGCCGCGAAGAAGATGCGCTCACGAAGCTGCGCGGGGCACGAGCGGGCGTTGGGGCAGCGGATGTCGACGTCCGCCTCCTTCATCCGCCGCAGCTCCGTGCCGCACTCGGGGCACGTGGTGGGCATGACGAACTCGCGCTCGCTCCCGTCGCGCAGCGCGGCCACCGGCCCGACGATCTCGGGGATGACGTCGCCCGCCTTGCGCAGCACCACGGTATCGCCGATGAGGACGCCCTTGCGCTCGACCTCGGAGGCGTTGTGCAGGGTGGCCCGCTCGACCGTGGACCCGGCGACGACGACGGGCTTCATCACGCCGTACGGCGTCACGCGCCCGGTGCGGCCGACGCCGACGTGGATGTCGAGCAGCTTGGTGTTGACCTCCTCCGG
This sequence comes from Sphaerisporangium sp. NPDC051011, assembly GCF_040653595.1. Lineage (NCBI taxonomy): Bacteria > Bacillati > Actinomycetota > Actinomycetes > Streptosporangiales > Streptosporangiaceae > Sphaerisporangium > Sphaerisporangium sp. NPDC051011. The sequence goes on along the minus strand of NZ_JBFAGG010000002.1, from coordinate 141,486 downwards.
CGGGTACTTGAAGGCGATGGCCCACCGGGGCGCGCGTGAGGTCGAGCCGAGCTGCCGCTGGAGCTCGATGCGGTCGAGCTTGACGACGACGCCGTCGATCTCGTACTCGGTGTCGTGGCGGTGCCGGCGGTAGTTCTCGATGAACTCGCCGATCTCCGTCAGGCTGCCGACGACCTGGAACAGGTCGCTGACGGGCAGGCCGAACGCGCGCAGCCGCTCGTAGACGCCCGACTGGGTGGCGGGCGGCGGGGTGCCGCCCTCCCACAGGCCGACGCCGTGGCAGATCATCTTCAGGTCACGCTGGGCGGTGATCCGCGGGTCCTTCTGGCGCAGCGACCCGGCGGCGGAGTTGCGAGGGTTGGCGAACGGCGGCTTGCCGGCCGCGACGAGCTGTTCGTTCAGCTTCACGAAACCGTCGACGGTCAGGTAGATCTCGCCGCGCACCTCGAGAACGTCGGGGACGTCGTCGCCCTCCAGCTTGTGGGGGATGTTGGCGATCGTGCGGACGTTGGCGGTGACGTCGTCGCCGACGCGCCCGTCGCCGCGCGTGGCACCCCTGACCAGCTTGCCCTTCTCGTACACCAGGGCGATGGCCAGGCCGTCGATCTTCAGCTCGCACAGGTAGGGCGGGGGGTCACGTTCGAGCAGCCGCTCGGCCCTGGCCTGCCAGGCGGCGAGGTCGGCGTCGTTGAACGCGTTGTCGAGGCTCTCCAGCCTTCGGAGGTGCTGGACGGGGGTGAAGTCGCTGGAGATCGGGGCGCCGACCTTCTGCGTCGGCGAGTCGGGCGTCTTGAGGCTGGGGTGCGCCTCCTCGAGCGCGCGCAGCTCCCGCATCCAGGTGTCGTACTCGGCGTCGCTCACGGTGGGCGCGTCGAGCACGTAGTAACGCCAGTTGGCCTCCTCGGCCAGCTCGGCCAGCTCGGCGTGGCGCCCCCGCGCGGCCACCGGGTCGCCTTCCACCTCGGCAGTCATGCCGTCTCCCCTCGTTCATCCGACCCAAGGAGAACGCTACGGGCAACATGCCCCCGCATCGGCGCACTACCTGGGGAATCGTTACCCCCACCATGCCATTCGGCACCGACATTTCCGCACGGGAGGCATCGGGACGGCAACAGGCGATCCGGGGTTCAGGGGACCCTGGATCGCCTTGACAGCCGTCATCACCGGTAAAGCCCGTTTAATCCGACTTTTGCCGATATTTCGGGTCGGTCAGCCGCCCTGCGACCAGACGCCCTCCCACTGCGAGCACTTGCCGGTGATCCGAGTGGAGGTGCCCCGGCATACCTTGGACGAGGAGGTCACCATGTAGCCGGCGTTCACCCGGAACGAGCGCGGCGTCGACTGCGAGCAGTTCTTGAACGTCGCCGTGTGCCACTTGCCCCGGTCCGACAGCCACTTGATCTTCAGCCAGGAGCACGTACGGGCGCCGCCCCCGTCGTACAGGTTGCCGGTGATCCGCAGTCCCGAGTCGGACGACGTGATCTTGCCGCTCGCCCAGCCCTTGGAGTCCGTAGACCGGGTCGGGCCCCAGTACCAGGTCTCGAAGGGCGCTATCACGGCCGCTCCAGCGGAACCCGTGGCGCCCGTGGACGCTGTGGACGCTGCCGAGGCGGCGGCGGGCAGGGCGGCGAGCCCGAGGGCGGCGGCGGTGGTGAGCCCGAGCAGTACACGAAGACCGCTACGCATGACTTTCTCTCCCGATCTGGTGCGTCTTTCAACACACCTAGAGATAGACCCCAGCGCTTGCAGCGGACTTTGCGCGGGCTTGCAGTGCTCATGGCCGCGCCTCCGGCACGGCGGTTCGGGGCGCGTGCCTCTTACTCTTCTTCGGGGTCCTCGCGTAGCACGCGGACCGCCTCGCGGCACTTGGCCAGCGCGCTCCTGGCGTACGCGGGCGAGGCCCCCGCCAGCCCGCACGACGGAGTGAGCACGACCTGCTCGGCCAGCCGCGACGGCGCGAAGCTCAGCCGGTTCCACAGATCGACGGCGGGCTTGGCGACGACGCCGATGTCCTGGAGCCGGGCGTCCGTGCCCGGCACGACGCCGAGGAACAGCGCGGTCCCCCGCTCGATCGCCTCGCCGATCGCGTCCTCGTCGCGGCGCCGCAGCAGGCCCGCGTCCAGCGAGACACCGCCCACGCCGGCCTCCCGCAGCACGCCGAAGGGCACATCCGGCGCGCAGCAGTGCACGAGCGTGAAGGCGTCGGACGGCACGACGGCGCGGAGCCGTTCGGCGGCGACCGGGGCCTCGACGGCGGCGAGCCGTCCGAAGCCGGACGCCGTCGGCACGGTGCCCGCGAGCGCGCCGGGCAGGCCGGGCTCGTCGAGCTGCACGAGCACCTGGGCGCCGGGCACGCGGGCCCGCACGGCGGCGACGTGGGCGGCCAGGCCCTCGGCCAGCGAGTCGGCCAGGTCGCGCACGGCGCCCGGGTCGGCGAGCGTGCGGTCGCCGTGGCGCAGCTCGATCGTGGCGGCGAGCGTCCACGGCCCGCACACCTGGATCTTGAGCGGCCCCTCGTACCCCTGCGCGACCTCCTCAAGCCCGTCCAGGTCGCGGGCGAGATGCTCACGGGCGCGGCGCAGGTCGCGTCCCGGCCGGTCGGTGAAGCGCCAGCCGGACGGCCGCACCTCCACCGGCAGCTCCACGAGCAGCGACGCGGTCCTGCCGATCATGTCGGCGCCGACGCCCCGGGCGGGCAGCTCCGGCAGGTACGGCAGGTCGGGCACCTCGCCGAACACCACCCGCAGCGTCTCCAGATGGTCGGTGCCCGGGTGGGAGCCCACCCCGGTCGCGCTCGCCGTGGTCCACGGAAACTCGCTCACAGGCCGCAAGCTTAGGGACTTCCACACGCCCGCCGCGCGCGGGGCGACATGCGCGGGACAAGCGGCCGTGCAGCGTCCTCCAAGCCGACGGCCTGTCCGGGGGGCAGCGGCAGCGGCTCGCCCTGGCCCGCGCCCTGCCGGCCGGGCCGCGCGTGCTCGTCCTGGACGAGGCGACCAGCCACCTGGACACCGCCACCGAGGCCGCGATCGAGGCCGGCCTGTCGGGCCTGCTCCAGACGCGGATCGTCATCGCCCATCGGCTGAGCACGATCAGGGACGCCGATCTGATCCTCGTCCTGCGCGACGGCCGGATCGCCGAGCGCGGCGACCACGACCGGCTCGTTGCGCTCGGCGGCGAGTACGCGGCGCTCGCGGGACGGCGGAATCCCACGCGCGCGATGATGGGAACATGAAGCTCACCAAACACGGCCACGCGTGCGTGCGCCTGGAGAAGGACGGCGCCACCCTGGTCATCGACCCGGGCGGCCTCACCGAGGAGTCCGCCCTCGAAGGGGCCGACGCCATCCTCATCACGCATGAGCATTTCGACCACCTGGAGGTCAAGCGCCTCGGCGGCCTGGGCTCCGGGGTTCAGATCTGGACCTGCGCGGCGGTCGCGGCCCAGTTGGAAGGCCTGAGCGCGAAGGTCAACATCGTGGGCGAGGGCGACTCGTTCACCGCGGCCGGCTTCGAGATCGGCGTGGCCGGCCAGCAGCACGCCAAGGTCTGGCCGGAGATGCCGCCGGTGCAGAACATCGGGTTCCTGATCGACGGGGAGGTCTTCCACCCCGGCGACTCGTTCACCGTGCCCGGCGCCCCGGTGGGCACCCTGCTCACCCCGACGGGAGGGCCGTGGATGAAGGCCGCCGAGATGCTCGACTACCTCAAGGCGGTGAACCCCCGACGGGCCTTCTCGATCCACGACGGCCTGTACAACGACGTGGGGCTCGGGCTGGTGGACGGGCTGCTCGGCCTCAGCGCCAAGCAGCAGGGCGGCGACTTCCGCCGTCTGAAGCCCGGCGAGAGCTTCGTCATCGAGGGCTGACCACCTGGTGACAGGGCCTCAGGAGGACCTCAGGAGGACGCGGTGATGGTGGCGGAGCCGAGGACGACGTCCCCGCTGTAGAGGACGGCCGCCTGGCCCGCCGCCACCCCCGTCGCGGGCGTGTCGAGCGCGATGTGCAGCACGCCGCCGGAGAGCTGAACGCGGCAGCCGTACACCTCGCCATGCGCGCGCAACTGGACCTGGCAGGTCAGCGGCTCGTGCGGCTCGGTGATGGGGCCGTTGAAGACGGGGCGCTCGGCGACGATCGAGCTCACCGCCAGCGACTCGCGCGGGCCCACCGTCACCGTGTTGGACACCGGCTCGATCGACAGAACGTACCTCGGGCGGCCGTCGGAGGTCGGGCGGTCGAGGTGGAGGCCCTTGCGCTGGCCGACGGTGTAGCCGTACGCCCCGGCGTGGGTGCCGAGGACGGCGCCGGACTCGTCGACGATCGGGCCGCGCTCGGAGCCGAGCCGCTCGGCGAGGAACCCGCGCGTGTCGCCGTCGGCGATGAAGCAGATGTCGTGGCTGTCGGGCTTGTCGGCCACGGCGAGGCCCCGGGCGGCGGCCTCCTCGCGGACCTCGGCCTTGGTGGAGCCGCCCAGCGGGAAGATCGCGTGGGAGAGCTGCTCGCGCGTGAGCACGCCGAGGACGTACGACTGGTCCTTGCCGGCGTCGACGCTCCTGCGCAGCACACCGTCCTCAAGGCGGGCGTGGTGGCCGGTGGCGACGGCGTCGAAGCCGAGGGCCAGCGCGCGGTCGAGCACGGCCTCGAACTTGATCTTCTCGTTGCAGCGCAGGCAGGGGTTCGGGGTGCGGCCGGCGGCGTACTCGCTGACGAAGTCCTCGACGACGTCGCGGTGGAAGCGCTCGGCCATGTCCCAGACGTAGAACGGGATGCCGATCACGTCGGCGGCGCGGCGCGCGTCGCGGGAGTCCTCCAGCGTGCAGCAGCCCCGGGCGCCGGTGCGGTAGGACTGCGGATTGGACGACAGCGCGAGGTGCACGCCCGTGACGTCATGGCCGGCCTCGGCGATGCGGGCGGCCGCCACCGCGGAGTCGACGCCGCCCGACATGGCGGCAAGCACACGAAGACTCATAACACTCCCGAGATTACCCCCCCGGCGACCCCCTCGGGGTATCCCCGGCGGGTGACGAGATCATCTACCGCGTTGGCGTTCGGCGGCGGCACCTGGGAGGATCCAGGGCCATGCGAGAGTTCGGGCGGACGGACGAGCCGCAGGACGCGATCCCCGGCTTCTGGGAATGGTGGGCGCGGGCCCGCCCCGAGGTCGACGCCCGCGCGGACGCGGGAGACCTCGACGGGGCCGCCGAGCTGGTCGCCGTGGCGGCCGCCGCCGTGCACCCGGAGCTGGTCGTGGAGGTCACGCCGGGCAGGTCGGCCCGGCGGTCCCTGGTGGTGTCCTCGGCGGGCGACCCCGAGCTGCGGCCGCTCGCCCACCGCTGGGCGCTGGCCGCGCCGCCCTCCGACGGGACGTGGGAGTTCCACCCGTCCCGGCAGGCCGTCGCGGATCCCGAGGGCCACGTGACGAAGGTGAACGGGCGGGAGTTCGGGCTGGACAAGCTGGTGCTGGGGCTGCGCGTGCCGCAGGGGACTCCCCGCATCGACATCTCCGCCTATCACCCGATTTTTCCTGACCTGGATGACGACACCCGCACCGACGCCACCCTCCTCGCCCTCGACCGGCTGATCGGCGAGGACGAGGTCGCCCGCTGGGTCGGCGACATCACCGCCGCGACCTTCCAGCCCATCGACGCCGTGGCCGCCGTCCACCTGCCCGCCGTCGTCGCCGACGTCGCCTCCGAGTACGCGGTGGAGCAGTGGGTGCTCCTGACGGGAGAGACTGCCGACGGGACGCGCCTGATCGCCGCCGCGCGCCACCCCCTGCGCTCGGTCGACCACCCGCTCTTCGACCTGCGCGTCGGCATCACGCTGCCGTACGCGAACGCGGATGAAGAGGGCCTGCCCGCCGGGGACTCCCCCGAGGCGCTGCGCGCGTTCGAGGAACGGCTGGTCGCGCGACTCGGCGACTCGGCGGTGCTGGCCGTCCACATGAGCAGCGACGGCGCCCGGGTGCTGCACGTCTACGCCGACCCGGACGGGGATGCGGTGGCCGTGGCAGAGGAGCTCACCGCGCAATGGACCGAGGGCGCGGGGTCGGTCGACGTCGCCCTCGACCCCGGCTGGCTCGTGATCTCCCCGTTCCTGAGCTGACCGGCTCCCCCGTCGAGACCAGACCTGCCCTGTTCAGGCTGGTGACCGGCCTCAGGAACCTCGGGACCCTCAGGACACGGACCGGGCGCGCACGCCGAGAGCCCTGGCTATCCAGCGGTGGACGATGGTCTGCGGCGGGGGCCAGGGCGTGCCGGTGACTGTCGCCACCAGCTCCCAGTGGCGCTCGGCGCGCGGGTCGTGCTCCTCGTACCCGCGGGCCAGCGCGCGGCGGAACTCGGGACCGTCCTCGGCGCTGTGCACCGTCGCGAGCAGCGCCACCGCCCGGCCCAGGACCGGGCCGGCCTCGGAGGTTCCCGGCTCTACCCCCGCGTCGATCGCCCGCTGGACCAGCTCGGCGACGGCCGCGTTCGCCTCGTCCCAGCCCGCCGCGTCGAGCTTCCCGGCCTTCTCGCGCCGGTCCCAGAACTCGTCGCTCTGGCGGCGCAGAGAGGCGCGGTAGTCGTCGTCCGAGAGCAGCTCGACCAGCTCCAGCCAGGCGTCGAGCTGCTCGATCGCGGGCTCGGCGGGCAGCTCGGGGATCATCGCCTCGCGCAGGCATTCCAGCCACCGCTCACGGGCGATGTTGCCGCCGCCGACCTCCGCCACGAACGAGTCCATCAGGGCCTCGCGCTCGGCCGCGCCGATGCGGCCGAGGGCGTTGAGCCTGCGCAGGTCCTCCTCCGTGGGGTCGCCCCGCTCCAACGTCGCCCGCAGGACCGCCCGGGTGCGTTGCAGGTTCCTGAGCTGCGTCTCGACCGTGCGCAGGTGCAGGTCGAGCACCTGGCGCAGGTCGCGGTCGCCGAGAGAGCGGATGGTCGCGAGGCCCACGCCGATCTCGCGCAACGTGCGAACGAGTTCGAGCCGCGCGACGTCGGCCTCGCCGTACAGGCGGTACCCGGCGGACGTGCGCTCGCGCTCGGGCAGCACCCCGGCGTCGGAGTAGAACCGGATGGTCTTGACAGGCAGCCCAGACAGCCTGGACAGCTCACCGATGGTGTAGGTCTCGCGGGCCATGCCTCGATCATCCCACTGAGTCTCCAGTAACTGGACACTTCACCGCCACCGACGCCTCCGACCTCGCAATTCGCGACACGGACTCCCCAATTTCCGCACATCACCAGCAGTAGCGGTGCAATCATCGAGAGTGATCGAAGCTGGCGTCAGGACAACAGCGGTACGGATCGCGCGTGGCCGTACCCGAGCACGAGCGCGAGGGGGCCGCCATGACCGCGAACCCGATCGACCCGCACACCTCGGCGTGGCACCTGTTCGGCGCGGTCATGCGCCGCTGCCGTGATGCCAGGCCCAATCTCGGCCTGCGCCAGGCGGCCACGCAGATGTACACCGACTTCTCCAACCTGGCGAAATGGGAACGCGGCGAACGCACACCCCCACCGGACATGATCAGCCGCCTCGACCAGGTGTACGGCGGTCAGGGCATCCTCACCGCGCTGTACGACGTGCTGGTCCGGCTCAACGCCGCCACCGAATCAGAACGACTGCGCGCGGGTAGATACGCGGAAAATCCCCCATACGGCATTGGAGACGACGACATGGAACGTCGGGCCGCCCTCCAGTTCCTCGCCGGACTCGGCACTCTCGGGACCCTCGGCCTCTCCAGCGAACCCTTCCGCCAACTCCTCGATCACACCTTCGACCACCCCCACCGAGACCTCGCCGAGTGGGAACTCGCCTGCGCCGACCATCTTCACGCCTTGCGCACCCGCCCTCCCGCTCAGGTCGCCGCCGACCTGTCCATCGACCTGATGGCGGTCCGTGGCCAGGTCCAGGTCTCCACACCGGCCGAGGTGACAGAGCTCCAGCGCATCACCGCCGTCCTCGCTTCCATCTACGCCAATGCGCTGACCCGGCTGGGAGATCACGGCGCGGCCATCCGCTGGTGGTACAGCGCACGACAGGCGGCCGATGCCTCCGGCGACCTGGCGCTCCGGCTCCTGGTCCGAGGCGAGGAGGCCGGCCATGGCCTCTACGGCCAGCGCGACCCAGAAACGGTATTGCGTATGGTGCACAGCACCCAGCAGCTCGCCGGCCAACCCACCGTCGACCTGCTGATCACCGAGGTCAAAGCTCTGTCGATGCTCGGCAGGCATGACGAGGCGCTCAGGATGCTGGCCACCTTGCACAAGACCGCGGAGCAGGGCGTCACCGCGGACCGGTACGGCTTCTGGAAACCAGATCAGATCCACTTCGCCGAAAGCTGGGTGTACGCCGCTGCAGGCCAGGAGGCCGCCGCAGACACCGCCCGGGAAATCGTGTTGAAGCTCGCACGAAGCGACGTGTACCCCATCAACGTCCAGCTTCACAGCGCACTGTGCACAGTCACCCGAGGCGGTGTCGAGGAGGGCCTACGACATGCGGCGGCGACCATCGACGCGCTTCCCCCCGCCTATCGAGGCGTTCGTCACATAGTCGAAACCACCAAGCTGGTACTCCGCGCCGTCCCCCGCGACCAGCAGACCCGTCCTTCCGTCATCGAGTTCCGCAAGCTCCTGGCCGCCGCACCTCCGCAAAACACCTGAAGTCCGGATTCACCCTGCCTGACGTTCCCGATCTCTATACGTCCCTGGATGTCGCTGAACTGGTCGAACAGCAGTCGTAAGCCCATGCCTCCGCAAGCCGGTTGATGTCTTAACCGACGCTGATCTCCAGATCGGCCGCGAGCGCCTGAGCAAGGCCCTGGAGCTGTGGTCGATCAATGATGATCTTCTTGAGTGTGCTCACTCCGCGAACGCCGGACAGGTCGTTGCCCCGCAGGTCGCAGCCGCGATAGGTTCCACCGTCGAACTCCGTCAGGTGCAGGTCACAGCCATCGAAGGCCACACCGCTCAGGTCAGAACCGACGAACCGCGCTTCCTGCAACGAACAGCCGATGAAGATCACCGAGCCTATGGCGCGGAGGCGGGTGAAGGCCGTGTAGTCCAGCTTGCACCGCTCGAAGACCACGTCACCGAGCGTGACGTTTTCCCACACAGCGCCGAGCAGCTTGCAGTCCGTGAAGGTGACGCGAGAGAGCTTGCTGTCCACCCAGCGGAGGCCGGACAGGTCACAGCCGGAGAACTCCACTGAGTGCAGACTTACGTCATCCAGGCGGGCACGCTGGGTAGTGAGACCGCTGACGCGCCCGTCCATAAGCTGGATCCCCGACAGGGCCAGCTCGCGCAGGCTGGCGTCGGCGTATCGGAAATCGCGCAGCTTGCCATGCTCGCCCTCCAGCGAATCGACCTCGTCCAGGTCCGCGTCGTCCAGATCGGGCAGCGTAACGCTCGTCTCGCGTACGGTGTGTGTATCCATTTTTTTCTGCCTTCCAAGGGGAGATGCTTGGTCCCGTCATGGGCCGGTGTCAACGCGCCCAGGACAGTCATCTGTACTTGCTCCAGTTGTCCCAGCTCAGCTTGTTGTCGAACCCAGCGGATTGAGCCGAAGCGGGGCTGCAGGCCCTGCGGGCTTGACTACCCCGAGACCTACGGTCAGGCTCGGTAAAGTCGCAAGTAGTCGCATACTCAAGGCCACGGGAGGCCAGCATGGCGCTACGGTTCGTCGGCATCGATCCCAACACCGGCGATGCGAACTGCCCCTCTGTCTGGATCGACGAGCGGGACGGCTCCTTCGTGATCCAGGGGTGGGAGGTCGTAGACCCAGAGGAGCGAGCGGAGATCGCCGCGCGCAGCGCGATCCTGGAACACGAGAGGATCGTTCGCATCCCCGCCCGCATGAGAGACATCCTGTTGGAGGCATGCAGTGCCCAAGCAGTCGATGACGTTCGCTGACCTGCTCGCCGGATGCCGCCGATCCGCCGTGCATCTGGAGATGCGAGACAGTTACACCCCCGATGACGCCCAGTTCCTTCGCTGGAAGTCGGACGGCAAGATCGACCCCTCAGAGGACCGCTGGCAACAGTGGATGCACCTCGTGCGCTCGACCGTCAGCCGGGGGGTTCCAGTGCTCCGCGCACGCATCGTGTCTGAGCCCGTAACCGACTTCATCCGGCATGAATACGACCTCGGAGACGCGGTCAATATCCCCGCCGGCGAGCAACTGCGCTGGCTTCCCCGGCGGCAAGCATCCGACTTGGCGCTGCCGGGCAACGACTTCTGGGTCTTCGACGACCACTTGGTTCGGTTCGGCTACTTCTCCGGCGCAGGTGACTACCTGGGGGATGAGCTGACGGATGATCCTGCAGTGATCCGGCTGTGCCACTCAGCGTTCGATGCCGTCTGGGAACGGGCGATCGACCACGCGGAGTACCGGCTCACCTGATCCACGCCATGTCCAGTTCGCTGCCGACACCCTACGCCAGTGCTCGCCAAGCGCGACAAGACCTCGCAAACCGACTTCGCGAGATGCGTCTGGACGCCGGCCTGACAGCCCGCGCCGTCGCAGCGGCTGCGGGCTGGCACGAGTCGAAAACGTCGCGGATCGAACACGGGCACAAGGCCCCTTCGGACTCCGATATACGAGCCTGGTGTACGGCCTGTGGGCAAGAGGATCAGGTAGCCGACCTGATCGCGACGGCACGGACGGCCAACTCCATGTATGTCGAGTGGCGCCGCCGCCATCGGGCGGGGCTACGTCATATTCAGCAATCCGGTATCCCGCTCTACCAGGCAACTCGGCACTTTCGCGTCTACTGCTCCAACGTGATCCCCGGGCTTCTGCAGACACCCGGCTATGCCCGTGCGATGTTGACCGCCTTCGGTGCATTCCACGGCACCGCTGACGGGTCTACCGACATCGACGGCGCCGTAGCCGCGCGTATGGAGCGCTCGCGCGTGCTGTTCGAGGGGAACCGCCGATTCGCGGTCCTCGTGGAGGATTCCGTCCTGTACTACCCGATCGCGGACGCTGAGGTGATGGCAGGCCAGCTCGGGCACCTGCTGGCCCTTATGGCCCTGCCTTCTGTCTCGCTCGGTGTGATCCCCCGCACCGCGCCGCGCCGGATGTGGACCTGCGAAGCGTTCAACATCTTCGACGACGACCGTGTCTTCGTGGAACTCCTCTCGGCGTCCCTCACGATCACAGCGCCACACGAGGTGGAGCTGTACGTCAAGGGGTTCGCCCGGCTGGCAGAGACGGCCGTGTACGGCGCGCCTGCCCGTGCGCTGATCACAGCCGCGATCGAACGGCTCCACTGATTCGCAAGTTTCCGCACACTCGTAGAGCGGACGCGTCAGCCGTCTCTACCGTCGCACCGTGACGGCACGCGACGAGGGGAAGATGCGATGGGAAACCTGAAGATCCAGCCGTGGGGCTTGAGCCGAGCAACCAGGGTCCACGTTGGGGCTCCGCTCTACGAACTGGTGGAAGTGGACCCCGAAACGCAGCTATCGGTGTTCTTCGACGAGCACGGCGAGATCATCGACGCCAAGAAGGAGCCGAGCGTGCGCCGGTACCAGACGGTCAGCATGTCCAAGCCGCATGACGGCGGCAAGGACGCGCCCAACGTTGCCGATGACTCCGACAACGACAGGGAAAATGACTAACGGCGTGGTTCTGGTGATCACTTCGCCGAATGACGCTACGGCGAACATGGTCATCGCCTCCCTCAATCAGCGGGGGGCACCGGTCACACGGGTCGACCCCGCCGATATCGGGCCCAGCCTGCAGTTCGGTGCGTACCTGGGAGGCAACCAGGCCCGATGGTCCGGGCGTCTCATCACGGAGAGCCGGGACGTCGCCTTGGAGGACGTGCGCGCGATCTACCATCGTCGGCCGTCGCGGTGGCGTTTTCGGGAACTGGAAGGGCCCGCCCGCGACTTCGCCGTCGCCGAGGCGCGGCACGGCCTGGGCGGTCTCCTGGGAAGCCTGGGCTGTCGCTACGTCAACCATCCGGAGCACGTCGCCAAGAGCGACTTCAAACCCAGCCAGTTGCGAGTGGCTGCGAGCCTGGGGCTCACCATCCCGGCAACGTTGATCACCAATGACCTGGATGCGGTCCGCAGGTTCGCCGTTGATCACACATCGTTGATCTACAAATCGTTCCGAGGATATCCGCACTGCCCGGACGGAACGGCGGCGGCCGTCTGGACGCAGCGAGTGGAGGCCGATGAGGTGGACGAGTCCGTCACCCTTACCGCGCATCTCTTCCAGGAAGAGGTCGCCAAAGAGGCTGACGCGCGGGTGACGGTCGTAGGTCGGCGGGTGTTCGCCCAGAAGATCACTTCACCGGCCGGCGAGTTGGACTGGCGGCGCGATGACTGGGACACCCTGGTACACACCCCCATCGAGGTACCCTCACCAATCGTCGCCGGCCTGTACGGCTACCTCGACAGATTCGACCTCGTCTTCGGTTGCTTCGACTTCGCCCTCGAAGCGACCGGCGACGACGCCGACCCCTACCGGTGGATCTTCATCGAGTGCAATCCGAACGGCCAGTGGGGCTGGCTTCCCGATTCCGATGCGATAGCGGATGCTTTCGCCGACACGTTGTTGGAGGGGTGGTTCTCATGAGCCTGGCAGCGGACCTTCGTCGCTCCCTGGCCGACTCGATCGGCTCCGCGGACTGGCGTCCGGCGGTGGACGCCGTGCCCCGTGAACTGTTTCTCGGGGACGCCGTCTACCGCCAGGAGGATGGGGGCTGGGCTCCAGTTCGGCGGGCCGGGATGAGCCAGGAGGAATGGCTGAGGCTGGTCTACACCGATGAGACGTGGGTCACTCAGATCGACGGGGTAGTGGCCGAGGACGCGATCGGACCCGTGAAGATTCTGCGTCCTACCTCCTCATCGACCTTCCCCGGACTCGTCGTGCGGATGATGGAGACTGCCGAGATCGGCGCAGGTGACAAGGTTCTGGAGATCGGCACGGGTACGGGGTACTCCACCGCGTTGCTGTGCCACCGGCTGGGTGACAAGCGGGTGACCTCCATCGAGTTCGACCCCGTCATCGCGGCTCGCGCCAAGAAGGCCCTCGCCGAGGCCGGGTATTCGCCCATGCTCATCGAAGGAGATGGGTTGCTGGGGTACGAGGACAACGCCCCTTACGACCGGCTCATAGCCACCTGCGCGGTAAGGGTGATCCCTTCGGGATGGCTGGAGCAGGTGCGGGCCGACGGGACGATCACAACACCGATGCTGGGATGGACCGGCGGCGTCGCGTGTGCCCACCTGCGTGTGGCGGAGGACGGGTCGGCGAGCGGTCGCTTCGTCAACGATGACGTGTACTTCATGATGGCTCGTCCGCACAACCCGCCACCCCGGCCGACCATGACCCTGGGGATCGGCGAGGTGAGCAGGAGCAGGATCGACCCGTCGCTCCTGAAGGACGACACGGCCCTGTTCGTGGCCCAGCTCGCCGTTCCGCGGGCACAGCACGGCTGGGCCGGTGACATCCTCACGCTGCTGGAAGTCGGCGCCGGGGCACAGGCCGACGTCAGGCCGGATCCAGATGGTGGCTGGACAGTGCATCAGCACGGGCCGATCAAGCTATGGGATGAGGTCGAGGAAACCGTTCTCCTGTGGCTGGAGGCGGGGCGCCCCCACCAGTCCGGCTTCGGTCTCACCGTCACCAGGGAACGCCAGTACGTCTGGCTGGGCGGGCCGAACGGTCCTACCTGGGACCTGCCCGCCTAGCCAGTGATTCCTCTCGTCCGGGGGTTCTACGACTCAGCGGACCTCGCTCGGGCCTGCTGGAGGGCCTCGGCGATGGCGGCGAACTCGCTGAGCGCCGCCTCCAGGTCCTCCACGATCTCCTGGGCGATCACTTCGGGAGGCAGCAACGCGTCGGCGCCCTCCAGCGAGGGGTCTTTCAACCAGGTGATGTCCAGGTTGACCTTGTCCCGCGCCATCAGGTCTTCGTAGTCGAACGGCCGGAAGCGCTCCGTCTCGCTCCGGTGCGTGCGCGGCTCCCCCGGCCGGTAGCACTTTACGAAATCGTCCAAGTGGTCGCGGCGCAGGGGGTTCTGCTTCAACGTGAAGTGCTGGCCTACGCGGAAGTCATACCCGGTCGATCGCGGAACGCCATTGACACCCTCCGGGAGAGTACGAGCAGAGCCCATCTTCGTGTTCACGGTTGCGTTCAGGCTCATCGGGGAAGTACTCTCGTTGAGACTTAGGCAGGGGGGCCGTCCGCGAGGACCGCTCCCCATCGCCTTTCCTAGCCTGTTGCGGACTAGTTTCGCCCATCTACGGTCGCACGTCATCTCTTTGCACTTAATCGTGACGCTGATCGTAGTCGGCCGCATTTTCTGGCGCGCTACCGCCTAACATCCAGACAAAACGCCGGAAAACGCATAAATCCTAGTAACCGCATACCCGTATTCTCGCGATCCCGCGCGGCACGGGTCGGTCGGCTCTGAGGTGTGGTCCGGGCGGGTGGCAGGGGGGGAGCGGACCGGTCGCCGGAGCCGGAGGGAGAACGCCTGCGTATCCCACGATTTCCACGACACCACCCCGTGTAGTGATGCGATCGACGCTAGACGCGCTGACGGCCCCAGGCAGTTCGCCGACGAACCCTGCTCCCACTCGCCAAGCGCTTGGACGGCGACTACGCGGTGGTCGTCGAATCAACTAGGAATCGCCGACGCCCAGGTCTCGCCCGGCCAATCCGAAGTCACCATGAGTAATGACCATCCAGCTCAGGGCCCCGGCGCCACTCAATGCGTTGGGAAATCAACTCTCCGGCACCCCTCCCAATCGTCACATTTTACGCACACCGCAAAATGTCGGACCGGCATGAGGGGCGTCTATACCGATAGCGCGAACGGTATGCCCGACGACCGTCCGAAGGGGATCATCACCGCGTTCTATCCCTGACCCTAGGTTGGATGGATGACCATGTTCGATGGCTACGTCGATGAATTCTGCTGGACGGCGAGACAGCAGTTGGAGCACGATCTGGAGAGTTCCGGCTATGGGTCCCTCCTGGCGATCTCCACATCGCACGACGGCATCGGACTCTGGGCGTCCGCCACCGTGTCCCTTCCGGGCCAGGACGAGCCTTGGGAGTTTCACCGGCTGATCCTCCGCCAGAACGAACTGGCGAGCCATGCGGTACCGGGACACGGCGAGGTGGAGGCGACGGTCTTCACCGCCCTGCTGATGGAGGTGCTCGCCACCCGGCCATGGCCCCCCGCTGATTCGATGTCCGCGAGCCCTGCCAAGCCGTCGTCGATCCCGTCGGGAGCGGTGGAGGCTTGGCCAGGGGGGCCGCATCTGAGGTCGCTCGTCCCTGGAAGCCTTCGCGCGCGACATGTCGGCTACATCAGGGAACTGCATGCGGCGACCTGGGCGCCATTGCGGCAAGCGATCACGCGGGACCCGTGGATCGGCCTGAAGCCGGAGTTCCTGGAGGACCCCCAGGGCGTATGGCTCCATATGTCGATGCGCCGGGAAGACGATGGAGTCAGAACATACTGGAGATACCGGGAACTGGTCATCCCCCCGGAAGGGCCCGCCGAACCGGCGGCCGTCGTCGGCCACTGCTACGTCGACCGAGCCATCTCCGACTTCCAGGGCCGGTGGCCGCTCACGCCTTAGCCGGACAGGCCGGCGCGGCGGGCGCGTTCGACGGCGCCGGGAAGCGCGTCCACTAGGGCTTCAATGTGCTCGCGAGGTCGTCGCGCGCCATGCCGCCGATTATTCCGGTTGAGTCTCCAGTAACTGGACACTTTAGCGTTTCGGCATGGCCAAGAACAAGATCACCAGAGTCGTGAAGCTCCAGGTCAGGGCCGGTGAGGCGAGTCCGGCGACGGTCGGCAAGGACCTCGGGCCGCTGGGCATCAACCTGATGGACTTCTGCCGCCGGTACAACGCCGCCACCGAGGCGCAGCGGGGGTTCGTGGTCCCCGCCGAGATCACCGTCTACGAGGACCGGTCGTTCGACCTGGTCACCAAGATGCCGACCACGGCGTCGCTGCTGCGCAGGGCGGCCGGGCTGGACGGCGGCAGCCCGCGTCCCGGCCACGTGCCCGCCGGGACGATCAGCCGCGACGCCCTCCGCGAGGTCGCCCGCACCAAGATGCCGGACCTCAACACCACCGACCTGGACCAGGCCGAGAAGATCATCGCAGGCACGGCCCGCTCCATGGGCCTCACCGTCAAGGAGTGACCCCGAGGGCCGTGCCATGTCAGGCGCGGACCGCCGTACGTGCCAGGTCAGGCGCGAACTTCCATGCCAGGCCGGACCCGGACGGCCGCGCTAGGACAGGCCGGCGCGGCGGGCGCGTTCGACGGCTGCGGGGAGGACCTCCACCAGGGCGTCGACGCTCAGATCGATAGATGACGCCCGCGTCATAGTCGGATCTCTCTTAGTAAGATTGAGTCTTAGTAAGATGTGGTCTGACCTAGGAGGATCGGTGGACTTCGCTGGTAGGGAGGCCGATCTCAAGGCGCTGGAAGGCCAGCTTCGTGCTGTGGTCGACCGGAAAGGGGCCACGCGTGGGCGAGCCGTGATCATGACGGGTCGTCGGCGCGTGGGGAAGTCTCGGCTGGTCCAGGAGTTCTGTGACCGTTCGGGGCTGCCTTACCTGTTCTTCCAGGCCACGAAGGGGCGCAGCCCCGCCGCTGAGCGACTTGACCTCGTCGAGGCCATCTCGTGTTCCGCTCTTCCTGGCCGGGAACTGGTCGCGGGTGCCGAACCACCGGACTGGAACCACATGCTCCGGTCGTTGGCGGTCGCGATGGGGGAACAGGCACCGTCCATCGTCGTCCTCGACGAGGTGCCCTGGTTGGTCGAGCAGGACGGCGAGTTCGAAGGGGCTCTCCAGACCGTCTGGGACAGACATCTGTCAGCCCGGCCGGTGCTGTTGATCCTGGTCGGCAGCGACCTCTCCATGATGGAGTCGCTGCAGGAGTACGATCGGCCGTTCTTCGGACGCGCCACACGGATGACCGTGCGCCCCCTGGATCTGCCCGATGTCGCGGAGATGACGGGCCTCGGCGCGGCCGAGGCGATCGACGCACTGCTCGTCACCGGAGGGTTTCCCGAGGTCGTCCAATCATGGGAACCGACGATGACCAGGATGGAGTTCCTGCGAGCAGGCTTGGGCAACCCGCTCTCTCCGCTGCTCATGGCGGGTGAGCTGTCGCTGCTCGGCGAGTTCCCGTCGGCTACGCACACGCGGGCGGTCCTGGAGGCCATCGGCACAGGGGAGCGGACGTTCGGCGCGATCGCGAACAGGGTCGGCGGCTCGCATCCCCTGCCGGCCGGAACGCTCTCGCCGATCCTCGCCAACCTGATCGCCAAGCGGGTCGTGCATGCCGATCTGCCGTTGTCAACGGAGGCGGACACCAGGAACAAGCGGTATCGAGTGGCTGATCCATATCTGCGGTTCTGGCTGGCCTTCCTCCAGCGGGCCGTTTCCGAGAGTGAACGTGGTCGTCCGGACGTGGCCCTGCGGCGTATTGAACGGTCATGGACCACGTGGCGTGGCCGTGCGGTGGAGCCGGTCGTTCGCGAACGACTGGCCAGGCTTCTGCCTGACGATGACTGGCCGGACGCGGAGGTGATCGGTGGCTGGTGGAACCGGCGGAACAATCCCGAGATCGACATCGTGGCCGCCGATCGCGAGCCGGTAGCGGGCCGCATACAGTTCGTCGGATCCATCAAGTGGCTCGATGCGCGGCCGTTCGATCGGCGTGACTATGACGAGCTGGCCCGTGGTGCGGGCTTTGTGCCCGGGACGACGTCGGACACGCCCTTGGTAGCGGTTTCCAGGGCTGGATTCGAGCCCGGGCTCCCGCTCTCCGCGGCGTGGACGCCCGAGGATCTGCTCCGGCCGATCCTGAGCTGAGCCCGGCAAGGCAAGCCCGCGGGCTTTGCCGGGTCCTGGATTGGCTTTGGTGTATGTCCAGGTGGGCGGGATGCAGGGCCTGTGACAGGTTCGCGTGCAGGAGGGTCATCTACCCTCTGGGGCGTGCGCGGGCGAGCCCTCACGCACAGATCAATGCGTGCGGACCCAAGGCGAAAGCCCGGGAGTGCGCCGTTTTTTCGCGAGACGGACAAAGCGTCTCCAGTGCTTGGCCTTCGGTGTCCAGCAACACCTGCCACCCGGCCGCACGCCTGCGCTCAGGACAGGCCTGCGCGGCGGGCGCGTTCGACGGCGGCGGGGAGGACCTCCACCAGGGCGTCGACGTCCTCGCGGGTCGAGGTGTGGCCGAGGGTGAAGCGCAGGGAGCCCCGCGCGCGCAGGGCGTCGGAGCCCATGGCGAGCAGGACGTGGGACGGCTGCGCGACCCCGGCCGAGCACGCCGAGCCCGTGGAGCATTCCACGCCCTTGGCGTCGAGGAGCATCAGCAGCGCGTCGCCCTCGCACCCGGGGAACGAGAAGTGGGCGTTGCCGGGCAGCCGGTCGCGCGGGTCGCCGTTGAGGATCACGTCCGGCACGGCCTCGCGCACCCGGGCGATCAGCTCGTCGCGCAGCGCGCCCAGCCGCGTGGCCTCCTGCTCGCGCCGCTCGACCGCCGCCCGCACGGCCGCCGCGAACCCGGCGATGGCCGGGGTGTCGAGTGTGCCCGAGCGGACGTCGCGCTCCTGGCCGCCGCCGTGCAGCACGGGCACCGGGTCGACCCCGCGGGCCAGCAGCAGCGCCCCGACGCCCATGGGCCCGCCGACCTTGTGCCCGGACATGGTGAGCGCCTGGACGCCCGAGGCGCCGAACGAGACCGGGAGCTGCGCGACGGCCTGGACGGCGTCGGTGTGGAAGGGGATGCCGTGCTCGCGGGCCACCGCGGCCAGCTCGGCGACGGGCTGGACGGTGCCGACCTCGTTGTTGGCCCACATCACGCTGACCAGCGCGACACGGCCGGGGTCCTGCTCGACGGCCGCGCGCAGCGTCTCGGGATGGACGCGCCCGTGCTCGTCGACGTCCAGCAGCTCCACCGACGCGTTCTGCCTGTCGGCCAGCCAGTGGGCGGGGTCCAGGGCGGCGTGGTGCTCGACGGCGCTGATCAGGACGCGGTCGGCGCCGGTGGCGGCGTGGCGGGCCCAGTACAGGCCCTTGATGGCGAGGTTGTCGGCCTCCGTGCCGCCGGAGGTGAAGACGACCTCGCTGGGCCGCGCACCGAGGGCGTCGGCGATGGTCTCGCGCGACTCTTCGACGACCCTGCGGCTGCGGCGGCCCGCCGCGTGGAGGGAGGAGGCGTTTCCGACCAGCGCGAGCTGTGCGGTCATCGCCTCGATCGCTTCGTGGAGCATCGGCGTGGTCGCCGCGTGGTCTAGGTAAGCCATGGCTCTCTCAGGGTACCCAGTTTTGCCAACTATACCGTCCGGACGGTATAGTGACGGATGTGAGGAGAGATGAGCTTTTGAACGCGGCGGAAGAGCTGCTGGCCGAGCAGGGGGCCACGTGCCTCACCCTGTCGGCCGTGGCCGACCGCGCCGGCGTCAGCAAAGGCGGTCTCCTCTATCACTTCAACACCAAGGAAGCCCTGATCAAGGGCATGATCGAGCGGTTGGTGGCCGACTTCGACGAGTTGGTCGCCGCCCAGGGCGAAAGCTCCTACACCCGCGCCTACCTCGCCGCGACGCTCGCGGCGGTCCGCAGCGGCCGGTTGAGGCGGTGGGCCGTCGTCACCGGCGCGGCCGGCGACCCCCAGTTATTGGCGCCGATGCGCGAGGCGATGGCCCGGTGGCATCGCGAGGGCATGGAGTCCGAGCCCGACCCCGTCGCCGCCCGCATCGTCCGCCTCGCCTGCGAGGGATTGTGGGACGTGGTGACGCACGACCCGGAGTTCTACGCCGACGCGCAGTACGAGGAACTGCACCGCAGGCTCCTCGCCTTCCTCGCGAGCCCTTGACCGGCTCGACGCCCTGAACTTCCCCGAACCCATCTGAAACCTCTGACACGCTGACGCCCCCCGCCCTTCCCTGTCGTCCCGGGAAGGGCCGCCGCCGCGTGCGCCGGTCCCGGCGCGCCCCGGCGATCCCCCGCCCCGGCGTCACGCTTCCCCCTGCCCGGCACTCCCCCCTGACCCGCGCCCCTGTCCGTCCGGGCGCCGACCGGTGTGCCCGGAGCCCATCCCCCACCTCCGAGATCCGCGTGAACCACCTCGAAAGGAACTTCTCATGACGCGCGTCCTGAGGATCGCCCGCACCCGGGCGGCCCTCACCTTCGTCCTGGCCGGCCTGATGTGCGGCACGTTCACCGCGCGCATTCCGGCGCTGACCGGCAAACTCGGCCTGTCCGAGGCGTCGGTGGGCGTCGTGCTCCTCGCGTGGGGGCTCGGGGCACTGGTGACGATGCAGTCCCTGCGCGGTGTGATGGCCCGGGCCGGTAGCCGCGCGGTCCTGCGCGCCGGCGCCCCGCTCAGCGCGGTGTCGCTGGCCGGCATCGCCTTCGCCCCGTCGCTGCCGTGGGCGGTGGCGGCGGCGGCGCTGTTCGGCATGGCGTTCGGCACGGTCGACGTCGCCATGAACGCCCAGGGCTCGACGGTCGAGCGGGCGTACGGGCGTCCGCTGATGAACGGCATGCACGCCGGATGGTGTGTGGGCGCCATATCGGCCGGCACCCTCGGCACGCTGGCGATCACGGCGGGCGTGTCCTTCGAGGCCAACCTGGTCGCGGTCGCCGTGGTGTCGGCGCCGATGGCCTTCCTGCTCAGCCGGGGCTTCCTGCCCGACCCGGTCGCCCCCGCCGCCTCCCCAGGCGCTCCCCAGCGCGCGATGCCCCCGGTCGTGTACCTGCTCGGCGCCATCGCCTTCGGCGCGTTCATGGTCGAGGGCGCGGTCGCGGACTGGAACGGGCTGTTCCTGCGCGACACGGTCGGCGTGCCCGAGGCGGTGGCCGCGCTCGGCTACCCGATCTTCGAGGCGGGCATGCTGCTCGCCCGTCTCGCGGGCGACCGCCTGCGCGCCCGCCTGGGCACCCGCCGCCTGATCGTCGCCTCGGGACTCGGCACGGCCGCGTCGTTCGCCCTCGTGATCGTCACCGCGTCCCCGCTGGTCGCCATACCCGGCATGCTGCTCATCGGGCTCACCGTGGCCACCATCTCGCCGATGGCCATGTCCCTGGCGGGCACGGCCACCGCCACCCCCGGCCCCGCCATCGCCCAGACCGGCGCGATGGGCTACGCGGGCCTACTCCTCGGCCCCGTGGTGATCGGCTTCCTCAGCCACGCCGCGACGCTGCGGACCGCACTCGGCGTGGCCGTCATCCTCGGCGCCCTCATCGCGGCGGCCGCCCGCTTCCTACCCCGCGAGCCCGCAGCCGTGACCGGCGTCCAGCCGCTACGCGAGCGGGCCGCCGAGCCAGAGCCGGAGCCCGTCTCGCTGGCCGCCTGACGGCCCGCACGACCGGCCCTGACCGCCCCTGTGACCCGCGCGGTCACAGGGGCGCGAGGAAGTGGCCGTCAGCGCGGCACGGTGGCCGAGAAGAAGGCATGGCTGTCGATCCCTGTCTTTGCCCGGTCGGACCGTCGGTCGGCGGCGGGGCTCAGCGCGCTGCGACCGGGTGTCCGGCCGCCAGCCGACGCAGGTACGCGCGGATGCGATCGCGGTCCTCGGGGAAGACGCTCTCCCACTCTTCGTCCATATCGACCCACTTCGGCGGCTGTCCGCTCTCCCCGCCGAGCGGCACATCCAGGCCGATGACGGCGGCGTACGACAGACCCAGCGTCGGGCACCAGTCGGCCCGGTAGGACCGCACGGTGACGGCCGCCGGCGCGGGGAGCAGCTCAGCACTCAGCCCGGTCTCCTCCTTGAGCTCCCGGACCGCGGCGGCCCGCGGCGTCTCGCCGCACTCGACCTTGCCGCCGGGCGGCACCCATCCGCGCACGCGGTGCTTCACGAGCAAGATGTGGCTGAAGGCCGGGTCGGTGACCCACACCTCGGCCGCAAACGGCTCCGTCGGCTCCTGCCGGGCATGGTCGAGCCACGCTCGGGCGTCGTCGAACTCAAGCACTGCGAGGCGAGCATCGCAGACCGCCGCTTCCAAGGTCATCTGATCAACCACCTGGCTCATCTTAGGCCGACGCCGTACGCGCCCCAGGTACGCGGCCGCAAGCGCCATGCGGCCAGGATCAGCAGCGAGGGCACCGTCGCGGTGTCCGTCTCGGGAAGTGGAGCCGGTCATGCGCGGTGACACCACGCGCGCCGCCTGGGTCGTTCTAGGTGGGATCCACCTGCTCAACCAGACCGCGCCCCGCCCGGCGGACGACCCGATCGTCTTGGTCCAAATGGCTCCAGCTTGACCGTTTGTCGGCGTGCACCACGACATGGCGCAGCGCCTGCACCTAGGGAGTCGTCCCGTGGATCTTTGGTGGCAGATCGTCGAGCGAACGGGCGCCCGCGGGGGCGGACCGGCCGAGGAGCGCGTGCAGGGCGAGGGCGGCGGCGAGACAGGCGGGCGGGATGACGGGCAGGACGTAGCGGTGGTCGAAGTCCAGGACGGCGACCGGGCCGACCAGCAGGCCCATCGCCAGCATCCAGGGCAGCAGCGCGACGCGGCGCCGCGTGACGGTGCCCGCCGCGCCGACGAGCAGGATGGCGCCCAGCAGCGGCCCACGCAGGTAGGCGGGGTACTGGTAGGCGATCAGGAAGTCGGAGTACGGCCGGACGGAGGACATGCCGCGGATGTCGGAGCCGTACTCCCTCCGCACCTTGTCGATCAGCGGCTGTTCGGGCAGCGGCCATGATCCGTTGGCCCAGCCGAAGGCGGGGGTGACCCGCTTGGGATGGGCGACGGGGGTCCAGGCGAAGGCGATCGAGGTGTCACGGGCCACGTCACGCACGTAGTCGAACGGCTGGGCCAGGATCGCCCTGACCGCGAAGGAGCGCGCCAGCGCGTTGTTGGCGAACCGGCCGCCGGGAAGCCTGTTGAGCGAGGCGCCGGGCGCCCACACGTACTCGGAGGCCGCGTCCACGACGGTGCCGTTGGGGCACAGGACTGCTTCGCTGGGCGGAGGCTTGATGATCGAGCAGTCGGCGAAGGTCATCGTGCGCGCCCACAGGGCGACCCCGTCGGCCTCGTTGAGCGCGAACCTGCCGTTGTGCGCGGCGTACCAGGCGGCGTAGGCCACCACGGGCAGCGTCCCGGCGAGGGCCACGGCGAGCAGTCGCCCGAGGCCGGCCCGCTGAAACGCCAGCACGATCAGGACCACCCCGATCAGAGGCAGCGCGATCGTCCGGGTGACCGCCGCCGCCGCGAACAACAGGCCCGCCCCCATGGCGGCCCGGATCGACAACGCCGGTGACCACATGAGCGTGGTGAGCCCCGCGACGATCAGGAAGGTGAACAGGGTGTCCGACAGGACGGCGTGTTCCAGTTGGAGGAACGAGGCGTCGAACAGGGCGGGCACGGTGGCCACCGCCGCGGCCCACGCGGGCAGCGACCTGCGGCGGAGCACCGCGTAGATCATCACGCCGATGGACGCCCCCAAGAGGTGCTGGAGGGCGGCCACCAGTTCCATGCTGTGGAACGGCCACAGCGCCCTCAGCAGCAGTGAGTATCCGATCGGATGGAACGCCCCGGACGGTGCGAGATGGACGGCGGTGTCGAGGTAAGTGAAGGAGTCGTACCAGTACAGCCGGGCGGGCCGGTAGCCGAGCATCGTGACCACCCGCATCCCGGCGGCGAGCGCGAGCACCACGGCGAAGAGGCGGTGGTCCGCGAAGACCGCGAGCCACGCGGGGCGGCGCGGGGAGGACGTGGCCGGGCGGACTTCTGTGAGCACGCTGAATCCGATCGTCGTCGGTGAGGTCGCCTGGAAACCGAATCCGCGCATGCCGAAGACGACCGGCGGGGCCGGCCGGAGGCGGCGCGGGGGTGTTCAGGCCGGAAGGGTGGCGAAGGCGTGCGGACGCCGACGCCGTGGAGCGGGAACGCGCTCAGGCGGAATGTCGCGGGGAAAGGCGTTCAACCCGTGCGACGAGGGATGTGGGTCCTCGCATCGGTGACCGGGAGCGCCGTACGGCCAGCGCCCGGCCACCGGGCCGAGGGGTGGTTCAGGAGCCGCTCTTGCAGAAAGCGTTGAACGGCCGGGGCTTGGGATTCGGTGTGGGCATGACGAGAATGCGCGCCTTGCCCGCCGCGCTCATGACGCCCTCGTGGACGTACCATCCGCCGGGAGCCGTGGGTGCGAAGGTCTTGGTCCCATAGGAGGTGAACTGCGGCTCCACACCACGTTCCCGCAGAATCGGCAGGATCTCGGCGACGGTCATGTTGACGTAGCGGACGCAGTGCAGGGGCTCGCCGGGCAGGTCGATCCCGGGAGGCAGCTTGTACTCCTCGCCCGGACGGGCCTCGCGGCCGAGCACGATCTCGGCCTTCTCCTTGTAGCCGACCGGAACCTTCAGAGTGGCCGCGCATCCCCCGAACCGCTCACAGGGTCCCGGCTCGTCGACGGTCGTGATGGGCGTCCTGACGTCGCCGGACACCGGACGGCCCGGCTCGCGTGGCTGCACGCCGTTGATGACGAACAGGGTCCGGGCGTTGCTCGCCGACGTCGGCAGGACGGTCAAATCGATGTCGAGCCCGCGCGCCCTCAGTTCGGCCTGGTAGACGTCCGGATTGGCGAACAGGTCCTTGACCGTGATGATGTAGTAGTCGCCGTCCCGCTTGATGTCCAGGGCCGCGGAGGCCGGGGCCGAGCCGACGCCGATCGCGGCGACGGCGGCCACGGCTGTGAGCGCGGCGATCCACCGGCTGCGGGGCTTGACGGCCCACCGGCGGCGGGGCGGGGCGGGGGCGACGGCTCTGGTGATCTCCTCGAACAGTTCCCGGGCGAGCGGGGTCATACCGGGGCCCGGGTCGGGGGCGATATCCGACACCAGGCGGTCGATGGTGCGGTCGACGTCGTTCATCTCGCCTTTTCCTTCGTCAGTGTGATCGCACGGGAGCCGTATCGGGCCAGGTCGAATCCGGCGGCGCTCAGTTCGCCCGCCAGGCGTTTGCGCGCCCGGTGCAACCGCAGGCGTGCGGCTCCGCGCGAGCAGCCCAGCACGCTCGCGATCTCCTCGGAGCTCAGCCCCTCCCAGCTCACCAGGGAGAGGACCTCCCGGTCGTCAGGAGCGAGCCGCCCGAACGCGGCACGGACACCGTCGAGATCGTCCACGCCGGACGGGCCGGTCGCGTCGCTCCACAGTGCGAGCTGCGCGCCCAGCCGTTCGACCAGTTCGCCGCGGCGGGACTCGGCCCGGCGGCCGTTGGCCAGCACGCGGCGGGCCACTCCGTACAGCCACAGGCGGGCTCTGGCCCCGTCAGGGATGTGGTCGAGGCGGCGCCAGGCAGTGGTGAAGGTCTCGGCGAGAGCGTCGGCCGCGTCGTCGGAGGAGGCGGTGCGCCGCCGAATGTACGCGAGGATCTCGGCGTAGTGCGCGGTGTAGATCTCCTCGAAGCTCCGCTTGAGGTCTGGGGGACCCACGCTGCTCCCTCTCGTCGGGGGACTCTTCACTTTGTACGTGTCCGTCACCCGGAGGTTGTTTCACCTCGATTCCTAGAAACTTCGCCCCTCGTGCTCGAAGCCGTCCGGCACACGAAGAAGGACGGCGCCGCGCCCCAGGTCGTGGGCGCGGCGCCGTCTTCGGACGCCTTGGCGGCGGTTACTTGCGCTTCTCCACCTCTCCGGTGAGCTGCGGCACGACCTGGTGCAGGTCACCCACGACACCGAAGTCGGCCAGCTCGAAGATCGGGGCCTCGGAGTCCTTGTTAATCGCGACAATTCTTCTCAGCAGGGCAAACCACCACCCGCGTGCCCATGTTTCGCGGCCGGTTTCCCGAATGAGCCTGTTTGCCTGGGTGGGTCACCGGGTCATGTTGTGGGGCGGGCGGCACGGCCGGCGCCTCCAGGAACGGGTGGGCTGATCAAGGCTCAGCGCGCTTGTCTTGACCGTTTCAGGAATCTCTTCCTCCAGATGTACGCCAGGGTTCGGGGCCATGGGGCGGGGATTGGTCAGGAGCGGCTGATGGGTTCCCAGCCGCGTTGTGGTGTGCGGGCGCCGGTCCGGTTTTCGCGGCTGCGGTAGAGGATGTAGGGGCGGGTGAGATAGCCGATGGGGGCGGTGAGCATGTGGACCAGACGGGTGAAGGGCCAGATCGAGAACAGCAGGAGTGCGCTGAGCGCGTGCAGCCGGAACAGCACCGGAGCGTCGGCCATCAGCTCGCTCTGGGGTTGGAGGTAGAAGACCGAGCGGAACCACGGTGAGATCGTCGTGCGGTAGTCGTACCCACCACCGATGATGTTGGCGGCGACGGTGGCGGACAGGCCGAGCACGATGACCAGGGCGAGGACGGCGTACATGAACTTGTCGTTGCGGGTGGTGGCGGTGAAGACGGGTCCCACGGTGCGGCGGCGGTAGATCAGGATCGCCAGCCCGGCGAGCGTGCTGACGCCCGCGAGCGTGCCGAGCACGACGGCTGTGAGGTGGTAGGCCTCCTCGCTCACTCCGGCGGCCTCGGTCCAGCTCTTGGGGATCACCAGGCCGCCGATGTGTCCGAGGAGGACGACCAGGATTCCGAAGTGGAACAGCGGGCTGCCGATCCGCAGCAGCCGCGACTCATAAAGCTGAGAGGAGCGGGTGGTCCAGCCGAACTTGTCGTAGCGGTAGCGCCAGATGTGTCCGAGTACGAACACCGTGAGGGCCACGTAGGGGGCCACCACCCACAGCACCGTGTCCAGGGCGTTCATCGTCGTCCTCCAAGCATCCCGAAGGGTTCCAGGCCGACTTCTTCGACAGGTGGCCCCTCGGCGGCCAGGCGAACGGCGGCGGCGCGCTCGCGCAGGGTGGGCTCGGGGAGCGTGGCCAGCACCGCCGCGACGACGTGGGCGTACGGCGAGTTCTCGGCCTCGAGGGCGTGCAGCAGTGTCTCGACGCCGGCGCGGTGCTCGCGTAGCAGCCGTACGGCCTGGCTGGTGGCTCCGCGCCCGGACAGCTCGCACACGACGGCCAGGTGGTCGGGCAGCTCGTCCTCGGCGATCTCGAAGCCGGCGGTGCGGTAGGCGTGCTTGAAGCGCAACAGCGCCATGCCGCGTTTGCGCGTGTCGCCGTAGGTGTAGTAGGTGAGGTACGGGCAGCAGCGGCGCTTGAGGTCGAAGGTCGCCACGTAGTGCGCGGCCAGTTCGGGGAGCGGGGTGGCCGTCAGGTGTTCGAAGAAGGCGGCCAGCCGGGTCGCTGCCTCACCCGGAGGAAGGCCGGCCACGGTCCCGGCGAGCAGCGGCAGCGACTCGATCAGCCGCTCGTCAGGGTAGCTCAGCAGCACCGAGGCGGTCAGGTGCACGATGCGCTCGTTCACGACGAGTTGTCCTTCCGCTTCGGGAACAGTCCTTGGGGCAGCCCCTTGCCGTCCCAGTTGAGAAGGTTGACGCGGCCTGCCCGGTCGGCCGGGTCGGCGAGGGCACCGCTCTCCTGGCGGTCCTTGAGGGCGTGGAAGTTCTCCACGGCGACGGGGGCGAGGGTCCCTGAGGCCTCGCCGAAGGGGCCG
The DNA here is from genome assembly GCF_040653595.1 of Sphaerisporangium sp. NPDC051011. Classification (NCBI taxonomy): domain Bacteria; kingdom Bacillati; phylum Actinomycetota; class Actinomycetes; order Streptosporangiales; family Streptosporangiaceae; genus Sphaerisporangium; species Sphaerisporangium sp. NPDC051011. Next base: position 114,013 of record NZ_JBFAGG010000002.1, on the reverse strand, counting down.
CCCATGCCGGGGCCGCCGTCGTAGTCGAGGCTGCAGCCGGTGGCGAGTTCCTCCAGGTGCGCGCCCTGCTCGGCGTGGGCCTTGGGGATGACGTAGCGCTCGGCGTAGGGGGCGATGGCCAGCAGCCGGTACATCTCCTCGACCTGAGCGCCCGTCATGCCGGCCGATGTGGCGATCGACTCGTCAGGGTCCTTGCCGAGGTTGATGCGGCGCATGTAGGAGCGCATCGCGGCGAGGCGGCGCAGGACGGCCCGTACGGGCTCGGGGTCGCCCGCGGTGAAAAGCTCCGCCAGGTAGCCGATGGGGATGCGCAGGGCGTCGATGGCGCCGAACAGGTTGCCGGCGTCCTCGCCGTCGTGGCCGCTCTCGGTGAGGACGTCGACGACGGGCGACAGCGGCGGGATGTACCAGACCATCGGCATGGTCCGGTACTCGGGGTGCAGCGGGAGCGCGACGCCGTACTCGAAGATGAGCTTGTGGATCGGCGAGCGCCTGGCCGCGTCCAGCCAGTCCTCGGGGATACCGCTCGCCCGGGCGGCGGCGATCACGTCGGGCTCGTGCGGGTCAAGCAGGACGCTCTTCTGCGCCTCGTACAGAGCCTTCTCGTCGGGCACGGACGCGGCCTCGGCCACCCGGTCCGGGTCGTAGAGGATCAGGCCGATGTAGCGCAGGCGGCCCACGCAGGTCTCCGAGCAGACCGTGGGGATGCCCACCTCGACGCGGGGGTAGCAGAAGGTGCACTTCTCGGCCTTGCCGGTGCGGTGGTTGAAGTACACCTTCTTGTAGGGGCAGCCGGTGACGCACATCCGCCAGCCCCGGCAGCGGTCCTGGTCGACGAGGACGATGCCGTCCTCCGAGCGCTTGTACATCGCCCCCGAGGGGCAGGAGGCCACGCACGAGGGGTTGAGGCAGTGCTCGCAGATGCGCGGCAGGTAGAACATGAAGGCCTGCTCGAACTCCAGCTTGACCTGGTCGGACACCCTCTTCAGCACCGGGTCGGCGGGCGCGAGCTCCGGGCCGCCGGCGAGGTTGTCGTCCCAGTTCGCGCTCCATGTGATCTTGGTCGGCTCGCCGCTGATGAGCGACCTGGGCCGGGCGACCGGCGTCTGCTCGGAGGCGGGGGCGGAGAACAGCCGGTCGTAGTCGTAGGTCCAGGGCTCGTAGTAGTCCTGGACGGACGGCATGAGCGGGTTGGCGAAGATGGTGAGCAGCTTGTGCAGCCGCCCGCCGGCCCGCAGCCGCAACCGGCCGCGCCGGTTCAGGTCCCAGCCGCCCTTCCAGCGGTCCTGGTCCTGATAGGTGCGGGGGTACCCTTGGCCGGGCCGGGTCTCGACGTTGTTGAACCAGACGTACTCGGTCCCGGCCCGGTTGGTCCAGGCCTGCTTGCAGGTCACCGAGCAGGTGTGACATCCAATGCACTTGTCCAGGTTCATCACCATTGCAAGCTGCGCCATGACGCGCATCAGTAGTCGACCTCCTGCGAACGGCGGCGGATCACGGTGACCTCGTCGCGCTGGTTTCCTGTGGGCCCGAGGTAGTTGAAGGCGAAGGAGAGCTGGGCGTAGCCGCCGATCAGGTGGGTGGGCTTGACGAGCAGCCGGGTCAGCGAATTGTGGATGCCGCCGCGCCGCTTCGAGGTCTCGCTGATCGGCACGTCCACGACCCGCTCCTGGGCGTGGTACATGTACACGGTCCCGGCGGGCATGCGGTGGGAGACGACCGCGCGGGCCACGACCACGCCGTTGCGGTTGACCGCCTCGACCCAGTCGTTGTCGCGTACGCCCGCTCTGTCCGCGTCGGCCGGGCTCATCCAGATGGTCGGCCCGCCGCGTGACAGGGTGAGCATCAGCAGGTTGTCCTGGTATTCGGAGTGGATGGACCACTTGGAGTGCGGCGTGAGGTACCGCACCGTGATGCCCTGCTCGCCGCCCTCGCCCACGCCGGGTTCACCGAACATCGCCGTCATGTTCAACGGAGGCCGGTAGACGGGCAGCGCTTCTCCGGCCTCGTGGATCCAGTCGTGGTCGAGGTAGAAGTGCTGGCGTCCGGTGAGGGTGTGCCACGGTTTTTGGCGCTCGACGTTGATGGTGAAGGCCGAGTAGCGCCGGCCGCCGCTCTCGCTGCCCGACCACTCCGGCGAGGTGATCACCGGCACCGGGCGGGACTGGGTGTCGGCGAAGGTGATGCGCCGGTGCTCGTCGGCCAGCCCGTCGAAGGAGGTTCCGGTACGGCGGGCGAGGGTGGCGAAGCCCTGCGCGGCCAAGCGCCCGTTGGTCGTGCCGGACAGGGCCAGGATCGTCTCGCACATCTGAACGTCCCGGGCCAGGGAGGGCCGACCGGCGGCGACGCCCTCGCGCACGGTTCCGTTGAGCCGGCGCAGCCGATCGACCTCGGCTTCGACCTCGAAGGTGACGCCCTTGGTGGTGGCGCCGAGCCGGTCCACCAGCGGTCCGAGCGCCGCCATCTTCTCGGCGACCGCCGCGTAGTCCCGCTCCACCGTGACGATCTTGGGGAAGTTCCGTCCGGGCACCGGGGTCTCGCCGGTTTCCCGCCAGTCACCGGTACGGCCATGCGGAGTCGACAGCTCGTCCGGGGTGTCGTGCAGGAGCGGCACCGCCATCAGGTCCGTTCGCACGCCCAGGTGAGTGCGGGCGAGCTCGCTGAAGGCCTTGGCGATGGCGTGGAAGGCGGCGAAGTCGGTGCGGGTCTGCCACGGCGGATCGATCGCGGGGCTGAACGCGTGCACGAACGGGTGCATGTCGGTGGAGGACAGGTCGTGCTTCTCGTACCAGGTGGCGGCCGGGAGCACGATGTCGCTGAACAGCGTCGTCGACGTCATGCGGAAGTCCAGCGACAGCAGCAGGTCGAGCTTGCCCCGCGGCGCCTCCTGCCGCCAGGTCAGGCCTGCGGGGCGCTGCTCGGGCTCGGCTTCCTCGGCCCGTACGGAGGAGTCGGTGCCCAGCAGGTGACGCAGGAAGTACTCGTTGCCCTTGGCCGAGGAGCCCAGCAGGTTGGCCCGCCACACGGTCAGCACCCGGGGCCAGTTGCGAGGGTCGTCGGGGTCTTCGCAGGCGAAGCCCAGCCTGCCCGAGGCGACCTGCTCGGCGATGTACGGCCCCGCTTCCCGTCCGGAGGCCGCCGCCTCGTCCGCCAGGTCGAGCGGGTTGCGGTCGAAGGTCGGATAGGACGGCATCCAGCCGAGTCGCGCCGACTGCGACAGCAGGTCGGCGGTCGCCTTCCCCGCGAAGGTGCCGTTGCCGAGCGGGGAGGAGACCACGTCGGCGGAGAAGGTGTCGTAGCGCCACTGGTCGGTGTGAAGGTACCAGTAGGCCGTGCCGATCATCTGCCGGGGCGGTCGCACCCAGTCCAGGCCGAAGGCGAGTTGCGCCCAGCCGGTGACCGGCCGGCACTTCTCCTGCCCCACGTAGTGCGCCCAGCCGCCGCCGTTGACGCCCTGGCAGCCGGTGAGCGTGACCAGGGCCAGGAAGGACCGGTACATGGTGTCGGAGTGGAACCAGTGGTTGGTTCCCGCCCCAAGGATGATCATTGAGCGGCCGCGCGACTCCTCGGCGTTGCCCGCGAACTCCCGGGCGATCCTGATCACCTTGTCCGCCCGTACCGAGGTGACCGCCTCCTGCCAGGCGGGCGTGTACGGTTCGGCCGGGTCGTCGTAGCCGGTCGGCCAGGTTCCCGGCATGCCCTCGCGGGCGACGCCGTACTGGGCGAGCATCAGGTCGAACACCGTGGTCACCAGGTGGCCGCCCACGCGGCGGGCGGGTACGCCGCGGTGCAGCACGCCGCCTATAGGCTGGTCGAACCGGGGCAGTGCGACCGGGACGGCCTGCGTGGACCCGTCCTCGTCGAACAGCGTGAGGGTGGGGTCCACGTCGCCCAGGTCGAGGTTCCAGCGGCCCTGGCCCTCCTCGGAGTAGCGAAAGCCGAGCGAGCCGCCCGGCACGACCGGCTCGCCGGTCCGACGGTCGAGCAGCACCGTCTTGAAGGCCGCCGCCTCGCCGTCCTCTCCGAGGTCGGCCGCAGTGAGGAACTTGTCGGGCAGGTACGACCCGTCGCGCTCGCGGAGCCGTACCAGGAACGGCAGGTCGGTGAAGCGCCTGACGTAGTCGGCGAAGTAGGGCGTCGGCCGCTCGACGAAGAACTCCTTGAGGATCACATGTCCCATGGCCATGGCCAGCGCGCCGTCGGTGCCTGGATGCGGGGCCAGCCACTCGTCGGCGAACTTGCACGCGTCGTTGTAGTCGGGCGAGACCGTCACCACCTTCTGGCCCCGGTAGCGTGCCTCCGCCATGTAGTGCGCGTCCGGGGTGCGGGTCACCGGGACGTTGGAGCCCCACAGCATCAGGTAGGCCGCGTCCCACCAGTCGGCCGACTCCGGCACGTCGGTCTGGTCGCCGAACACCTGCGGCGATGCGACCGGCAGGTCGGCGTACCAGTCGTAGAACGACAACATCGACCCGCCGACGAGCGAGACGAACCGGGCGCCGACGGCGTGTGAAGCCATCGACATCGCCGGGATCGGGGAGAAGCCCGCGATCCGGTCGGGACCATAGGTCTTGATCGTGTGAACGTGCGCCGCCGCGATGATCTCGGTGGCCTCGTCCCAGCTGATGCGGACCAAGCCGCCCTTGCCGCGTACGGACTGGTAGCGGTGGCGCTTGACGGGGTCGGATGTGAGCTCCGCCCAGGCCGCGACCGCGTCACCCAGCCGGGCTTTGGCCTCGCGGTACATCTCCACCAGCACGCCCCGCGCGTACGGATAGCGCACGCGCGTCGGCGAGTAGGTGTACCAGGAGAAGGCCGCGCCCCGGGGGCAGCCGCGCGGCTCGTACTCCGGCCGGTCGGGGCCCACGCTCGGGTAGTCGGTCTGCTGCGCCTCCCAGGTGATGATGCCGTCCTTGACGTAGACCTTCCACGAGCACGAGCCGGTGCAGTTCACGCCATGGGTGGAGCGCACCACCTTGTCGTGGCTCCACCTGTCCCGGTAGAAGACGTCGCCCTGGCGTCCGCCGATCTGGTGCAGCGTCCGCAGGTCTTCGGATACCCGGCCCGCGCGCAGGTGCCGGCTGAGCCGGAGCAGGGCGTCGGTGACCGGTCCGTCCAGATCTGACATATATGTTCCGCTTTCTCTACGTCAATGGCTGGATCTGCTGGCGCGTGCGCAGGATGAACCAGCAGTAGACGAATGCACCGAACGCCATCGTGGCGAGGAGCATCAGGCCGACGGCGTAGGAGCCGGTGGCCTGGAAGATCAGCCCCATCACGATCGGCGGCAGGAAGCCGCCCAGACCCCCCGCCGCACCGACCACGCCGGTGGCACTGCCGACCATGCGCCCGGGCACGGCGCGGCCGAGGAGAGCGAAGACCGCGCCGTTGCCCAGGCCGAGCGCGGCGGCCATGGCCAGGAAGCCGGTCGTCGCCAGTGGCATGACCGGGGCGAAGGAGACGGTGATCGCGCACACCACCACGCTTCCCAGCGCGGCGCTCAGCACCCGTTCGCCCCCGGCACGGTCGGCCAGCCATCCGCCCAGCGGGCGGGCCAGAGTGGCCAGCAGCACGAAGCCTGCGGCGCGCGCCGCCGCGTCGGTGGTGGTGGTCAGGCCGTAGGCGGCCTTGAGGTACAGCGGCAGGTAGACGCCGAACGCGACGAAGCCGCCGAAGGTGAGCGCGTACAACCCGGCCAGCTCCCGCGTGGTGCGCAGCCGCGCGGCGGCGAGGAAGCGGGTGAGGAACGGCTCGGTGGCCGGCTGGGTGCCCGGCGCGTCGCGGCCGATGGCCAGGAACGCCAGGCCGACGAGCACCAGGGCGGCGGCGACCACGAAGAAGGGTGCCGGGCGCCCGAACGAGGTCGCGATCTGCGGGGTGGCGAAGCCGGAGATCGCGGTGCCGATGTTGCCCATGCCGAAGATCCCCAGTGCCAGGCCCCGGCGCTCCGGCGGGAACCACGCGTTGACGTACGGCACGCCGATGGCGAAGGTCGCCCCGGTGAGACCCAGCACCAGGCCGCCGACCAGCAGTGCCGGATAGCTCTGCGCGAAGGCGAGGAAGACCGTGGGGACCACGCCCAGCAGGCTCGCCACGGCGAACATCAGCCGCCCGCCGTACCGGTCGGTCAGCGCGCCCAGCACGATCCGGCCCAGCGATCCGACGATGACGGGTACGGCCACCAGGATCGACACCTCAAGCGGGCTCAGGCCGAGCAGCTCCTTGTAGGTCGGCCCGAGGGGGCTGAGCAACGCCCAAGCCCAGAAGTTCACCGCGAAGCCCGCGGTGGCGAGGACCAGCGCGTGTGAGCGGCCCGCCGTGGCCGTGTGCGTCGTCAATGGTTTGACCGTCGTCATGCCTGCCCCAAATCTCAGAGTGGTATCCCGGATGCAAGTTTCGTGGCCGATCACGGGAGAGCATCAGGGACTTTGGTCCCCGCCGTAGCGGCGTAGGGTCCTGGCAATCTGCAGGTCGCGGTGATCTTGAGATGCGCTAAAGGGCGCGGGACGTTTTCAGGTCGCGGGCAGCGCGGCGGCGAGCACGATGATGCCGACGGAACCGACGCCCACCTACACCGTGACCCACCTCAGTACGAGAGGGGGGGCAGGTGAACGTACGCCGGGATGGGAACCAGTCCTCTCAGGTCACCCGGCGCCTCATCCCGGTTGTGGGTGCCTGCCGGGCCTTCCGGCACACGAAAAAGACGGCGCCGCGCCCAGGTCGTGGGCGCGGCGCCGTCTTTCGGACGCCTTGGGGGCGGTTACTTGCGCTTCTCCACCTCTTCGGTGAGCTGCGGCACGACCTGGTGCAGGTCGCCCACGACACCGAAGTCGGCCAGCTCGAAGATCGGGGCCTCGGAGTCCTTGTTGATCGCGATGATCGTCTTGGCGGTCTGCATGCCGGCCCGGTGCTGGATCGCGCCGGAGATGCCCGCCGCGATGTAGAGCTGCGGCGAGACGGTCTTGCCGGTCTGCCCGACCTGGAACTGGTGGGGGTACCACCCGGCGTCGGTGGCGGCCCGCGAGGCGCCCACGGCGGCTCCGAGCGCGTCGGCCAGCTTCTCGATGACCGCGAAGTTCTCGGCGGAGCCGACGCCGCGCCCGCCGGAGACCACGATCGCGGCCTCGGTGAGCTCGGGACGGGCGCCCTTCTCCTGCTTGACCCGCTCGACCACTCGCGCGCCCTTGGCGGCGTCCGACAGCGCGACCGTCACCTGCTCCTCGGCCGCGGCCCCCGCCGACGGCTCGGGAGCGGTGGAGTTGGGACGGACGGCGATGATCGGGGTGCCCTTGACGGCCCTGGACCTGACGTTGACGCCGCCGCCGAAGATGGACTGCTCGGCGACGAAGCCGTCGCCGAGGCCCACGGCGTCGGTGATCACGCCGGAGTCGGTCTTGATCGCGAGGCGGCCGGCGATCTCCTTGCCCTCGGCGGTCGCGGCGACGAGCACCGCTGCGGGCGAGGCGGAGGCGACGAGCTGGGCGAGCAGTTCGGCCTTCGGCGCGACGACGTAGTCGACGATCTCGTCGGAGCCGGCGACGTAGATCTTGTCGGCGCCGTACTCGGCCAGCCGGGCCTTGGCGGCCTCGGAGTAGCCGGGACCCGCCCACACGGCCGACGCGCTGCCCAGCGAGCGGGCCAGCGTCAGCAGCTCCAGGGTGACCTTCTTGACCTCTCCGTCGACATGCTCGACGAGAACCAGAATCTCAGCCATTGGTGGTCGCCCCTCAGATGAACTTCTTCGACGCGAGGAACTCGGCGGCCTTCGACCCGCCGTCGCCCTCGTCCTTGACGATGGTGCCGGCCGCGCGCGGGGGCGCGACGGCGAACTCGACGACCTCGCTCCAGGCTCCGCCGAGGCCGACCTGCGCGGCGTCGATCTCGGCGTCGGCGATGCCGAGGGTCTCCACCGGCTTCTTCTTGGCGGCCATGATGCCCTTGAACGAGGGGTAGCGCGGCTCGTTGATCTTCTCGACGACGGAGACCACGGCGGGCAGCGAGGCCTCGACCTTGTCGAAGCCGTAGTCGGTGACCCGCTGGATCGCGATCGCGGAGCCGTCGATGTCGACCTTGCCCGCGAGCGTGAGCTGCGGGACGCCGAGGCGCTCGGCCAGCATGGCGGCGAGCACGCCGGTGCGCGCGTCGGTGGACTCCGAGCCGAGGACGACCAGGTCGAAGCCGATCTTCTTCAGCGTCTGGGCCAGCGCGTACGAGGTGGAGAGGGCGTCGGAGCCGTGGAGGGCGTCGTCGACCAGGTGGACGGCCTTGTCGGCGCCCATCGCCAGGGCCTTGCGGATCGTGTCCGTGGCCTTGCCCGGCCCCATGGTGAGCACGGTCACCTCGCCGCCGTGGGCTTCCTTGATCTTGAGCGCCTCTTCGACGGCGTATTCGCACAGCTCGTTGATGACGCCGTCGGCGGCGTCACGGTCGAGCGTCTTGTCCTTGGCATTCAGCTTGCGCTCGGTCGCCGTGTCGGGGACCTGCTTCACGCAGACGACGATGTTCATGGCCGGTGGCCGACCTCCCGTTTCACAGGCGCCACCACATCGCTGGGATGGCGCCGATTCCTCGGCACGTGCGCGCGGGGCACGCGCACGTCGTACGAGCCGCCCCGGCGATCGGCACCGGAGGCCGCTTTCAGATTGTCATGGGCCCGGGAGCGTGGTGACAGCGGGTGCCCCGGGGCGATCATCCGTTTCCGGGCACATCGCCCCTTCCCTATGTTACCCATGAGTAGCTTAGCGGCGAACCCGCAGCTACCCGGCCCGCGCGAGCCTCGGGGGCTACTTTTCCCCACCATACCGAACTTCATTCCAGAACTATGCTCGGGAAGGTGTCCGCCCTCAGCTCGCGAACGCGATCGTCACGAGGACGACCATCACGGTGCCGAGCGCCAGAACGAGCGTGAACGGGCTGAACAGCGCCGTGAGCAGGGCGTACAGCCCGACCGTACCCGCCCCGCCGACCAGGTCGAACACCACGCGCGCCCTGGCCTTGGCCACGACGCCGAAACCCGCGTCCACGAGCACGCCCACCCCGTACGCCGCCAGCACCAGCAGCGACAGCTCCGGGACGTACCCATGGGCCGCCGCCGCCACCAGCCCCGACACCACGCCCGCGCCCACCACCCAGCGCTTCCTGACCTTCTCGCGGTGCCGCGCGAGGGTCGCGTCCACGGACCCCGCGGGCTCACGCTTGTCGGCCGGGCGCCACTCCTCGGTCGGCGGCTCGGTGCTCGCCACGCGCCTGCGCGGCGGCGGCACCAGCACCGGCGGCACCGGCGCGCCCAGCCGCGCGCACAGATCGGCCGCCGTCGGCCGGGACGCCGCGTCGGCCCGCAGGCACTCGGCCAGCAGCGGAGCCAGCCACGACGGCACGTCCGCCAGGTCGGGCTCGTGGTGGACGACGCGGTAGGCGACCGCCGGCGCCGGGCCCGTGCCGTACGGCTGGCGTCCCGAGGCCGCGTACGCGACCGTCGCCCCGAACGCGAAGACGTCGGCCGCCGGGCCCGCCTCGCGGCCCTCCAGCACCTCGGGCGCGAGGTAGCCGGGCGTGCCCAGCACGGCACCGGAGGCCGTCACCGAGGACGCGTCCAGCGCGTCCGCGATGCCGAAGTCGATGACGTGCGGCTCGCCGTCGGCGATGATCACGTTCGCCGGTTTGAGGTCGCGGTGGACGACGCCCGCCGCGTGGATGGCCGCCAGCGCCTCGGCGAGCCCCGCGGCCAGCCGCTGCAGATCGTCGCCGCGCACAGGACCGCCCGCCGCGACGAGGGCGCCGAGCGAGCGCCCCTGGACGTACCGGGTGACCAGGTAGGGCCGGGGGCTGGTCATCGAGGCGTCCAGCACCTCGGCGATGTGCGGGCCCCGGACCCGCCGCATGGTCTCGACCTCACGCCCGAGCCGGGCGAGCGCGACCTCGTCCGAGGCGACATGCGGATGCAGGACCTTGACGGCAACGGTGTGCCCCTCGGGATCCAGTGCGAGATGGACCTCGCCGAACCCGCCCGCCCCCAGCCTCGACAACAGGCGGTAGGGCCCGAGCTGATCCGCCGCCGGCACGCTCATGCGACTCCTTCCGGGGGTTCCATCGTGCGCGCTCTGCGGGCTCATTTCCACACTGACACTGGGGGAAACGATGACCGTCTCGGGTCATTTCCCCCAGAAGGCCAGAAAACTCAGGCCCAGATTCTTCAAGAGATCTTTGACCAGCCCGCTGACGAGCCCCGTCGCGCTGCTGCGCGCCGACGCGCTGAGCGAGTTGATCACCTGCGAGGGCGCCTCCCAGGGCGTCCACGACGGCTCGGCCGTGACGGCGGCCATCACCGCGAAGAACGCGAGCGTGCCGAAGAGGATCGTCACCACCATGCCCGCCCCCGGACTGCGGATCACCGCCGTCAGCGTGCGGGCCACGGCCTTGCGCGGCTTGCCGCCCCCGGGCAGCACGAACAGCCCGGCGACGAACGCCGACGCCCCCCACGCCGCCGCCGAGTCGCCGTCCATCTGCGCCAAGTAGTGCAGCCCGCCCCAGGCGCAGACGCCGAACATCGCCGCCAGAGGCGTGATCACGAGCGTCGCCAGCGCGGACTTGATCAGCGCCCACGGGGTGCCGAGCACGGCGAGCAGAGGGTCGCTCGCGCTGCTGCCCCGCACCGAGCGGCGCTCGGCCAGATCGCCCCACAGGTGCTCCCCGACGCGCAGGCACAGCACCACGACCACCATGAACACGCACGCCAGCACGGGCACCATGCGCGCGAACGCGACCACCACGACCAGCAGCACCGCGGCCAGCAGCGGATGCCCGGCGCGGTACCGCGGGCGGTCCTGCCGGGGCTCGGGCCCGTGCCCCTGGTCCGGCTGATACGGCCGCGCACCCACCGGCGGCGGCGCCGAACCCGGGGCGGCGCCGGGCGCGGGAGGCGGCGCGGGCGGGTAGACGGCCCTCTGGTCCGGATGCGGCGGCGGGGGCGCGTAGCCGGGCGGAGCCGCGTGGCCGGGCGGCGGCCCGTACGGGGCGGGCGGGTACGCGGGCTGCGGCGCGTATCCCGCCGGGGGCGGCGCGTACGCGGGCGGCGAGTACGGGGGCGGCGCGGCGGGAGGCGGGCTCGTGCTCGGCGGGGACACCGCGGGGGGCGCAGAGGCCGCGACGGCCTTGCGCCTGCGCTCAGGCTCGGCGTACTTCACGGGCGGCAGCAGGTCGGAGAAGCTGTCCTCCCGGGCGAGCTTCTCGCGCGTGGTGCGCGCCTCGCCGGGCTCGGCACCCTCCGCCCCCGAGCCCGCTGGCACTCGACCGCCGTCGGTCAGGACCCGCGTGCCGTCCCCCAGGACACGGGTACCGTCGCTCAGGACCCGCGTGCCATCGTCCAGGACACGGGTACCGTCATTCAGAACGCGGGCACCGTCGTCCAGGACACGCGTGCCGTCGTCGGCGCCGGAGACGCCGGAGACGCCGGGCACACCGGGAATTCTCGCGGCGCCGGAGACACCCGGAGTCCCGGGGGCCATGGTGCCCCGGAGCCTGCTCGCACCCGCGCCCTCGCCGTTGCCGCCCGAGCCGCCGATCCTGCGCGTGTCTCCCGCCCGTACCGGGCTCTCCTGAAACGCGGTCAGGCTCGGGTCCAGCGCCCGCGACATCGCCAGCAGGCGGCGCGCGTCCGGCCGGACGGAGGCGTCGACGGCGAACGCCGCGCGCAGCCAGCCTCGCAGCCAGACGGGGGCCTGGTCGATGTTCGCCCGGCCCTCCATGATGTTGTAGCAGACCGACTCGAAGGTGCCCGTGCCGAACGGCGGCTTGCCCGTCGCGCCGAAGAAGACGGTGGCGGCCAGCGCGTGCACGTCCGCCGCCTGCGTGATCTCCTCGTCCCTGATGATCTCGGGCGCGAGGTAGCCGGGCGTGCCGACGAACATGCCGGTCTGCGTCAGCCGGGTCGCGTTGACCAGGTGGGCGATGCCGAAGTCGATCACCAGCGGGTCGCCGTCGACGAGCATGACGTTCGCCGGCTTGAAGTCGCGGTGGATCACGTCCGCCGCGTGGATCGCGATCAGCGCCTCGCACAGCCCGCGCGCCAGCCGGATCACGCCCTCGGCGGACAGCGGCCCGTCCGACAGCACCGTCTCCTCAAGCGTGCGGCCGGGGGCGAACCGCGTCACGATGAACGGCGTACGGCCGGTGAGCTCAGCGTCGATCACCGCCGCGACGCGCGGGCTGCGCACCCGGCGCATGGTCTCGACCTCGCGCGTCAGGCGGTCACGGGCCTTGAGGTCGGCGGCCACGTGCGGGTGGAGCACCTTGACGGCGACCTGCCTGCCCTCGTCGTCCAGGCTGAGGTGGACGACGCCCATGCCGCCCTCGCCCAGGCGGCGCAGCAGCTTGTATGGGCCGAGCCTGTCCATCGTCTCGCGCATCGCCTCACCCGTCATGCCCCCGTCAACCTGCCTTCGCTCGAAGCCGGCTGAGACTCTTCAGCCACTCCGTCATCTCCACAGGACTCCAGACTGCCTCTCCCGACGGCCTGATGAGCGTGGTCACCGCGTAGAAAGCCGCCGCGGCGGCCAGAACCCCGAGTACGCAGGTGACGGCGATGGCCGCCCCCCTCGAGGGGAAGACGGCCGCCAGCGAGCGGTTCATCTGCCGGCCCGGGCCCACGACGCCGGGACCGGCGCAGATGATCCACAGCGACACCGCGACCCCGCAGCTCAGGACGAGGCTGGACGACAGGGGCCTGACCAGGAAGGCCAGGACCAGCGCCACCGGAACGCCGAGGATCAGCGCGTACGGTACCAGCGCGATCGTCAGCCCGATCGATTTCAGCAGCGCGCCGGGACGGGCCAGCACGCCGAGCACGCCGGGCCCGCTCGACGGGTGCCCGGCGTCGTGCGCGGGCTGCGCGATGTCGGCGGCGCGCAGCAGCACGGCGCCGAGAACGACCACCACCGTCACCACCACGGGCGCCAGCACCGCGGCGGCGATCACGAGGACCAGCGCCAGCACGCTCGCCGCGCCGTACACGGGCGAACCGGCGTGCAGACCGGGCGTCCGGGCCGCGCCGGGGTCCGGCGTCGCGTCCGAGGGCAGGTGCATCGTGGGAACGTACGACGGGCCCTGCTGCCGGCGGACGTGCGGCGTCCTCTCGAAGATGTCCGGCGGCTGCTCGAACAGCGCCTGCGGATACGGATGCCCGCCCGCCCCACCGGCCCGCCCCTGCTGGCCCGCTCCCTGCGCGGCCCCTTGCCCGGAAACGGCCCCTTGCCCGGAAGCCGCCCCTTGCCCGGAGGCCGCCCCCTGCGCGGGAACCGCCCCCTGCGGAGGGCTCGTCCCGAGCCCTCGAGAGGCCCCGGCGCCGTAAGCGGGGTTCGGCCCTGTGCCCCGAACGGGCGGCGCGCCCTGCGCGGCCGAGGAGGTCATCCCGAGCCCATGAGAAGGGCCCCCCTGACCGTGAGCTCCCGTACCCTGACCGTGAGCCCCCGTACCTTGGCCGTACGGTGCGACGCCTTGCCCGTGCGTCCCCGCGCCCTGGCCGTGCGGCGGCGATCCCTGCGGACGGGACCCCATCCCCTGGCCGGGCTGGTACGCCATTCCCCGGCCGGGCTGGGCCCCCGTGCCCTGCGCGGGCTGGGCCCCCGTGCCCTGTGCCGGCTGTGACCCCGTGCCCTGCGCGGGCTGGGATCCGGTGCCGGGCCCCTGGTAGGGCCCCGTACCCGGCCGCGCGGGCGCACCCGTGGCCCCGGTGGCGGGCCCGGTCCCCAGGTGATGGCCTGACCGGGCGTCGGCCTCCTTCAGCTCCTCCGGGCGTACCCGCCGGGTGGGCACCTCGCCCTGGTCTAACGCCCCGGGCCGGGCATCCCACGGACGGGACTGCCCCGGCGGGGCGAACCGCGTCGGCATCTCTCCCTCGGCGACGGGCCCGGGCTGGGAGTCCCCGGCGCGCGGACGGACTGCGGGCGTGTCCCACTCCACCCCGACCTCGCGCAGCTCCTCCCCGGTCACGCGCCGGGTCGGCCACGGATCTCCCGGGCCCGCGTCCTGCGGGACGTCGCCCAGCAGCGACACGTACTCGTCGGCGGAACCGCCCGCAGGCCGTCCCGGACCCGCCGCACCGGTCACGGACGCCCCGGGAACGGAAAGTCCGGGCACCGCCGCGCCGGGCACCCCCGCTCCGGGGACGGACGCGCCCGGGGCCGCCGGGCCGCCCGCGACCGGTTCGGGTAGCAGGGAATGGCCCGTGCGGGGCGGCTCGACGCGGGAGGCGCCGGTACGGACGGGCCGGGTGCCCGGAGGCGGGCCCGTCAGCGGCTGGTCGTCCGGCGGCATCTCCGGAAGCGTGATCACCTCGTCGGGTATGCTCGCCCGCCCCTGCCCCCCACGCGGGGGGACCATCCGCGAGAGCTGCGCGGCGAGCTCGGCCGCCTTGGGCCGCCTGGCCGGGTCGCGGTGGAAGGCGGCGCGCAGCAGCGGGCGCAGCAGCGCCGGAGCGGCCTCGACGTTGGCCCGCCCGGCGGTGATGTTGTAGAAGATCATCTCCAGCGTGCCCTTGCCGAAGGGCGGCTGGCCGCTCGCGGCGTACAGCATCGTGCCCGCCCAGGCGTGCACGTCGACCTCGGGCCCCGCCTCGTGCCCCTCGATGATCTCGGGGGCGAGGTAGCCGGGGGTGCCGATGAACATGCCGGTCTGTGTGAGCCGGGTGGCGTCGACGGCCTGCGCGATGCCGAAGTCGATGAGGACGGGGTCGCCGTCCAGCAGCAGGACGTTGCCCGGCTTCAGGTCGCGGTGGATGACCCCCGCCGCGTGCACCGCCGCCAGCGCCTCGGCCACGCCGTGCGCCACCCGCAGGAGCGCGCCGACCGCCAGGGCGCCGTCGCGTTTGACCGTGTCGTCCAGTGGCATTCCCGGGACGTACCTGGTCACGATGTAGGGACGGCTGCCGGTCACGTCGGCGTCGAGCACCTCCGCGATGTAGCGGTTCCGCACCCGCCGCATGGTCTCGACCTCGCGCGCGAGCCTGCGGCGCGCGACGTCGTCCCCGGTCACCTCGGCGCGCAGCGCCTTGACGGCGACCTGCCGCCCCTGGGAGTCGAGCGCGAGGTGGACCACGCCCATGCCACCCTCACCGAGCCGCCGGAGCAGCCGGTAGGGGCCCAATCGGTCGTCATGATTCATCTGATCTCCGGCGGTGCCCCGGTTTCGTGTCCGGAGGAAGGTGCCTTGCTCCAATTGTCACATCTTGCTTACCGTGCGCAATGCCCATGGACATCGGCCTTCGATCGACGGCATGGCCTGCCGCCACCACGTGCACACGCGGCAGGCGCCCCTCAACGCCCGCCGGCAGGCAGCCGGACCCCCGCCGCCGACCGCCGGTTCGCCCTCCCGGCCTCACCCGGCCACGAGAGCACCCCGCGGACGTCTGCCCACGGTCTTTGACGGTACGTAGCACCATACCGGCTTAAACCCCATACATAAGTGAACCATGAGGCCACATTCCCGGTAGTACAACGGTCCACGGGGTGGCATAGGTTTCCCAAGCCGGGAAAGTCCTCGTCAAGTCGCCGCCCGCGCGCGGGGCCGTACGTATGGGCGGGTGAGGCGGGACCCTCGGGGTCACTGCGCGAGCGCGACCACCTCGGCGGTCTTCAGCCGCGTGAGCGCCTCGCCCGCGATGGCCAGCTTCGAGGCCCGGATGCCGCTGCCGATCACGACCTCCGGTCTCCGCGCCACCTCGGCGTCGACCAGCACGGGCCACTCCTCCGGCAGCCCCAGAGGCGCGATGCCGCCGTACTCCATGCCGGACATCTCGACCGCGTCCGCCTGCGGCGCGAAGGACGTCTTGCGCGCGTCCAGATGGCGGCGGATCACCCCGTTGACGTCGGCGCGCATCGTCGCGAGCACCATGACCGCCGCGTACCGCGTCTCGCCTCCCCGCTTGGCGGCGACGATCACGCAGTTCGCCGAGTCCTCCAGCGCGACCCCGTACCGCTCGCAGAAGGCGGCGGTGTCGGCCAGCGCGGGGTCGATCGGCGCCACCGCGACGTCGTCGGCCAGGTTCTCCAGGGCGCGGGCGACCGGATCGGCGAGCAGGTCGCGCCGGTCGCGCGCAGGCACCCATTCGAGCGTGCCCAGTGCCATGGGTCATCTCTCCTTCAGTACGCGGTGATGAAGCTCGGTCACCACCTTACGGGCGGACTCGAAGGCCCCCGCCTGCCAGGCGATGAGGTGCGTGAGCCAGTCGCCGGCGAAGTAGACCCGCCCGGCGGGGCGCTGGAGCAGCGAGAAGCCGCTCATCGACGGCCAGCGGACCCAGGCCCCCTCGATGTGCGGCTGCCGCCGCCAGGCCACCGACACCGACGCGAGGATCCCCTTGGCGTACGCGCGGCCGTGGACCTTCGCGCCCTGGACCAGCGCGCGGCGCAGGCGCTCGCGGTGACGCAGCCGGTCGTACGCCTCGGCGTCCTGGGCGGTGTTGTAGTAGCCCACGACCAGGCCGCGCTCGCCGTGGAACCCGTAGGACGGATACCAGATGTGCCCGATGTCCAGGTCCGTCTCGGTGGCGCCGCCGTAGATGCGGTCCTCGACCTCCCACCAGCGGCGGCCGTACTCCAGGCCCAGCTTCCCCGCCGACAGCGGCACCGGCGTGGCCAGCGCGGACTGCACGTCGGCGCCGAGGTTGCCGGGGATCTTGGCGAGCAGGTGCGGCGGCAGCGCGGCGACGCAGTAGTCCGCCCGCAGGAAGGACCCGCCCTCGACGGTCACCTCGACCCCGCCCGGCCGGTTCATGATCTTCGTGACGCGGGTGCCCGTACGGATGCGGGCCGCGCCGACCCGCGCCGCGAGCGCGCGCACGATCGCGTCCATGCCGCCGACCGGCTGGAACATCGGCATCGCCTGCTCGTACCCGGCGTCCATGGTGAGCACCCGGCCGAGTCGGGCGCTCAGCACGTCGGTCAGCGGCGGCGGCGGGCCCAGATCGGTCCCCGTCCCCACCCCCGGATTGACCCGGTACCCCCGGCGCTCGCCGCCCGCGTACGAGTGCGAGGCGCCGATATCCCCGAAATGGGAGAGGAAGTCCAGAAGGCGTTCCTTGTCGCCCTCGGTGAGGCGCGTGTCCAGCGCCCCGGCGTCGATGGCCTTGGCCAGCAGTTCGGAGATGTACCCGTAGGCGTCCGCGCGGGCCGTGCGAACGCGGGCGGGACCGCGCATTCCGGCGGTGAGCACGTACGCGGCGGCGTTGCCGTTGACGAACACCTCCAGGGGGACGCCCAGCTCACGGCAGTAGTCGAGCGTCACCATCCACTGCGCGATCCGCGCCGGACCGGCGTTGAAGTACGTCCCCTCGCCGAAGCCGACCCGCTGCGTCTCCCCGCGCTCCCCTGGGGACAGAGTCGTCGGAGACATGTTCGGGGACATGTGCGCCGTCGGCGCCCCGGATGCCCCAGGCGACGCGCCGCCTGCCAGACGCCCGGCGGCTGCGCTCCCCGCGCCTCTTTCCGCCACGTGGGGCAACTCGGTGACGATGTCCCCACCGCGCAGGGTCAGGCTGCGCCCTCCTACGCGGTCGCGGGCCTCCAGCACCGTGCAGTCGTACCCGGCCTTGCCCAGCTCGTACGCGCACGCCAGCCCTGCCACGCCCGCGCCCAGCACGAGCACCTTCGCGGCCGAACCACCGCGCAACGAGAAGTCGGACCGCTGCGGCGGGACGTACGGCGCCGGCCCTCCCCCCGTCGGGGGCACCGGGGTCGTCGTCTCGGTGGGGGCCAGGCCGAGTACGCCCATCGCGGCGTACATCGCACCCGCGCCGCCCGCCGCGCCGATGCCCATCAGCAGCGAGCGCCGCGTCAGCCCGTCCGCGCCGGCGCGCCGCGGTAACCCCTCGTCCTCCACGAGGGTCAGCCGTAGATGCCGCTGCCGCAGGCCACCTGGCCGGCGATCGACGCGTACAGGCCGAGCAGGCCCATGATGTCGCGGAAGTCGTCGGTGGTGAACTCGGTGTGCCGGGGGCCGGCCTGCCGGGTGCCGGGCACCAGCGAGCAGGCGGCGGCGATGGCCGTCGAGTTCCACTCCACGCCGAGTGTGACCGGCAGCGGGACGACGTACGGGCGGAAGTCACCGAGGCGGTTCAGCGCCCGCGCCGCGGCCTCCCGGATCAGCGCCTGCGCGACGCTCGGCGTCAGCAGTTCGGCGGCGAACCGGTCGACGCCCCTCTTCACCGCGACCGTCTCAACGTCCCCGAGCAGCGACCGGGCCTCCTCACAGACCGCCTCGTCCCCCGTGACCAGCGCCACCGGCACCCCGAAGAACCCGGCGAACCCGGCGACCAGCGCGGTCTCGCCGACGACCTCGCCATTCAGGTAGACGTTCTGGATCTCCTTGCCCATCCAGGTGTGGTTCAGCACGCCGTGCCGGACGCCGGCGCGGGCGTGGTACCCGGTGAAGCACGCGGCCTGGAAGTCGCCCGTCAGCCCCTGCGCCATGCGCATCGGCTTGCCGGGGCCGCGGATCAGTGAGGCGCGCGGATCGAGCAGGTCCACCCGCAGGTTCTTCGTCGAGCCGTGCGCGTCGTTGACGACCACCGCCGTCGCCCCCGCCTCGCACACCCCCGCGACCACCGCGTTGGCGTCGGCGGTCATCAGCTCACAGCCACGCTCGTAGCCACGACCTCCGGCGTGCATCTCCTCGGGGTCGGTAAGCCCCGTCACGCCCTCCATATCAACCGACACATAAACCTTCATCGCGATACCCAGTTTCCCACCCCTCCACCACCACCGCCGCCCATACACCCACACTCGCCCGCCCAAAGCGCCCCAACGGCCACGACCAAGCCGATCACTACGGCCACCGTCCCGACCTCCCGCTCAAGCCACGCACCTCCCCGAGGCCACCCCGGAGACATCGCCATAGGCCCCCAACCGGCTCATCGACCCGAACTGAAATCGCGCCGCATGCCGGAAACTCAGCTCCAGAGGCGTCCGGGACCGACAGCGGAACGCATCAGCTCGACGTCCGGTGCCCGTACCAGGAATTCGGCCCGCTCACCGCCGACGACACCATGGAACACCCTGTTCCGCCTGCGCGTCACGCCGTAGACGCCAGGGGACGACATATCGACGATGTCCACAACCGAGACCGCCGAGAACCGCCACCGGAACGAGGAGCCTTGGAGTATCAGCCTCCCCCGCCCCCAACGCCTGCCGGAACGGTCCACGAAACGCATTTTGCAGGGGATCCTCACCTCCACCCCTGACTGATACTCCGCCCTGATATTGGCGGACCGCAACTCCACCCACAGGGCCCCGACGAACTCAAACAGGGCAGCGACGAAGTCGAGGAAAATCTCGAAAAGGAATTCGGCCAACAACCTGAAGCCCCTCGAAAGTCCAAGGCCGAGGCCACGCCCAACCCGACGATCGGAGCTCCAGCCATTCTTGGAAACCGTTCACAGCGATCGTCCCTTGCCGATGACCTAGCGCTCGTCGAGAGAGGGAACGGCCGGCCGTCTAGGGCGTGCCGGCCCTGTCCACGCGGCGGCGCAGGAACTCGATCTCGCGGCGCAGTTCGGCCATCTCACGTTTGAGCGCCTGGACCTCCCAGAGGGCGTCCCGGACGTCCTGCCGGTGGTCGGCCCGTGTGACGTACCGCCCGTCGAGCCGCCGAAGCACGGCACGCCGCACCCGCATGGGCAGTAACGCCCGCATGACAAACCGCGCCATGACAGTCACCCTAGCGGCAAAACATGATCTACCCGAACCCGACGAAGGCCGTGAGCTTTCGACCCGCGGCCCCCCGTCATTCCCAGGTTTCGCAAGTTATCATCAGCAATGTGGGAACGTCAGCGCCAGACCTGTTGCCCATCTTCCGGTCTCGGTTTCAGGCCGATCTCTTGGCTCGCGTCTACCTCGCAGCCGGTCAAGAATTCTCGATCAGTGACCTGGCCACCGGCCTCGGCCACCCCGTCAGTACGACGCAGCGCGAGGTGGATCGCCTGGTGGCGGCGGCGCTGCTGCGGGAGCGGAGGATCGGGCGCACGCGCCTGGTCCGGGCCAACACCGAGGCGTCCACCTACCGGCCGCTGGCTCAACTGCTCGCGGTCTCCTTCGGAGCACCGGCGATCATCGCCGAAGAGTTCGCCGACATCCCTGGCATCCACGAACTGGTGGTCTTCGGTTCGTGGGCGGCCAGGTACCGCGGGGAACCCGGCCCTCAACCTCGCGATGTCGATCTGCTCGTCATCGGATCGCCGCCACGAGGGGACGTCTATGACTCCGCAGAACGGGCTGAGCAGCGCATAGAACTTTCCGTGAATCCCGTCATACGCAGCGTGTCCGCATGGGAGTCTGGCACGGACGGGCTGATCCAGCAGATCAAGGGGTCTCCCACTTTCCAAATCGACCGTCACCAGAAGGTTGGGGACAACAGTGCGGTGGACTCTGGGTGAAGAGGTCATCCAGCGACTCATCTCAGACGGCGAGCTCCAGCGGGTCCCGCTGGCCCGCGACATGGCCCGATCCATGCTGCAAGCAGCCGAAAGTCACCTGGCCTCGGTGAAGAAGATCCAGGACGATGATCCCGAGGGCGCTTACGCGCTGTGCTATGACGCCGCGCGAAAGGCTTGCTCGGCTCTTCTCCAGGCACAAGGTCTTCGCGCCACGTCGGCCGGAGGTCACATCGCGCTCAAAGACGCGGTGGTCGCTCAGTTCGCCGGCGCCCCTGAGGGACGTGTGCTGCGCCGGCTCGACCAGAAGAAGGAACGTTCTGGAGTACGGCGGCCAGCCCGGAGAAGCCGTGACTTCGGAGGAACTCCAGGAAGCCGCGTCCTGGACCGCGGCGATGCTTGAGTTCTGCGCCCGCCTGATGCCACGGCTGGACCCGTTCTGACGGCGTGGCCGATGTTCCTGGTCGTGCCGCCGCCTCCTTCGGAGGGCGCGTCTTCAGCGGCCGGTGAAGTCGGGCTTGGTTTTTTGGGTGAAGGCCGTGAGGCCGGTGTGGGCGTCCTCGGTGGCGAAGAGGGCCGAGAAGTGCAGGCGTTCGATCTCGAGGCCGGTGTCCAGGTCGACGTCGAGGCCGTGGTCGACGGCCTGCTTGGCGGCGCGCAGGGCCAGGGGCGGCCCGGCGGCGAAGCGCTCGGCGAGGGCGAGGGCCTCGGTGTACACGTCGGCGTCGGGGACGACCTTGTCGACCAGGCCCACGGCGAGGGCCTCGCCGGCGTCGACGTGACGGCCGGTGAAGATGAGGTCCTTGGCGCGGGCGGGTCCGATCAGCCGGGGCAGGCGCTGGGTGCCGCCCGCGCCCGGGATGATGCCGAGCGCGATCTCGGGCTGGCCGAGCTTGGCGCCCGCGCCCGCGACGCGGAAGTCTGCGCAGAGGGCGAGCTCGCAGCCGCCGCCGAGCGCGTACCCGGTGATCGCGGCCACGACGGGCTTGCCGATCTTCGCCACGGCGGTGAAACACGCCTGGAGGCCGCCGGAGTGCGCCGACATCTCGGCGTAGCCCATGTGGGCCATCTCTTTGATGTCCACCCCGGCGGCGAACACCCGCTCGCCGCCGTAGATCACGACGGCGCGCACGTCCGGGTCGGCGTCCACCTGCCGGGCGGACGCGCCGAGCTCTTCCTGCATCTGGCCGTTGAGGGCGTTCATCTTCGGCCGGTCCAGGCGGATCGTCGCGATGCCGCCGCCGGACTCGACGCGTACGAACTCTCCCATGACGCCCTCCTCAGGGGTGTGGCGCCGCGCCCCCGGCGGCGCGGCATCCCCCACCTTAGGGTGCCGCCGATCACCGGCGGCCCGCGGGTGCCGCGCGCGTGAGGGCTCCGCCCCGGAAGCCGGGGCGGAGCCCTCCGTCAGCGCAGGGTGCCGTTGGTCATCCCCACCGGCTCCTCCGGCGAGGCGATCAGCCCGAGCTCGGCCGGGGAGGACATCAGCGTGTGGAACGGCACGACGCGGACGGTGTACCCGAACGCGCCGGTGCGGTCCAGCGGGACCACGCCGGTGTAGGTGGCCTTGCCGTCGTCGCCCACCGCCTCCACGGCCAGCGAGACGTACGACGGCTTGATCAGGTCGTCGTGGCCGCCGACCTTGCCGTAGGCCGCCTGCACGCTCACGTCGTCCGGGGACAGCTCCCCGAGCGCGATCGTGGCGCGCACGTCCATGGACACCCCCAGCTCGGGCGTGTCGCCGATGCCGGAGGTCTCGACGTGCTCCACCCGGACGCCCGGCCAGGCGCGGGTGACCCGCAGCTTCCAGGCGGCGAACTCACGCGCCCGGACGTGGTCGGCCTTGGACAGCTCGCGCGCCGACCCCGCCGCCGGGGTGTAGAGATCGACGACGTAGTCGCGCAGCATGCGCCCGGCCAGGACCTTCGGGCCGAGCGAGCTGAGCGTGTGCTTGACCATCTCCAGCCAGCGCCGGGGGTACCCGTCGGCGGCGCGGTCGTAGAAGCGGGACGAGACCTCGCGCTCGATCAGGTCGTACAGCGCGGAGGCCTCCAGCTCGTCGCGGCGGTCGGCGTCATCGACGCCGTCGGCCGTCGGGATGGCCCACCCGTTGTCGCCGTCGAACCACTCGTCCCACCAGCCGTCCTTGATGGACAGGTTGAGGCCGCCGTTGAGCGCGGCCTTCATGCCGGAGGTCCCGCAGGCCTCCAGGGGACGCAGCGGGTTGTTCATCCACACGTCGCAGCCCTGCACCATGAGCTGCCCGAGGTTCATGTCGTAGTCGGGCAGGAAGACGATGCGGTGCCGGACGTCCTCGCCGTCGGCGAACCGGACGATCTGCTGGATCAGCTTCTTGCCGCCCTCGTCGGCCGGGTGCGCCTTGCCCGCGATGACGATCTGGACGGGGCGCTCCGGGTCGAGCAGCAGCTCCTTGAGCCGCTCGGGCTCCTTCAGCATCAGCGTGAGCCGCTTGTAGGACGGCACGCGCCGGGCGAAGCCGATCGTCAGGACGTCCGGGTCGAGGGCCTCGTCGATCCAGCCGAGCTCGGCGCTGGAGGCGCCGCGGGACCGCCAGGAGGCCCGCAGGCGCGCCCGGGCCCCCTCGACGAGCTGTCGGCGCAGCCTGCCGCGGATGCCCCAGATGTCCTCGTCGGAGAGCTTCTGGATGCCCTCCCAGCCCTGCGCCTTCTCGATCAGCGAGGGGAGCTCCTTGCCCGCCAGCTCCATCACCTCGCGGCCCACCCAGGTGGGGGCGTGCACGCCGTTGGTGATCGAGCCGATCGGGATGTCGTCCAGGTCGAAGCCCGGCCAGAGCCCCTGGAACATCTCGCGGCTGACCTCGCCGTGCAGCTCGGAGACGCCGTTGACGCGCTGGGCGAGCCGCATGCCCATGACGGCCATGTTGAACACCGAGCCCTCGCCCGGGGTCTCCGGCGTGCCCGGCTCGGCGCCGAGCGCGAGGATGCGCTCCACGGGCACCGTCGGCCAGGAGTTGGCGCCGCCGAACTGCCGCTCGATCATCTCGACGGGGAAGCGGTCGATGCCCGCGGGCACCGGCGTGTGGGTGGTGAACACCGTGCCGGCCCGCACGGCTTCCAGCGCCTCGTCGAAGGACAGCCTGTGCTCGGTGAGCTCGCGGATGCGCTCCAGGCCGAGGAAACCGGCGTGGCCCTCGTTGGTGTGGAAGACCTCGGGGTCGGGGTGCCCGGTGATCCGGCAGTACGCGCGCAGCGCCCGCACGCCGCCGATGCCGAGCAGCAGCTCCTGCAGGAGGCGGTGGTCGGTGCCGCCGCCGTACAGCCGGTCGGTGACGTCGCGGGCGACGTTGTCGTTCTCGGCGACGTCGGAGTCGAGCAGGAGCAGCGGGACGCGGCCGACCTGCTCCACCCAGATCTGGGCGTGCAGCGTGCGGTCGCCCGGCAGCGGGATCGCGATGCGGGCGGGCGTGCCGTCCGCATCCTTGAGCAGGGACAGCGGCAGGCCGCCGGGGTCCAGGCTCGGGTAGTGCTCCTGCTGCCAGCCCTCGGCCGACAGGGACTGCGTGAAGTAGCCGTGCCGGTAGAGAAGCCCGACGCCGAGGATGGGCACGCCGAGGTCGCTGGCGGCCTTCAGGTGGTCGCCGGCGAGGATGCCGAGCCCGCCGGAGTACTGCGGGAGGGCGGCGGCGATGCCGTACTCGGGGGAGAAATATCCGATGGCCGCCGGCGCGCCGGGCAACGTCTGGTACCAGCGGGGGGCGGTCATGTACTCGCGCAGGTCGTCGGCGGCGTCCGCCAGCCTGCGGAGGAATCTGCGATCACGTGCGAGCTCGGACAGCCTGTCGGCCTCCACCGCTCCCAGGAGCGCCACGGGATCGTGGCCTACCCGCTCCCAGGTGTACGGGTCAACCTCCGCGAAAAGGTCCATGGTCTCGGGGTGCCAGGACCAGCGCAGGTTGTGCACCAGCTCGCCCAGGGCGGCCAGCTCGACGGGAAGGACGGTACGGACGGTGAATCTGCGGATTGCTCTCACGGGGCCAGACCCTAGTTACTCAGCGCCACGACGCGCGACCGAAACGCTCTTTGCGTCTGCCAGATCTCTTGCGATTCGCTCTCACCACTAGCAAACATGCTCAAACCTCACTAAAGCCGACGCGGCACAGTGATCACAACTCGATCATGTACGACTGTCGCGCACACCGGCAACATGATGGAGAAAGGGCGCGCCGGACCCCCCTAACTTCCCCCGAGCAGGCTTGAGGAGGGACTATGGGGGCAGTCCCATGTAGGAGCCTCACCTTCACACCTCCGGTCCCGGGGATGACACAGGTCACTCCTGACCGGTCGCGACCGTGCCCACAACCACTCTCCGGCAGCCGACCGGAACTACCCGAAAGCAAAGATCAATCCTTGCCCTCACAATTCCCGGTGGCGCCCGGTGCGTCGCCGCTACCTTGAGACGCGATGATCGGACGAATCCCAATTCAGGACATTCACCCAGTCGTCGACTGCGGGCGCTGGCCCGCGAAATCCGCGGCGGGCGAGACCTTCGAGATAGCCGCCACGGTGTTCCGCGAGGGACACGACGCGGTGGCGGCCGGGGTGGTTCTGTTCGCCCCGGACGGCACTCGAAAGCCGCTCCTGCTCATGCGGGAGGGGGAGCCCGGCACCGACCGGTGGTCGGTGGAGGTGACGCTGCCCACGGAGGGCACCTGGCAGTACCGGGTCGAGGCGTGGAGCGACCCGGCGGCCACGTGGCTGCACGACGCGGGCATCAAGATCCCTCGCGGCATCGACGTCGACCTGATGTGCGAGGAGGGCGCCCGCGTCTTCGAGCGGGCCGCGAAGGGCGTGCGCCCCGCGGGCTGTGACGACTGCGCCCACCGCGCGGCGCTGCAGGCCGTGGCGGACAAGCTGCGCGACGACGAGCTGGACCCGCGGGCGCGGCTCGCGGCCGCCCAACTCCCCGAGACCGCCGCCGCCCTGGCCGCCCACCCGCCGCGCGATCTGGTGACGCGCGGGCCGAGGTACCGCGTCCATGTCGAGCGGCGCCGGGCGCTGTTCGGGTCGTGGTACGAGCTGTTCCCCCGGTCGGAGGGCGCGGTCGTCGAGGAGGACAACGTCCCCAGGTCCGGAAATTTCCGGACTGCTGCCGAGAGGCTGCCGGCCGTCGCGGGCATGGGCTTCGACGTCGTCTACCTGCCTCCGATCCACCCGATCGGCGACGCCTTCCGCAAGGGCCGCAACAACACCCTGAACCCCGAGTCGTACGACGTCGGCTCGCCGTGGGCCATCGGCTCGGCGGACGGCGGCCACGACGCGATCCACCCCGACCTCGGCACGCTGGAGGACTTCGACGCCTTCGTCAGGCGCGCGGGCGAGCTGGGCCTGGAGGTCGCGCTCGACCTGGCGCTCCAGTGCTCCCCGGACCACCCGTGGGTCAAGGAGCACCCGGAGTGGTTCACCGTCAGGGCCGACGGGACGATCGCGTACGCCGAGAACCCCCCCAAGAAGTACCAGGACATCTATCCCCTGAACTTCGACAAGGACCCCGAAGGGATCTTCGCGGAGGTCCTGCGCGTCGTCCGTCACTGGATGGACCACGGCGTGCGCATCTTCCGCGTCGACAACCCCCACACCAAGCCGGTGGAGTTCTGGGAGCGGCTGCTCGGCGAGATCCGCGCCACCGACCCGGACGTCGTGTTCCTGTCGGAGGCCTTCACCCGGCCGCCGATGCTGCGCGCCCTGGCCAAGGTGGGCTTCCACCAGTCGTACACGTACTTCACGTGGAGGACCACCGAACGGGAGCTGGAGGAGTACCTCTTCGAGCTCTCGCACGAGACGTCGCACTACCTGCGGCCGAACCTCTTCGTCAACACCCCCGATATCCTGCATGAATACCTCCAGACCGGGGGCATGCCGGCCTTCAAGATCAGGGCCGTCCTGGCCGCGCTGGCCTCGCCGTCGTGGGGTGTCTACGCGGGCTACGAGCTTGGGGAGAACACCCCGGTACGTCCGGGCAGCGAGGAATATCTGAACAGCGAGAAATACGAGCTGAGGCCGCGCGATTGGGCGACGGCCGAACGCGAGGGCCGCAGCCTTGCGCCTTTCCTCACGGCGCTCAATTTGTTCAGAAGAGCGCACCCGGCGGCCCAGGAACTGCGTAACCTACGGTTCCACAACGTCGACCACCCGGATATGATCTGCTTCTCAAAGCGGCTGCCCGGCGCCTTTGACCCGTCCACACGACGGCACGGCATAGGCGATGTGGTCCTGGTCGTCGTCAACCTCGATCCGCACAACACCCACGAGGCGACGGTCACGCTGGACATGCCTGCCCTCGGCCTCGATTGGGGCGCGGAATTCATCGTGGACGACGAGCTCTCGGGTGAGTCGTATCGCTGGCGGCATGCCAACTACGTACGACTCGATCCACATATCAACCCAGCCCACGTCCTCACACTGCGAGCGACGCCGGCGAGCCGGCCATAGGCGCCCGGCCGCGTAGGCGGATGCGCGCATAAGCACAGCGGGGAGTCCACAGGTGAGCTTGACGCCTCAGCCCGTCCCGAACACCTTCACACACGAAACACCACGCGACCCGCGTTGGTACAAGCGTGCCGTCTTCTACGAGGTCCTCATCCGAGGATTCGCGGACTCCAACGGAGACGGTACCGGAGACATCCGGGGTCTGATCAACAAGCTGGATTATCTCCAGTGGCTCGGCGTCGATTGCCTGTGGCTCCTGCCGCTCTACGAATCCCCCCTCAAAGACGGCGGATACGACATTTCCGACTTTATGAAGATTCTCCCCGACTTCGGGGATCTGGGAGACTTCATCAAGCTCGTCGACGAAGCGCACAAGCGGGGCATGCGGGTCATCGCCGACCTCGTCATGAACCACACCAGCGACCAGCACCCGTGGTTCCAGGCCTCCCGCCACGACCCCACGGGGCCGTTCGGGGACTTCTACGTCTGGTCGGACGACAACGAGGCGTACAGCGACGCCCGGATCATCTTCATCGACACCGAGGCGTCCAACTGGACCTACGACCCGGTGCGCGGGCAGTACTACTGGCACCGGTTCTTCCACCACCAGCCGGACCTCAACTACGAGAACCCTGCCGTGCAGGACGCCATGCTGGAGGTGCTGAGGTTCTGGCTCGACCTCGGCATCGACGGATTCCGCCTGGACGCGGTGCCGTACCTGTTCGAGCAGGAGGGCACCAACTGCGAGAACCTGGCCCCGACCCACGCCTACCTCAAGCGGGTCAGGCGCGAGGTCGACCGCCTCTACCCCGACCGCGTGCTGCTCGCCGAGGCCAACCAGTGGCCCGCCGACGTCGTCGAGTACTTCGGCGACCCGGTGACCGGCGGCGACGAGTGCCACATGGCCTTCCACTTCCCGCTCATGCCGCGCATCTTCATGGCCGTGCGCCGGGAGACCCGCTACCCGATCTCCGAGATCATGGCCCAGACGCCCAAGATCCCCGAGAACTGCCAGTGGGGCATCTTCCTGCGCAACCACGACGAGCTGACGCTCGAGATGGTGACCGACGAAGAGCGCGACTACATGTACACCGAGTACGCCAAGGACCCGCGCATGCGGGCGAACGTCGGCATCCGCCGGCGCCTGGCGCCGCTGCTGGAGAACGACCGCAACCAGATCGAGCTGTTCACCGCCCTGCTGATGAGCCTGCCGGGGAGCCCGGTGCTCTACTACGGCGACGAGATCGGCATGGGCGACAACATCTGGCTGGGCGACCGCGACGGCGTCCGCACGCCCATGCAGTGGACCCCGGACCGCAACGCCGGGTTCTCCGACTGCGACCCGGGCCGCCTCTACCTGCCCGTGATCATGGACCCGATCTACGGGTACCAGGCGCTCAACGTCGAGGCGCAGCAGAAGAACTCCGGCTCGCTGCTGCACTTCACCAAGAAGATGATCGAGATCCGCAAGCGCCACCCGGTCTTCGGTCTCGGCGAGTTCACGGAGCTCAACTCTTCCAACCCCAGTGTTCTGGCCTTCGTCCGGGAGCTAGGCGACGATCGAGTTCTGTGCGTCAACAACCTGTCCCGCTTCCCGCAACCCGTGGAGCTGGACCTGCGGAGGTTCGAGGGGGTCACGCCGGTGGAGTGCACGGGTGGGGTTCCCTTTCCGCCGATTGGTGAACTTCCGTATCTTTTGACGCTCCCTGGGCATGGGTTCTATTGGTTCACCCTTCCGCCAACGAGCGCAGCAGCCGAGGAGACGTGACACATACTCTCGAAGCGCTTCTTGCCGGCTGGATCACCGGTCAACGGTGGTTCGCCGGCAAGAGCCGCGCGATCAGCGAGCTCGCCGTCGAATCCGCCACCCCGCTGCCCCTCCGTGATCCTGAAGAAATCCTCCACAACGCTGTGGCGGGTTCCTCCAGGACCACGGACCCGGTGGCCCGGCCGCGGACCCGCGGGCAGGTATCCGTCCGACACCTGGTGATCACCGTCCGGCAGGGTGACGCCACCGACCGTTATCAGCTTCTGGTGGGCTTTCGCCCGGAACTGCCGCAACGGCTGCGGCACGTCGCGATCGGCCTCACCGACGAGGGCTACGCCTACGACGCCGTCCACGACGCCGACGTCACGGGCGTGCTGCTCTCGGCCGTCGCCGGGGACGCCGACGTCGGCCCCCTGCGCTTCCGCCACATGCCGGGCACCGAGATCGACACCTCGGCGCGCAGCCTCGTCCTCGGGGGCGAGCAGTCCAACACCTCGCTGGTGTTCGGCGACGCCTACATCTGCAAGCTTTTCCGCAAGCTGATCCCCGGGGTCAACCCGGAGGTGGAGGTCGTCTCCGCCCTCGCCCGGCGCGGCTCGCGCAACATCGCCCGCCCCTACGGCTGGATCGAGGCCGACATCGCGGGGCAGAACACCACGCTCGCCTTCACCCAGGAGTTCCTGCCCACCGCGAGTGACGGCTGGTCGCTGGCCCTCACCAGCGTCCGCGACCTGTACGGATCGCCGCCGGGCACGCCCTGCTGCGACGCGGGAGGCGACTTCGCCGCCGAGTCCCACCGGCTCGGCGTGGCCACCGCCAACCTGCACCGCCAGATGGCCGACGCCTTCCCCACCAGCACGATCGAGGCGCCGGAGGTCAAGCGGATGGTCGAGGGCTTCAGGCGCCGCCTGGACTCGGCCATCACGGAGGTGCCCGAGCTGGCCGCCCACGCCGCGTCCGCCCACGAGGCGTTCGACCGGCTGGCCGACATGGGACGGCCGATCACCGTCCAGCGGGTCCACGGCGACTACCATCTCGGCCAGGTGATGCGCACGCCCAGCGAGTGGATCGTCCTGGACTTCGAGGGCGAGCCCGGGCAGCCGCTCAGCGAGCGCCGCGCCCTGGACTCCCCGCTCCGGGACGTCGCCGGCATGCTCAGGTCGTTCGAGTACGCCGCCCGCCACCTGCTGTTCGGCCGCGCGGACGCCGCGGCGCTGGAGCCGTGCGCGTCCGAGTGGGCCGAGCGCAACCGGGCGGCGTTCATCGCCGGGTACTCCGCGGGCGGCGGCAGGATCCACGGCGACGACGCGATCCTGCTGCGGGCACTGGAGCTGAGCAAGGCGGCGTACGAGGTCGTCTACGAGGCGCGCAACCGCCCGGCGTGGCTTCCCATCCCTCTCGCCGCCTTCACCCACGCCGCCGCGTAGATTACGATCCGTAATCGCGTTCATGCGAGGCGTGAGGCGGTGGGAGGATGCGGCGAAGGGGGCTCGCCGTCGCGGGGGCCGGGGCCTTCGCCCTGGCCCTTCTGCTGACGGCGTGCCTGGCGGAGCCGCCGGACTGGCGGGCGTCCGGGGCCTACGGCGATCCGGGGCCGGACGCCGCGCGGCCCGGTGCCCCCCGGCCCTCGGCCTCGCCGTCGATGCGCCCTGCCCCGGAGCCCTGGGAGGAAGCGCGGGCCACGGACGTGCTGCTGGCGCATCCGGCGCTCGGCCGCACGGTCAGGAGGGCGTACGCCCGGGCGGCGGGCCGGCCGCTGCGGTCGGCCGCGGACCTGCGCGTCCGCACGTTGATCTTCCGGCGGCACGGCTGCGAGGCCCATCGCTGCCTGCAGTTGTTCGTCGAGTTCCCGGGCCACCGATGGCTGGACGTCGGGCGCGTGATCGTCGATCTTTCCACCGGCGACGTACGAGTCCTGAAATGGTGAGATATGCACCTCCGTAACCCCCAGACCGCACGTTTGCCATAGGCAAGGTGTGATCCCGCCGAGATCGTGGGTTGGCGGTCCGATCTGGGGCAGGGTTAGCTGAACACACACGTTGAGGCGAGCGACGGCGGCAAGGAGCCGAGGAGCGGTGAGCGACTGATGAACGCGGAGAACGCCGAGAACGCGGAGAACGCGGACCTGGACCTGGACCTGAACCGGCTGGCCGGCGGCGCGCACCACGATCCGCATTCGATCCTGGGCGCGCACCCCACCCCCGGCGGGCTGACCGTACGGGCGTTGAAGCCCCTGGCCAAGAAGGTCGAGCTCGTCCTCGACGACGGCGACCAGCGCGCGACCCACCAGATGACCCACCAGCGGTACGGCGTCTTCGCGGTGACGCTGCCGGGCGTGGACAAGATCCCGCCGTACCGCCTGCGGGTCACCTACGAGGGCGCCGAGCCGCTGGAGGTCGGCGACCCGTACCGCCACTGGCCCACCCTCGGCGAGGTCGACCTGCACCTGATCGGCGAGGGCCGCCACGAGCGCCTGTGGGAGGTACTCGGCGCCCGGGTGACGCGCCACGACGACGAGGACGGCACCGCCTTCTCCGTGTGGGCCCCGAACGCGCGCGGCGTCCGCGTCGAGGGCGGCTTCAACCACTGGAACGGCTCCGGCCACCCGATGCGGTCCCTCGGCCGGTCCGGCGTGTGGGAGCTGTTCGTCCCCGGCCTCGGACCGGGCGACCACTACAAGTTCTCCGTCCTCGGCGCCGACGGCGTCTGGCGGTCCAAGGCCGACCCGATGGCCCGGCGCACCGAGGTCCCGCCCGCGACCGCCTCGATCATCGAGGCCTCCACCTACGCCTGGGGCGACGAGGAGTGGATGCGCCGGCGGGCCGAGCGCGACAACCTCGCCGAGCCGATGGCCGCCTACGAGGTGCACCTCGGCTCCTGGCGCCCCGGCCTGTCCTACGCCGAGCTCGCGACCGAGCTGGTCGAGTACGTCCAGAACATGGGCTTCAGCCACGTCGAGTTCCTGCCCGTCGCCGAGCACCCCTTCGGCGGCTCCTGGGGCTACCAGATCAGCTCGTACTACGCCCCGACCGCGCGGTTCGGCACCCCCGACGAGTTCCGGCACCTCGTGGACAGCCTGCACGCGGCCGGCATCGGCGTCCTGCTCGACTGGGTGCCCGCCCACTTCCCCAAGGACGAGTGGGCGCTCGGCCGGTTCGACGGCACCCCGCTGTACGAGCACGCCGACCCCCGGCGCGGCACCCACCCGGAGTGGGGCACCTACATCTTCGACTACGGCCGCAACGAGGTGCGCAACTTCCTGGTCGCCAACGCGGCGTACTGGCTCAAGGAGTTCCACATCGACGGCCTGCGCGTGGACGCCGTCGCCTCGATGCTCTACCTCGACTACTCGCGGCGCGAGGGCGAGTGGACGCCCAACATCTACGGCGGGCGCGAGAACCTCGACGCGGTGGAGTTCCTCAAGGAGATGAACTCGGTCGCCTACCGCGAGGCGCCGGGCATCGTCACGATCGCCGAGGAGTCCACCGCCTGGCCCGGCGTGTCCCGTCCCGTCTACCTGGGCGGGCTCGGCTTCGGCTTCAAGTGGAACATGGGCTGGATGCACGACACGCTGGCCTACCTGCAGCACGAGCCGATCTTCCGCCAGTACCACCACCACCAGATGACGTTCTCGCTGATGTACGCCTACTCCGAGAACTTCGTCCTGCCGCTCTCGCACGACGAGGTCGTCCACGGCAAGGGCTCGCTGCTCGGGAAGATGCCCGGCGACGAGTGGCAGCGGTTCGCCAACCTGCGGGCCCTGCTCGCCTTCATGTGGGCCCACCCGGGCAAGAAGCTGCTGTTCATGGGCAGCGAGTTCGGCCAGGGCTCGGAGTGGTCCGAGGAGCGCGGGCTGGACTGGTGGGTGCTCGACTTCGAACCCCACCAGGGCGTCCAGAAGCTCGTGCGCGACCTCAACCGCGTGTACGGCGAGACGCGGGCGATGTTCTCGAGGGACCACTCGCCGGAGGGGTTCCAGTGGATCGACGCCGACGACGCCTCGGGCAACGTCTTCTCGTTCGTCCGCCACGGTGACGACGGGTCGATGGTGGCCTGCGTCGCCAACTTCTCCGGCCGGCCGCACGAGGAGTACATCCTCGGCCTGCCCGCCGGGGGGCACTGGGACGAGGTGGTCAACACCGACGCCTTCGACTACCACGGCAGCGGCGTCGGCAACTTCGGGTCGATCGAGGCGGTCGAGGAGCCGTGGCACGGGCTTCCGTACTCGGCCCGCCTGCGGGTGCCGCCGCTCGGGGCGCTGTGGCTGCGCCGCGCCGCGGAGCCCGTGACCGAGACCCCTGCGGCGGTGACCTCCGAGGCCGCCGTGGCCGAGGAGGCCGAGGAGGCCGAGGAGGCCGATGAGGCCGATGAGAACGCGGTCGAGGAGGACGTGTGACGGGCGGCGTGGTTCGCCAGGGGAAAACGCTGCGCCTCTTTACGCTCCACGTCGCCTAGGGTGTCGCTATGGACGCGACAAAGGCGATCATCGAATCGGTCGACCGGTTCCGGCAGAAGCGCACGGCCCCGTTGATCCTCGAGCTCGACCTCACCGAAGGGCTCGCCGAGGGGCCTCCCTCCGACCCGCTGGGGGCGCTCCTGTCCATGCGCAAGACCCGCCTGTCCGACGTGCTGGAGGGGCTGCGCCGCGCGCGTAAGGACCCGCGCGTCAAGGGCCTCGTCGTCAAGATCGGCGGACGGCCGCTCGGGCTGGCCCAGGTGCAGGAGCTGCGCACCGCGATCGTCCAGCTCCGGGCGGCGGGCAAGCTGACGGTGGCGTTCGCCGAGACCTTCGGCGAGTTCGGCGCGGGCACGGTCCCCTACTACCTGGCCAGCGCCTTCGAGAAGGTCTACCTCCAGCCGTCCGGCGACGTCGGGCTGACCGGCGTCAGCCTGGAGCAGCGGTTCCTCAAGAACGCCCTCGGCAAGATCGGCGTGGAGTACCAGATCGGCCAGCGGCACGAGTACAAGACCGCGGCCAACACGTACACCCAGGACCACATGACCGAGGCGCACCGCGAGTCCGCCGCCCGCATCGCCGAGTCGGTCATCGAGCAGATCGTCGCGGGCGTCGCCGAGGGGCGCGGCCTGCCGCCCGAGCGCGTCCGCGAGCTCATCGACCAGGGCCCGTTCATCGGCACCGAGGCGCTGGAGGCCGGGCTGGTCGACAAGCTCGCCTACCGCGACGAGGTGTACGACGAGATCCGCTCCGAGGGCGACCTGCTGCTGTACGTCTCGCGGTACGCCAAGGGGCCGATCTCGGGCAAGCTGCCCCACCCTGGCGAGCGGGTCGTGGCGCTGATCCACGGCAACGGCATGATCCGTCTCGGCCGCAGCGGGCGCAGCCCCCTCGGCGGCGGGGGCGCCATGGGGTCGGACACGATCAGCGCGGCGTTCCGCGCCGCCCGACGCGACGACAGCGTCCGGGCGGTCGTGTTCCGCGTGGACAGCCCCGGCGGGTCGTACGTCGCCTCGGACGTCGTCTGGCGCGAGGTCGTGCTCACGCGCAAGGCCGGCAAGCCGGTGATCATCTCGATGGGCGACCTCGCGGCCTCGGGCGGCTACTTCGTCTCCATGGCCGCCGACGTGATCGTCGCCCAGCCCGGCACGCTCACCGGCTCGATCGGCGTGTTCGGCGGCAAGCCGTCGGTGGCCGAGCTGCTCGACCGCATCGGCGTCACCTCCGAGTCGGTCGACGTCGGCGCCAACTCGGGCATGTTCTCCCCGAGCCGGGCCTACTCCGAGCCGCAGTGGGAGCGGGTGAACGCCTGGCTCGACCGCATCTACGACGACTTCGTGGGCAAGGTGGCCGAGGGGCGGGGCATCGGCCGCGACCGCGCACACGACCTGGCGCGCGGCCGGGTCTGGACGGGCGCGGACGCGTTCGACAGCGGGCTGGTCGACCAGCTCGGCAGCCTGGAGGACGCACTCGGACTGGCCCGCGGCCGCGCCGGCCTGCCGCAGAACGCCCCGGTCCGCACCTACCCGCGCGTGCACCCGCTGGAGCGCCTGCGTCCCGCCGAGTCCAGCGAGGACCGCGCGGCCGCGCTGAGCCGGGTCCGCCTGGAGGCCTGGGGGCCCCTCACCCGCCTGACCGCCGAGCTCGGCCTTCCGGCGTACGGCCCGCTGATGCTTCCCGGCCAGTGGACGATCCGCTGACCGGTCAGGCGATCCAGGCGGGCAGCAGCTTGTCGCCGTCGGGCAGGGCGCAGCCCGGCTTGACGTCCACCGCGTCGTCGATCGTGTAGGCCCTCGCCCCGGCGGGGGCCGCGGCGATCACCGACAGCCCGGTGCCGGCCGCCACCTGGCGGGGGACGTCGGCGGGCATGATGACGGTGTCTCCGGAGGTGATCGTGAAGGTCTCGTCGCCGAGGCGCACGGTGGCCGTGCCGGCGAGCACCGTCCACACCAGCTCGGCGTCGAAGGCGTGCGGCGGTCCGGCCTGCCCGGGTTCCATGTCGACGCGCCACAACGACAGGCCCGCGCCGCCCTGCGTGGGCGAGGCGAAGGTGGTCATGACGGCGTTGGGCGTCTCGGTCCTGCGGTTCTCGGCGTCGCGGATGACGGGCATGGGGTCTCCTCGGTATAATCGACAACTTGGTTGTCTAAAATGGTGAACGAGGTTGTCCATCGTGTCAAGTGACCCCCCGGGCTTCGAACTGCCCCTGAGACTGTTCCTCGGCTTCCGCACACTGGTCGACGAGCTCCACGCCGAGCTCGCCCGCCAGGGCCATCCGGATCTGCGGCCTATGCACGGGTTCGTCATGCAGGCCATCGGGACGCGCGGCACGACGGCCGCTGAGCTCGGCCGGCGGCTCGGTGTCTCCAAGCAGGCCGCCGGGAAGACGATCGACACGCTGGAGCGCCTCGGCTACGTCGAGCGGGGTACCGACCCCGGCGACGCCCGCCGCAAGGTCGTCCGCCTCAGCGCGCGCGGCGTCGACAGCCTCGCCCGCTCGGCCCGCATCTTCGACGACCTGCGCGCCCGCTGGGCCGCCGCCATCGGCGAGGACCGCCTCCGCGCCATGGAAGCCGACCTGCGCACCCTCACCCCGCCCGACTACTTCCGCGTGGACATCCCCGGCTGGTTCGGCGGCTACCAGTGACGACCGACTCGCAGCACTGCGGATTGGTTGATCGTCGTTCGGCCATCAGCACGGCACTACGAGTCGTTACTGTGTAGGCCGAGGCTCGTAAGGCCCGAGGCCAGACCGGAGCGATAAATCACTATGACCACCGCATCAGATGACAATCCACGCCAAGGCGACGTTTTGGGGATCGAGTACGAGTCACTCGAAGTGCCAATCGAGTACAGCTCCACCCATACCAGCACCGGAATCGAGTACGAGTCGATTGACGATATCAACGAGCCGTTCGACCCGGAGCGCATCGACGTCATCACACGCACGCCGACAGTCGATCTTCTGTTGTCCCGCATCCGAGACGACATGATCGATCTTGCACCGGACTTCCAACGCGCGGCGGGCATTTGGAATCAGGACAACCAAAGCAAGCTCATCGAATCCTTACTGCTTCGGATCCCGTTGCCCACCTTTTACGCGGCGGAAGACAGAAAGGGCGTCTGGGTCATCGTCGATGGCATCCAGCGGCTCACCACAATCGCAAGATTCATCGACCCGGAAAGCATCGGGCTGAAACCTCTGGCACTACAGAACCTTACATACCTACATCAATACAACGGCTATAGATACAAGGATCTCCCAGGCCGCCTGCGTATCCGCCTACGCGAAACCGAACTCGTACTCCACCTTATACGGCCCGGAACGCCTGAAGCGGTCAAGTTCAATATTTTCACTCGAATCAACACGGGGGGCCTGCCGCTGTCCCGCCAGGAACTTCGACATGCCCTGATACCCGGACCCGCGCGCATCCTACTTCGAGAACTCGCCGAGTCGAACGCGTTTCTCCGTGCGACAGCCGAAAGCATCAAATCCGAACGCATGGACGACCGCGAGATGGTACTGCGATTCATCGCGTTCCACTTGCTCGACGACATCGCAACCTACGACCAGCGAGACTTCGACCGATTTCTACGTAGCATGATGTCTTCGATCAACAGCCTGGGAGACAAAGCAATAAAAAGTCTCAGGAGCGAATTCCAGAAATCCATGGACGCCTCCTGGATACTCTTTGGAGCCTACGCGTTTCGCAAGCGCTCACGGCGCAGCGAGCTACGGCGACTACCCATCAACAAGGCTCTCTTCGAGGCCGTCGCCGTGAACCTGGCAAAGCGACCTGAGGAGAAAATCGTTTCTCTCATCCAGCGTAAGGATAGGCTGCAGGAGAAGTTCATCAAGCTTCTCCTGCATGACACTCAGTTCGAAGGGGCCATCTCCGTCAGCACCGGAGATCCCGCCAGGGTCCGCACCCGGTTTGCGGCAATCGACAAGCTGTTTCGCGAGGTGGAAAGTGCTTGACTCGATCGGTGTGACCAATTTTAAGGCATTTGCCCGCGCCGACATCCCCCTACTCCCATTCACCCTGCTGTCCGGCCTGAACAGCGCCGGCAAGAGCACCATCCTGCAATTACTGGCTCTACTGCGCCAATCGTCCGACGCCGGAGTACTCGAAGACGGCGATGGAAGAGGGCTCCTACTCAACGGAGACCTCGTGGAGCTCGGCACCGGGCGCGATGTGCTCCATGAGGACTACGTCGACACCGGAAGTGCGGGGCCCGAGATCGTCCTCAGACTACGCCAAGGCACCTCATCCAAGACCTGGAGCGCGGCCTACGGCTCCGAGAGCGATCTTCTACCGCTGAGCTCCGAGACTCCCCCGGGGCCCTTCGCCTCGCGCCTTTTCGGCAAAGGGTTTCAGTATCTCCGAGCCGACCGCCTGGGTCCGGCCGTAACCTATCCCAGATCACACGAGACTGCGGTGAGGAAGCGGTTTCTGGGAAGCCGAGGCGAACATGCGGTCAACTTCCTGCGCCACTACGCCGACGACCTGGTCCAGCACGAGTCACTCCTGCACCCAAATGCTGACTCCCCTTCTCTCCTCCATCAGACTGACGCATGGATGCGTGAGATATGCCCCGGCGTCAACCTCCAGGCATCCGGCGTTGAGAACACTGATCTCGTGCGCCTTACGTACCAGTTCGGCACTGCCGGTGTTGCTTCGAGCCAGCGTTACCGATCGACAAATGTCGGTTTTGGTCTTTCATACGTTCTGCCCATCCTGATCGCCTGCCTCACCGCAGAATCGGACAGTCTCATACTTTTGGAGAACCCTGAAGCACACCTGCACCCACGCGGGCAAACCTTGATGGCCACAGTGGCGGCGGCGGCCGTCGCAGCTGGCGGCCAGCTCATCGTGGAAACCCACAGCGATCATTTCTTGAACGGGCTCCGACTCGCGGTGAAAGCTGGCACAATTTCACACGACGCGGTGCAGCTGCTGTACTTTCAACGTAACTCTGATATGGAGCGCGGACGTCTGGTGCAGCCACAGATCGAGATCCACACACCCCGAATCGGTCCGGACGGCATGTTGTCGGAGTGGCCTCACGGGTTCTTCGACGAGTGGGAGCATTCGCTGGACCAGCTTCTGGGCTGACCGTCACAGACAAGGAGCCCCCCGGTTGTCTGTACTTCTCTGCCTCAACGAGCTCTCGTGCGCGTCCGAGGCCGACCACCGACGTGTGGACGCCGACATGGCGAGCTTCGTCGATCTCCTACGACTGTGTAAGCAATGGAGGGAGAATGTCGCGCTGGTCACAGCGGTTCAGCTCAAGGAACTGGAGCTCGCGCCCGGCTACCCCATCAGTGTATGGGCGGCAGATGGCCGAAACCGCGACAGGTGGCGCTTCATCCGAGGGCTACAGAATCGTGCGCCTTTCCGCACCGTGATCTCCGGAGACGTAGTGGATCAGGTCGAATACCAGGTCGACGGCACACGTGCCCACGGCGTGGGAACGGCGCACCTGGTCGACGGGCTTGCCGTCAGCCTGCCGGTCGAGCACCGCTGGGGTCACGCATGGCTCGGCGCGGACCGTAGCCTTCTGACGGAAGACACCGACGGGGAACTCACCCTGCGGAAGGACCAGGTCCACGTACGACATGCGTCAACGCCCGAACATCTCCGCGAACATGAGGAATGGGCGAAGAGCTCGGGTTACAACGCCGTTCGGACTGGCGCGGCGCTGTGGGAGTCCCGGTTTGATTTCTTCCCGCATCTCCGCTTCCTTCCGAGAGTGGCGCGAGATCTCCAGGGCCTGAGATACGACTGGGTAGTGCCTGTCCGCGAACGTCTCCTGGAGATGGAGTCAGCGGTCGCCAAGTGGGACATCACTAATTCTCCGACCCCCTCGTGGCGCTCGAAGGAGTCCGGTGAGGGTGAGACACGGCGCCGCCTTTGCCGATTCACCGATCTTGACGGCATAGAGCGAGAGTTCGTCGAGCACCTCCGCTTCACACCCGGACCGGGTCGGCTTCACTTCCGGCTGGTCCGAGAGGAGCGTGCCGCCGTCATCGCCTACATCGGGACAAAGATCCTCGGCTAATCCCGGGCCACGAACCTTTGGTCCCGTGGCACAGCGTTGCCGTGCGGCCCGCAACGGCATCAGCCAAAGCGGGCCACAGGCATGTGGCACCCGTTCTACTGCGAAGAGGTCGCGTGGCGGTGGGAGCCGGCGACCGAGCGGATCGTCACGTTGATGCGGTTCCAGGCGTTGATCTGGGCGATCGCCATGACGAGCGCGGCCAGGGACTGCTCGTCGTAGTGGTCGGCGGCGTCGTCCCACACATGGTCGGGCACGCCCTCGCTGTCGGCCAGCCGGGTCATGGACTCGGCCAGGGCCAGGGCGGCGCGCTCCTCGGCGGTGTAGTACGGCGCTTCCCTCCACCCCGCGAGCGCGTACAGCCGTTCATCGGTCTCGTCGGCGCGCTTGGCGTTGTGGTAGTGCATGTCCAGGCAGAACCCGCAGCCGTTGATCTGGCTGGCCCGGATCTTCACCAGCTCCAGCGTGCTGTGCGGGACGCCGCTCTGCGCGAGGTACGCCTCGACCTGCTGCATCGCGCGGTAGCCACCGGCGGCGATCTTCGCGAAGTTGTTCACACGTGGCTGCATTGCCGTCTCCTGTCATTCGTGGTCTCCGCACGGCGGGCCGCCGTACGGATGTGTCCGGGTGTGGGGCAGTCTCGCGCGCCCGGCGGTCGCCACCGTCCGGCCCGCGAGCATTCGCCCGCATTTCGTGATGTACGCCGGGGAATCTGGACGTTTTGTATCCGGTTTCATCGCCTACGTGTGCGCCGATCGTCCCCATGTGCATTGGTCAGCCCCGCCCGTACCAGCGCCGGACGCCCTCGCCCAGGTTCGGCACGTGACGTTCGGCCGCCGCCGCGACCTCGGCCAGCGTCTGCGCCGCCAGCGCACGCCGGTAGGCCGGCTCGGCCTTACGCATGGCGGTCGAAACGGCGGCGACGGCGCCCCGAACGGTCATGTGACGGACTTGTAGCGGCCGCGCATGCGTACCAGGGGTGGGAGGGACGGGTCCACGTAGTCGACGGCGAGGACCTGCGCCAGGAAGAGGGTGTGGTCGCCGGCGGGGATGACGCGAGCAGTCTCGGCCTCCAGCGCGGCGACACCACCGTCGATGACGAACGCCTCCGTGTGGTGGCCCCGGTGGTGGGGGGTGCCGGCCACGAGGAGACGGGCACTCGGGCGGCCGGGCGTGGCGAAGCGGCTGGCGATCACGGCCTGGCCGCCGGAGAGCAGGCTCGCGGCCCAGCGGTCCTGGCGCAACATCACCTCGCACAGATACCCCGAGGCTGTGAGGCTGACCAGCACCATCGGCGGGTCCGCGGAGAGCGACGCGAAGGTGGTGACGGTCGTCCCGATGTCGTCACGCCCATCACGGATGGTGACCACGGCCACCCCCGCGACAAGCTGCCTCATCGCCTCCGTGAACTCGTTCATGTCCCCCACTCCTACCACTGGTCACCACCGGACAACGCCCCCCGGCCGATCACCTCCATCGGTTATGACGGCGCAGGTGTCGCTCGCGTGGCGGCGTCGGTGAGGGTGTACTCCACACTCACAGGGGCGCCGCCTTCGGTGGAGTAGGCGGTGGCGGTCAGGAGCAGGTCGCCGGATTCCGTACGGACGAGGTCGGGGGCCTCCGGGGCTCGGAGCCCGGGCGGGAGTGGCAGGGTGCGCTTGCTCCATCGCCCGTCGCGGTGGTGGAGCATGATGAGCGGTTCCCCCTCCCGGCGGGCACTGATCCACAGGCCGCCCTCCCCGTCGGGAACCCCCTCGCCGAGGTCCGTGCCGCGGATCTTGAGGTCGAGGAGCCTCCAGGAGCGGCCGTCCCAGTGCATCACGACCTCGCGGTGGTGGACCCACTGGTCGCAGCAGAGATTTGTGGTGACCGTCCCGACGGCCCAGACGTCATCGGCCGCGAGCGCGACGATGTCGCTCAGCAGGGCCCCAGGATCCTCCCCGCCGGCGGAGTCGGGCATCGGCACATCAGGGACCGAGGCCGGTGACCACGCGCGGCCGTCCCAGTGCACGATCTTCCCGTCGAACAGGCCCCAGACGTCGTCCCGCCCCACGGGCGCGAGCCGCACCACGTTCGCGGGGACGGGGACGCGCGTCCATTCGCGCCCGTTCCAGTGCACCACCACCCCGCTGGGACCGGTCGGATCGACCGGCATCGGCGGACCCATGATCGTGCCCGCGATCCAGAGATCGTCGGACGCCATGCCGTCGATGTCTCCGACGTAGAAGCCTTCCGGGAGTCGCGGGGTCATGCTCCGCCGGCGCGACCCGTCCCAGTGGGTCACCTCCAGGTCGTCGCCCCTGCTGAACTTCCAGACGTCGTCGCGGGCGAACTTCTTCACGATGTCCGGCTCGTCAGGACCGCCGTCAGAAGAGCGGGGACCGGAGGCCACCCAGCGCGCGGAATCCTCGGGCAGGGGAACGCTGAGGGGGACGTCCTCGCCGTGGGCACACGCCTGCGGCGCGCACGGGTCGCCGAACAGCGCCCAGAAGCACCCGCACAGGACCACGATCACGGCTATTAGAGACGCGACAACCCACCGCATAGGACGATCATCCGGCACGAGAGCCGTCACGGACCGGAGAATACGCGAAAGGTCCTCCCGGTATTCCGGAAGGACCTTTCGGAGATCGGATCGTCAGGGATGGGCACCGGCGACCGGTCTCATCGACGAGGCGAGGGGAGACGGCCACCGGCACGCGGACGGCCCGGGGGTCAGCCGAGGCCGTTCTGGGTCAGCCAGTCCTTGGCGACGGCCGGGGGGTCGTCCTTGTCGACGGCGACGCGCTTCATCATGTCGACCAGCGCGGTCGTGTCGAGCTTGGCGGAGATGGCGTTGAGCGTCGTGCGCACGGTGTCGTCGGTGCCGGCCTTGTTGACCAGCGGCGTGACGTTCTGGGCGCTGAAGACGCTCTTCGGGTCCTGCAGCGACACCAGGCCGTTGATCAGGATCTTGGGGTCGGTGGTGAAGACGTTGCCCACCTGGACGGCGCCGCTCTTGATGGCGTCGGCCGTGGTGTCGCCGGTGGGCTTCCACTCCTTGAACGTCAGGCCGTACACGTCCTTGAACTGGGCCTCGCGGCGCTTCTTGAACTCCGGCGGGCCGCCGACGACGAAGTCCTTGGAGACCTTGGCCAGGTCCTCGATGGTGGTCAGGCCGTTCTTCTGGGCGGTCTCCTTGGTGACGGACAGCGAGTCGTTGTCCTCGGCCGCGGAGGAGTCCAGGAGCTCCAGTTCGGCGGGCAGCTTGGACTTGAGCTCGGCGTCGACGTCGTCCTTGCTGGCGGCGGTGCTCTTGGGGTCGATGAAGCTCAGCAGGCCGCCGTTGTACTCGGGCAGGATGGTCAGCGCGCCGGACTTGATCTGGTCGTAGATGACCTCACGGCTGCCGATGTTGAACTTCTCCTCCACCTGGACGCCCTTGGCCTGCAGGGCCTGGGAGTAGATGGAGGCGAGGAGGACGTTCTCGGGGAAGTTGGCGGAGCCGACGACGACCTTGGCGGCCTCGGCGGGGGCGGAGCCGGACGTGCTCGGGGCCGAACCGGCGCTCGTTGTGCTGAGCGGATCCCCGCCGCCTCCGCACGCTCCTAGAGTTAACACCGCGGCGGCCGTGACCGCCACGGTGGCGAAGATTCGCCTCATCGTGCAATTTCCTTCCATTTCAGTAGGTAATGAGACTAGCGGACGCGGGCCCGCTGGCTCACCCCCGGTGAGACGACGACTCGCTGCAACAGCGCGAAGGCGAGCTGCACGACGAGCGCCAGCGCGGCGACCAGCACCGCGCCGCCGATCGTGCTGGGAAAGTCCTTGGTCGCGAGACCGTCGATGATGTAGCGCCCCAGCCCGCCGAGGCCGACATACGCGGCGACGGTGGCGGTCGCGACCACCTGGATCGCGGCGATGCGCAGGCCGAGCAGGATCAGCGGCAGCGCGACGGGGACGAGCACCCGCAGCAGCACCTGCCCCCCGCGCAGGCCCATGCCGTACGCGGCGTCGCGCAGGTCCTCGTCGACGCCGCGGATGCCCTCGTAGGTGTTGACCAGGATCGGCGGGACCGCGAGGGCGACCAGCGGCAGCAGCACGGGCCATGTGGTGCCGACGCCCGCCAGCAGGACGATCAGCACGACCAGGCCGAGGGTCGGCAGCGCGCGGGCGGCGTTGGCGGCGACGACCACCAGGACGGCCCCGCGCCGGGTGTGGCCGATCAGCAGGCCGAGCGGGATCGCGATGGCCATGGCCAGGAGCAGCGCGGCGAAGGAGAACTCGACGTGCTCCAGCAGGCGGACCGGGATGCCGCCGGAGCCGGACCAGTTCGCGGAGTCGCCGAAGAAGTCGATCAGCCAGTTCACGCGGTCCTCCTCGCGCGGGCCCAGGGCGTCAGCAGGCGCTGCGCGAGGACGATCAGCCCGTCCGCGAGCACGGCCAGGGCCACCACCAGCACGATGCCGACGACGATCGGCGTGTAGAACTGGCGCTGCCAGCCGTCGATGAACAGGTAGCCGAGCCCTCCGCGGCCGATCAGCGCGCCGACGCTGACGAGGCTGATGCTGGACACCGTGGCCACCCGCAGGCCGGCGAGCACGACCGGCACCGCGATGGGCAGGTCGACCTGGAGCAGCCGCCGCATCGGCCCGAACCCCATGGCGACGGCCGACTGGCGCACGCTGTCGGGCACGGCCCCGAGCCCGTCCACCACCGCCGGGATGAGCACGGCCAGCGAGTAGAACGTCAGCGGGACGATCACGGTGGTGCGCTCGGCGAGGCCCGTGATCGGGATCAGCACGATGAAGACGGCGAGTGACGGCAGAGAGTAGACGA
Source organism: Sphaerisporangium sp. NPDC051011 (assembly GCF_040653595.1). Taxonomy (NCBI): domain Bacteria; kingdom Bacillati; phylum Actinomycetota; class Actinomycetes; order Streptosporangiales; family Streptosporangiaceae; genus Sphaerisporangium; species Sphaerisporangium sp. NPDC051011. Next base: position 70,025 of record NZ_JBFAGG010000002.1, on the reverse strand, counting down.
CGTTCATGAGCCCGACCGTGGGCTGGTAGAGCACCCGCCAGCGCGCGCTCGCCAGGCCAAGCGGAAGTGCGATGACCAGGCCGAGCACCACCGGGATCAGCGCCATCACGATGTGGTCGATGAGGAGCTGCTGGATGCTGGGCCAGTTGCGGCCGATCCAGTCCCAGCGGACCAGCGGCTCGGTGTCACCCATCGCCCGGCACCCGCCCCGCTCGCCGCAGGGCCTCGTCCAGCGCCTCCCGGGTGACGACGCCGGCGAACCGGCCGTCGCCGTCGACCGCGATGGCGGACCCGGGCGGCGCGAGCAGGGCGGCGTCCAGCGCGGCGCGCAGCGAGTCCTTCTTGAGGTCGAACGTCCCGAACGGCTGGAGCCCGTCGCCGCCGTCCGCGCGCCAGCCGATGGGGCGGCCGTCCTCGTCCAGCGCGACCGACCAGCCGGGGACGCCGCGCTCGGTGCTCACGACGAGGCCGGAGGCCGGGACGAACGACAGGCGGCGGATGCCGCGGTCCTTGCCGAGGAAGCCCTCGACGAACGCGTCGGCGGGTTCGGCGAGCAGCGTCGCGGGCGCGGCCATCTGCGCGAGGCGCCCGCCGACGCGCATCACCGCGACGGTGTCGCCGAGCTTGATGGCCTCGTCGATGTCGTGGGTGACGAACACGATCGTCTTGTTCAGCTCGGACTGAAGGCGCAGCAGTTCGTCCTGCAGGCTGGTGCGCACCACGGGGTCGACGGCGCTGAACGGCTCGTCCATGAGCAGCACCGGCGGGTCGGCGGCGAGCGCCCTGGCCACGCCGACGCGCTGCTGCTGCCCGCCGGAGAGCTGGAACGGGTAGCGCTCCGCCAGCTTGGTGTCCAGCCCGACGCGTTCGAGCAGCTCCATCGCCCGCGCGCGGGCCTTCTTCTTATCCCAGCCGAGCAGGTAGGGGACGGTGGCGACGTTGTCCACGATCTTGCGGTGCGGGAACAGGCCGGCCTGCTGGATCACGTAGCCGATGCCCCGGCGCAGGGTCGGCGGGTCGATCGTGCGGACGTCCTGGTCGTCCAGGAGGATGCGCCCGTCGGTCGCGTCGATCATGCGGTTGATCATGCGGAGCGAGGTGGTCTTGCCGCAGCCGGACGGCCCGACGAACACCGTGATGGCCCCGTCGGGCACCTGGAGGCTGAGATTGTCGACGGCCACCGTGCCGTCCCCATAGCGCTTGGTGACGCCTTCGAATGTGATCACGCACGACCTCGTGCTTCTCGGCCGGGTCCATCAGGCCCGGAATCGTCGAGCCGGTTGCACCCGGCTACCACCCGCTCGGCAGCCCCCACGGTAGGTGACGGCCCGACCGCGGGTCCACTTGATCTCCCCCGGCCACAGCCTACGGTGATCGGCACCATCTGTCCCAGGACACTACTCATACCAAAGTTGTCGGGATTACCGAAAAGGGGGAACGGCCACCGGGACACCGCGTCTAGCTGGTACTTTCGCGATATCTATCAAACTTGCATCGATTGGCGCGGCGGTCGTGACAACCTTGGCATGATTGGCTACCACGCCTCCCAGAGCTCCCAGGCTTCCCTCTATCCTCCTCAGCCAGGCCAAACCCACACGCCCGCACGAGAATTCCAGAGGATCCGGCTGTGACCCCTTCGCTCATCGATCGCCGCCCCCGGGCCGAGCTGATCGCCGAGCTCTACGACCGTCACGCCGCCGGGCTGTTCGCGTACTGCCACGACCAGCTCGGTGACACCGCCTCGGCCGCCGACGCGCTGGTGGCCGTTCTCACGGCCGTGCCGGCCATAGAGCCCCCGCGCGCGGCGCTGTACGCGCTCGCCCGCCGCGAGATCTACCGGCGCGACGTCGCCTACGCCTTCCCCAGCGTCGACCCGGCCACGGACCCGGTGACCGCGCTGGTCGAGCGAGTCGTGCGCGAGGTCCGGCCGCACCAGCGCGAGGTGCTGCTGCTGTCCGCCGTCTGCGGGCTGGACACCCCCGAGCTGGCCTGGGTGCTGGACGTCGCCGCCGACACCGCCGAGCAACTGGAGATCAGCGCCCGCCACCGCTTCACCCGGTCGCTCACCGCCGCCATCGCCTCCGCCCGGTCCGGGCCGCTCGTGCCCACGTCGGTGTCCGAGGTGTACGACGCGCTCGTGATCGCTCCGGCGGAGGACGCGCTGGCCCGGCTGCCCTGGCGCACGCCGCCCATCGCGCTGCGCACGCAGGTGCTCAACGGCATCCCGGAGGACGCGAGCGTCGTCCCCGCGAGCCGGCAGGACGCCAAGCACCTCTGGCCGACGACGCCCCGCTGGCCGCTCCCGCTGGCCGAGCCGAACCCGGTCACCAACGCCGGGGTGTTCCCCGCGGAGCTGACGCCTCCCAAGCGCGGGCGCAGGTCGAAGCACGAGGCCACGACCGAGCCGATGCCGAAGGTGCGCGACGCGGCTCCCCCGGAGACGCCGCTGGTGCTCGCCGCGCCGGTGCCCGCGGACGTGCTGGACGCGCCGGCGCCCCCGGACGCCGCCCCCCCGGACACCGTGCCCTCGGACACCGTGCCCTCGAAGTCCGAGCACGTGTCCACGCCCGCGGCCGAGTCGGCGTTCGGCAGGGCGCTGGCCACCGGGCAGTGGCCCACGTTGCAGCGCACGCGCAGGCGGGCGCGTCCCAAGCCGTCCAGGAAGCCGGAGCCCTCCGAGGCCCCCACCACCACCGAAGGTCACCCGGCCGAGGCCGGGCCCGCCGAGGCCCACGCGAGCGAGGCGCGGACCTCGGCACCGGAGCCGGCGGTCCGTGCGACCGGCGACGTGCTCGTGGCCGGGCAACCGATCGTGGCGCTCCCCGAGATCGACCCGGCCGACGCTCTCACGGCCACGCAGCCGATGGACATCGTGATACTCACGGACGACGCCGAGCCGGTGGCGGTGGGCGAGACGGTTGTGAGCGCCGCCGCCGTCGAGGCGAAGACGCCCGTCGAGGCGAAGACGCCCGTCGAGGCGAAGACGCACATCGGGGCCAAGGGGCCCGAGGTCGCGGAGGCCGTCGCCGAGGTCGTCACGGCCACCGAGCCGGACGCGGCGGCGACGGCGTCCGAGTCGGTGGCCACGATCGCCGCCGAACCGGGCGCGGACGCCGAGAAGGCCGGCGAGCCGGCGAAGGCGCGGTCCGTCAGGACGAAGGCGCGTCGGCACAAGCGGCCCAAGCCGATCAAGGTGGGCGAGCACCACTACGACTGGCTGTGGGAGCTGGTCGGTTTCCTGATCTGCGTCGCCATCGCGCTGGCCGTCTTCTTTGCGGTCCCGACGCTCGTCACCCCCTGAGACTCCTCGCGCCCGGCGCGCGGGAGCGTGGGTCAGCGCGGGAGGTGGAGGCGGACAATGCCGGTGGCGTGGTCGCCCAGGCTGACCGTGCCGCGCACCTCGACCGTGACCTCACCGGCCTCGTAGGCGGCGACGGTGCCGTTGAAGATCAGCGTGTCGCCGGCGTACGCGGGGACGCCCAGCCGGACGTTGATGCTGCGGATCAGCGCCTCGGGGCCCGCCCAGTCGGTGACGTACCGCTCGACCAGGCCCATGGTGGTCAGGATGTTCAGGAAATCGTCCCGCGCGCCCGGGTCCTCAGAGTGCGCCGGCCTGTCGTCCATGCCCTCGGGTGCGGCCGAGAGGACATTGACGGAGGTGACGTCAATGCGCAGCGGGGGCAGGGCTGCGCCGCACTCGATGTCGTCTTCCGTCAGTGTGCGCATCACGGCTCCCGGAGCGCCCGCAGGGGCGAATACCAGCTCCTCGTCCGCCTCGCGGCGGGTCACCCGCACCGGCATATCGATACCCACCTTCTCCGCGTCACATTCAACAATATTTCCGACAATTCACGGACCTTCGGATAATTCCATTACGGCCACGACAAAAGGCGGCGTGGTGCCCGGAACGGGCGGGTCGTCGCGCCCGGCGTAGCCCGCAGACCTCACCGAACCCGCTTGTCACCACCCATGTCCGGCCTCCCGTCCTACACGAAGGGCACACCGGTCCCGGCGGGGGCCGGAACTCACCGCAGGCCGGGAATTTCTGGATCCGTGGCCCGCCTGCCCGTCCACCGTCCCAGAAAATCGCGGCATCACGGTTGACCACGGCATTCAGAGGATATGACGGCCGCTCCTCAGACCCGGCTTTCTTCTCCCGGAGAAGAAACTTCAATACCCGGAACATCATTTCCCTCACCGGCTCGCCGCCGGAATACCACGCGACCGGTCATGTCACGAAATATCCCATCCTGACGACCTCCGGCGTGCGCCAGCCACACCGCCAGATCAGCCCCGAACTAGAACAGATTCCAATCCGCACCCGAGGCGGCTTTCGGAAACGCTTCGGGAGACCGGCCCCCCACCCAAACCACATGGAAGACCGGCATTCCCCACAACCGGTCGGTAACAAAGCCCGCTTGCGTCCTATCCGGTAACGTGTTCTCATGCGATCCCCGCATGCCGCCCCCATCACCCCCGCCGCCCCCGACGGCGGCGAGCACCCGGCGCCTCCCACGGCCCCGGCGGCCGCCGGCGTCCGCACGCGCAGTCAGCACCAGCGGCGCAAGCGCATCGTCCAGGCCGCCGCCGCGCTCGCGTCCCGGGGCGGCGTCGAGGCCATGCAGATGCGGACGGTCGCCGAGCGCGCCGGGGTCGCCCTCGGCACTCTTTACCGCTACTTCCCCTCCAAGATGGATCTCGTGGTCGCCGTCGTCAGTGAAGAGATCGACCTGCTGGAGGCCAGCATCGAGCGCAGGCCGCCGAGCGCCGCGACCCCGGCGGGCCGCGCGGTCGACGTGCTGATGCGGGCCACGCGCGGCCTCATGCGTGAGCCGGAACTGGCCGACGCGCTGATCCGCTCGCTGATCATGGCCGACGTCGAGACCCCCTTCGGCGACCGCATGGCCGGACTGCTGCTGCGCGTGTCGGCCGACGGCCTCAGCCTGGAGTCCGCCGACGAAGAACAGTACGCGCTGGCCGGGTCGCTCGCGGGCGTGTGGGTGCACGAACTGCTGGAGATGCTGCGGGGCCGGCGTACGTACGAGCAGGTTCAGCGGCGTATCGAGATCGCGGCGGGCCGCCTGTTCGCCGGCCTCGGCGCCTGAGGTGAACGGCGCCCGGCGGGGCCACGAGCATGCTGACCGGGCCTGGAACACCCGCGACACACAGGCCACATCTGAGGCCCCCGGTGCGCGGTCCTGTTCACGACGGGGTCACATTGACCACTTACACTCATAGACATCCGATGTCTCGGCAGCATCAGCGTTGTTGCGCGCGTATATAGGGTGGTGACTTCGTGGCGGTCACAGACGCTGCGATCGAAAAGATCAAAGGAATGATCGTCTCCGGCGAGCTCGCCCCCGGCGCGCGGCTGCCCAAGGAGGCCGATCTCGCGGAACGGCTCGGCCTGTCCCGCAACTCGCTGCGCGAGGCCGTCCGCGCGCTCGCCCTGATCAACGTCCTCGACGTGCGCCAGGGCGACGGCACGTACGTCACCAGCCTGGAGCCCCGGCTGCTCCTCGACGCGCTGTCGTTCGTGGTCGACTTCCACCGCGACGACACCGTGCTGGAGTTCTTCCAGGTCCGGCGCATCCTGGAGCCGTCCGCCACGGGCATGGCGGCCACCAACATGGACGACGCGGACATCGCCGAGCTGAAGACCATCCTCGACGCCCTGCCCGAGAACCCGAGCATCGAAGAGCTCGTGGCCAACGACCTGCGGTTCCACCAGTTCATCGCCAAGGGCTCCGGCAACACGGTGCTGGCCTCGCTGATCGAGAGCCTGTCCGGCCCCACCACCCGGGCCCGCATCTGGCGCGGTCTCACCCAGGAAGGCGCCGCGGCCAAGACCCGCGAGCAGCACACCGCGATCTACGAGGCCATCTCCGCCCGCCAGCCCGACATCGCCCGCGCCTGGGCGACGGTCCACGTGGCGGGCGGCGAAGAATGGCTCCGCCGGGCCCTCTGACCCTGTTCCCGGTCCCTTGGCGTCCCCGCGCCTGGTCAGCCGCACCGAGCTCCTCCACGCTCCTCCACGGCCGGCCGCGCGGGCCCGCCGCCGCGTCGTTCGCCGCCACGCCCACGCCATGGCATCCTGACCTGGGCGAACTCCCCCGACCGCCCGGTAAAGAAAAATCTCCCGTGATTTCATGGCACGGCACGTCGATCCGGGCGGGTCTCGCGCGTCGGACTCCATACCGAGCCCGGACAGGGCATCGCGAAACACCCCGGAAGGAACTGACATGGCGAAATATCTGATCCTGATCTACGAGGACGAGGCCTCCTGGGCCAACGCGGGCCCCGAGGACTACGAGCGGGCGATGAAGGAGCACACCGCGTTCGGCGAGAACAACCGCGACGTCCTGCGCGGCGGCGAGGCCCTGCACCCGGGTTCGATGGGCACCAGCATCCGCAAGGACGCCTCCGGCGACTTCGTGGTCACCGACGGCGCCTTCTTCGAGACCAAGGAGGGTCTGGGCGGCTACTACCTGATCGAGGTGGACGACCTCGACCAGGCCATCGCCGTCGCCAAGCAGGTCCCCGCCCCGTACGGCGGCGTCGAGGTCCGCCCGGTCATGGTCTTCAGCTGAGACAAGTTCCCATGTCCCGGGCGATCGTTCACGCACCTCGGCCTCACGGGTCCGGCCCGCCCGGATCCCCGGCCACGACGCCCGGGGCCGGGACGTGAACCCCGCCGTCGCCGACGCGGTCGCGGACGCGCACCGTCGCGAGTGGGCCTTCGTGCTCGCCGCGACGGTCCGCGTCACCCGCGACCTCGACCTCGCCGAGGAGTGCGTCCAGGACGCGTACGCGAAGGCCCTGGCTACGTGGGACGAACGGGGCATCCCGGCCAGCCCGGGGGCCTGGCTGACCACGGTGGCGAAGAACCGCGCCCTGGACCTGCTGCGCCGGGACGCGACCATGCGCCGCTCGCTGCCCCTCCTGCTCGACGAACAGACCACCCCCGAACCCCCCGAACCGGACGGCTCGCCAGTGGAGGACGACCGGCTGCGGCTCATCTTCACCTGCTGCCATCCCGCGCTGTCCGAGCAGGCGCAGGTCGCCCTGACCCTGCGCCTGCTGTGCGGGCTCACCACCGCCGAGGTCGCCCACGCGTTCCTCGTCAGCGAGACGACCATGGCCGCGCGCATCACCCGGGCCAAGAAGAAGATCGCCACGGCCCGCATCCCGTACCGCGTGCCGCCCGCCGAGGACCTGCCCGCGCGCATCGACGCCGTCCTCACCGTCGTCCACCTGCTGTTCACGACCGGCCACACCGCCCCGGCCGGCGACACGCTCGTCCGCCACGACCTGCTGGACCGTTCGCTCGACCTGGCCCGCATGCTGCGCGCCCTGCTGCCGGGAAACGGCGACGTCACCGGCCTGCTGGCGTTGATCGTGCTCACCCACGCGCGCAGCGCCGCCCGCGTGGCCGGCGACGGCCGCATGCTGCTGCTCGCCGACCAGGACCGCACCCGCTGGGACCGCGCCGCCATCGACGAGGGCGCCGCGCTCGTCCGCGAGTCGCTCCGGAGCCGTCCCATCGGCCGCTACGCGATCATGGCGGCGATCGCGGCCCTGCACGCGGAGGCGCCGTCCTGGGAGGAGATCGACTGGCACGAGGTGGTCTGCCTGTACGACCTCCTGCTACGCGTCTGGCCGTCCCCGGTCGTCGCCCTCAACCGTGCCGTCGCCGTGGGCTTCGCCGACGGTTTCGCCTACGGCCTCAAGGAACTGGACGACCTCGCCGCCGACCCCCGCCTCGCCGGCTACCTGTACCTGCCCGCCGCCCGCGCCGACTTCCTCCACCGCCTCGGCCGCACCGCCGAGTCCCGCATCGCCTACGAACAGGCCCTGACCCTCACCGACAACACCCTCGAAAAAACCTTCCTCACCACCCGCCTGAACGACCTCGGCCCCGACCAGAATCACCCACCGGCGAACCTGCGAGGACGAGGCCCCACCCGGCGTAACCGCGATTGACTTCCGCAGTCGTTCGACTACGATAGGTCACGCGCGGTCGGGTTCGAACCGCGAAGTGAGGCCGGGCTTCCCGCCGGATGACGGGCACCCGGCCATCGCGTTTTCACCCCCACCCCCGAAACCCTTCCGCCCGCACCCACGCGAGCACCGGCCCTAGCGCTTCCACATACTCACCCCCACGCCCCAGCAGGCGAGCGGCGACGGCTCCCGCGACGATGTCCGGCAACCAGAGCAAGGGCTCTTTGGCCGATGAAGCATGTTCCACGGTGAACCGAGGCGGACGCCCCGCCAGCCCGCTCAGCACCTTTCGGTCGACCTTGTTCTGCTGCTCCTGTCGCTGATCGAGCACGAGGTGCCGTACATCGACGGACATCTCTGAGACGAGCCACCGCAGCGCACGCGCGCGAGCCGCCTCCTTACGTCCTGGAGAGTCGAACGAGCACTCATAGGCGACCGCTGTCATGGGAAACGCGGCCACGGCGCGCACCAGACGTAGGCGCGAGGGACTGTCCTCCGCGTGCCAGTGCGGCCGGGTCCAACCAGGAACCAAAGCCGCGAGCTTCCGGGCCGGTTCGCGGCAGACCTCGGGGTGCGCGAACACAACGGCCACAAGATAGAGGCCGGGTCCGTCGTGAATCGACTCGTCGATGTAGCCGACGCATTGCGACGCAGGGGGCATGAAGCCTCATAGTTTCATAACTCTGCGCACTATCACGACCACTCTTCGTCATCGCTTTGGCTTCGCGACGACAGTCCGACCGTTGAGGGGAGCCTTACGGGGCGGGTGGTTCGTGGCTTGACAGGTTCTTGACGGGTTCCCGGGGCACGGCGGGCTGGTCGGGCGCCAGCGCCTGAAGGCGGCGGGCGGGGCCGGAGGGGCGCGGGTGCCGCGGGGGTGGGTGGGTGCGGGCGTGGTAGGGACCCTGGAAAGACCTCCCTCACCACCCGCCTGAACCAACTGCCCGACCAAGAACAGCGTCGAACACATTAGGTAGCTGCCTGTTTACACTTGGTCCATGGACGAGAACGCCGAGACGGCTCCCGAGGCCCCGCTGGACTACGAGGCCATCCGTCGGCGCTTCCCGTGGGTTGGGCTCGGGCCCGACGAGGAACACGATTTCTCCCAGTCCTATCGCGACGTGATGGCCGCCGCAGGTGCGGGCAGAGAGATCATCGAGGCCGTTGAGACGATCAGGCGGAGTGCGCGCACTGCTCATCGATTCCGGCCCTCTCATGGCACTTCCGCAGGGGAGCTTCGTACGAAGCCGATGACTCGACCATGTGAGCGCCGGCGCCGGTGATCTCAAACGGCCGACGGCGAATACGGCCCGAACACGCGGCTCGCCATCCTCCACCAGAAGACCAACGGCGTGAGCTGCAAGCGCATCACCTGATCAGGTCTGATTCCCCGCGACCCGCGCCCCGATCGTGGTGACGTACCGCCGACGTCACGGACCGGCACGGTCGGGGCGCGCCGAGGCCGCGCGTTCGCGGTGGCGCTCGGCGATGGCCGGTTCACCGGCGAAGCGGGCGGTGTCAATGCGGCGGCCCGGTGGTCGCGGAGTTCTCGAACGTTCATTCGCTCAGAAGTCGGCGTTGACGCAGGCGAGGCGCGGGCCCGCCGTTCCGGCGTGGCCGGTGTCGGTGTGGGTGTGCTCGGCGTGGATGACCACGGAGCGCGGGTGGCGGTCGGTGAACTTCCAGTCCAGGGCGGAGCGCGCGGAGGCGTCGCCGTGGGCGTCCGTGGTGAAGTCCAGCCAGACCTCGTTGCGGGCGTTGGCGTACTTGGGGTCGGTGGAGGGGGTCTTCGGGTCCTGCTGATGCTGGTAGTGCGGGCCGGCGTCCTCTCCCTTGGCCCCGCACGGCTTCATGTGCACGTGCGCGCCGTAGGAGTGGTTGGGGAGCAGGCCGTTGACGCGGAGCTGGACGATCGAGTGCCCGTCGTTGCCGGGGAGGTACCCGACGGCCACCGCGGCGCCCGCCGGGACGAGCTTCTGGTCGTAGGTGGTGGCCACCTGCCCGGCGGTGTACGGTCCGAAGCGGCCGAGCGCGAGGATCGGGTCCTGGCCGCTCGTGGAGCGCACCGGGGCCTGGCGGCCGTGCGCGCCGGGGAGGGCGGCGCCCGTGCTGAGCAACGTCACCGGCAAGAGCAATGCCACCATTCCCGCACGGACCTCCATCATGACATCTCCCTTTCCTCGCCGGGGCCGACGCCTAGTCGTCGGCTTTTGCCGATATACCCGGACATCACGCTGGGTTGGGCCAATGTCGCGTTAAAAGTCCACAATGCATGCCCCTGAGCAGCGCGAACACCGATCCCACCGACGGTCGGACAGGGAAAGGAAATCACCGCCCAGCGGCAGGTGCCATCGACTCGACGGCGTCCAGAATGCCGCCCTCCCCCGCACGGTCCCCGTTTCCGGACAATCCCGCGCATTTCCCGCACTTCACCGGCAATGGCCGCCCCCAGAGGGCAGAAAACGGATAAATCCCGAAAAGTCACCCTATTAAACCGACCCCGGGATCACAGGCGCAACGCGTACGCCGCCCGGGCCGTGCCCTCGAAGACCAGATCGCGCTCGGACACGCTCAGCCCACCCGTGAGGCTCCGCGCGAGCTCCACAACCTGCCCGTAGGAGGCGGCCGGCTCGCACGCCGGCCCGTCCGACCCGGACATCACCCGTTCGGCCCCGAAGCAGGACAGGATATGGCCGGCGTACAGTGCGAGGGCGGCGACATCCCAGGACCGCCAGTCCACCTCGATGACGAGCCCGGACAGCTTGCACATCACGTTGTCGAAGTCTGCATCGTCGCCGAGCCGTCCTCGCAGGTCATGAGCTCGTCCGGCCTCGTCGAGGACGGCGGGCGCTCTTCCCTGGGCGGTCCGACTCGCAGTAGCTTCACACGTCTTCCTCGTAATCACCCGATGTCTTGAGAGGAAGGACTACGCGGAGATAGGCCAGCGCCAAGAGCGCAGGTGGGCACTCGGAACATTCATCCGATGCCCATTTCATAACGAAGACGCTCCACGAGATTCGTACGGTGACATGCTGGATACGGTCCGCCATGCGCGATGGCCGCGGCCCCGGCGCCACGAGGGCGGCCCAGCATGCCCGTACCCGCGGCATAGAACACGTTCTAGAATTCTCGAGCACGCTGCCGATCGAGTCTCTGGGTGGTCAAATGGAAATCAACCTCGTCGACCAGGACCATTACGCGCGGTACGGCGCACCGCACGAGCAGCTCAAGTGGCTGCGCGACAACGACCCGGTCTTCTGGCACGAGGGTGACGAGGAGCGCGGCTGGCCGGGCTTCTGGGCGATCACCAAGCATGAGGACGTCGTCCACGTCTCCCGCAACTCGGAGATCTTCTCCTCCGCCAGAAGGCTCGCGCTGTTCAACGAGGTCCCCGAGGAGCAGCTCCTGCTCCAGCGCATGATGATGCTCAACCAGGACCCGCCGGAGCACACCCGCAGGCGGTCGCTGGTCAACCGCGGTTTCACGCCGCGCCAGATCAACACTCTGGAGACCCACATCCGCGAGATCTGCCACGAGCTGATCGACGAGGTCTCGGACAAGGGCGCCATCGACTTCGTCACCGACGTCGCCGCGCCCCTCCCCCTGTACGTCATCTGCGAGCTGCTCGGCGCGCCGGTCGAGGACCGGAACCAGCTGTTCGAGTGGTCCAACCGCATGATCGGCGCCGAGGACCCGGACTACGCCGGCGGGCCGACCGACGGCGCCGACGCGGCGATGGAGGTCTACGCGTACGCCAACAAGCTCGCCGCCGAGCGCCGCGAACAGCCGCGCCCCGACATCGTCACCAAGCTGCTCCAGCCCGACGAGAACGGCGAGACGCTCAGCGAGAACGAGTTCGACCTGTTCGTCCTGCTCCTCGTCGTCGCGGGCAACGAGACCACCCGCAACGCGGCCTCCGGCGGCATGCTGACCCTCTTCGAGCACCCCGACCAGTGGGAGCGCCTCGTCCGCGACCCCGCCCTCACCCGCACGGCCTCCGACGAGATCGTCCGCTGGGTCTCCCCCGTGAACATGTTCCGCCGCACGGCCACCCGCGACACCGTCCTGCGCGGCAAGCAGATCAAGGAAGGGGACAAGGTCGTCGTCTTCTACTCCTCGGCCAACCGGGACGAGGACGTCTTCGCGGCCCCGGCGTCCTTCGACATCGCCCGCGACCCCAACCCGCACATCGGCTTCGGCGGCGGCGGCGCCCACTTCTGCCTCGGCAACCACCTCGCCAAGCTCGAACTGCGCGTGCTGTTCGAGGTCGTCACCGAGCGGCTGCCCAACCTGCGGCAGACCGGCGAGGCCAAGCGGCTGCGCTCCAACTTCATCAACGGCATCAAGACACTCCCCGTGGAGGTCTGAGCGACGCCCCCGCCGCCACCGGAGGTCTGAGGTCGTCGCCGAAGGCATGAGCGACACCATCGCCGCCGCCGGGGCCCCTACGGAGGGGCCCTGTGGAGGCCCGGCCGTGCCGGGGCCCGGCACTTTAGGGGCCCCGGCTCCGGCCCGCGCGCCTGTCCGCGGGCCAGGACCCCGGCTTACGATGAGCGTGCCCGATCATCCGTACCGGCGGAGGCGCAGATGTCCCCCACGCTCACGGCCGGCGGCCCGCGCGGCGCGCGGATCGCCCACGGGCTCGCCGCATCCTACGAGGAGCTGGCCGCTCTCATGGAAGGCCTCACCGACGGCCAGTGGCGCGAGCCGACCCGCTGCTCGGGCTGGGAGGTGCGCGACGTCGCCGGGCACGTCACCGGCCTCGCGTCCGACGTCGCGAACGGCGCCGTCGGCAGCCGCACCGGCGACCAGCAGGCCGCCGACCTGCGCGAGCTGTCCCCGCCTGAGATGGCGGAGAGCCTCAGAGGCTCGGCCGCGGCGATCGGACGGTTCCTGGACGGGCTCGGCGAGGACACGTGGCGCGCGCCGAGCGGGATCGGCACCGACACCTTCGAGCAGAGCTACCGGCGCCTATGGAACGACCTGTACGTCCACACCGACGACATCCGGACGGCCCTCGGCCTGCCCTCCGGCCGCGGTCCCGCGCTGGCCGCCAGCGTGGCGCACATGGAGGATCGGCTGAAGCGGGCCGGCTTCGGCCCCGCCCGCGTCCTTCTCCACGCTCCCGGCGACACCGCGCCGGACGCTCCCGGCGGCGTGCTGGAGCTGGTGTTCGGGGACGCGGACGGCGCGCCCGCGACGCCGGTCACCGACCCGCTGCGGTTCGTCCTCGTCGCCACCGGCCGCGTGGACCCGTCCGAGCTGGGCCTGCCGCCCGAGGTCAACATCTACCGGACGTACTCCGGACGCCCCTGACGCCGCGCGCGGACCACTCCCCATCCCGCAGCCGTCAGGAGAAGCCGAGGCGGGCCAGGGGTTCGACCAGTTCGCGTTCCTCGTAGGAGAGGTGGGACAGCAGCGCGTCGGTGAGCAGGTCCACGGCGGCCTGGAGGGACTTCAGGCCGTCCGGCTCGGTCACCAGGGCGACCAGCGCCCGGTCGACACCTTCGAGGACCTCGTGGATCACGTGGTGTTCCTGCTCAAGGCGGTCGACGACCGGCGCGAGGCCGGGCATGGCGTGGCGCAGGTGGGGGAAGACGCTGACGTCCTCCAGCGTGTGGTGGGTGGTGACCACCCGGCAGTAGGACTGGCAGTAGACGCCGAGCGTCCAGTTGTTCTGCCGCATGGTCATCTCGTTGATCTGGGAGCGGGCGGTCCCGGGGTCCATCGTCCCGGCCACGACCTGCTCGACGAGCCCGCGCAGGTTGCGCAGCTCCTCCCGCAGGTGGTCGTGCACGTCGATGAGGTGACGGCCGGCGGCCTGCTCGTGCGCGGTGTAGCGGCGGCCGGGGTCGGGCGCGGGGCCGGTGGGGCGGATCGTCTCGTCCCAGACCCGCACGTCGCTGAGCCGGGTGCCGTCGTCGGGGGTCGGCACGACCGCGAGCGCCGAGGTGGGGACGGCGGGCCGGGCGCGGGTGGGCGAGCTGGACGGGGTGGTGGCCGCTGAAGCGGTGACCGCCGAGGTCGTACCCGGTGAGGCCGTGTTCGGTGAGGCCGTGTTCGGTGAGGCCGTGGACACCGCGGCCTGCTCTCGGTCATCGGAGGCGCCGCCCGGCTGCGAGCCCTCCGACGGAGGCGGGTTCGTCCGTCCCGCGCGCTCGGTCGCGACCAGTTCCTGGACGGCCGGGGCGACCTCGGCTGCGAAGCGGCGGATCACGTCCGGGTCGTCGCCCATCACGATGTAGCCGCTCATGCCCTGCGTGAGAGTGAGCTCGGCGAGCTGCTCGGCCCACACGTGCGCCGGTCCGTTGAGGAAGCCCGTCCCGCGCGCCGCGAACGTGCCGGCGATGTTGTACAGCCGCCGTACGTAGGACGGCTGACGCCCGGCCTCCAACGCGGCCTCGTCGATCATCGCGTTCATCGCGGGCAGCTCGTCCGGCCCCGCGTACGGGCTGCTGGGGAGCCATCCGTCGGCGAGCCGTCCGGTCAGCGCGAGCATGCGCTTCTTATACGAACCCACCCAGATGCCGACATCGTGGGCGGGTGCGGGGCCGGGGTGGGCGCCCCATACGCGGTAGTGCGCGCCGTCCACCCGGACCGTCCCGCCGTCGGCCGCCCAGATCGCCCGGATGACCTCGATGGCCTCCTCCAGGGCCTCGACGCCCTGCGGCGGGGTGAGCCGCCGCCCGCCCATCGCGGCGACGCCGTCCCAGAACGCCCCGGCGCCGAGGCCGAGCTCGACCCGCCCGCCGCTGAGGATGTCGAGGGTGGCCACACTGCGGGCGAGCACGGCCGGCGGCCGCAGGGGCAGGTTGGCAACGTTCGGGGAGACGTGCACGGTCGAGGTGGCGGCGGCGATGACCGACAGCAGCGTCCAGGTGTCCAGGAACCGCGCCTGGTAGGGGTGGTCCTGGACGGTCACCAGATCCAGGCCCACCTGCTCGGTGAGCTGGGCGAGCGCGACGACGCGGTCGGCCTGGTCCGCCTGTGGGGTGATGAAGGTTCCGAACAGCAACTCGTGCCCGTAGTCGGCCATGTCGCTTCCCGCCGTCTCAGTCAGGTGGTCGGTACGCGAGAGATAGTATGTGAAACAGAAGAGTTGTCAAACAGAAGGTTTCAGACTCAAGGATCGGCCCCGCACCGGACGACCTCCCACCGCTTCGCCGGGCACCCGATCGAGCCGGGCGAAATCACCCTTCCACGCTTTCCGACCTGACGCGTCCGGCACGCGTACCTGCACGCAGAACGGTGGGTATGCCCGCACGCGGGACAGTACGCATGTCCGTACGCGGAACGGTGCGCGAACGGGAGTTTTCGCGCATTGCTCGACCTCCTGAGCGCGGCGAAGGTCCGTAGAGGCGCGGGCTTCGCGTCGATACGCTTGGAGCCCGCGCTCGACGTCCATGGAGGAGCTCATGGCCCCTGGCCCCCTGCAGCCGGGGGATCCCCCCGCGCTGGGCGCGTTCCGGCTCGTCGGGCGCCTGGGCGAGGGCGGGCAGGGAGTCGTCTACGAAGGGCTGGGCCCGTCCGGCGGGCGCGTGGCCGTCAAGGTCCTCAAGGGCGGCGCCGATCCGGACACCCGCCGCAGACTGGCCAGAGAGCTGGAGTCGGCGCGCCGGGTGGCGCCCTTCTGCACGGCCCGCGTGCTGGCGGCCGACCTCGACCGGGCCGATCCGTACGTCGTCAGCGAGTTCGTCGCGGGCCCGTCCTTACAGGAACGGGTGCGGGACGGCGGCCCGCTGCGCGACGGCGACCTCGACCGGCTCGCGGTCGGCACGGCCTCCGCCCTCGCGGCCATCCACGGCGCCGGGGTCGTCCACCGCGACTTCAAGCCGGCCAACGTACTGCTCGGCCCGGACGGCCCCCGCGTGGTCGACTTCGGCATCGCCCGGCCGCTGGACGCCAGCACGGCGCCCTCGGCGCTGTCGGGCACCCCGCCGTACATGGCGCCCGAGCAGCTCAAGGGCGTGCACGGGTCCCCCGCGGCCGACGTGTTCGCCTGGGCCGCCACCATCGTCTTCGCCGCGACCGGACGGCCTCCGTTCGGCAGCGACACGATCGCCGCCGTCTTCAACCGCATCCTCACCCAGGATCCCGACCTGACCGGCGTTCCCGAGGGCCTGCGCGCGACCCTCCTCACCTGCCTCACCAAGGATCCGCAGGCGCGCCCCTCGGCGCGGTCGCTCCTGGTACGCCTGGTCGACCCGGGAGCCGCCACTGTCACGGTCCCCGAGGTCGGCCCGGTCCCGACCGCGTACGTCCCCGCCGGCTGGTCCGGCACCGGCCCTGCCGGTCAGGGAACGCTTCCCTACGCGCCCGGCGCCGGGCCTGCCGGACAGGGAACGCTTCCCTACGCGCCCGGCGCCGGGCCTGCCGGACAGGGGACCGTTCCCTATGCGCCCGGCGCCGACCCGGCCGGCCATCAGGTCCCGGGGCCACCCGGGCCCGGCGGTCTGCACGGCCTCGGCCCAAGCGGTCCGAATGGACCCGGTGCGACCAAGGTGCTCCCGGCTGACCCCGGAGCGCCCACGACCCTACGTGCCACCACCGTGCCCCCAGAGCCTGTCGGGACATATCCGGCGACGCCGTACCGCGAGCGGACGCGGAGGACCGGACGCGCCGTACCGCTGACCATCGCGGCCGTGGCCCTGGCGGGGGTCGCCACGGCGGGCGTGCTGTACGCGAACGGGACGATCGGCCGCTCGCCCAGTGGAACCCAGGCGACCGATCCGGCGGCATCCGGCAAGACCAAGGGCCAGGAATCGACATCACCATCCTCGGCACCGTCGTCCGCTCCGGCCGCGACCACGGAAGCGTCGGCGCCCACGCAGGCATCCGACCCGACCGGCGCCTCCGAACCGGCGTCTGGACCGACGTCGGCTCCGCCGCCCGCCCAGGGCGGCGGCATCCCGGCGACCTTCGCGGGAACCTGGACCGGACAGATCGAGTCCCAGGACAGCCGCAAGAACAAGATCAACTTGACCATCACTCTGCAGGACGGACAGCGCATCGCCCAATGGACGCACGACGCCTGCCGACAGCAGGCCACGCTGACCCGCGTCACGAGCGCCACGGTGCTTCTGTTCGCGGTGGAGCAGCGGGGCCAATGCGTCGGAGGTGACGTGACCCTCACGCTCAAGGATCCGGGGACCTTGGACTATGTGGGTCAGGAGGGCATGGGCGACGTGGAATACCACGGAAGCCTCCACCATCCCTGACCGTTCAGCCGGTCCGCACCGCCCTGAGCGTTCGAGACCGGCGCGCACGTTCAAGAGCCCGCGCAGTCAGGACCGGCCCGCACCTTCGGGACCGGCCCGCACGTTCAAGGCCGGTCCGCGCGGTCGAAGCCGCGTGCGCGCCGCCCGTTCGAGCGGCGCGCACATCACCCGTTCAGCCGGCGGGCGATTGGAATGAGCTCGACCGTTCAGCCGGCGCGGGCGATCTGGAACGAGTACGTCCCGGCCTTCGCCGCGCCTGCCCTGACGACGAGCGCGTAGCGTCCGCTCGCGTTCGCGAGGGGGATCTCGAACTCGTTGCCGCACAGCGGGTAGGGCTGCCGCGCCTCGGCGACGCTCTTCTGGGCCGCGTCGAAGAGTTCCATATCGATGTTGCCGCACTGGCCACCCATGATCTTGATGGCGGTGGCGCCGTCCGCATCGAACTCGAAGCGGTCGATCCGCCCGGGCGGGTCCAGCCGTCCCGCTCCGGCGGGGCTGCCCTCACCGATCTTCAGGCCGATCGCGGCGGGGAACGTCCGCACCTTCACGGTCGCGATCCGGAAGCTGTACGCCCCGACGACGTTCGTGTTGCCCCAGACCTCCAGCCGGTGCTTGCCCACCTTGGTGAGCTTGAACAGCGAGGTGCCGTAGCTGAGGCTGGCGGGGGCCGGCCCCAGCGGCTCACCGTCCACCTCGGAGTACACCTGGAACTGGATGTCGGTGCCCTCCATGTCGGTGACCCAGAACTCCCTGGCGTCGCCCAGGTCCAGGGTGAACTTGTCCCGCTGCCCGGCACGGGTCAGCTCGGACGAGACCGTGCTGCCGTCGACGAGGACCCCGCCGGGCGCGACGGGTGCCGCGGCCTTCTCCGCGGTCCCGGTTTCCATGGGTGTGCTCTCGGTCTGCGGAGGCGTGCTCTCGGCCGGGACGGGCGTGTTCTCCGCCTGCGCCGGAGTGCTCTCGACGGGCGTGCTTTCACTCGGGGCGGGGGTGCTCGCGACGGGCGCGGTCGCCACGCCGCCGCTCACCTGCGCGGAGGGGGTGGCGTCACTGCCCGTGGTCCCGATACCGGCGAGGCCGCACCCGGCGAGGGCGGTGAGCGCGAGGACGACGGCACCGTGCCGAACCGGTGCGAGGAGGCGCGATGCGCAGAAGTTCGTCATGTCCGTTATTCTCGGAGAGCCCGCTTACAACCCGGTTGCCGCGCACTTTCCATTTCCGACACAACTCCGCGTGTAGGCACCCAGCCGAGGGAGCAACTCCAGCATCTCGTCCAGCGTCCGTGGGCCGCCGCTGAGCAGGTCCAGCGCCTGGGTGAGGAGCGTCGCAGTCACCTCGCGCGGTTCCGGCTGCTGGAGGTAGTCGTTGATGCGGTGCGCCTGGTCGGTGGCCAGCGCGTTCATTGGGTACAGCAGCACGGGTTGACACCGTGCTTGCTGTTCGCCCGCTCGCGGCGGCGGTGAACAAAACATAGAGCCCCGTCCGCTGGACGGGGCTCCGGGCCACTCACCGAGATGAGTGGTGCAGTCGAGAACAGTTAACCGGCTCACCTCCGTGGCTGTCAACTCACCCTGCGCAACAAAGGGAGACTCACCGTCGACCCGGGCCAACAAAGAGGACACAACGCCCAGAGATCCTCGGTGCACGACTGCCACGGCCCGCGGACGCAGGGGTTCGCCGAGGCTGGGGGAGCCCATCGACTACGAAGCGGCCGGCGAGGGGATTCGGGTGACGCCGCTCATGCCTGATCTGCCAGGCGCGCGCCGGGAGCGGCTACCAGGAGGAGTCCTGCTCCGGGTCAGTGCCCTCCGGCAAGAGGCGGACGTCCGAATGTCCGTCATTCTCGGTGAACCCGCTTACAAGCCGGTTGCCGCGCACTTCCCACTTCCGGCGAACTCCGCGCCGAACTCGGTCACGTCGGTGACGGCTCAGTCACCCGAGCCCGACACATCACCGGGGTGAGAGGAAAAGGGGACTTCGAACCATACGATCGCCGTCGATTCGTGCCGCTTGTGGCCCCAGGCCGAGGCGATCGACGCGACCAGCCACAGCCCTCGTCCGTGCTCGTCGCAGGGGCTCGGGTGGAGTTCCGGGACGGCGGCGGTGCCCTCGTCCATAACCTCGACGCGGACGGTACGGGAGGTCAGCGCTAGAGCGAGCGTCACCTCGCCGATCGGCCGACCGGTCGGGTCGGTGCGTCCTGAGGGTGTGTGCAGGATGGCGTTGGTGACGGTTTCGCTGACCAGGAGTTCCACGTCGTCTATGGCGGAGTTCTCGGGGCCGAGGGCTTTCGCCAGGGTCGTCCTGGTGTAGGTGCGGGCGTGCGCCACCTGGGCGGGAGTGCCGGGGAATGACATGGCGCCGAGGACCTGCGTTTCCGTCGCGTCCGGCATGACCATCACGTCCGGACTTCGAGGATCCGAGCGATCGCCAGGGCGGCGGCGTAGGGGTCGTGGGCGGGGGCGATGGGCTCGCCGTCGGCCCAGATGAACCACCAGTCTCCGGACACCAGGTCGCAGGAAACGTCCCCGGACACGCCTGCGGCCGGGTCACCTCCCACGTGAAGGTGCGCCGGACCGGCCGGCGAGCCCTGGACGATGACGGCGGGGATGCCCGCCAGGGCCTCCATGTCTCGCGCGAGCCGTTCGAGGTGGAGACGGCGCCGGGGAGGAAGGGCTCCAGCCCGACCGCCGTCACCCTTCGTGTTGACCTGACTCATGTGCGTGACCGTACGTTCGGCGCACGCTCATGTCATTGGCAGTACCGATGCGGTCCTTCCCGATGTACCCACCGCGGTTACCAGAACGTCAGTAGTCCAGACGAATGAAGTCCGCCAGTTCCCGCATGTCGGGTGTCAGCGTCCGGCGGCGTTTGTTGATCTTGTGCAAGATATTTCGCGCCTGGGCCTGGTGGACGATCCATTCGGGGGCCGCTGTCCGGACCTCCCGCAGGATCTCGAACGCGTCCCCGTATCTCTTCAACTGAAGGTTCGCGTTGGCCACATCCAGCCGGTGCCGGTGCCGATTGGCCGAGTTGGGACGAAGTCCCCCGCGCGGGATCGTCGCCGAAATAGCGAGCACCCGATCGGGTCGTCCTTCGATGACCGCGTTCTCGGCCCTTTTCATCGCGACGACGGCGGACCCGAAAGCCCGTACCGGATCCGCGGACGAGGCGTATTCTCTGCGCATCACGACGGCCGCCGCATGCGCCAGCTTCAACGCGTCCTCGGCCGTGCCCGGCTGGTTGTTCCGGACCGCCGCTGAGGACGCTTTCAACATGAGACCACCCCACGTCGCCAGCTCCGACATGGTCGCGCGCGACATCCGCGGCTCGACTTCGTCGGCCCAGCGTGTGGCCAGGTCGAACGTGCCCTGAAGATCTCCCTGCCGGATCAGCAGCCAGCACTTCGTCTTGATCGCGGCGGCCGCGTCCAAGCGGTCAGGCGCGTCGTCGACGGCTCTGCTCAATGCCATTTCCGCCATGTCGAACTGGCGAGTCGACGTCATCAGCAGACCGGTCAGATGCAGGACCCTCGCGCGCTCGGCCCGCCCCTCGTCACCAAGGGCGTCGGCGTCCCTCAGCAGCGGCGGAAGTAGCACCCCGAGTTCGGAATAGCGGTTGTTGTAGAAGAGGGGTTCAAGCGCCTGAACGGCGCTTCTCACCCCCTCCGAAGTGGGTTCCTCCGCCGGCGACTCACCGAAGGGCCTTCCCACCAAGGCCCGCTTGACGGCATCCCACTGTGTGTCATCGCTCGCGGGGGCCGGGTCGGACTTCGGGCGGACTATCAGCTCCGAGGTTGAAACTTTCAGGGCGACGGCCAGTTTCCGGAGGGTTTCGACGCGGGTGTCCTCACGTTCGCCCTGTTCCAGTTTGCGGAGCAGGGAGAGGGAGACTCCGGAGAGGTCGGCGAGTTCTCGTTGTGTGAGGCCTCGGCGCTTTCGGATGGATTGGAGCCGCTCGCTGAGTTCAGGCGTACTCATGGCGTCATCATGCCCTGGTCACGTGCGGGTCACGCGCGTTTACCAAACCCCGCTCCCCTTCTCCCGCTAAGCGGATGATCAGCAGCTGCTTGCCATGATTTTGGGGGTATATGAGGATTTGCCCGTGACGGAGCGCATGCCACCGCCCGCCGCCGAGGTCGTCCCTGACAGGGCGGCGACGGACGGAACCCGGGCCGACACCATCACGGCGCCGAACGGCTCCCCGGGCCCGGACGGCTTCCCCGGCCCGGACCGCTCCCCGGATGCGAACGGCTCCCCCGACGCCAGCGGCTCGCCCCCGTCCCCGGAGGCCGCGGCCCGACGCCGCCGGTTGCCGGCGTTCGTCACCGATCCCCGCGACCGGCGGGCGCTGCTCATCTGGTTCGTGTCGCACGTCGGGTTCGTGATCTACACCTATCTGGCGGGGCCTGGGCGGACGACGGACCCGTTCCTGAACCGGCTCACGCGGTGGGACGCCGAGAACTTCATCGCGATCGCCGACTACGGCTACGACGGCCCGCCGGGCATGCAGGACAGCGGCAAGCTGCCCGCGTTCTTCCCCGGCATGGCGCTGCTGATCAGGATCCTGCGTCCGGTGATCCACGACGAGCGGCTGGCCACCGTCCTGATCTCCCTGGTCGCGAGCGCGGTCCTGGCGGTCGCGCTGTCGCGGCTGGCCGAGTCGTACCGCGAGGGCAGCGGCACGTACGCCGTGGCGGCTCTGTTCCTCAGCCCATTCGCCGCCTTCCTCTATACCGGGTACTCCGAGGCGCTGTTCCTGGCGCTGGCGATCCCGGCGTGGGCGCTGGCCCGCAAGGGGCGGTGGGAGGACGCCGCGATCTGCGCCGCCCTGTCCGCCGGTGTTCGCATCTCGGGGCTTTTCCTGGCCTTCGGCATCCTGGTGATATTCCTGGTGGCCGGGAACGGCGGGCGGGCGCCGGGCGGCTGGCGCAGGCTGCCCTGGCTGGCCCTGCCCGGTGTGCCGGTGCTGATCTACACGTTCTTCCAGTGGACCCGCACCGGCGACTGGCTGGCGTACAACTCGGTGCAGGACCAGTACTGGGGACGGCACACCGTCTGGCCGTGGGAGGCGTTCCTCAACACGCTGAACATGTCCGACGACGTCGCCTCGCTCACCACGTCGTACTACGAGGAGATGATCGCCGCCGGGGTGCTGCTGATCCTCACGGTCTGCCTGGCGGTGCGCCGCCGCTGGCCCGAGCTGGCGTACATGACGCCGCAGGCGCTGTCGTTCCTCACCCTGTCGAGCTTTTACATGTCGGTCGGACGCGCGTCGCTCACGTGGTTCCCGCTGTGGATCGCCCTCGGCGTCGTGGCGGTGCGGCGGCCGTGGGTCTGGTACGTGAGCATGGCGGTGATGCTCCCGGTGATGGCGATCAACGTCGGAAATTTCACCACAGGCGCCTGGATCGGCTGAACGAAGCAACCCCTCGGGAAGCCCGCTTCCGGGAACCCGGCAGTGACGAGTGATGTCCTACCCGGCCGGGGTGGCGGCGGGCTTGTCGTAGACGCCTACCGCCCACGCGCTCGGCCGGTGGCCGACCATGGAAGCCAGCCGTTCCGGTGCCGTGGTGACCATCTCCATGTCGAACGCGCCGTCGCCGGGCCGCGCCTTCGAGACGATCGGTGCGTCAGCGGGAAAGACCCAGATCTCCAGGCTCTGCGGCGTGCGAAGCCACCCGGGATGGGCGGACTGCCAGTCGTACTGACTGTCGACGCCGCCCCCGTCGCCCTGCCCGCAGCGACCGAGAGCCGCCGAGCCGCCGGGAGCGCCCAGATCCCGCACCAGCACCCACACCTGGGGGTCCGCGCATCGGATGGAGAACCCCGTGTTGAGGCTTGTCGGCTGGAAGGTCACTTTCACACCCGTGCCCACGGACGTGTGGGTCTCGAAGTGGATCAGCGCCATCCTGCCTCCGATCCGAGTGTCCACCGAGTCGGGCAGATCGACACCGTTTGTCACCCGCGCCGAGGACGCGGGACCCGGCGGGGGCGCGCCGCCGTCGAGCCCATGGAGACCGGCCACTCCGACGACCGCCGCGACCGCCCCCGCGAGCGCCGCCCCGGCCGTCACCCGCCGACGCAGCCGGGCACCGCGCCCCCGCCGCACGATCTCCTCTAGATGGACGGGCTGCCTCGGCCCCTCGCCGCTGTACTCATCGAGTACGGCGCGCAGGTCGCTCTCGGTGTACTGGGTCGTCGACATCATCTGGTCGCCTCCACCTTCAGTTCGCACAGCGCCGGATCCACGCGAAGCCGGGCCAGTGCCCTGCTGAGCTGCTTCTTCACCGTTCCGAGTGAGCATCCGAGAACGTCGGCGATCTGCTGGTGGGTCAGGTCGCCGAAGTAGTGCAGGACAAGGACCGCACGCTGTCGTGCCGGCAGCACGCCGGTCGCCGCCCACAGGGCCGCACGGTCGGCCACCGCTCCTGCGATGTCCCGCTGCGCGGGGCCCTCCGGCATCGTCTCCGTGGGCACCTCCCCCCGCCAGCGCCGCCGCCACCAGGAGGCGTGCGTGTTGGCGATGATCCGGTACACGTACGGGTCAGGGTCGCCCTCGATCCTGCGCCAGGCCGTCCACGCCTTGATCAGCGCGGTCTGCACCAGATCTTCCGCCGTCGCCCAGTCGTGGGTGAGCAGGAACGCCGTACGGCACAGCCGCTCGTGCCGTTGCTCGACGTATTGGGCGAACCCGTCCGCCATGCCGTGCTCCCCTCTGAGACGTTCTCATCGGGACTACCGGCCGGCGAGGGGATTTGGGTGACACCGCTCATGCCTGATCTGCCAGGCGCGCGGCGCCGGGAGCGGCTACCAGGAGGAGTCCTGTTCTGGGTCGCTGCCCTCTGAGAGGAGGCGGATGTCTGAGTCGACCATCATCGCGACGAGCTCCTCGAACGACACCGACGGTTCCCAGCCGAGCTGGACGCGGGACTTCTTCGGGTCCGCGCACAGCAGGTCCACCTCGGCGGGCCGGTGGAGGGCCTGGTCGGCGACGACGTACCGCTCCCAGTCGAGCCCGGCCGCCTCGAACGCCGCGACGACGAGCTCGCGGACCGACCGCGTCTGGCCGGTGCCGATCACGTAGTCCTCGGGGGCGGCGGCCTGGAGCATCAGGCGCATGGCCTGGACGTAGTCGCCGGCGTACCCCCAGTCGCGGCGGGCCTCCAGGTTGCCGAGGCGCAGTTCGGAGGCGAGGCCGAGCTTGATGCGGGCGGCGCCGAGCGTGACCTTGCGGGTGACGAACTCGGCGCCGCGCCGGGGCGACTCGTGGTTGAAGAGGATGCCGGAGACGGCGAACATGCCGTACGACTCGCGGTAGTTCTGGGTGAGGAAGTGCCCGTACGCCTTGGCCACGCCGTACGGCGAGCGCGGGTGGAAGGGGGTGCGCTCGTTCTGCGGGGTCTCGCGCACCTGGCCGAACATCTCGGAGGACGACGCCTGGTAGAAGCGGATCTGCCCGGATCCGGGGTTGCGTGAGGAGGTGATTCCGGAGCAGACCCGGATGGCCTCCAGCATGCGCAGGACGCCCATGCCGGTGACCTCGGCGGTCAGCTCGGCCTGTTCCCAGGACATGGGGACGAACGAGATGGCGCCGAGGTTGTAGACCTCGTCGGGCTGGACGCGTTCGACCGCGGAGATGAGCGAGCCCTGGTCGAGCAGGTCGCCGCGGACGAGTTCGACGTTCTGCAGCAGCCTGCGGACGCGGGCGACGCGCGGGTTGGCCTGGCCGCGGACGAGGCCCCAGACGTCGTACCCCCGGTCGAGCAGGTGCTCGGCGAGGTAGGAGCCGTCCTGCCCGGTGATGCCGGTGATCAGCGCACGCCTGGCCAACGGGTCCTCCTTGGTCTCCGGGCTAGGCGGCTTGGGTGGCTTCGCCCGAACTATGAGCTGTAAGACGCGAATGTACCTCTCAGGTCCCGGGCAAGCGCCATGGGCCGCTCACGATCTCACGGCCCGCGACTCTAGAACCAGTTCTACCGAGCGGCGCTCGGTCGGGGTGACCGCCCAGTTCGCGGGGCATAGGGGCGGTTTGAGGCACAATTCCATGTTAAGGGCGGGTCAGTTACCAGATGGTAGGGTCACGACTAAGATCGGCCTTCGCGGGTGCATGCCCCGCGAGGGTACCGAGCACCGCTCTCGAAAGGGGTGTCCGTGCAGGTTGCAGACGACGGGCGAGAGCACGAGGGCAGGCTGCGCGTCGCCCTGCTGTCGTACCGGAGCAAACCCACCTGCGGCGGACAGGGCGTCTACCTGCGCCACCTCAGCCGCGAGCTCGTCGCGCTCGGGCACCACGTCGAGGTCATCTCCGGCCCGCCCTACCCCGAGCTGGACGAGGGCGTCGTCCTCAACAAGTTGGAGAGCCTGGACCTGTACCGCGACGAGGACCCCTTCCGCACCCCCAGGCTCGCCGAGTACCGCGACTGGATCGACGTCCTCGAGGTCGCCACGATGTGGACGGCCGGCTTCCCCGAGCCGCTGACGTTCAGCCTGCGCGCGCTGCGCGAGCTGAAGATGCGCCACGGCGAGTTCGATGTCGTCCAGGACAACCAGACGCTGGGATACGGCCTGCTCGGCATCCAGAAGCTGCTGCCGGTCGTCGGGACGATCCACCACCCGATCAGCGTGGACCGGCGCATCGAGCTGAAGGCCGCGCCGTGGCGCAGGCAGCTCTCGCTGCGCCGCTGGTACGGGTTCGTCCGCATGCAGAGCATCGTCGCGCCGAGGCTGAAGCCGATCCTCACGGTCAGCGAGTCGAGCCTGGCCGACATCCACCGCGACTTCAACGTGCCGCAGAGCAGCATGCGGCTGATCCCGCTGGGCGTGGACACCCGCTACTTCCACCCGCGCCCGCACCTGCCGAAGCGCCCGGGGTCGATCGTGGCCGTCGCCAGCGCCGACTCGCCGATGAAGGGCGTCGCCACGCTGCTGCGCGCCGTGGCCAAGCTCGCCACCGAGCGGGACGTGAACCTCACCGTCGTCAGCAAGCCGACGGCGGGCGGTCCCACCGAGAAGCTCGTCCAGGAGCTCACGCTCGGCGACCGCGTCCGGTTCGTCCACGGCATCTCCGACGACGAGCTGGGCGAGCTGATCGCCACCTCGGAGATCTCCGTCGTGCCGTCGCTGTACGAGGGCTTCTCGCTGCCGGCCGTCGAGCACATGGCGTGCGGGACGCCGCTGGTCGCCAGCCGTACGGGCGCGCTGCCCGAGGTCGTCGGGGACGCGGCCGTGCAGGTGGCGCCGGGCGACCCCGAGGAGCTGGCCGCGGCGCTGCTGCGGCTGCTCGACTCGCCCGCGGAGCGCGAGCGGGTGGGCAGGGCCGGCTACGACCGGGTGATGGAGCGCTACACCTGGCACGTCGTGGCCAAGCGCACCGTCGAGGCCTACCGCGAGGCGATCGCGGCCCGTGAGAACGCGCAAGCGAAGCGGTGAACGCCCGCGCGGCGAACGCGCGGAGCGAAACGGACCAGACGGTGAAAGGGGAGCGGTAGGTGCTGACCGTCGACTTCCGGCGGCTGCCGGTCGGGCCCGGCGTCCGCGTACTGGATCTCGGGTGCGGCGGCGGCCGTCACGCCTTCGAGGTCCTGCGGCGCGGCGCGGACGTGGTGGCCTTCGACCAGGACGCGGACGAGCTGAAGAGCGTGGCGAGCATGTTCGCGGCCATGGAGACGGCCGGGGAGGCGCCGCCGGAGGCCACCGCCGAGACCGTGACCGGCGACGCGCTCGCCATGCCGTTCCCCGACGCGTCGTTCGACCGGGTGATCGCGGCCGAGGTTCTGGAGCACATCCCGGACGACATGGCCGCGATGCGCGAGATCCACCGGGTGCTGAAGCCGGGCGGGCTCGCGGCGGTCACCGTGCCGAGCTTCCTTCCCGAGCGCATCTGCTGGGCGCTGTCGGAGGCGTACCACACCGCTCCCGGCGGGCACGTGCGCATCTACACGCTGGCCGAGCTGTCCGCCAAGCTGAAGGCGACGGGTCTGGTCATCGGCCCGCACCACCACGCCCACGGGCTGCACTCCCCGTACTGGTGGATCAAGTGCGCGGTGGGCGTCGACAACGACGGCCATCCGCTGGCCAAGGCGTACCACGAGCTGCTCGTCTGGGACATCATGAAACGTCCCGCCCTGACCCGGATCGCGGAGTCCGTGCTCAACCCCCTCATCGGGAAGAGCGTGGTCCTCTACGTCCGGAAGCCCGCTTGACCGCGGGGCGGGCCGCGGTGCCGGCCGTCCCTGGGGTGATCACTGCGGAGCAGGTCGTCGCGACCGCGCACAGCATCGCGGCCGTCCAGGAGGCGGACGGCGGCGTCCCATGGCCGGAAGGGCACGTCGACGCGTGGAACCACGTCGAGTGCCTGATGGCGATGACCGTCGCGGGCCTGAACGCCGAGGCCAGGAAGGGGTACGACTGGCTGGCGCGCGCCCAGCGGCCCGACGGCTCGTGGCCGGCGAAGATGGTGCGCGGCGAGGCCGCCGAGGCGAACGGCGAGAGCAACCACGCCGCGTACGTCGCGGTGGGCGTGTGGCACGACCTGCTGGTGACCGGCGACGAGGCCTTCACCCGCGCCATGTGGCCGGTGGTCAGGAGGGCGCTGGACTTCGTCGTCGACCTGCAGACCCCGCGCGGAGAGATCATCTGGGAACGCTCGCCGTCGGGCGTCCCGGCGACGTACGCGCTGCTGACGGGGTGCTCGTCCATCTACCAGGGGCTGCGGTGCGGTGTGCTGCTCGGCGAGCACCTGGGCGACCCGCACCCGGACTGGGAACTGGCCGCCGACCGGCTCGGGCACGTGCTCGCCGCGCACCCGGAGGCGTTCGCGGACAAGAGCCGGTTCTCGATGGACTGGTACTACCCGATCCTCGGCGGCGCGGTGCGCGGCCCGGGGGCGCGGGAACGGCTCGACCGGCAGTGGGAGACGTTCGTCGAGCGGGGCCTCGGCGTGCGGTGCGTGTCGGATCAGCCGTGGGTGACGGGCGCGGAGTCCTGCGAGCTGGCCATGACGCTGGACGCCGCCGGTGACCGGGAGCGTGCGCTCACCGTCTTCGGCGACATGCAGCACATGCGCCACGAGAACGGGTCGTACTGGACGGGCTGGCAGTTCGTGAACAGGGCGTGGTTCCCCCACGAGCAGTCGGCGTACACCGCGGCCGCCGTGATCCTGGCCGCCGACGCGCTGTCGGACACGACGCCGGGCTCCGACCTGTTCCGCCAGGCCGGACGGTACATCGTCCCGGTCGTGGACCCGGGCTCCTGCGGCTGCTCGCGGGCGTCGAGCCGCACCTGATCCTCTTAATATACGTTTTGACTTATATAAGTGGGGAGCTGTAGAAACTAGGGGTGCATGCGTTCGATGTGCTCGGCGACCCGGTGCGGCGCAGGATTCTCGAACTGCTCGCCGACGGCGAGAAGACCTCCGGCGCGGTCTGCGCGGTCATCCAGGAGGAGTTCAAGATCTCGCAGCCTGCCGTCTCGCAGCATCTGAAGGTGCTGCGGGACAACGGCTTCGCGACCGTACGCCCGGACGGAGTGCGCCGCCTGTACGCGGTGAATTCCGAGCCGCTGCGCGACGTCGACGCCTGGCTCGACCGTTTCCGGCGCTTCTGGGCCCCGAAGCTCGACGCGCTGGGAACGGAACTGGCCCGCGGCAAGCGCGAACGCCGGCTGCGCGGTCACGGCCACGACCCCGAACCAGAGGATTGAACGATGGAAGTCTCCGAGCAGATCAACGCGGTCCAGCGCCACCTCGGCACGCGCGTTCTCGACGCGGGTGAGGCGCGCGTCCTCACCATCAGCCAGGTCTACGACGCCACGGTGGAAGACGTGTGGGACGCCTGCACGAACGCCGAGCGCATCCCGCGCTGGTTCCTGCCCGTCAGCGGCGACCTGCGCGTCGGCGGCCGCTACCAGTTCGAGGGCAACGCCGGCGGCACCGTCGAGCGGTGCGACCCGCCGAAGAGCTTCGCCGCCACCTGGGAGCACGGCGGCGGCATGAGCTGGATCGAGGTGACCGTCTCCCCCGAGGCCGACGGCACGCGGTTCGAGCTGCAGCACATCGTGCTCGCGAGCGACGTGGACGGCCACTGGGATACGTTCGGCCCCGGCGCGGTCGGCATCGGCTGGGACTCGGGGCTCATGGGCCTGGCCACCCACCTCGGCTCCGGCCTGGGCGTCACCCCCGGCGCGGCCGCCGAATGGATCGCCTCCGACGAGGGCAAGCGGTTCTTCACGCTGAGCGGCGAGCGCTGGCGCGACGCCGACATCGCCGCCGGCGCGGACGAGGCGACGGCCACGGCCGCGGCCGAGCGCGTCATCGCCGCGTACACCGCTTCCCCGGAGGCGGCCCCCGAAGCCTGAGCGCCCGCGCAGCCGGACCCCGCCGGGGAATCCCGCCGTGACCGCGGCGGGCTCCCCGGAACCGGTCCCCGGGTCAGGGGGTGGCGACGCGTTCCAGGACGCGCAGGGAGCCTTCGGCTCGGGTCTCCTTGTACTCGCCGCCGGCGAGGGCGCGCTGGTAGACACGGTACGGGGCCTGGCCGCCGGTCTTGGGGTCGGGATAGATGTCGTGGAAGACCAGGGCGCCGCCCGGGATGACGTGGTGCGCCCAGCCCTCGTAGTCCTTGGTGACGGGGTCCTCGGAATGGCCGCCGTCGATGAACAGCATGGCGAGCGGGGTGCGCCAGTACCGCGCGACGACCTCCGAGCGGCCGACGATGGCGATGACCTGGTCCTCCAGCCCGGCCGAGGCGATGGCGGCGCGGAAGAACGGCAGGGAGTCCATCTTGCCGAAGCGCGGGTCCATGAGGGTGGGGTCGTGGTGGGCCCAGCCGGGCTGGATCTCCTCCGAGCCGCGGTGGTGGTCGACGGTGAAGACGACCGTGCCGGTCTCGCGGGCGGCGGCGCCCAGGTAGATCGCGGACTTGCCGCAGTAGGTGCCGATCTCGCAGATCGGCCCGCGCGGGCCGTACACGCATGCGGTCTCGAAGAGGGCCAGCCCTTCCTCCTTGGGCATGAAGCCCTTGGCACGCTCGGCCGCGTGACGCAGGTCCGCCGGGAACGACATGTCAGTCATGATTTTTCCCTTGTGTACGGCAACGCTGCTGCACCCTATCTACAACGCTCGAACCGCCCGATGCGTGCCCCCACCATTGATCCAAAGGCTCTGGAACAATATTCCAACGCTTCTTGCCGCCCCTGTTGGAACGTGTTCTACTTTCCTGCGTGAACCGGCGTGCGCGAACCCTCACGCGAGGCGCGGTGTTCCGCGATCACCGTAGGCTCGCCACCGGCGCGACGGCCTAGGCTCGCGTCGACAGCGCAGAACCACCGCGAGGAGGGCTCCGATGAAGATCAAGGTGAACTACGACGTCTGCGAGGCCAACGCCGTGTGCATGGGCCTGGCCCCGGACGTCTTCGAGGTGGACGACGAGGACAACCTGCACGTCCTGCTGCCCGAGCCGCCGCCCGAGGCGCTCGACCGCGTCCGCCACGCCGTCCGTTCCTGCCCGAAGGCCGCGCTCTCCCTTCAGGCGGACTGAGCCGCTCCCCACAGCCCCGAGGACCCCGCCAAGGAACAAGGAGGTCTGCCCGATGCGAGCCGCCCTGCTGCACGCCGTCGGCGACGACAAGCTGGACATCCGCGACGACGTCACCCTCACCCCCGTGGGCCCGTCGGACGTCCGGGTGAAGATCAAGGCGACCGGCGTCTGCCACTCCGACCTGTCGGTGATGACGGGTGTGCTGCCCATGCCGTTGCCGCTGGTCCCGGGGCACGAGGGCGCGGGCGAGGTCGTGGAGGTCGGCGACCACGTCACCACGGTCGAGCCGGGCGACCACGTGATCGTGAACTGGACGCCCGCGTGCGACGCGTGCCCGAACTGCGCGGCCGGCCAGCCGTACCTGTGCACGACCTACCTGGTGCAGAGCTTCTCGCTGGCCCGGTTCCGGTTCGGCGGGGACACCCCGGCGTTCGGCATGACGGGCTGCGGCACCTGGGCCGAGGAGATCGTGGTGCCCTGGCAGGGCGCGGTCAAGGTGGACTCCGACGTGCCGTTCGAGGTCGCGGCGCTGATCGGCTGCGGCATCACGACCGGCGTCGGCGCGGCGATCAACACGGCGAAGGTCAGGCCGGGCGCCACCGTGGCGGTGATCGGCTGCGGCGGCGTGGGGCTGTCGGTGATCCAGGGCGCGCGGGTGTCGGGGGCCACGAAGATCCTCGCGGTCGACCCGCTGACCTCCAAGCATGAGCTGGCCAGGAAGGTCGGCGCGACCGACGTCTGCACTCCGGATCAGCTCGCGGAGGCGGTCGGCTCGCTGACCGGCGGCCGGGGGTTCGACTACGGGTTCGAGGTCGTCGGGAAGTCGGCGACCATCATGTCCGCCTGGCAGGCGACCCGGCGCGGCGGCGACGTCGTCGTGGTCGGCGCCGGGGCGATGGACGACCTGGTGCAACTGTCGGCGTTCACCCTGCTGTTCGAGGGCAAGAACCTGCTCAGCTCGCTGTACGGCGGCAGCGACGTCCGGCGTGACTTCCCGTTCCTGGTGAACCTGTGGAAGGCGGGCAAGCTAGACCTGGAGAGCATGATCAGCTCGCGCATCCGGCTCGCCGACCTCAACGACGCCGTCGCGGCCCTGCGCGGCGGCGAGGCGCTGCGGCAGGTCGTCGTCTTCGACTGAGCTTCGACTGGGCTTCGGCTGAGCGTCGCCCGACCTTTGACCGAGCCGTCGGCAGCGTGCGGCTCCCCGGGCCGGTCGTGCGGCCCGGGGAGCCCGCGGTCACGCTGTGGACGGCTCTCCGCCGGTCACTCCGAGGAGAACGCGGCGTCGAACGCGGCGGCCGGCGGCGTGATCTTGTTGAGGCCCTTGACGAAGCTCAGGGCCTCGGGGGCGCCGTCGAGGCGGTCCATGCCGGCGTCCTCCCACTCGATCGAGATGGGGCCCTCGTAGCCGATCGCGTTGAGGGCGCGGAAGCAGTCCTCCCAGGGCACGTCTCCCCGGCCGGTGGACACGAAGTCCCAGCCGCGGCGCAGGTCGGCCCAGGGCAGGTGGGACGCCAGGCGGCCCTTGCGGCCGTCGCCGGTGCGCACCTTGGCGTCCTTGCAGTCCACATGGTAGATGCGGTCGGCGAAGTCGAGGATGAACCCGACCGGGTCGAGTTCCTGCCACACCATGTGGGAGGGGTCCCAGTTCAGGCCGAACGCGGGACGGTGGCCGATGGCCTCCAGCGTGCGCACGGTGGTGTGGTAGTCGTAGGCGATCTCGCTCGGGTGGACCTCGTGGGCGAACCGCACGCCGACCTCGTCGAACACGTCGAGGATCGGGTTCCAGCGGTCGGCGAAGTCCTGGTAGCCGGCGTCGATCATCGCGGGGGAGACCGGCGGGAACATCGCGACGGTCTTCCAGATGGACGACCCGGTGAAGCCGACGACCGTGTTCACGCCGAGCTTGGCGGCGGCGCGGGCGGTGTCCTTCAGCTCCTCGGCGGCGGCCCGGCGGACCTCCTCGGGGTCGCCCGAGCCCCAGATGCGCGCCGGCAGGATGCCCTTGTGCCGCTCGTCGATCGGGCTGTCGCAGACCGCCTGCCCGACGAGGTGGTTGGAGATCGCCCAGACCTTCAGCCCGTACTTCTCCAGGACCTCCAGCTTGCGCGGGATGTACGAGTCGTCCGCCAGGGCCTTGTCGACCTCGAAGTGGTCACCCCAGCAGGCGATCTCCAGGCCGTCGTACCCCCACTCGCCGGCCAGGCGGCACACCTCTTCGAACGGCAGGTCGGCCCACTGGCCGGTGAACAGCGTGATCGGTCGCGTCATGACCCCTCTCCTTCCTTCTCCGCAAGGCTTGCATGGCTCCACATGGCCTGCTCCGCGTGGCCCGGCTCACGTGGGAGATCCGGGCGGGCGACCCGCGCCTTGGGCCGCCCGCCCGGATCGGTCGGGTGGGGATCACTCGGTGATGGGCGTCCAGCGGCTCTCGTTCGCCGCGCTCTGCTCGACCGCGGCGAGCACCCGCTGAACGCGCAGCCCGTCGGCGAACGAGGGCTCGGGGTCGGTGCCGTTGCCGATCGCCTCCAGGAAGTCCTTCACCTCGTGGCTGAAGGTGTGCTCGTACCCGAGCCCGTGCCCCGGCGGCCACCACGCCCCCGCGTACGGGTGTCCCGACTCGGTGACGTAGATGCGGCGGAACCCGGCCTCCTCGGCGGGCAGGGTGTGGTCGTGGAACCACAGCTCGTTCATGGCCTCGAAGTCGAACGACAGGCTGCCGAGCGAGCCGTTGACCTCGATGCGCATGGCGTTCTTGCGTCCGGCGGCGAAGCGGGTCGCCTCGAAGGACGCGAGGCCGCCGCCGGACAGCCGTCCGATGAACACCGCCGCGTCGTCCACGGTGACGGTGCCCGTCCCGCCCGCCTCGCCGGCACCGGCGGCCAGGCCCTCGGACTCCTCGGCCATGGGCCGCTCGCCGATGAACGTCGCGGTGAGGGCGGAGACGCCGGTCAGCTTCTGGCCGGTGACGAACTGGGCCGTGTCCACGATGTGGGAGCCGATGTCGCCCAGCGCGCCGGACCCGGCCTTGTCGCGCTGGAGCCGCCACACGAGGGGGAACTCGGGGTCGACGATCCAGTCCTGCAGGTACTGCGCCCGCACGTGGCGGATCTCGCCGAGGCGGCCCTCGGCCACGAACCGCCGCGCCAGCGCGACCGCGGGCACGCGCCGGTAGTTGAACGCGACCATGCTGCGCACGCCGCGCTCGGCGGCCCGCTCGGCCGCCGTCGCCATGGCCTCGGCCTCGGCGACGGTGTTGGCCAGCGGCTTCTCGCACAGGACGTGCTTGCCCGCCTCCAGGGCGGCGATGGCGATCTCGGCGTGGGAGTCGCCGGGGGTGCACACGTCGACGATGTCGACGTCGTCCCGCTTGATCAGCTCCTTCCAGTCGTGCTCGACCGCGGCCCAGCCGAGCTGGGCCGCGGCGGCGGCGGTGCGGTCCTCGGACCTGCCGGACAGCACCGCCATGACCGGCGCGACCGGCAGGTCGAAGAACGCGTCGACGCTGCGCCACGCCTGGGAGTGCACGCGCCCCATGAACGCGTACCCGACCATGCCGACCCCGAGCGCCGGCCTGTTGTCACTCACGTAAGACCCCCGAGAATTAGGATTCGAAGCCGAGCGGCAGGTACTGGGCCACGTTCTCCTTGGTGATGGTCTCCGATGCCAGCGTGATCGACTGCGGCACCTGCCGCTCGACCAGGTCGCTGAGGCCCTTGCCCTGCGCGATGAGCCGGGCGAGCTTGATCGCCGAGCCGGCCATCGTCGGGCTGTAGGTCACCGTCGCCTTGAGCACGCCGCTGTCCGCCTGGATCTCGCGCATCGCGTTGGCCGAGCCGGCGCCGCCGACCATGAAGAACTCGCTGCGGTTGGCCTCCTTGATGGCGGCCAGGACGCCGATGCCCTGGTCGTCGTCGTGGTTCCAGATCGCATCGATCTTCTTGTGCGCCTGGAGCAGGTTGCTCGCCACCTGGGTGCCGGACTCGACGGTGAACTTCGCGTCCTGCTGCGCGGTGACGCTGAAGCCGTAGCTCTTCAGCGCGTCGGCGAAGCCCTTGCTGCGGTCCTGGGTGAGCGGGAGGGTCGCGATGCCCTGGATCTCCAGGATCACCGGGTTGGAGACGCCCTTGTCCTTCAGCGTCTTGCCGATGTAGTTGCCGGCGGCCACGCCCATGCCGTAGTTGTCGCCGCCGATCCAGGTCCGGTAGGACAGCTTGTCGGGGAAGACGCGGTCGAGGTTGATCACCGGGATGCCGGCGTCCATCGCCCTGCGGGCGACCTGGTTGAGCTGCCCGCCGTCGTTGGGCAGCAGGACCAGCGCGCTGACCTTGGCCGCGATGAGCGAGTCCACGGCCGAGATCTGCTGGTTGATGTCGTTGGTCGGCTCGACGGGCTTGAACTCGACATCGGTGTACTTCTTGGCCTCGTCGGCCGCGTTCTTGGCGATGGCCGCGATCCAGCCGTGGTCGGCGGCCGGGGCCGAGAAGCCGATGACGACCTTGGTGCCCGGCTCGTCGTTACCGGTGCCGGCGGTGGTCGCCTGCGGGGCCGCTGTGGTGGGGGTAGCGGCCGCGGGCTCGTTGCTCGTGCAGGCGCTCACGAGGGCCCCTGCGCCGATGACGGCCCCACTGACGAGGAATCCTCGCCTGGCGACGCTCTTTTCCATGTGAAATGTCTCCTTCTTTGGGGGTTACCGGGCCTCGCCACGGGTGGATCCGGTTGTTCAGGTGTTCAGGGCTTGCGGGCCTGACCGATCTGCGGGGTTTCGCGGGGGTTCGCCGTTCTTGCGGGCACGGCGAACCGGCCGCGGGTCCCCGGGTGGTCGGCCCCGGGGACGCGGATCCCGCCCGCGCGCCCTAGGTTCGCGATTCCAGGCTTCTGCGCTGCAGGAGGACGGCGATCACGATGATCAGCCCCTTGGCGATGAGCTGGTCACTGGTGTTGAGGCCGTTGAGGATGAACAGGTCGGTGATGACCGTGAAGATCAAAAGCCCGAGGATCGAGCCGATGATGGTTCCCCGGCCACCGGTGAGGAGGGTGCCCCCGATGATCACGGCGGCGATCGCGTCGAGTTCGTACAGATCGCCGTGAGTGCTGGAGCCCGTGGTGGTGCGGGCCATGATGAGAACGGCGGCGATGCCGCAGCAGAGGCCGGACAGCGCGTACAGCAGCAGGGTGTGGCGCCGTACGTTGATGCCGGCGAGGCGGGCGGCCTCAGGGTTGCCGCCGACCGCGTAGGTGCGCCGTCCGAAGGTCGTGCGGTTGAGCACGATCCATCCGACGATCACCACGGCCGCGAAGATGTAGACCAGGATCGGCAGTCCGAGGACCCGGGTGGTCGACAGTTCCACGATCGCGTTGTTGTCCGGCCGGACGAGCTGGGTCCTGCGGTCGGACATGCGCTGAGCGAGGCCGCGGGCGGCGACGAGCATCGCGAGGGTGGCGATGAACGGCACCATCCGCCCGTAGGAGATGAGGAAGCCGTTGACGAGGCCCGCGCCCGTGCCGACGACGACGGCGCAGATGATCATCACGACCGGCCCGTACGACTGGGTGGCCAGCGTCGTCGCCCACACGGATGCCAGGGCCATGACGGCGCCCACCGACAGGTCGATGCCGCCGCCGATGATGACGAACGTCGCGCCGACGGTGATGACGCCGATCGTCGAGGCCAGGGCCAGGATGTTGACGAGGTTGGACGAGGTGGCGAAGGCGTCCGGCACGGTGACCAGGCCGACGATGCCCAGCAGCGCCAGCGCCACGACGAGGCCGAGGTGCCGCGCCTGGCCCACCTTGCTCATCACGCCGGGCGCCTTGGCGGAACCCGCCTTGCCCTCGATGCGTGCGTGCCCGTCGGCCGGTGGGGGCGTGCTAGAAGTGCCGCCGCCCGACGCGCGTGCGTTCGTCACAGCGCGCTCCCTTCCATGATCATGTCTAGTACGCGTGATTCGTCGAGTTCGCGGGCGTCGGACTCGTGGATGACCTTGCCCTCGCGAAGCACCAGCACCCGGTCGGCCAGCCCGAGCACCTCGGGGACCTCACTGGACACCAGCAGCACGCCCACGCCCTCGTCCGCCAGTCGCCGGACCACGGCGTACAACTCGGCCCGGGCGCCGACGTCGACGCCTCGGGTCGGCTCGTCCAAGAGGAGCAGCTTGCGCCCCTCGACGAGCCATCGGGCGAACACGGCCTTCTGCTGGTTGCCGCCCGAAAGGGTCCTGACCGGTTTGCGGGGATCTCCCGGCCGGATGTCGAGCGTCTGGACCAGCCGCGCGGCCTCGGTGTTCTCGCCCCGGCGGTCCACCCAGCCCAGCTTGGCGTACTTGGAGAGACCGGCGATCGTGATGTTGCGCGCGACGGACTCGTTCATCAGCAGCGCCTGGGATTTACGCTCCTCGGGAGCCAGGCCCATGCCCATCTGCACGGCCTTGGACGTGCTGCCCGCGGGCACGCGGTCCCCGGCGAGCACGACCGTGCCCGCGGACGGGCGGCGCGCGCCGTAGATCGTCTCCACGACCTCCGACCGTCCCGAGCCGACCAGGCCGGCCAGGCCGACGATCTCGCCCTCCCGGATGGTGAGCGACACGTCGGCGAAGTGGCCGGGCAGCGTGAGACCCTCGACCTTCAGCACCTCGGGCTTGCCGTCGTGGGCCCCGGGCTCCGGGCGCGGCGGGAAGACGTACGCGACGTCCCGGCCGGTCATCAGCGAGACGATCGAGGAGGTCGAGGTGTCGCGGGCGGGCAGTCCGACGGCGGCCGTCCGTCCGTCCTTCAGCACGGTGACGCGGTCGCCGATCTCGCGGATCTCCTCCAGCCGGTGGGAGATGTACACCACGGCGACGCCCTCCGCGGTCAGGTCCCTGATCACGCGGAACAGGTTCCCGACCTCGTCGTGCGCGAGCGCGGCCGACGGCTCGTCCATGACGATCAGCTTCGCCTGGTGCGACAGTGCGCGGGCCATGCTAACGATTTGCTTCCCCGCGGCGGGCAGGCGGCCGACCTCCGTACCGGGACGCATCTCGCCGTGCCCGAGGCGGCCGAGCAGCTCGGCTGCGGCCTTGTTCATCTCGCCCCGGCGGGTGAAGCCGAGCGCGGCCTGCTCGTGGCCGAGGAAGATGTTCTCGGCGACCGAGAGCCCGTCCACCAGGTCGAGCTCCTGGTAGATGGTCGAGATGCCGGACTTGATGGCCGCGATCGGACCGGCGAAGCGGACCGGCTCGCCGCCGAACGTCACGGTGCCCTCGTCGGGCTGGTGGGCGCCCGCGAGGATCTTGATCAACGTGGACTTGCCCGCGCCGTTCTGACCGAGCAGGCAGTGCACCTCGCCGGCGCGGACGTCGAGGTCGACGCCGTCGAGGGCGCGTACGCCGGGAAACTGTTTGACGATCCCGCGCATGACCAGCAGGTCGCTCACAGGGCCTCCGGAAGGGGGTCGGGGCATGGAGATGGGGCTTGGGGGGTTGGAGTGGTTCGGAAGATCCGTGGACGGTCGGTGAGCGATCCGCCGTGCGGGCGGATCTTCGTTCCGGGGACGGTCAGGGTTTCCGGAGCTTGGCGCGGGCGGGCTATGTGGGGCTATGAGGCGGAGAAGACGTGGTCGGTGATGAGCCGGGCGCCGCCGATGACCCCGGCGGCGTCCCCCAGCTCGGACAGGACGATGGGCAGGTTGCCGGTGGCCAGGGGCAGCGACCGGCGGTAGACGACGCTCCTGATCTCCGCGAGCAGCACGTGACCCAGCCGGGCCACCCCACCCGCGATGATCATGAGGCCGGGGTTGAAGAAGCTGACGAGACCGGCGAGGACCTGCCCCGCCTGGCGCCCGCCGTCGCGGATGAGCCGGATCGCGGCCGGGTCGCCGAGCGCCGCCGCCGCGGCGACGTCCTCGGCGGTGAGGTGCCCCATCTGGGCGAGCCGCTCGGTCAGATAGGGCGAGCGGGGCGCGATCCTGACGGCCTCCCTGGCGAGGGCGGCGCCACCGAAGTAGGCCTCCAGGCAGCCGGAGTTGCCGCAGGTGCAGGTCGGACCCTGGTCGTCGACCCGCATGTGACCGATGTCGCCGGCGCTTCCCGACACGCCCCGGTAGATCTTGCCGTCCACCACGATGCCGCAGCCGATACCGGTGCCGATCTTGATGAGCAGGAAGTCGTCCACCTGGCGCGCCAGGCCGGCGTGGAGCTCTCCCAGGGCCATGAGATTGACGTCGTTGTCGACCATGGCGGGGCAGCCGAGCTCCTGGCTGATCGCCTCCTTCACCGGATACCGGTCCCAGCCGGGCATGATCGGCGGGGCCACGGGCACGCCCTCGCGGAAGCTGACCGGGCCGGGCACGCCGATCCCCGCTCCGTGGAGCTGGGAGAACAGGCCCTGTTCGCGCAGCTTGCCGACGAGCTCCATCGCCCGGTCGAGCACCACGGCCGGTCCCTCGCGCACGTCGCACGGCTCACTCACGTGGCCGAGGATCTCCAGCTCGCCGTTGGTGACGGCGACGTCCACCGAGGTGGCGCCGATGTCGATGCCGACGAACCGCATATGCGGCGACAGCCGAACCATGCCGGACCGCCTGCCTCCACGGGAGGCGGCCAGCCCGGCCTGCTCGACCAGCCCCATCTCGATGAGACGGTCGAGCTCGAGGTTCAGCTTGGAACGCGACAGCTCGATGTCGTCACCGAGCTCCGCGCGGGAACGGCCGCCGTCGCGCAGGAGACGCAGAAGCGCCGCCTGGTGGACGTTCTCCGGCCGTACGGGGATGCGTTTCACATGGCCTCCGGTATCGGAGTGATGTGAGGCAGAAGTTAGTTCACTTCCGCTACCCACGTGAAGCCCTTTTTGGTGACGATTCAGAACTTTTGCTGTTATCAGCGAAAGCTGGGGGGTCTTTGGGCCGTCAGAGCATCGCCTTGAGCGAGGCGCCCGCCCGCTCGCCCAGCGCCGTCGGCCGGCCGCTCGGCCAGGATGGCCTCCCAATTGTCACGGATCGCCTCGGTGCCGCAGGTCGCCCGCCCACTCCCGGGACACCCCAGGAGAACAATCTTCTGGTCCCGCACACGATATACCGGCGTCAGCGCTCCCACCCGGCGCTCCGGGCCCCGCGATCCACCGGGACCGGCGTCGTGTCACGTAGCGGATAGTGATCGGACAGGTCGAATTCTGCTATAGTTTCTGCCCCCGCAGGTGCCTTGGGTCAACGTGGCCCCTCTTCCCATGGCCCCCCGCAACCCCCCGTGCTGGAGGCCTCATGCCCGCACAGCCGCCCCTCCGTGTGATCCAGTGGGCCACCGGCGCCGTCGGCGGTTACGCGCTGCAGAGCGTGATCGCGCGGCCGGAGTTCGAGCTCGCCGGCGTGCTCGTCTACGACCCCGACAAGGTCGGCCTGGACGCCGGGCCGCTGGTGGGCATGCCCGAGACCGGCGTCCTGTGCGGCGACGACTTCGACGCCGCCCTCGCCACCGAGGCCGACTGCGTGCTCCACATGCCACTGCCCGCCGCGTACTTCGGCGGCGACTACGCGGCCGACCTGGAGACGGTCTGCGCCATCCTCGCCTCGGGCAAGAACGTCATCACCACCACCGGCTTCATCTACCCGCAGGTGTACGGCCCGGGCGTGGTCGAGCGGCTGGAGGCCGCCTGCCGGGCGGGCGGCACGTCGGTGTACGGCACGGGCATCAACCCCGGCTTCATGAGCGACCTGCTGCCGCTGGCGCTCAGCGGCCTGTCCACCCGCCTCGACCACATCTACGTCCGCGAGTCCTCCGACTTCGTCGGCCATCCGTCCCGGCAGATCGTCATGGACCTGATCGGGTTCGGCCGCGCGCCGAAGGACTACGCCGTGGCCGTGCGGCCGTTCCGCAACGTGCAGCGGGCGGTGTTCTCCGAGAGCGTCCAGCTCGTCGCGGGCGCTCTCGGCGTGCGGCTGGACGAGGTCGAGGAGACCGACGAGTACGAGCTGGCGGCCGAGGAGTTCGAGATCAGCGCCGGGCTGGTGCTGCCCGGCACGGTGTGCGCCTCGCGGTGGATCTTCTCCGGGCTCGTCCGGGGGCGGCCGTTCATGACGGTCGAG
This sequence comes from Sphaerisporangium sp. NPDC051011, assembly GCF_040653595.1. Lineage (NCBI taxonomy): Bacteria > Bacillati > Actinomycetota > Actinomycetes > Streptosporangiales > Streptosporangiaceae > Sphaerisporangium > Sphaerisporangium sp. NPDC051011. The sequence continues at coordinate 29,212 of NZ_JBFAGG010000002.1, read as the reverse complement.
TGCGTGTACAAGGCCGACGCCGCCAAGGTGCGCCGCTGGCCCGAGCCGGGCTTCGCCATCCACATCGAGGGCCGCCCAGCGATGATGATCAAGGTCGAGGAGGTCACGCACGGGCTGGCCGGTGCTGCGGCGCACGCCGTCAACTCCATCGCGGCGGTCTGCGCGGCCCCGCCGGGCATCCGGACGGTGCTCGACCTGCCACTCGCCACAGGACGGGGCACCACCCGGCTTGCCTGAGCGGTGTCATCGAGAGTAATAGGAAAGAAGGTTAGGAATGGTTAGGAGTGCGGCGTGAAGCGGCCGAACCGGCCCTGGTGGTAGATGAGGGGACGGCCGGGCGAGCCGACCCGCGTTCCGGTTACCAGACCCACGACCAGGATGTGGTCGCCGATCTCGGCCGTGCTGTGCGGCTCGCAGACCAGGTGCGCGGAGACGCCGTCCAGAAGCGGCACCCCGCCCGGCCCCGGCGTCCAGGTGGTGGGCGCGGCGAACCGGTCGACGCCCTTGCGGGCGAAGCGGGAGGCGAGGTCGGCCTGGTCGCTGGCGAGGACGTTCACGGCGAAGCCGTCCGCCTGCCGCAGCCAGGGCCAGGTGGTCGAGGACTGGTCGACGTAGAAGGAAACGAGCGGCGGGTTGAGGCTGACGGAGGAGAAGGAGGTCGCGGTGAGGCCGACCGGCACGCCGTCGGTCCACGCGGTCACGACGACGACCCCGGCCGCGTGCACGGCCAGCGCCTCGCGGAACCGCTGGTTGTCGACGGCCGACTCGGCCAGCGTGTCGGTCATACGGTCACGCCTTCGGTCAGCGCGATCTGAGGCGCCACCCGGTCCGCCCACCGGCCCAGCACCTCCTCGGGAGCGGCGATGTCGGATTCGAGCAGGGCCAGCCCCGGGGTCGGGACGGTCGCGCCGAGCTCGACCAGCAGCGGCCGCAGGTGCGTCTCGACGGCCAGGGAGTGCTTGGGGTCGCCCATGACCAGGATCGGCAGCGCCGTCACGCCGGCCAGCGCCTCGGGCTTCAGCCGGTCGAGGAACACCTTCAGCAGCCCGGTGTAGGTCGCCTTGTACGTGGGGCTCGCCACCAGCAGCACCTTCGCCGCGACGACGCGCTCCAGCGCCTCGCGCACCTCGGCCGGGGGCTGCGGGTCCAGCAGTCTCGGGGCCAGTCCGGCCAAATCGATCACGTCACGCTCGCCGGGGTGTCCGAGGCGCCCGGCGATCACTTCGGCCGCGCGCTCGGCGACCGTCCGCGTCCGCGAACCCTCCCGGGGATTGCCCACCAACGTCACGAAGCTCATCTGTCGCTCACCACTCATCTTCTCCCGGTTCCCGCGACGGCACCGGCCATTCCGGCCGGTGCGGTGCTGCTCAGAGATTGCCCTTCTCAGCGCGCGCGGCGACACTGGGCGCCGGCGACGTGGCCGAGATCCACGTGGAGGCGCCGGGTCAGGGGCTTCTGGCTCATGCTCGAAAAACTACGTAGACCGAACCGTAATGTCAATATTCCCTACTTGTATTCCATGGAATATCATGTCGCCGGAAACCACAGGTCCGGCTCGCCCGGCACGCGGCGCAGCCGGCCCTTGCCCTCCAGGTAGACCAGGTGGGCGAGGGTCTCGTTCGTCGCGGCCCTGCGCATGAACGGCGGGATCGTCTCCCACGGCCGCGACCAGGTCAGACCCGTGGTGACGTCCCAGCAGGCGACGCCGTCCGCGCCCGCCACGGCCGCCTCGATCTCCGCCAGCCGCCTGCCGTGGTGCGCCATCACGTCCTCGACCCGCTCGGCCAGCTCCAGGAAGCGGTACTCGTGCGCGGGCAGCACCTCGTCCACCTCGAAGTACCGGACGGCGGCCAGCGCGTCCAGGTAGTCGGCCAGCGGGTCCGGGGCGGACTGCGGGTGGACCGCCACGATCGGGGTGATCCGCGCCAGCACGTGGTCGCCCGAGAACAGCACCCGCCGCGACGGCGACAGGAAGCACAGGTGACCGGGCGAGTGGCCCGGCGTCCACACGGCCCGCAGGTCCCAGCCGGGCAGGTCCAGGTCGGCGCCGTCCTCGATCAGCCGGTCGGGCCGGCCCATCGACACGTAGTGCCGGATCATCATGGACGCCCCGCTCAGCTCCTCCACGGTGAGCGGCGGCACGCCCGAGCGGGCCAGCATCACGCGCTCGCGGGCGATCAGCTCGTCGACCAGCGCGTCGTCGTACCGGCCGCTCAGCAGGCGCGCGTCGGCGGGATGCAGGCCGATCCAGGCGCCCGAGTTCTCCCGGACGCGGCCCGCGAGCCCGTAGTGGTCGGGGTGGATGTGCGTCACCAGCACCGCGCGCACGTCGCCCATCTCGTACCCGGCGACCTTCAGCCCCGCGGCGAGCGCGTCGTACGCCTCGTCGGTGTTCCAGCCCGCGTCGATGATCGCGACGCCGTCCGGCAGCTCCAGCGCGTACACCAGGACGTACCTGAGCGGGTTGATCGGAATCGGCACCGGGATCGACCACAGCCCGGGGCGCACCCGCTCGACGCCGGGGAGGGCGCCGCTCTGCCAGGCGTCGCGCTGCTCCTCACTGGCCGGCGTCACCCTTCTCTTGTGGGTCTTCCGGGCCCGCGCGCCCGGATCCGCGTCACCGGCCACCTGGTCGCGCATCCCGGCTCCCTTCCCTACGGCCTCCGTCGTAGTCGATTGTGCACCGGTCACCGAATGTTGTTCTACTCGGGGTGTGCTCCGGACGGCGGCACCCGTAAGTAGAGCAGGGCGGAGGCCAGCACGACGACGCCCACAACCGCCCACCCCGCGCCGACGCCCGCCCGCGAGGCGAGGAAACCGAGGCCCAGCGTGGCGGTCGTGCCCCCGAACTGGAGCTGGAGCGAGTCGACCGACATCAGCGTCGCGCGGCGGGAGGTGGTCACGCGCCGGTGCATCATCTCGTTCCGCACCAGCTCGGGCACGGCCCCGGCGGCGAACATGAGCACGTACGCGCCGATCATGGCCGCGACGCCCGCCGCCCCCGTGAGCACGGCCGAGGCCGCCAGGCCGCCGAGCGCGCACGCCCCCGCCGCCGTCCCGGCGATCGCCGCGGCGACCGGACCCCGTAGCAGGCGCACCACCCCGGGTGCGATCCAGGACCCGGCGGCGCTCGCACCGAAGCCCGCCGCCGTCACCAGCCCGTAGAGGAAGCTCGCCCACTCGCGGTCCCCGGTCAGCTCGGCCAGCCGGCCAGGCGTGAGCACCTCGACGGAGCTGAGCGCGATCCCCAGGGTGAAGGCCACGAACAGCAGCCGGCGCAGCCCGCGGTCGGCGACGCCGAGCCGCAGCCCCGCCGCCATGGTGACCGGGACGTCCCGCAGCACCGAGCGCAGAGAGGGGCGGGGGTGCGGCGGCTCGGGCATGGCGACCAGCACGACCACGAAGAGCGCGACCGCCGACGCCGACGCCGCGACCATCGGCGCCGCCAGGCCCCAGGGGACGACCAGCGGCAGCGTCCCGCCCACGAGCGTGCCGGCGCACAGGGACGCGCTGCTCATGGCGCTTCCCCTGGCCAGACCGGGCTTCAGATCGGCGTCCGGCCCCTCGGCGGCGTGCAGCGTGTCCACGTACCACGCCTGGGGCGGCCCGCTGGACAGGGCGCGGGCGATCCCCTTGAGCACGGAGGCGGCCACGAAGGGCCAGAACGACCCCGCGACGGCCAGCAGGCCCATGCCCGCCATCATGAACAGCGCCGCGGCGGCGAGCACCGCGCGCCGTCCGAGGACGTCCGCCAGGCCGCCCGTGGGCAGCTCCAGCACGATGACCGTCACCGAGTAGCAGGACATCACCACGCCGACCTCGGCGAGGTCGAGGCCGCGCGCGGACATCAGCAGGACCATCGACGACATCATCAGGCCCGGCGGGAGCCAGGTCAGGGCGCTGATCAGCCCGTACCGGCGTAAGGCCGAGCGAGGCGAGAGCACGCGGGCGGCGGGCGCGGTGGCGAGGCCGGTCACCCGTGGTACCCCTTGGTCGGGAAGGCCGCCGTGTGGATGGACACGCGCTCGGCCTCCGGGTTGCCCTCGTCCTGCTCCTCCAGCTCGCGGATCATGGCCGTGACCCGCTCGTACAGGTGGGTGAGGGACGCGGGGGTGAGGCGCGCGACGTCGTCCGACATGCCCGCCGCCTCCATCCACGCCGGGCCCCACGACGCGCGGTCGCGCTCGAACCGCTCGCGGTCGCGGGCGAGCACCTCGAACTGCCGGTCGCGCATGAACCCCGTGGCCTCGCGGCCCTCGGGGGTGTCGCCCAGCTCCAGCTCGCTCCACGCGGTGTAGCGGTGGACGGACCGCCAGCGGCGCTCGCGCGCGTCGCGCTGCTCGGGGTCCTGCTCGACGAAGCCGTACTTGGCGAGCTGGCGCAGGTGGTAGCTGGTCGAGCCGGAGCTCTCGCCGAACCGGACGGCCAGCTCGGTGGCGGTCGCGGGACCTTCCATGCGCAGCGCGCCTAGCAGCCGCACGCGCAGCGGGTGGGCCACGGCCTTCAGCGTCCGGGGATCGGTGACGCGGTACACGCCCGCGGGTTCGCTCATGTCTCCAAAGGTAACTTTGCAAAGTCTCCTTTGCAAAGAGGTCTTTGCGGCTCTCGGGCGGCGGCCCGCCCTGCCGTCCCTCGGGAACACGCGCGGGGAGCGCCGCCCGCGGCCGTTAGGGTAGGCGCATGATCGAGGCCATCTGGGTGGACGAGGCCGTGACCGACCTGCGCCCGGACTTCCGCGTGCTCGTGATCGGCGCGTACGGGCTGGTCAACGGCCCCTCCGACGACCGCTCCCGCGCGTGGCTCGCCGAGGCGGCGGCCGCGGCCGTGGAGCCGTCGCACGAGAACATCGCCGCCTGGCAGGACGCTTACCGGTCGTTCGGCGCCAAGCCGCAGCGCACGCGCCCGTCCGTGGACGCCCTGGTGCGCCGCCTCCCCCTGCCCGAGATCAATCTCGTCGTGGACGCGTACAACGCGGTCAGCGTCCGGCACGTCCTGCCCATCGGCGGCGAGGACCTCGGGCACTACGAGGGCACGGCCCGGCTGGTCCGCGCGACCGGCGAGGAGCCGTTCGACGCGATGGACAAGGGCGAGATCGTCGTCGACCACCCCGAGATCGGCGAGGTCGCCTGGCGGGACGACCGCGGGGTCACCTGCCGCCGGTGGAACTGGCGGCAGTGCGTGCGCACCCGCATCACCGAGGCCACCACCGACGCGCTGTTCCTGCTGGAGCGGCTCGCGCCGATGCCGGCGGACGAGCTGTCGGCGGCCGGGGACGAGCTGGTCGCCCGCCTGCGCGAGATCACCCCGGGCGTGCGGATCGAGTCCCGCCTGGTGGGCCCCTCCTAGAAAAGGTTCCCCTCCATGGTGAGACGCCGCGTATCATGGAATGAGACGTGGCGGGCCCTCACGACCCCCGCCCGCCCATGGTCGCGGCGCCGCCGGCCAAGCCTTGGCGACTCCGTGGCAGGAACCTCACCTCCGAGGTGAGCATGACCTCACCCCCCGGACGGACTACCCGGGCGTGACCAGTTTGAACGGTCCTGGGATGATCGGGCGGTGAGCCCGCCCGAGAGCGCACACGCCACCTATTTGGGCGAGTAGCCTTGGACAGGTTCCTCATTTCAACAACGCCGATCTGCGGAAGAGGGCGATTTCCGCCGTGTCGTCTGAGTCGTCACGGACAAACCCGCTGGCCAACTTCGGCCAGAACGAGTGGCTTGTCGACGAGCTGTATCAGAAGTACCTCCAGGACCCGGAGTCTGTGGACCGTGCCTGGTGGAACTTCTTCGCTGACTACAACCCCGATTCCGGTACGAGCCGCGTCCCGGTGCCGGGCGGTGTCAACGGCGAGACGGCCGAGGCCGCTCTTCCGTCCACCGCCACGGCGGCTCCGGCACGCGAGGCCGCACCGGCCAAGGCCGCCCCCAAGGCGCCCAAGACGACTCCGGCACCTCCCCCGCAGTCCGAGCAGGCCCCGAAGGCCAAGCCCGCCGTCGCGGTCCCGGCCGAGGCCGAGGAAGTGCGCCTGCGCGGCGCCGCGGCCCGCACGGCCGCCAACATGGACCTCAGCCTGACCGTCCCGACGGCCACCAGCGTGCGCGCCGTCCCGGCCAAGCTGTTGATCGACAACCGGATCGTCATCAACAACCACCTGTCGCGCGGCCGCGGCGGCAAGGTGTCGTTCACCCACCTCATCGGCTTCGCGATCGTCAAGGCGCTCGCGGCCATGCCGGACATGAACCACTCCTACGCCGAGATCGACGGCAAGCCGACCCTGGTCAAGCCTGCCCACGTCGGCCTGGGCCTGGCCATCGACGTGCAGAAGAGCGACGGCACCCGCCAGCTCCTCGTGCCCTCGATCAAGAACGCCGAGACGCTCGACTTCCGCCAGTTCTGGATGGCGTACGAAGAGATCGTCCGCAAGGCCAGGGCCGGCAAGCTCGGCGTCGACGACTTCGCGGGCACCACGATCAGCCTGACCAACCCCGGCACGATCGGCACGGTCCACTCCGTCCCGCGTCTCATGCCCGGCCAGGGCACGATCATCGGCGTCGGCGCGATGGAGTACCCCGCCGAGTACCAAGGCGCCTCCCCCGAGACGCTCAACCGGCTCGCGGTCAGCAAGGTCATGACGCTGACCAGCACCTACGACCACCGCATCATCCAGGGCGCCCAGTCCGGCGATTTCCTGCGCAACATCCACCGGCTCCTGCTCGGCGAGGACGGCTTCTACGACGAGGTCTTCCAGGCGCTGCGCATCCCGTACGAGCCGGTGCGCTGGGTCGCGGACATCTCGGCCAGCCACGACGACGACGTCGCCAAGTCGGCCCGCGTCATCGAGCTGATCCACGCCTATCGCGTGCGCGGCCACCTCATGGCCGACACCGACCCGCTCGAGTACAACCAGCGCAAGCACCCCGACCTCGACATCAAGTCGCACGGCCTGACGCTGTGGGACCTTGAGCGCGAGTTCGCGACCGGCGGCTTCGGCGGCAAGCCGCTGATGAAGCTGCGCGACATCCTCGGCGTCCTGCGCGACTCGTACTGCCGCACGGTCGGCATCGAGTACATGCACATCCAGAACCCCGAGGAGCGGGCCTGGATCCAGGCGCGGGTCGAGAAGCCGCACGCCAAGCCCAGCCGCGAGGAGCAGCTCAACATCCTGCGCCGGCTGAACACCTCCGAGGCGTTCGAGACGTTCCTGCAGACCAAGTACGTCGGGCAGAAGCGTTTCTCGCTGGAGGGCGGCGAGTCGCTGATCCCGCTGCTCGACTCGGTGATCTCCGCGGCGGCCGACGAGCACCTCGACGAGGTCGTGATCGGCATGGCCCACCGCGGCCGGCTGAACGTCCTCGCCAACATCGTCGGTAAGTCCTATGCCCAGGTGTTCGGCGAGTTCGAGGGCAACCTCGACCCGCGCAGCGCCCACGGCTCGGGCGACGTGAAGTACCACCTCGGCGCGTCCGGCGACTTCACGGCCCCCAACGGCAACAAGATCGCGGCCTCGGTCGTGGCCAACCCCTCCCACCTGGAGGCGGTCGACCCCGTCCTGGAGGGCGTGGTCCGCGCCAAGCAGGACCTTCTGGAGCGCGGCGAGGAAGGCTTCACCGTCCTGCCCGTGCTGGTGCACGGCGACGCGGCCTTCGCCGGCCAGGGCGTCGTGGCCGAGACGCTGCACCTGTCGCAGCTGCGCGGCTACCGCACCGGCGGCACCGTCCACGTCGTGGTCAACAACCAGGTCGGGTTCACCACCTCGCCCGCCTCGTCGCGGTCCAGCGTGTACGCCACCGACGTCGCGCGCATGATCCAGGCGCCGATCTTCCATGTCAACGGCGACGACCCCGAGGCCGTGGTCCGCGTTGGCCGGCTGGCGTACGAGTACCGCCAGACGTTCCGCAAGGACATCGTCATCGACCTGATCTGCTACCGCCGCCGCGGCCACAACGAGACCGACAACCCGAGCTTCACCCAGCCGCTGATGTACGACCTGATCGACGCCAAGCGGTCGATCCGCAAGCTGTACACCGAGGCGCTGATCGGCCGGGGCGACATCACGGTCGAGGAGGCCGAGCAGGCCCTGCGCGACTACCAGGAGCAGCTGGAGCGCGCGTTCACCGAGACGCGCGAGGCCGGGAAGCGGCCCCTGGAGCCGGGCGCGGTCGTCAAGCCCGCCCCCGGCGAGGTCGTCCCGTGGTCGCACGACGACACCCCGACGGGCATCTCCGAAGAGGTGATCAAGCGGGTCGTCGAGACGCAGCTCACGCTGCCGGAGGGCTTCACCGTCCACCCGCGCCTGGCCCCGCTGCTCCAGCGCCGCGGCCAGATGGTCACCGAGGACCAGATCGACTGGGCGATGGGCGAGGCCCTGGCCTTCGGCTCGCTGCTGATCGACGGCCACCCGGTCCGCCTCGTCGGGCAGGACTCCCGCCGCGGCACGTTCGGCCAGCGGCACGCCGTGCTGGTCAACCGCGTCACCGGCGAGGAGCACACCCCGCTCAAGGCGTTCAACGAGGGCACCACGAAGTTCTACGTCTACGACTCCCTGCTGTCGGAGTTCGCGGCCATGGGCTTCGAGTACGGCTACAGCGTCGTGCGGCCGGACGCCCTGGTGGCCTGGGAGGCGCAGTTCGGCGACTTCGCCAACGGCGCGCAGTCGATCATCGACGAGTTCATCTCGTCGGGCGAGCAGAAGTGGGGCCAGCGCTCCTCGGTCGTGCTGCTGCTGCCGCACGGCTACGAGGGCCAGGGCCCGGACCACTCCTCGGCTCGCATCGAGCGGTTCCTGCAGATCTGCGCGCAGGACAACATGACGGTCGCGCAGCCGAGCACCCCGGCGAACTACTTCCACCTGCTGCGCTGGCAGGTGCTGTCGAACCGCCACCGTCCGCTGGTCGTCTTCACGCCGAAGTCGCTCCTGCGGCTCCGGGCGGCGGCGTCGGCGACGGCCGAGTTCACCTCGGGCGCGTTCCGGCCGGTCATCGGCGACTCCACGGTCGACCCCTCGGGCGTGCGGCGCGTGGTGCTGTGCTCGGGCCGGGTGTACTACGACCTGGCGGCGGCCCGCGACAAGCAGGGGCGCACGGACGTCGCGATCGTCCGGCTGGAGCGGCTCTACCCGTTCCCGGCCGAGGAACTGCGGACCGAGCTGTCGCGCTACGGCCTGGACACCGAGCTGGTCTGGGCGCAGGACGAGCCGATCAACATGGGCCCGTGGCCGTACCTCGCGCTCAAGCTCACCGAGGAGCCCGGCCTGCTCGGGGGCCGGGGGCTGCGGCGGGTCTCGCGTCCGGCCAACTCCTCCCCGGCGGTGGGCTCGCACGCCGCGCACGACGCCGAGCTGGAGCACATCATCGCCGAGAGCCTGGGCTAGTGGCCGCGGGCCCCGCGCGGGCCCGTCCACCGGCGGTTTCATCGGAAATGGAAGTCCCCCACAGGCGGTTCTGTGGGGGACTTCCCCTTATGTCTGGTCATGGCCTGGAGATGCGATGTATTTCACCGACAGGGGTATCGAAGAGCTGGTCGAGCGGCGCGGCGAGGAGGAGGTCGGCATCGGCTGGCTGGCCGAGCGGCTGCGCGAGTTCGTCGACCTGAACCCCGAGTTCGAGACGCCCGTCGAGCGCCTGGCCACCTGGCTCGCCCGCCTCGACGACGAGGACGACTGACGACCGCCGGATTCTTCCTGGACGGCTCGGGCGGCCACCGGAACGCGTAACGCGATACATCTTGAGTTTGACGAGTACGCGATATATCGTGTCTAGTGGAAGCTAGCCGTGGAACACCGTCGAAGGGGCGAGGCCGGCCATGCCCACATGGACCATCGATAAGCCAGAGCAACTGACGTTCGACGCCGTGAGCGCGCTGGACGTCCGCATCGTCGCGGGCCGCCTCGCCGTGCTGGCCAGCGACGGTCCTCCCAGCCTGGAGGTCAGCGACATCGACCCTCCGCCGCTCCTGGTCGAGCACGACGAGAACGGCCGCCTCACCGTGGCCTACAAGGACCTCACCTGGGACGGCATCCTCGGGTGGCTGCGCCCCGGGCGGCGCGCCGCCACGGTCACGCTGACCGTCCCGAAGGACTGCCCGGTCCAGGCGGGCGTGATCTCCGCGTCCGCCGTGGTGGCCGGCTTCGAGAACCGCACCAACGTGAAGAGCGTCTCCGGCGAGATCGTCCTCGACGGGGTGAGCGGCGAGATCGAGGCCGAGACCGTCTCCGGGGCCGTCGAGAGCCGCGGCCTGGCCGGCGACCTGTCGTTCACGAGCGTCGCCGGCGAGCTCACCGTCGCGGCGGGCACGCCCCGGCGCCTGCGCGTCAACACGGTGTCCGGCCGCATCACCGCCGACCTCGAACTCACCCCCACGGGGCACGTGACGTTGAACAGCGTGTCGGGCGCCATCGTCGTCCGCCTGCCCGGCGAGACCGACGGCGACGTGACGCTGCGCTCGGCGTCCGGCCGCCTGCACAGCTCGTTCCCGGGCCTCGGCAAGTCCAGCTTCCCCGGGTTGAAGTCGGTGTCCGGCCGGCTCGGCGGGGGCATGGCCTCGCTGTCGGCCACCACGGTGTCCGCCGATGTGACGCTTCTGAGGAGAGACCAGTGAGTCCCGTTTTCGCCCATGGACGCCTCCGGCTCTACCTGCTCAAGCTGCTGGAGGAGAGCCCGCGGCACGGCTACGAGGTGATCCGCCTCCTGCAGGACCGCTTCCTCGGCGTGTACTCCCCCTCGCCCGGCACGATCTACCCCCGGCTCGCCCGGCTGGAGGAGGAAGGCCTGGTCACCCACGAGGTCGTGGACGGCAAGAAGGTCTTCACCATCACCGGCAAGGGGCGCGCCGAGCTGGAGGCGCGCATGGACGAGCTCGCCGAGCTCGAACAGGAGATCTCCGAGTCGGTCCGCGACATCGCGCGCGAGGTCAAGGAGGACGTGCGCGACACCGTCCGCTCCCTGCGCGACGAGCTGACCCAGATGGCGCGGGAGGTCCGCCAGAACTCCCGTGAGGACGAGCGCGAGGCCCGCCAGGACCTGCGTTCGGCCCGGGAGGAGTACCGGCGGGCGTGGCGCGAGCAGAAGCACGCCTGGCAGGAGCAGAAGCAGGAGTTCGCGCGCCAGAAGCGGGCTTGGAAAGAGGAGTCCCAGCGCTGGAAGGACGACTGGCTGCGCGGCGTCTGGGGCGACACCTGGGAGGGCCGCGGCTCCCGCGACCGCGACGCGGAGCTCGGGCAGATGCTCGCCGAGTTCGTCGAGGAGATCCGCGGCGCGGCGGCGGCGTCCTCGGTGACCGAGGAGGCGCTGGCCACGGCCCAGGACGCGCTGTACGAGGCCGCCACCCGCATCCGGTCCGCGCTCCGATGATGATCTTCTACGGGTTCCGCCCGCCGCTCCTGCGCGCGGGCCCGCGATCCGGGGACGCGCCGCTCGCGGGCCCGGCAGAACCCCTCCGCGTGACGCCGGCGGACGGGATCGAGGTCCGCGCGGCCACCGCCGCCGCACCGGCCGTCGTCCGCGCCGTCCCCGAGGCCCCGGCCGTCGCTCGCGCCGTCGCCGAGGCCTCTTTCGGACCGGCCGATTCCCCGCCCGCGGCGGCCGGCCCGCCGTCCCCCCGCCGCTCCAGGCCCCTTCGCCGACTGGCGGCCTGACCGTTGCCGATCATTCGGTGTCGATACGGTGAAAAGCAGGTCTGAGGCCCCGGTAGCCCATTACGGTGGGTGACCGGTGAAGGTTCGTCGGCACCGCCATGGAGAGGAACCCGAACCCACAAGTCGGCACCGGCATGCCCGGCGACCGGTTGTTCATATTCGGCTTCCGGACGGCACGGCCGGACGGGCTTCGACGTGCCGTCCGGAGGCCACTTCCCTCGCTCAGGACGCCGAGCCGGTGAAGACGATCTTCCCGAAGACCTCGCCCTCGTCCAGCGCCGCGAACCCCTCCCGGGCCCGCGTCAGCGGCAGCACCCGGTCCACGACCGGGCGCACGCCCGTCTGCTCCATGAACCTGGCCAGCCGCCCGAGCTGCTCCCGCGTCCCCATGGTGGACCCGACCACCGAAAGCTGCAGGAAGAACACGCGCTGCAGGTCCGCCGGGGGCACCGCGCCGCTGGTCGCGCCGGAGACGACGATCCTGCCGCCGGGACGCAGCGACTTCAGCGAGTGCTCCCAGGTCGCCTGGCCCACGGTCTCCATCACGGCGTCCACCCGCTCGGGCAGGCGCGCCCCTGTGGCGAACGCCTGGTCGGCGCCGAGCTCCAGTGCCCTGGCTCTCTTCTCCTCCGAGCGGCTCGTCGCCCAGACGCGGTAGCCGCCCGCCCGGCCGAGCGCGATCAGCGCGGTGGCCACCCCGCCGCCCGCGCCCTGGACCAGCACGGTGGAGCCCGGCTCCAGGCCCGACTTCTCGAACAGCATGCGGTACGCGGTGAGCCACGCCGTGGGCAGGCACGCGGCCTCCTCGAACGACAGCGCGGCGGGCTTCGGCACGAGGTTGCCGCGCGGCACCGCCACCTTGTCCGCGAACGTACCGTCGTGGACCTCGGAGAGCAGCGAGCGCTTCGGGTCCAGGGTCTCGTCCCCGTGGAGGGGCGTTCCGATCACCGAGTGGACGATGACGTCGTTGCCGTCCTCGTCGACCCCGGCGGCGTCGCAGCCGAGGACGATGGGCAGACGGTCCTGGCGGATGCCGACGCCCTTCAGCGTCCACAGGTCGTGGTGGTTGAGCGCGGCCGCCCGGACGGTCACCGTGGTCCACCCGTCGGGGACCACCGGCTCGGGGTGCTCGCCGAGGGCGAGCCCGGCGAGAGGGTTGTCGGGGTCGGTGGCTGTGCACGTTACGGCGAACATGGCGGAACCCTATCCCCCGCCTTCCCCGCGACCCCGGCATCCCCCGGGCTCCCCGCGACCTCGGCATGCCCTGGGCTCTCCGCGACCCCGAACCGGTTCCCGCGTACGCCCCCGGCCGCAAAGGTATAGATCACCGCGAATTCGCTAATAGCGGCCATGGCTCACAATGCACCTATTTCCGTTGATCATCTACGTCGGCGGCGGTTGCCGGAGCAAGGCCGCGACGACCGCCAAAGAATGACACACCGGCGCCCCGACACGCCGTCCGAGAAAAATTTTCCGGGGTGCGACCGGATTCGCTGGACACGCCCGCGCCGATCTTCACCGGCACATTTTCTCCGCTACGACAGGGCTTCCCGCCTGCGGAGATGCGCGACCCTCCGCCCGACTTATCACGAAAAATGGACGCGTAGCAACCTTCTGTTTTTTGCAATTAAGTCACCGCTCGCGCGAATCTCCCGCATGTCGGACAACGGTATTGAGGTCGACCGTGAGTAGGGTCGGTCATGCAGGCGCGCCAGCATCGAGGTGCTCCTTTACTTTGAACTGCAAAAAGAAAAGGACCGCTTTATGAAAGACGTCGGTCACTCACGGTCTCTCCAACGTAATGTCGGTCGTTCATGGCTGACGGCAGCTCTCACGGGCGCTCTCGCGGTCGGCGTACTCGCCGCCACTCCCGGCAGCGCGTACGCGATCCAGGCGCCGCAAGGCGCGAAGGCAGCGTCCCTGCTTCCGTCCAGCCCCGTGAAGACGGGATTCGTCGTCACCGTCCGCCGGCAGATCTCGACCAACACCACGCTGACCTCGTCCCAGAACCCCTCCTCGAAGGGGCACTCGGTCACCTTCACCGCCACGGTGCGGGCGACCGGCACCAACATCATTCCCACGGGCACCGTCGTCTTCCGTGACGGCTCCAAGGAGCTCGGCAGCGCCCCGCTCGAAGCGACGGGGCAGGCGGCCTACTCGACCTCAAGCATGGACGATGGGTTCCACAACATCACCGCCTTCTACCAGGGCAACGCCTCGTTCGACCCCAGCACGTCGCCCGTGCTGATCCAGAGGGTCGAGGACAGGGACGAATGGAAGAAGAAGAAGGAGAGGGACGAAGAGGAGAAGAAGAAGCACGAGGAGTGGAAGAAGAAGGCGGAGGAAGAGAAGAAGAAGCACGAAGACTGGATGAAGAAGCACGAAGACGAGAAGAAGAAGCACGAAGACTGGATGAAGAAGCACGAAGACGAGAAGAAGAAGCACGAGGAGTGGAAGAAGAAGCACGAAGACGAGGACGAGAAGAAGAAGCACGAGGACTGGATGAAGAAGGAGGAGGAAGAGAAGAAGAAGCACGAAGACTGGAAGAAGAAGCACGAAGACGAGAAGAAGAAGCGCGACGACTGGAAGAAGAAGGAGGAGGAGAAGAAGAAGGAGCACAAGTCCTGGGACAAGGACAAGGATGACGACGACGAGGAAGAGGATGACGAGCCCAGCGGCATCCGCCACCACGACCACGATGACCTCGAGCACGTGTGCCGCCACTTCCGGCACCACCACCACGACGACGACGATTTCGGGAACTCCAGGCGCGAGAGGCACCGGAGGGACCGGATTCACAGGCTGTGCGACAGGTGGCACAGGGAGAACAACCACGTCACGCTGATCGACCGGGGCATCCGCCGTCACGTCGAGGGCTTCTTCGACCACGGCGGCGGTCACCGCTCGCACTGGGACAGCCGGCACCACCGGTGGGTTCCTGAGCACCGCCACCACGAGCACTACAAGCACTACAAGCCGTACAAGAAGTTCCACCACAAGAAGCACCACTACGTGAAGCCGGTCCAGCACTTCGCCGTCACCGGCTGACAAACCGGCCCGGACGTCTTGATCAACCGAATCCGGAGTTCGTGACCGACGGTCCGGACGTCCTCTAGGGCCCGCCCGACCCACGGGCGGGCCCTCAGCCCGCTCCCCGCACCCGCCGTCAGCCCACCACCGACCACGGCCCACACCCCCGTACGACCACATGGACCAGCCGTTCCCCGGCCTGGGCCGCCTCGTCCGTCCGAGCATCCGGAAACCGCCGCCGAACAACCGCATCCAGGAGCCAGTACTTCCCGGGGGTCCCATGTCCGTTCGCCGTCGATCCGCGCGCGCCACCGTCGTCCTCATCGCCGCGGTCACCGCCGCACTCGCGGGCCTCGCCCTGCTGGTGGTCCTCACCAACCGCAAGGTCGACCGCGAACTCGCCAAGCCCGCGGCTCCACCCGCCCCGCCTGTCGCGCCGGTCAAGCTGACCGCCAAGCAGCGGGCCGCGCTCCCCCACTCGACGACGTGGACGAAGATCCCCAAGGCCCAGCCCGACCCGCAGCCGTTCGCCGCCGGCGACGGTCTGCTGGTACACCCGGAGAAATCCAAGATCGTGTACGCCGAGCCCGGCGGCCCGCCGATCGGCGTGCTGCCGACAACCCAGCTCGACGACCCCACCTGGCTCCCAGTGATCGAGAGCCGCCCCAAATGGGTGCGGGTGCTCCTTCCGAGCAGGCCCAACGGCTCCACGGGCTGGATCCACACCGGCGACGGCAAGACCAAGCAGACCCGCAGCCCGTACCAGGTCCACGTCAACCTGACCTCACGCCGCCTCACCCTGCTCAAGGACGGGCAGGAGACCGGCTCCTGGCCAGTGGCCATCGGCACCAAGGAGACCCCGACCCCGGTCGGCCGCACCTTCCTGCTCGCGTCGCTGTCCCCGTCCGACGTCGACTACAGCCCGGTGATCCTCCCGCTCGGCATGCACTCCGAGAAGCTGGAGACCTACGACGGCGGCCCCGGCACCATCGGCATCCACGGCTGGCCCGACAAGGGCGTCTTCGGCAAAGCCGTAAGCCACGGCTGCGTCCGCCTCCCCAAAGCCGGCCTAGACGCCATAGCGAAGATCCCCCTCGGCAGCCTGATCATCATCACCAAATAACCGAGGCGCCGGCGCCACACACAGCCCCCAGAACCTCACCCACGGTCAGTAGTTGAAAACGGCTGCGGTGTAAGCGTTGAGTTCGCAGCGGTTGCCGAATGTGCGCTCGAACCATAGGTGATTGCCGTCCCATAGGCCGGAGGCGGAGACGGTGATGGGTTCGTATTCCTTTGTGCAGTTGGTGTCGCGGGAGGGGCGGAGGTCGGTGATGTCGCCTCCGACGGGGTCGAGGAGGCGGCAGGCTTCGGAGGCACGAGGGTGGGTGCCTCCGGCGGGGCCGCACTGGAGGAAGGCGATCCGGTCGGCGGGGGTGACGGACTCGCCTCGGGCGAGCGTCAGCAGGAGCGCGCGACTGATTCCCTTCGCGTGGGCGCCGGAGCGGGACGGCGGTCCGCCGGGGAACGGGTGGAACGCCGAAGCGGACGGGAGCGCCGCGCTCCCCGGTGCGGCCGGGGGCGCCATGGGGTCGTTCGGCGCGAGGCGGTTCCGCGGGGTATCACCGAACGATGTGCCGTCCGGCGGCCCACCGGGCGACTCGACGTCGGGCGCGGCGCCGGCACGTCCGTCCGGCGACTCGACGTCCGGCGCGGCGCGGTGGTGTTCGTCCGGTTCGGTATCGGTGGGGGCGTGGGGCGCGGTGCCGAGGTGTTCGTCCGGTGGGATTCCGGGGGATATGGCGTCCGGGGTGCGGCCGGACGTGACCGCGTCCGGCGGGGCAGGGGGGAAGAGAGCTCCCACGGCGCCGAGGGTCACGGTCGCAACCACCGTCAGGCTGAGGGTCGCCACGGCGCCCACGACGATGATCGGTCGGGTCAGGCCCATGCGCGGTCGTCCCATCGGAATCCCCTATCCAGCAGGACGTCGAGCCGTCGCCGCCCCCCTCGTGTGTGTGTTTGCCGATCTCGCGCCGAATCCTGCCGAATGAGCAGAATTCGACGTACCAGGTATCTCTCCGGTTCCCGCACTTTTATAACAACCAGATAACGGACAGCCGCATTTGTCCGGTTTGGGGATGGTTGTCAAGATCGCCGGAGTACGGTCGATGAGTCTCTTTACGTACGCATGGGACCTTCCCGGGCATCCCATGACATAGAAGGAGCTCAATGAACACCCGAGCCAAGCGCCTGATCCTCCCTCTCGGTGGTGCCCTCATCGCCACCGGCATGATCGGCGCGACCCTCACCACCACCGCGGCGAGCGCGCAGGCCAAGCCCTCCCCGGTGAAGTCCGGCTCGCTGGCGAACGGGACCGACGCGAAGGCCATCGCGGGGTCCTGGACCGCCGGCAAGCTCAAGTCCGCGAAGAGCTACCTCGAGGACTCCTCGCTCTCCGGCAAGATGAAGGCGAGCACGCGGAAGGCCTCCGCCGATGGCAAGGCCGGTTCGATCGCCCCGCAGGGCGCCGGCGGCAAGACCGCCGGCTCGTCGAAGAACATCAACCTCCCGACCAACGTGGGCAAGGTGTTCTTCCAGGTCGACGGCAAGCCGTACTGGTGCTCCGGTACGTCGATCCAGTCGAAGTACCACAACCTTGTCGCCACCGCGGGCCACTGTGTCTACGACACCGACAAGAACAAGTACGTCGACAACTTCGTCTTCATCCCCGGCTACTACCAGGGCAAGGCGCCGTGGGGCATCTACGTCGGCGCGAAGGTCAACCTCCATGACGACTTCACCGTCTACGAGGACTATGACTACGACTACGCCTTCGTCAACGTCTACAACGGCGTGAAGCAGACCGGCGAGAAGATCGTCGACAAGACCACCTATGACGCCTACAAGGGTCCGAAGTGGGCGAATGACGAGGAGATCTCCAAGGAGGAGTACCAGAAGAAGTACGACGAGAAGGGCGGTGAGACCGCCGACGCGTGGTCGAAGAGCACCGGCACCGAGATCGTCATGCCCTGGGGGACCAAGGGCGGCAAGAAGGTCCTCAAGGAGGTCAGCAAGGAGGACTACGACAAGGCTCCGGCCTGGAACGCCAAGGTCAACTACTCCAAGGCGCCCTCCAAGACCTCCACGGAGATCGTCGATGAGGTCACGTACAACAAGTACACCGGCCCCGGCTACAAGAAGATCGTCGACTCTGCCTACACCATCACCCACTACTTCGTGAAGTACTGGGTGCAGGAGTCGACGGCGGTCAAGTACTACAAGACCGTCTTCCACATCCGGACCTTCCAGGACGCGGGCCGTCTCGGCGACAACGTCGGCGGCCAGGGCTTCACGTGGAACCGGAGCACGAAGTCGAAGTACTTCAGCTTCGGCTACCCGACCTCCGCGCACCTCGATGGCGACAAGGTCTACACCGGCGAGACGATGAAGTGGTGTTACGGCCAGGCGGGCGCCGCACCGGCCGTCGCGAAGTACAAGGCGGAAGAGCAGCTGGCCATCAAGTGCGCCTTCACCCCCGGTGCGACCGGCGGTCCCTGGCTGATCCAGTACTCCAACGCCAAGCGGACCGGTTACGTCAACGGCGTCGTGAGCCTGACGCTCGACACCGACGGCAACAAGCGGTACGACCGGATCACCACGCCGTACTTCAACAGCGACACGTACGGCATCTACAAGTACGCGGCCAACCTGTGGACCGGGAAGCTTACGACGAGCTGACGCGAACCACGGCAAGGTAGGGGGCCCGGGTACGATCCGGCCCCCTACCGGCCCGACGCCGCGATGATCGGTGGGGCGTCCGATAACGAAGTGAATCCAGGTCGGCCAAGTACTGTGCTGAAAGTAGTTGATCTGGAAAAATCGCCCTTCACTATTGTCTGCACACTTCTGACCCCGGAAGGTACGAAATGCCACCCCGAGCGAAGCGGATCGCGCTCACTCTCAGCGGCGCGCTCACGGCCGCGTGCGTGATCATGTCCGCCGGCGCGGGGCCTGTCGAGGCGCGGGCCTCACATCAGACGGCGCCCGCCGGCATCACGTCCGTCCCCCTGGCGCAGAGTGAAGCGGACATGCAGAAGGTCGTCGACTGGTGGACGCCGGACCGGCTCAAGCACGCCAACGGCTACGCGCCCAGGACCGCCGCGACGAGCACCGCCACGGCAAGCCCGCAGGCCACCGGCACCGCGAGCGCCTCCGCGACACCGGCCGCGTCCAGGTCCACCGGCGCGCTCACGTCGGGGACGGGCACGACGACGACCTCCCTCGAAGGTTCGATTCCCCCGAAGACGGCGGCGAAGGTCTCCAAGTCCAAGAACGTGAACCTCCCGCCGACCGTGGGCAAGGTGTTCTTCCGCAACGGTGACGCCGAGTACTGGTGCTCGGCCTCGTCGGTGCACTCCAAGTACGGCAACGTCGTCGCCACCGCGGGGCACTGCGCCTACGACGTCAAGAACGAGAAGCCCGTCCAGTACTGGGTGTTCATCCCCTCCTACGCCGACGGCGCGACCCCGTACGGCATCTACGTCGGCCACACGCTGCACCTCAACGAGAAGTACGCGGCCACGGGCGACTACGACTACGACTACGCCTTCGTCACTGTCCACAACGGCTACCGCTGGGACGTCGACAAGGACGCCAAGGGGCAGGTCAAGAAGGACGCCAAGGGCCAGCCGGTCTACAAGACCGTGGACACCGGCCGGCTCGAGAACCGCGTCGGAGGGCAGGGCTTCGCCTGGAACCGCGGGTTCACCGTCGCGGCGTACGCGTTCGGCTACCCGGCCGGCCAGCAGCCGGACGGGACCCGTCCCTACACCGGCCGGACGATGGAGTCGTGCGCCACGAAGGCCACCAGCAAGCTAGCCGCGCCGAAGTGGGAGCTGGACCAGGGCGTCCTGTTCAAGGGCTGCGCGTTCACGGCCGGGGCCAGCGGAGGCCCGTGGCTGATCAAGTACGACAACACGCGGCGCATCGGGTACCTCAACGGCGTGACCAGCCTGACCTACACCCTGGCCGGCGACGGCCGCAACGACGCGATCTCGTCCCCGCTCTTCAACACGGCGACGTATCTCGTGTACTCCTACGCGGCCCGGCAGAAGACCGACTGACCGCGCGGATCGTCCCAGATTCCGAGAGGGCCCGGCATCCTGTCCGGGCCTTTTTCGCGTCCTGGCGGGGGGAGAGTCAGCCATCCGTCACGCGACACGCGGGCCCGCGCGCATCCGTCCGAGCGTCGGTTCGGGATCTCTTCGGGGCGGAGCGGTCGAGACCTCACCGTGACGCGGATCCAGTCAAGGGACGGAATTTCACCGCTTCCCGGTTCCATCGAATCGAGTGATTTACGTCACAGTCGATCGCGGTGACGGAGCGTGTCAGTCAATCCCGTACAACGTATAAAAAACGCTGGTCAGGTGCGACTTACACCCCCCATCTGGGCAAAGGGCCAGAGAATCATGAGAGTTGACTGTGAGCGCCCACGAGCGGCAATGGTCACGAAAAGATCTCGATCGAAACGACGGCCGACCAGATCGCCGCACGCCCGTTGCGCGGCCGGTAGATCCCGCTATCTTCCTGGCTATCCCTTTCCTGACGCATGGGGCGCTGGAGCGCCCCACGCCAGACCAAGGAGTTCCCCCTTGAACACCGCAGTCAAGCGTCTCGCCCTGCCGCTGGGTGGCGCCATCGCCGCCACCAGCATGATCGGCGCCACCCTGGTCGGCACCGCCAGCGCCACCACCGCCCCGGCCAAGAAGGTCGTGTCGATGGCTTCCTCGGCCGCCGAGGCGCAGAAGGTCAGCGACTTCTGGACCGCCAACGGTGGTGCCAAGTTCAAGGCCGCCGCGCAGTTCACCGACAACGCGCAGCAGTCGGGCAAGGTCAAGCTCGGTGGTGGCGACGCCGCCCCCGACGGCAAGGCCGGCGTGGTTCCCCCGATCGGCGGCGAGCCGAAGGTCACCGCGAAGATCAAGAACATCAACCTGCCGAAGACCATCGGTAAGGTCTTCTTCGTGGCCGACGGCAACCTGTACTGGTGCTCGGCTTCCTCCATCCAGAGCAAGTACCACAACCTGGTCGCCACCGCCGGGCACTGCGTGTTCGACGAGAACATCCAGAACGGCGCTCTGGACTACTGGGTCTTCGTCCCGGGTTACTACCAGGGCAAGGCTCCGTGGGGCGTGTACGTCGGCAAGGCCGCCTACACCCACTACGACTTCGCGGTCTACGAGGACTTCGACAGCGACTACGCCTTCGTCACCGTCTACAACGGCATCTCCTTCGGTGGCATCAAGCAGGTCGACAAGGAGACCTACGACAACTGGCAGAGCCCGCTGAAGTCCACCCGGGGCGAAAACTACTACGTCGCGGTGTTCAAGGACGCGGGTCGTCTCGGTGACAACGTGGGTGGCCAGGGCTTCACCTGGAACCAGAAGCCCGGCCAGCCGGTCTACGTCTTCGGCTACCCCGCGGCCGCGCACCCCGACGGCGACACCCCCTTCACCGGTGTGACGCCGAAGTGGTGCTACGGCAAGACCTTCGCCGCCGCCCCGGCCGCCGCCTTCAAGGCGGAGGCGCAGATCGGCCTCAAGTGCTCCATGACCGCCGGCTCCTCCGGTGGCCCCTGGATCCTGAAGTACAGCAACACCAAGCGTCTCGGCTACATCAACGGTGTCACCAGCCTCATCGGCGACGCCGACGGCAACGGCCGCATCGACTTCGCGACCTCGCCGTACTTCGACAGCGAGACCTACGCGATCTACAAGGCCGCCGCCAACCTCTGGTCCGGCTCGATCGTCACCTCCAACGGTGAGCTCGTGAAGAAGGCCTGAAACTTCCGGTGAGCCGGAGCTCCTCGCTCCGGTGAGCCGAGGGTTGTAAAGGGACTGAGCAGGGCCCGGCATTCGTGCCGGGCCCTGTTTTCGTGTCCGGACCCGGAGTCCGGCGGGGATTCTCGCGTCCGGACAGGGCGCGGGGAGAACGGCGTGGGGGTCGCACGGGAAGAGGGCGGGGTTTGCGCGGGTCCGATTCCGGCCCTAACGGCACGACCTAAATCGGCGCTTTTGCAGGGGTTCCGGGCATCCGCAAGCGCCTTAGACGTAGCCGGTCACTGGGATGGCTCCCTCGGAGCGATGTGATGTGTATCACACTGCGATCGTCACCGCGGGCAATCACCCGCACACACCACATTCGACACATCTGCCACAAGCCTTGACTGATCTGCATCGACGATCAGACAAGTCGCAAGAACGCCGAATCTTAGAGGAGCCTTACAAAAGTCACGGAACGGTCACGCGACACTGAAGATCAAAATTTCCTCGGATTCCGGTTTCCGAGTCCAAGATCTTCTCTGTATCTTCCTGGCTATCCCTTTACTGACGCATGGAGCGCAGGATGCGTTCCACGTCCAGACCAAGGAGTTCCTTGTGAACACCCGTGTGAAGCGTCTCGTTCTGCCGCTGGGTGGCGCCATCGCCGCCACCAGCATGATCGGTGCGACCCTGGTCGGCACCGCCAGCGCCACCACCGCCCCGGCCAAGAAGGTCGTGTCGATGGCTTCCTCCTCCGCCCAGGCGCAGAAGGTCGGCCAGTTCTGGACCGCGAACGGTGGCGCCCACCTCAAGGCCGCCGCGCAGTACACCGACAAGTCGCAGCAGAAGGGCCAGATCAAGCTCGGCGGCGGCGACGCGGCCCCCGACGGCAAGGCCGGCGTGGTTCCCCCGATCGGCGGCGAGCCGAAGGTCACCGCGAAGATCAAGAACATCAACCTGCCGAAGACCATCGGCAAGGTCTTCTTCCTCATCGGCGAGAACGAGTACTGGTGCTCGGCTTCCTCGATCCAGAGCAAGTACCACAACCTGGTCTCCACCGCCGGGCACTGCGTGTTCGACGAGAACATCCAGAACGGCGCTCTGGACTACTGGGTCTTCGTCCCGGGTTACTACCAGGGCAAGGCTCCGTGGGGCGTGTACGTCGGCAAGGCCGCCTACACCCACTACGACTTCGCGGTCTACGAGGACTTCGACAGCGACTACGCCTTCGTGACCGTTTACAACGGTTACGCCTATGCCGGTGTCAAGCAGGTCTCCAAGGAGACCTACGACAAGTGGCAGGGTTACAAGGAGGCCGAGGACGTCAAGATCACCAAGGAACAGTTCGACGCGGCCCTCAAGAACCACGGGGGCAAGGAGAGCTCGGACGGGTGGACCAAGCCGATCGCGGGCGCTCCCGAGGTCGTCGTTCCCTGGGGCACCGACGGCGCGGCGACCGCGACCAAGGAAGTCACCAAGGAGCAGTGGGACAACTCCGCCGCCGACGACAAGAACTACCACAAGTCCAAGGTCAAGCCGGTCACCACGGAGATCGTCGACGAGACGACCTACAACAAGTACGACGGCCCGGGCGCCAAGTCGACCGACCAGGGTGCGTTCCTCATCACGCACTACTACCAGGACTACGCGGTCAAGAGCCAGGTCGACTACTACAAGACCGTCTACGCCGTCGAGTACTACAAGGACGCCGGTCGTCTCGGCGACAACGTGGGTGGCCAGGGCTTCACCTGGAACCAGAAGATCGGCCAGCCGGTCTACGCGTTCGGCTACCCCGCCTCCGCGCACCCCGACGGCGACACCCCCTTCACCGGTGTGACGCCGAAGTGGTGCTACGGCAAGACCTTCGCCGCCAAGCCCGCCGCCGCGTTCAAGGCGGAGGCGCAGATCGGCCTCAAGTGCTCCATGACCGCCGGCTCCTCCGGTGGCCCCTGGATCCTGAAGTACAGCAACACCAAGCGTCTCGGCTACATCAACGGTGTCACCAGCCTCATCGGCGACGCCGACGGCAACGGCCGCATCGACTTCGCGACCTCGCCGTACTTCGACAGCGAGACCTACGCGATCTACAAGGCCGCCGCCAACCTCTGGTCCGGCAAGATCGTCGCCTCCGACGGCGACTTCGTGAAGAAGGCCTGACGTTCTAGCCAGCTAGAGCACAGTTCCACCTAGCAGGGCCCGGCATTCGTGCCGGGCCCTGTTGGCGTTTCCGGGGGAATCGTCGCGCGGAACCCCGTGATCAAGGCCCGCCACCGGCAGTTCCCGGACGCCCGCGGCGTACGCGGAAGAGCGCCCTCGTGTCCGAAGCGTCGAGAGCATCACGGAAAGGCCCGCGGACGGCCACACGGGCGCCCTGAGGGCGTCCCGAGGGCCGGAACAAGATCGTGGCACCCGTGCCCGGAGAGATCGACTCGGGAGCGGAGGACTTTAGACGTAGCGAGGGGCCGATTTGGCTCCCTTCGATCGATGTGATCTGCGTCACACTGCCCCGCCCGGCGGAACCGAGAGGTTCACATCGGTCACATCGGACCCATAGGGGACATACCCATCCTGATCTGCGAGGAAGCGGCCTGCGCTCGATCTTGGGCACGCCAAGAAGATCCACTCTGGATGGTCACGAAAAGGTCACGCCGGGGCGAGCGTCAAAATTCAGCCCGAATGGAGCACACAGTCCAAGATCTTCTCTGTATGGTCCTAGCTATCCCTTTACTGACGCATGGGACGCCGATTGCGTTCCACGACAGCCCAAGGAGTTTCCTTGAACACCCGAGTCAAGCGTCTCGCCCTCCCTCTGGGCGGTGCCATCGCCGCCACCAGCATGATCGGCGCCACCCTGGTCACCTCGGCCAACGCCGCGACCGCTCCGGCCAAGAAGGTCGTCAGCCTGGCTTCCGCCACTGAGGCGCAGAAGATCGGCAACTACTGGACCGCGAACGGTGGTGCGAACCTCAAGGCCGCCACGCAGTACACCGACAACGCGCAGCAGTCGGGCAAGGTCAAGCTCGGTGGTGGCGACGCGGCCCCCGACGGCAAGGCCGGCGTGGTCCCGCCGATCGGCCAGGAGAAGCTGGCGCCGACCAAGGTGAAGAACATCAACCTGCCGAAGACCATCGGTAAGGTCTTCTTCACGATCGGCGACAAGGAGTACTGGTGCTCCGCGTCCTCGATCCAGAGCAAGTACCACAACCTGGTCGCGACCGCCGGGCACTGCGTGTTCGACGAGGGCATCCAGAACGGCGCTCTGGACAACTGGGTCTTCGTCCCGGGCTACTACCAGGGCAAGGCCCCGTGGGGCGTCTACGTCGGTAAGGCCGCCTACACCCACTACGACTTCGCGGTCTACGAGGACTTCGACAGCGACTACGCCTTCGTCACGGTCTACAACGGTTACACCTACGCCGGTGCCAAGCAGGTCTCCAAGGAGACCTACGACAAGTGGCAGGGCAGCAAGTCCGCCAAGGACGTCAAGATCACCAAGGAAGAGTTCGACGCCGCCCTCAAGAACCACGGCGGCAAGGAGTCTTCCGACGGGTGGACCAAGCCGATCCCGGGCGCTCCCGAGGTCGTCGTTCCCTGGGGCACCGACGGCGCGGCGACCGCGACCAAGGAAGTCACCAAGGAGCAGTGGGACAACTCCGCCGCCGACGACAAGAACTACCACAAGTCCAAGGTCAAGCCGGTCACCACGGAGATCGTCGACGAGACGACCTACAACAAGTACGACGGCCCGGGCGCCAAGTCGACCGACCAGGGTGCGTTCATCATCACGCACTACTACCAGGACTACGCGGTCAAGAGCCAGGTCGACTACTACAAGACCGTCTACACCGTGGTCCTGTACAAGGACGCCGGTCGCCTGGGTGACAACGTGGGTGGCCAGGGCTTCACCTGGAACCAGAAGATCGGCCAGCCGGTCTACGTCTTCGGCTACCCCGCGGCCGCGCACCCCGACGGTGACAAGCCGTTCACCGGTGTCACGCCGAAGTGGTGCTACGGCAAGACCTTCGCCGCCAAGCCCGCCGCCGCCTTCAAGGCGGAGGCGCAGATCGGCCTCAAGTGCTCCATGACCGCCGGCTCCTCCGGTGGCCCCTGGGTCCTGAAGTACACGAACACCAAGCGTCTCGGCTACATCAACGGTGTCACCAGCCTCATCGGCGACGCCGACGCCAACGGCCGCATCGACTTCGCCACCTCGCCGTACTTCGACAGCGAGACCTACGCGATCTACAAGGCCGCCGCCAACCTCTGGTCCGGCAAGATCGTCGCCGGCGACGGTGACTTCGTCACCAAGGCCTGACGTCCTAGCCAGCTAGAGCTCAAGCAGTAGCACCAGCAGGACCCGGCATCCGTGCCGGGTCCTGCACTGTTTGACGTCGACGCTTGAACGCCGTTGGAAGTGATTTACATCACATTCCATCGGCGGTGCGGGGCTGTTTTCCCACGTACGGCGGGGTCTTTGGACCGTTTCCACCTGTACGTGTCCAGGCAGCGCCCCGGACGGCAGGCACCCGTGCGGCACGGGAACCAGGTGCCACGACCACCTGGTCGATCACTTTTCCCGGCACGTTGCTCATGGTCAGACCGATAGGTTTCATCTGTCCCTTTTGGGACCAGTGAGGCAGGAGTCAACTCCTGCGGCAGACCAAGGAGTCTCATTGAACACCCGAGTCAAGCGCTTCGTGCTTCCCCTCGGTGGCGCGGCTATCGCCACCGGCATGATCGCGGCATCCCTCACCACCGCCGCGGCCGCCTCCTCCGCCGCGGCCCCGGCGTCCGACGGCCTGGCCACCACCCAGGCTGCGGCTCTGAAGACGGTGAAGACCTGGACGGCCGGCAACGGCAAGCTCCTCAAGGCGGCCGCGAAGTTCACCGACAACTCGGCCGTGCAGGGCAAGATCAAGCTCGGCGGCGGGGACGCCGCTCCCGACGGCAAGACCGGCGTCGTCCCGCCGATCGGCCAGGAGAAGGTCACCCCGACCAAGGTGAAGAACGTCAACCTGCCGCGCACCATCGGCAAGGTGTTCTTCATGCTCGACGGCAAGCCGTACTGGTGCTCGGGGTCCTCCATCCAGGGCAAGTACCACAACCTGGTCGCCACCGCCGGGCACTGCGTCTACGACGTCGACGGCAACCGCGACACCCTCGACGAGTGGATCTTCATCCCGGGCTACTACCAGGGCAAGGCTCCCTGGGGCATCTACGTCGGCAAGTCCGCCTACACGCACTTCGACTTCGCCAACTACGAGGACTTCGACAGCGACTACGCCTTCGCCACCGTCTACAACGGCGTGACGGCGGAGAGCTGGCTGTCGCCCGAGTGGAAGGACGCGGGCCGTCTCGGCGACAACGTCGGCGGCCAGGGCTTCGCCTGGAACCAGAAGATCGGCCAGCCGGTCTACGTCTTCGGCTACCCCGCGGGCCCGCACCCCGACGGCGACAAGCCCTACAGTGGCCACACGCCGAAGTACTGCTACGGCAAGACCTCCGCCGCGGGCGCGGCCTCGGCGTTCAAGGCGGAGGCGCAGATCGCCGTCAAGTGCTCGTTCACCGCGGGCGCGTCGGGCGGCCCCTGGATCACGCAGTACAGCAGCACCAAGCGGCTCGGCTACATCAACGGCGTGACGAGCCTCGTCGGCGACTCCGACGGCAACGACCGCTACGACTTCGCGACCTCGCCGTACTTCGACAGCGAGACCTACGCCGTCTACAACCTGGCCAGCAACCTGGCCTCCGGCCCGATCGCCAAGCCGGTCAAGTGAGCCCGCTCGGCCGCGACCGGCCGAGCAGCGCATGAGGCGTCGGACGACGCACGAAAGGCCCGGCTTCGGCCGGGCCTTTCTCGTCCAGGCGAACACCCGCAACTCTCTCGGTCCGCCGGTATTCGGTTACGCGGGCCCCGCTCGCGCGTTCCGGGCGCCCTCAGGCGGCGGGGGCCAGGTGCCGGGTGCGCTCGATGAGCGCGGCCACGCCGGCGTCCTCGCCGAGCGGTCTCAGCCGCTTGCGCAGGTCGGCGACGGACGACCGCGTGCGCGCGGACTGCAGACCTCCCGCCAGGTCGAGCGCGGCCTGGCCGGCCTGACCGGCCGCCTCGGCCTCCCCGCACAGGGCGTGGGCCGAGGCGAGCAGCGAGAGGTTGAACATGCGCCCGCGGACGTACCGCCCGTCCATGTCCAGGGAGCGGCGCGCGTACCGGACGGCCTGCGGTCCGTCGCCGAGGTCGCGGAAGCAGTGGGCGTACTTGGCGGCGAGGTAGGCCTCGTCGAAGTAGCGGATCCATTGGGGCTCGTCCTCGGGGTTACGGCGGTCGAAGGCGAGGTCGGCCTCGTGCAGCGCGGCCGCGCAGGCCGCGCCGTCGGAGAGCGCCGCGTGGGCGTGGGCCTCCATGACGTACGCCTCGGCCAGCAGGGACGGGATGCCGGCGCGGCGGGCCGAGAGCTGTGACGCCCCGGCCAGGTCGAGGGCGTGCCGGGGTTGTCCTATATATATGGCTTGGTGGGCCATGCCGGCGAGGATCTCCCCGCCGAAGCCGTGGTCGCCCGCGCCGCGCGCCAGGCTGAGCGCCTGAATGAGGTGGCGCTGCGCGAGGCCGTGCTGCTCCAGGTCGTAGGCCATCCACCCCGCGAGGCGCGTCACCTCGGCCGCCGCGGAGGCCAGCGCCCTGCCGGTCGCCTCGCCGTATGTGCCGTCCTTGAGCATCGGCGCGACGGACGAATCGAGGTATTTGACGACCGCCGCCCGCACCCGCCCCCCGCCGAAACGGTTGTCGAGCTCGCCGAAGGACCGGGTGACCTCCCGGATCGCGGCGATGTCGGGGGCGCCCACCTTGCGGGGCCCGGCGGCCTGCGGTGTGGCCCCCATGGGAAGGGTCAGCCATCGCAGGGCTCCTGTGGAACCCGCTCCGACGGCGAAGGCGGAGTCGAGGAGGAACCTGCGCCTCTCCATGTCCGCCCTCCATAGTGCTGTCACCGTCTCGACACCCTCCTGCCACGAGTGAGTGAATTCCTGCCCGAGGTCGAGGGACGTGGCTCCCCCCGCCATACCGAGGTCCTCCTGGGTGACCGGTCTGCCGAGGCGCAGCGCGAAGATCTCCCCCAGCAGCGCCGGCACCGGATCTCGCGGTTGCTGGCCGCTCGTCCAGCGCAGCACCGAGCTGTGGTCGTACCTCAGCCCGGCGAGCCCGCGGACGACGCCGAGATCGTTGAGCCTGCGGGCCAGCCCCTTGTGGGAGAAGTCCGCCTCGGCGATGAGGTGCCGCAGGAGAAGGTTGGGCTCACGTTGTCGCATCGCTTTTGTCCCCACGAGAACTACGCGCACGGTCACGGGTGCTCCGGCCCGCCGCGTCCCCCGGCGCGTCTGTGCGCTGGGGGACGCCCTTACCCGGCAGGTGACGGAGCGTCTTTGTTATAGCACGATGCGTGACATCGCGCGGGAATTCCCGAGACTTGACCCCAGTCGCGCTATCTCATGCCGAAGGCAAGCCTTTTCCACGGGAAAGTCGGGACCCGTGTGATCCGTCCCGTGGGTGAACCACCACAAGCCAGGACGCGGGCAGGTGCAAGCATGACGAAACGAGGCCCGCCGCTCTGGCGGGCCTCGTCAGGTGGATACGGGCGGCGGGCCTAGAGCGTGTCTGACAATTCGAGTTGGCGGAGCCAGAGCATCATGCAGCCGATGGTGGCGCCGGCCAGGTAGCGGCTGGCGAGTTTGTCGAAGC